>CAIUWK010000039.1 GCA_903902855.1 uncultured Geobacter sp. | reverse complement strand
TGTTCTCGAACCGATCCTCCAGTTCGATCTCCTTGGCCACGGTCACGCCGTCCTTGGTGATGAGCGGCGAACCGAAGGACTTCTCGATGACGACGTTGCGCCCTTTGGGTCCCAGGGTCACTTTGACCGTATCGGCAAGAATATTTACACCTTTAAGAATGGCGTTGCGGCCGTCCTGGTCGAATTTGATGATCTTTGCTGCCATCTTATTTTATCCTCCATGTCGTTTGATTGATCTGTCTTTCAAAGGGCCTTTGTTACCGGCCCCGGGGAACGTGAACTATTTTTCCACAACGCCCAAGATATCGTCTTCCCTCATGATGAGGTAATCCAGACCTTCCAGCTTGATCTCGGTACCGGAGTACTTGCCGAAGAGGACCTTGTCCCCCACGTTCACATCCATCGGGATGATCTTGCCGTCTTCGGTCTTCTTACCCTTGCCGACGGCAACGACTTCGCCCTGCTGGGGCTTTTCCTTGGCGGTGTCCGGAATGAAGATGCCACCGGCGGTCTTGGTCTCTTCGTCAACCCTCTTGACAATAATCCGGTCCTGCATGGGTCTCAAATTCATGCTTACTACTCCTTTCTTCTAGGTGGTGGTACGGATATGGTAGGGAAAAAATTAGCACTCAGGAACTCTGAGTGCTAACGATAAGGAATATAACTACCCCATCAGAAAAAATCAAGTGTCTCTTGAAAATAAATTTCGGAGGGAGGAGAACCGGTTGTCAGCGTTTACGCCGCGCAACTTCTTCCTGGTGGAACTTCTGGAAGAGGATGTCATACTCCCGACTGCCGGGGGTCTTGGGGGGACGATAGGAGGCCAGTTTGGCCCGGACAGCGGCATCGATCTCGTCTCCCACCTCGAAGTAGTGGCCGACGGCATCCTTGACGCACTGGAGAGAGCGGCGTTCGTCGGGGAGATCGGCCAGGTCATTCTTCCAGAGGGCGTCCAGTATCCGATGTGCCAGGTGCGATATGCGGTCTTCGGAGATATGCATGTGGGAACCCGTGAATAGTGAATGGTGAATGGTGAATGGTGAAAAGGACTTTGATCTTTTCACTATTCACGTTTCACAATTCACTTGAAGTTAAAGAACTATCTTCCGCTCTTTGGCCAGCTTTTCCTTGACCATCCGGAGCATCTTCTGCTCGTCGATGCCGGCGCCGCCACCCATGGAACGGAGCGTCTGCTCCAGGAGGTGCTGGGCATCCTTCTCCAGGTCGGCCTCCTGCCGGATATCGGCGACAATGGCACTCTTCATGGCGGCCAGCGCCTTCCCCCGTTCGGCCTTGAGGGTAATCAGTCCGTCATGGTCAAGAGCCATGAGTACCTGCTCGGCCAACCGTGCTATCTGCTCTTCTTTCAGTCTCATGACATACCCCCCGACTACAGCAGGGACATCTTACGGAAACGCTCTGAAAATGCAAGAAAAATTAACGAGGCATAGCCACTCGGCCTCCCCGGCTCTAAAAAGGTGACGGCGCAGCTCAGGGGGGCATAAAAATCCCTCGGCTTCCGACCTCTTCGGCTACCAGCGCGCCCAGTTCGTCAGCCACCTGACGGATCACGCTCTCCCAGTCGCCTGGCCGCGGCTGTCTGAAGATTCTCATACTCGGGTACCAGGGAGAATCATTTCTCTCCAGCAGCCAGCGCCACTCACCGGCAAAACGGTTGAGCAGCCAGACCGGCTTTCCCAGAGCCCCCGCCAGATGGGCAACCGCCGTATCCACGGTTATGACGAGCTCCAGTTCGGCCACCAGGGGGGCGGTATCCATAAAATCCGGACATTCGGCCATCCAGTCGATAATATCCCAGCCAAGACGGCGGAGCTCACCGGCGGCGTCCCCTTCCTGCAGGCTCACAATACAGACCCCCTTGACCTTCATCAAGGGGGCAAAGCTCTCCAGGGGGATGCTCCGCTCCCCGTCGGACTGATTCAGCGCGCACCCCGCCCAGGCTAATCCGACCCTCCTTCCCTGCATTCCGGCCAAGCGGCTCAGCCACGGCTCTCTCATGCCGGTGGGGAGCGACAGATACGGCACCCTGTCGGGAATCGTGCCGAGCCGACTCCCGCAGAGATGGGGTAAGCTCATGCTCGGACAATACAGGTCCAATTCCCCCAGGGTCTCAACCTGTTCCAGCAGGACAACGTCATCCACGCCGGGCATGGCCTGCAGGGTACGCAAGAGTGAGGCGCGGTGACAGCAGACCATGAGCCGTCCGGGCTTTTGCTCCCTGAGCAGCGGCAGATAGCGCATCATCATGAGATTGTCGCCAAACCCCTGTTCGGTGACAACCAGTAAGAAGCGCCCTGCCAGCGGCTCTCCCTGCCATCGTTTATTACCGGAAAAACGACTGAGGATAAGTTCCTGATACCTTTTTCCCGTACCCACCGCAAAGCGCGCCTCATTGCGGGCGAAACCTTCCTCATAATTCCCTTGCAGCAGCTGCAGCAGAGAGAGGTTATGTTCCGCTGCCACGAAATCCGGATCAAGGGCAAGGGCTTGACGATAGGCAAACTCCGCCTCCGGCGCCTTGCCAAGAGTTCTCAGCGTTGCCGCAAGATTACCGAATATATCCGCAGACGGCTTGAGACGGAGTGCTTGCCGGTAGGCTGTTTCCGCCTCCTCCGGTTTCCCCAGCGCCCTGAGGGTGGCCCCCAGATTGTTGTAAGCCTCGACGCCATCAGGCTTGAGCTCGATGGCCTTCCGATACGAAAGCTCCGCCTCCCCATACCGACCGGCTGCCATGAGGACGACGCCGAGGTTGAAATGGGCATCGGCATATTCGGGCATGAGACCAAGAGCTCGCCGGTAGCTGAGTTCCGCCTCATCAAGCCGCCCGGCCGCCTGGTAGGCAACTCCGAGATTATTGAAAGCCGCCGGTTGCCGGTCGTCAATGCTCACCGCCTGACTGATCAGGGAGATGGCCCGCGGCAAATCCCCGCTCTGTCGGGACAGAACACCCAACAGATGCAAGGCATCAAACTGTTCCGGAGCGGCGGCCAACAGACGGCGATAGAGAGCCTCCGCTTGGGAGAACTCTCCGGCCCGATGATGCCGCAGGGCCAGTTCCATCAACTGCGGCAGCTCCATTGGCTGAGTATCCATCTGTCATGTAACCTGGGGGATTGGTAGGAGAGGACTCAGGAGGGACGGGCCGTCAGGAATCTTTCTTCCTGCCGAAGAGCGGGACGACTTTTCCACCGCCGATCTTCGGTGTCGACTCTTTACGGGTGGGAGCGGGAGGCGCTTCATCCGTCACCGGAGAGACGACCTTCTCCAGCCGGATGGGGGTACCTCCCATGGTATACGAAGCCCCTTCAATCTGATCTTCATCCAGTATCCAAGTGTAGACCTGAAGCGGCAGGGTGAGAACCAGCAGCTTGACCTGCCACCATCCCGGCTTGAAGTCGGGGGAGATATCCTCAATCCGGGCATAAAAACCGGGCTGGTTGTCCACATGAACCAGTACCAGGTCGTTCATTACAGTTGCCATCTACAAAACCTCCGTGGCTGGGGGAGTAAGAAACGAAACACCTTCTCCACCGCTCTGCTCCATCTCCAGAAAAAAACTCTCCGCAAGAGCCCTTCCGAACCGGGCCGCCGTCTCTCGCCGGAGGCGGCGCAGCTCTTCCTCCATCAGGGAGAGCCGGGTGAGAGCCTCACCGGAGAGTCGCGCTTCAATCAGGTGGCAGATGAAGATGACGCAGGTGAAGGGTCGACGGGACGGGATAATTCGGCATCCGGCAGCACCCAGAAACGGACAGGTGCCGGTGGCGAAGAGCGGTGTCACGAGAAGTTCGCCGGCGGCAAAGCAGGTGAGAAGATCAAGTGGTGCGGGATGATATTTCCCCACCCGGCAGCAGGCTCCATTGCAGGAGGCACAGACAGCCGCCCCCTCCGCCCCATCGGAAAGCGCCACGATCTCCTCTTTGAGCCCCCCCATCCGGGTCAGGAGCGTCACAAGTTCGACCCGTTGCGCCGGAGGGAGAAGAGAAAACTCCGAGATTAACTGCGCCACCCCCTTGCCCCAGAGGGTGGCTTCATTCATGAAAATATTGGCTGGAGCAGCCCATAAGCCGGGTCCTGTTCCCTACGCCGGTTACCCCGCGTCGGGTGATGGTCATTCATCTAGGACTACCGTTACCGGCAGCCTCAAGCGGCCAACCCGGAAGCACGGGCGGGCCACCCTTAACGCTTCCCTATGAGGCCTTGCTCCTGGTGGGGTTTACCTGGCATCCGCTGTCACCAGCAGACCCGGTGAGCTCTTACCTCACCCTTTCACCCTTACCTGCATAAAAAAACTCCGGCAGGCGGACTTCTCTCTGTGGCACTATCCCTGGGGTCACCCCCGCTGGACGTTATCCAGCACCTTGCCCTGTGGAGCCCGGACTTTCCTCCCCCCGCAAGCGGGCGGCGACCATCCGTGCTGCTCCAGCCAAACTGTGTAGCTCTTTACGCCGCCGGCTCCGCTGCCCGGATGAAGAGCATCCTCTGGCAGTGGGGGCAGACGATCAACTCCAGCCCCTTATACAAGTTATTATACATCTGCGGCGGAATATGCATATTGCAGCCGAGACAGCTTCCGTCACGCGCTTCAACCACGGCAATCCCCTGTCGCTTCTCCCGAAGCATCTGGTAGCGATTGATCAGGGGAGGGGTGAGACCGGCGGTTGTCACCGCCCGCTGGGACTGATCGCCGGCAATTACCGCCTCTAGTTTATCCAGCTCCGCCTGAACCTCTTCCTTGCGCAGGGCAATGTTCCCGTTCAGCGTTGCCAGCTTCAGCTCCCCTTCGGCGACTCTCCCCTGCAGAAGCTCCGCTTCCTCGATATTTTTGAGGATCTGCTCTTCCAGCTCCGTTTGGACCTTTTTCGCGGTGGAGACCTCCTTGAGGACCGCCTGGTACTCCTTCTGGGTCTTGATATCGTGGAGGCGAGCCTCCGACCGGACGATATTATCCCCCTCCACGGCAAGGGTCTGCTCATTCACTTCTTTCTGAGCCTGAAGAGCGGCCAACTCTTCCCTGAGGGTATCCAGGGCCAGTCGCGACTCTTCGACCTCCCGTTCCAGATCAGCCATCTGCTTGAGAAGTAGATCCTTCTCCGCCTGTCGGCCGTCAATCTTCAGATCGATACTCTGCAACTCCTCTAACAGCTTCACCTTGACAAGCACTACACACCTCCTCGTGCGGATTCCTCCACGAAACCTCCGTGGCCGGCGCCGCCGCGCCTTTTAAAGTATCACAGCTAGGGAACGACCTGAAAGGGGTCCAGTTCGTCGCGACAGCAGAGCACCTCCACCTCGTATCTCCGGTGGCGACAGTCGCTGGTAATTCTCGTTGCCAACCCTTGGGCGGCGATGATTTCGGTACCGAAGTGTCCGGCATCCATGAGGGCCAGGCCGAGCTCTTCAGCGGTACGGGCCTCGTGATATTTCACATCGCCGGTGACCAGCAGATCGGCGCCGCGGCGTTTGGCTTCGTGGAGAAAGGAGGCACCGCTGCCGCTGCAGAGCGCCACCTTGCGTACCGTCTGCAGGGGGTTCCCCACGTACCTGACGCTGCGGCAGCCGAGACGCTCGCGAACGTCAGCCGCATAAGCAGCCAGTGTTACCGGATTCTCCAGAACGCCGATCCGGCCGAGACCGAAGCCCTTCCCCCGGTTAAGGAGCGGGTAGAGATCATAGGCGGGCTCCTCGTAGGGGTGAGCAGCCTTCAGTGCCTCGGTGGCTTTCTCCAGGTCGGCGGCGCGCAGAAGGAGTTCGATGCGCGACTCCTGGACGGATTCGGCTCTCCCCTTGGCACCTTGAAACGGTTTCGCTCCCTCCAGAGGAAGAAACGTCCCTGTTCCGTCAACGCGAAACGAGCAGTCCCGATAGTTGCCCATGAC
Source organism: uncultured Geobacter sp. (assembly GCA_903902855.1). Lineage (GTDB taxonomy): Bacteria > Desulfobacterota > Desulfuromonadia > Geobacterales > CAIOGM01 > CAIOGM01. The sequence continues at coordinate 5,174 of CAIUWK010000039.1, read as the reverse complement.
TCCACTGAAGCGGAAGAGCGCCGCCATCACCTGCTCCTCAAATCCCTTGGGGACAAAGACCGCCAGCTTGACCAGCTCTTCCCTAACCGTCTCCGTGAGCGGTTTGCAGGAGAAGACGCCGATCCGCTCTGCCAGGAGGTCGTTCAGCCCCCCTTCGGCACTGTCATAGTTGGTATGGAGCGAAACCACGGCCAGATTGTTCCGGATGGCGCGAAAGATTCGAGCGGTCACCGGGTCTGCGGCGGAAAGCCGGGGGAGCGGTTTGAAGATGAAGGGATGATGGGTGACAAGAAGCTGACATCGACTGGCGATGGCGGCGTCAATCGCAGGCTCCCCCGGGTCCAGCGCCGTCATGATCCGGGAGACGGGCGCCGCCGGGTCCCCCACCTGCAGCCCCACGGCATCCCACGACTCGGCAAGAGTCTGTGGGGCAATTTTATTAATAATTCCGATGATGTCAGACAGCTTGGGAATCGTCATGCCTGCGCAAAGAAAAAGAGTGCACCCTGTCGGTATGCACTCTTTTGCCCCACTTCATGGGAATCGGTTCTGCTGCGTGTTGGCGTTAAATGCATCCCCGAGACATCCCATGTAAAAATGGTGGGCCCACCAGGATTCGAACCTGGGACCGACCGGTTATGAGCCGGTAGCTCTAGCCAGCTGAGCTATAGGCCCTCAAAAAGGTAGTTCATCGTACGCATTACGCCGGGGGGTGTCAAGGAAAAACCCGGCGAATGTCAAAGAGCAGGGGAAATAGTCGTCAGCCACCATTTGCGTTCTCCCCCTTCATACTGCTATACTCCCGCAACAGCGGGTGGCGATACCCGCAAAGGAGCTGCCATGAAAGCGGAACAAGCGGACATTCTCATCATCGGAGCAGGGATCATCGGGCTGACCCTGGCACGGGAACTGGTGAGAGGGGGGCACGGGGAGATCCTGGTCATCGAGAAGGAATCGGAACCGGGTAGCCATGCCTCGGGACGCAACAGCGGGGTACTCCACGCCGGAATCTACTACGCGCCGGACAGCCTCAAGGCAGGCTCCTGTCTCAACGGCAACCGCCTGATGAAAGAGTATTGCCGGGAACAGGGGCTGCCGCTGCAGGAGAACGGCAAGGTCATCGTGGCCCGAAACGATGCAGAGCTCCCCGTTCTCGATGAACTATTCCGTCGGGCAACGTCCAACGGCGCCCGGGTGGAGATGATCGACGAACAACAGCTCTCTCTCATCGAACCCAACGCCCGGACCGTAGGGCGGGCGTTGCTCTCCCACGATACCGCGGTGGTTGACCCCAAGGCGATCATGAAGAGCCTCGCCAAGGAGTTGGAGGCAACGGGCCGGGTCCGTATCCTCCGCGACTGCAAAATGACCGGGCTCAAGGGGAGCACGACGGCGGTGACGACCCGGGGTGAGATCGTCTTCCGTCGGGTCATCAACGCCGCCGGCGCCTACTGCGACCGGGTGGCGGCCCTGTTCGGCGTGGGGAAACAGTACCGGCTCATCCCCTTCAAGGGGCTCTATCGACTCCTTCGCCCCCAGACCCCCTGGACGGTACACGGTAACATCTACCCGGTGCCGGACATCCGGAACCCCTTCCTGGGGGTTCACTTCACCCGGAGCGTGGGTGGGGACGTTTATCTGGGGCCCACCGCGATTCCGGCCTTCGGGCGGGAGAACTACGGCCTCTTTTCCGGCATCGATTCCGATGCGTTCCGGATCGCCCTGGAGGATGCCGAGCTCTTCTGCGTCAACCCCCAGTTCCGGAGCGTCGCGCTCACCGAACCGAAAAAATATTTCCCGTCCTACTTCTTCCACGATGCGGCCAAGCTCGTCAAACAGCTCTCTCCGGGGGACATCGCCCCCTCCGCCAAGGTCGGCATCCGGCCCCAGCTGGTGAACTGGGAAACCAAGCAGCTCGTCATGGACTTCATGGTCCTGACTGACGGTGACGCCCTTCACGTTCTCAACCCCATCTCTCCCGCCTTCACCAGTTCCATGGACCTGGCCCGGAAGATGGTGGCGGAGCATTTTTAAGTTTCAACGAGTTATGGAGTTTTCCCCGGACTTTTGCACAGAGTTATACACACCCCCTGTGAAAACAACGTGTAACCGCTGGAAACTCTGCTAATAAACAAACTATTACAGCTAGTTGCAAATTTTCAGATTTTTCTTTTGCCTGTGGATAACCCTCTTAAAACAGAAGGTTGTCAACTTTTAGCTCCAGATGACGCGACAATCCTCGGACTGTTCGTTTCCACCTTAACATATCACTGAAACTCCGAGGTTTTCCATGAAACAGGCAGCAACGACACCGGGGAAGTGCCATCCCCTGGGCGCAACGGTGACCCCCGAAGGGGCAAACTTCGCCATCTTTTCCCGAAGTGCCACAGACATGGAGCTTCTTTTCTTCGAGAACGCCGACGCCCCGACTGCCAGCCGGGTCATCCGCCTCAATCCGCGGCTTAACCGGACCTGCGACTATTGGCATGTCTTTGTTCCCGGCGTGACACCGGGACAGATCTATGCCTTCAGGGTCGACGGCCCATTTGTTCCTGAAGAGGGGCACCGCTTCGACCGGAACAAGGTCCTCCTGGACCCCTATGGCCGGGGGGTGGCGGTGCCTGCAAAATACAACCGGGAGGCGGCAAGCCTGCCGGGGGATAACGCCCCCTTCGCACTGAAGAGCATCGTGGTGGACCCCACTGCCTACGATTGGGAAGAGGATGCGCCGCTGCGCCACCCCGTCTCCCAGACGGTCATCTACGAGATGCATCTGGCCGGCTTCACCCGCAACCCCAACTCCGGCGTTGCCCCGGAGAAACGGGGCACCTATGCGGGGCTCATGGAAAAGATCCCCTACCTGGTGGAGTTAGGGATCACCGCCGTGGAACTTCTTCCCATCTTCGCCTTCGACCCGGAGGACGCCCCCCTGGGACGACTCAATTACTGGGGGTACTGTCCCATCTCCTTCTTCGCTCCCCATGTGGGATACAGCTCCCGGAAGGAACCGCTGGGGCCGCTCAACGAGTTCCGGGATCTGGTCAAGGCCTTTCACCGGGCAGGGATCGAAGTATTCCTGGACGTGGTCTTCAATCACACCGCCGAGGGGAACCACGAAGGTCCGACCTTGAGCTTCCGGGGACTGGAAAACAGCGTCTACTATATCCCCGAGGCCGACCGCTCCTGCTATGCCAATTACACCGGTACCGGGAACACCCTCAACGCCAACCACCCCACCGTCCGCCGGATGATCGTGGACAGTCTCCGCTACTGGGTGGAAGAGATGCATGTGGACGGCTTCCGCTTCGACCTGGCCTCCATCCTCTCCCGGGACGAGAACGGCCACCCCATGAGCAATCCCCCCGTCCTCTGGGACATCGACACCGATCCGGTCTTGACCGGCACCAAACTCATCGCCGAGGCATGGGACGCCGGGGGGCTCTACCAGGTGGGCTCATTCATCGGTAATACCTGGAAAGAGTGGAACGGCCGGTTCCGGGACGATATCCGGAGCTTCATCAAGGGGGATAATGCCACCGTTCGCCCCCTCTCCTGGCGACTCCTGGGGAGCCCGGACCTTTACGGCCATGAAGAACGGGAACCGGAGCAGAGCATCAACTTCATCACCTGCCATGACGGCTTCTCCCTTAATGATCTGGTTTCCTACAACTCAAAACACAATGAGGAGAACGGAGAGGGAAACCGGGACGGCACGGACGACAACCGAAGCTGGAACTGCGGGGTGGAGGGGCCTACGGACGATCTCGAAGTGGAATCGCTCAGGGAGCGACAGATCAGGAATTTCCTGACCATCAACCTCCTGTCGCTGGGGGCGCCCATGCTCCTCATGGGGGACGAGTGCCGGCACACCCAGGGAGGTAATAACAACGCCTACTGTCAGGATACCCAGGTGAGCTGGTTCGACTGGGAGCTGGTGGAAAGAAATCAGGGACTGCTCCGCTTTGTGCGGGAGCTGATCAAACGCCGGCTCCAGCGGGACTCATCACTGAATACCGAAGGGCTCAGCCTCAACGCCCTCCTGCACCGTTCCCGCATCGACTGGCACGGCGTCAAACTCAACAAGCCCGACTGGGCGGAGTACTCCCACAGCATCGCCGTGACCGTCCGGGGGCTCCAGGGAAGTTTTGCCGTGCACCTCATGATGAACGCCTGGTGGGAGGAGCTCCGGTTCGAACTCCCGCGACGCTCGGGAGAGCGGGGATGGCGCCGATGGATCGACACCTCCCGGCCATCCCCCGATGATATTTGTGACTGGCGAGAGGCCCCACCCGTCACCGCTACAACCTACGCAGTACGTCCCCGCTCCATCGTGGCGCTGGTCTCGCTACTCCCCTACCGGCGGCGGAAAGGGGACAAGAAGGGATAGAAAGAACAAGAAGCGACCTGACGCACATAAAATCTACGGGTGGGGCGGTTACGGGCGCGGCTTGTTGCGCCCTGCGTCCCTCGTTCCTTCTCCTCCCCGCTTTTCCCGTACGTCATCTTTTCCACCCGGTAATCGGCATCGGTAAGGGCGACCGGCCGGTCGCCCCTACTAAAATCGATCTTCACCGGATAAGGGGTAAATTGCAATAACAACCGAGCATCGTCCTTCCCCCCTCACCCTGTCCCTCTCCCACCAGGGGAGAGGGAACGTTGATTGCGACAGCAGAGTTGAAATTTCAGCATTTTATTTGGAGTGATGGCAAGGTTTTTCCCTTCCCCACCCGATCCGACACGTATAATCTCCCCCTCTCCCCTCAGTGGGAGAGGGTCGGGGTGAGGGGTGGTTTACAGCTCCAATCCCGGCAAACTCCCGACAATTTTCATTGTTTCGAGACTCACCGTGATGACCCTCTGGAACAGTTCCAAAGGGTAGCGCGGGTTGCCCATGGTTTCCGTTGCCCAGTCGTTGGCATCATTGACGATACCGCTCTCCTTGTCGGTCTTGACGCATTGTCGCTCCACCACCCAATCCAGCGCCGGTTTGCCGTTGACGATGTAGTCGTAGGCTGCCAGCGGTATGCCGGTCAGGGTGATCTTGCCGTTGTAGTGGAGCGTCGTCAAATCCTTCTCCTCCCCGCTTTTCCCGTACGTCATCTTTTCCACCCGGTAATCGGCATCGGTAAGGGCACGGCACGCCGTGCCCCTACACCCGCTGTCGATCTTCACCC
>CAIUWK010000038.1 GCA_903902855.1 uncultured Geobacter sp. | reverse complement strand
TGCTGGGACTGGGTCGGGGTGCCCTGATCGGGCAGATGTTGGCTCGATTTATCGTTCCCGAGGACAGGAACATCTATTATCGCCACCGGATGCAGCTCCAGGCAACGGCTACACGGCAGGTCTGTGAAGTGCGGATGATGAAAAGGGATGGTACGCAATTCCGGGCACGGTTGGAGGCAACCGCAGGCCAGGCTGCAAACGGTGCGCCGGAGTACCGGGCCCTGCTCAGTGATATTACCGGGCTCAAACCGATGGAGGAGGTGTAACGATCAGCCGTTCCCACTCGTCACCTTCACCCCAGGCGTGACCCTGCCGGGAGTAAAGGTTGAATTGATTTGATTCTGCTGTCGAAATAAGGCAAACTGCGACGGCGTGAGACCCCTGCCAAGGGAGATCCCACACCGAGAGCCTGTTCATCGGTCAGATTGCCATTGATTGAGTGTGCGGAATTTACACGAGGCGAGTCCTTCTCTATGTCAAAAACGCTGGATTTGGGTTGCGGGCTGGAACCCAGGAACCCGTTCAACGCCGACGAGGTGTACGGGGTTGATGTGCGGGATGATTTGTCTGCCTCGATAAAGAAAGCGGATCTGGCCATAGAGCCTATCCCCTACGGTGACAATTACTTCGACTATGTGACCGCCTGCGATTTTCTTGAGCATATACCGCGGCTTATCTATGTTCCACACCGTCGGAACGCATTCGTCGAATTGATGAACGAGGTGTATCGTGTCCTGAAAATGGGTGGAGTATTCTTGTCATATACCCCCGCATATCCGCACGTCGCGGCATTTCAGGACCCGACCCATGTAAATTTCATCACCGAAGATACGTTTCGGTGCTATTTCGACACCACGAACAGATGGGCAAAAGCGTACGGTTTTGCCGGGGCGTTTCACGTGAACCGGCAGGAATGGCGCGAACAACATTTGCTGGTATTTTTGGAGAAAGTTCCGGTACCTGCACCATGAAAAAGGTACCAACCAACATGGCATATGGATCGGTTGTAGCGACTGCTTCCGAAAATATGCGGCGGATCTCCTCTTGCTTCGTGACTCTCCTCCGGCTGGTCGCCCTCCTCGTTATGTCGGCTGCATATTCCTTCGCCGCTCCGGCACCGGTACCCCCTACGGCAGAACCTTCCGCACAATCAGCACCATCTCTGGCCGGGTTCAAACAGACCGTGGAGTACTGGAACCAGCTGGAAAACCTGGCACGGGAAGTAGAGTCGACACTGGTGACGCTCGACAACCAGGCCACGGAACTCTTGCCGGGCAACAATCCGGAGCGTCTTGCCTCGTACAACCGTGCCTTGGCGCAAAAATATCCCGGAGCACGATATGACGGCAAGAGCGGTTCGGTTCCCCTTCCTAACCATCTGGTGGCTTTTTTTACCGAGGATCTGAAGATCTCGAAAATTACGGACGATTATTCCGCTGCCGGCAGACGCTCCAGCAGGAATTACTTCGTTCATGAACGTAAATTTGAATGCAGCTCCGGATTCAATTCCATCGCCGGCCTGGTGAATAAGGAAAGTCCGGGCGATTCAATGTTCACGATGGTGAATTTTGCCGATTTTCAGAAGGCGGCTGAGAAGATAATCCCCTCCGGTCAGGAGGCGACGAATGCCTACTCCTCGGCGGGAGTAACCCTGCTCAACGATGCATACCAGCTGTCCGCCGGCGCTCAACGTCTGAGGATGGACGTCTTTGCCGAAAAGTTTCTCTCGTCGGAGGATACCTATAATTCGGTTCTTAAAAATGCTCAGACCGGCTACAGGGAGCGACACGCTTCAACTCATCCGGAAATGGGCTCCCCAAAACCGGTGGAAAAGGTCGAGTTCTTCGGTAAAGCCCCTCTCCAGGAGAGTCTCTGGAGTATCTGGTCCTTTTTTGTGGTTTTTCTGCTGGGCGTCCTGACCCTGTTCGCGGGACTCTTTTACGGCGTGCGCTGGTTGTCGCGGCGGGGGGGTAACGCCGTTCCGGAAAAGAGAGAACACGCCGGTGAAAAAAAGGGACCTGCTCATAAAGAAAAGAGCCGTGGGAGAGATGGTTTCGTCACAATCCTGGAGCACGAACAAGCCAAAGTGGATGGTGGCTCCCCGGTTGCCCTATCTGCCGGGGAGGCCGTTGTTGAGGATGCCGTTGCTCAACCGGTAGCCCAGGTCATGGCGACGCCGGCTCCCGTGGGGACCGAGCCGCCGACTCCTTCTCCGGAGGAGCCGGCCACCCCTGCGCTTCCCGCCGGGAAAGAGCAGACCACGGTTTTCCCCTGTCCCTTGTGCGGTAAGAGGATGAGAGTGGGAACCGTAACAAAGGGGGCGCAGACAGGGAAAAAATTCCGGGTCTGTTTCGATTACCCTTCCTGCAGGGGACTCATCCCTTTCTCCGAAGCAGGTATTAAGGCTGAAATTAAGGCTGAAATTAAGGCTGAAGACTGAAGGTTAATTCTACTTTGTCATTTTACGGCAGTTGTCTCACGCCTCGGGATTTCCCCCTCCCCAACCCTCCCCCGCTGGGTGGGGGGGGACTCCTTCCCCCAGCGGGGGAAGGTCGGGGTGGGGGAGAGTGAGGGATAGAGGCAGAAAATGACAAAGTCGGATTAACCCCGTCTCGTATAAGTCGTCTTTATTGATTTTGCAGTGGTTTTTCTGAGAGCCTTCAGCCTTCAGTCGATCAACCTGGGTTATTGTAAGGATCTCATGCCGTTTCAAGACCATGACCACTCCCGCGGGATCAGGGAATCCCTGGCCGAGGTGGAGGAGATTCTGGAACATCTCGCACTGGGGGTGGCCGGACTGGTCCAGGCTGCCGGTAATGACGTTGTCCCCCCTGATCTGATCAATGCCATCTTTCGTGACGCCCACTCCCTCAAGGGGGTGGCCGGGATGCTGGGGTACACGTCGGTGAGCGGTCTGGCCCACAGGGTAGAGACACTCCTGGATCGGCTCCGTCTGGGAAAAACTCCCCTTGACCACCAGACGGTGGAAGTTCTGGAGGCGGCCCTGGATCAGCTCTCCCTGCTGGTTCGCACGTCAGGGAGTGAGGAGGGGCTCCCCTCCATGACTCTGATCCTGGAACGGATCAACTTCTGTTGCGCCCGGACCGTCACCCCTCCCTCACACCCCCTCCCACAACCGCTCCTGCCGGAGCGAATCTCCGCTACCCTGAATGATTTGGAGAAGTACCGCCTGGCCGAAACCGTCCGGGGGGGGGGGCGACTCTTTCTTCTTCATGCGTCGTTTCTTCTGGAGAGTTTCGACCGGGAGATCGAGAGTCTCATTGACCTGCTCAAAGCCCAGGGGGAGGTAATCAGCACCATCCCGGCGCCGGGGTACGATCGTGAGGATGCCATTGATTTCGATATCCTCCTGGGTGGGGATGAACCCCCCAAAGCGCTTCCCACGTGCGTGACCTGTGAAGAGATCCCCTTTGCCGAGAGAGCTGTTTCCGCTCCACAACAGCCGGGTAGAGGGGACGTCCCCGGGACCCCTTCCCCGGATCGGAGGGTGTCGGACCGGAGTGTCAGCGGGATGGTGCGGGTGGATATCAGGGCGCTGGATGAGCTGATTGCCCTTGTGGGAGAGCTGGTGGCGGCGCACTCTTCGCTGAGAGACGAGGTGGAGCAGGCGAGAAGGGTGAACCCCACGTCGGCGGCGGCTCTGGTGAAGCGTGCGGAGCGGGTGGGGAAAAAGGTGAAGGAGTTGCAGCAGGGGATCATGGAGATCCGTCTGGTCCCCGTTCAGACTCTCTATGACAAGCTGGCGCGCATCGTCAGGAGGATTGCCGCCGACGAGGGGCGAAAGCTGGAGCTGGAGCTGGGCGGGGGTGAGACCAGGCTGGACAAGCAGATCATCGAGGATATCTCCGACCCCCTCATGCATCTGGTGAGAAACGCCGTGGATCACGGTATCGAGGCGCCTGAGGAGCGGCGGAGCGCAGGGAAGGGGGAAACGGGGAAGATCACCATTACCGCCGGCCAGAAGGGGAATCTGGTCGTCATTCAGGTGGCCGACGACGGTCGGGGGATCGACCTGGCAAAGGTGCGCCGGCAGGCCGCAGTCCGGGGGATGGTGGCCGGTTCCCGGGAACTGACGGACCGGGAGGCGCTGGAGCTGATCTTCGAGCCGGGGTTTTCCACCAGGGACGCGGTGTCGGAACTTTCCGGCAGGGGGGTGGGGATGGATGTGGTGAAGAGCGCCATCACGGCCCTTTCCGGCTCCCTCGCCCTGGAGACGGAGCCGGGGTGCGGCAGTCGGGTAAGCATCGCCCTTCCCATCACCCTGGCCATCATCAGGACGCTCATCATCGAGGCCGGGGGGGAGAGCTACGGTCTGCCGGTTTCCGCAATTCAGGAGACGGTGGCCGTCACCGCGGAAGAGCTCTTTACCCGTGAGGGGAGCGAGTTTCTCACGGTTCGGGAGCAGAGCTTTCCCCTTGTCCGCCTTGACCGTTTTTTCGGCCTGACCCCGCCACTTCAGGGGGTGACTCCGGGGTATGTGGTCGTGACCGGTGCGGCATCGCGGCGGGTGGGGATCATGGCGGAAGAGATTAGAGGGCAGCACGATCTGGTGCTGAAGTCCCTGGGTGAACCGTTCCACGGGGTCCGGGGGATAGCCGGGGCCGTGGAACTGAGTGATGACCGGACGATTCTGGTCCTGGATCCCCTTGCCATCATCGATGAAGTCTGTCGGGGGGGTGGCCGTGGCTGCTGATATTACTCTACCGGCATCAGGAGTAGAGGAGGAGCTTGCCGGCTATCTCTGGTTCACTGCGGGGGGGGAGAACTATGCCGTAACCATCGGGCGGGTGAAGGAGGTTATCCGTCCCCGTCGGGTTACCCCGGTCCCTGGGGCGCCGGCGGCGATCATGGGGATACTTTCCCAGCGCGGCGCCATCATCCCGATCCTGGATCTGTCGGAAAGGCTTGGTTTCCCGACTAGTTCCACCGCAACGAGCCGGCGGATCATCGTGGTGAGAAAGGGGGAGGGGGGGTGCGGTCTTCTGGTCAATCGGGTGGGGAGGGTGGTCATGGAACCGGCATCCAACCTGGAACCGGTTCCAGGGGAACTCCCGGCAACGGAGCGCAAATTCATCTCCGGAGCCATCCGGTACAAAGGAGCGCTGCTCCTCCTCCTGGATCTTGACCGGTTGCTTGATCCGGGTACAGGGCTCTCACCCGAAGCCGGATAGACCGGAACCAAAAATTAATTGTTCTGGTTCGCGACGCTTTTCGCGTATAATCCCCAAGCTGTTTTCCGGCCCTCTGCGGAATTCACCCATAACCATGCGAATCTCAATCAAAAACTCATACGTATCAGTTCAGGAGGTATTCCGTGCAGGAAAAATACATTCCACAGGTCGTGGAAGCAAAATGGCAACAGCGGTGGGAGACGGAGAAGAGCTTCAAGGCCGATGAGGCGTCGGAGAAGAAGAAATTCTATCTCCTGGAGATGTTTCCCTATCCCTCGGGGAAGATTCATATGGGGCATGTGCGCAATTACTCCATCGGCGACGTGGTGGCCCGCTTCAAGCGGATGCGGGGGTTCAATGTCCTTCATCCCATGGGGTGGGACGCCTTCGGGATGCCGGCGGAGAACGCCGCAATCCAGAACAACTGCCATCCGGCGGCTTGGACCTACGAGAACATGGCCTATATGCGGGGGCAGCTCAAGCGGATGGGCTTTTCCTATGACTGGGATCGGGAGTTGGCCACCTGCGACGTGGAATACTACCGGTGGGAGCAGCAGATCTTTCTCCAGATGTACGAGAGGGGACTGGCCTACAAGAAGACCTCCTTTGTCAACTGGTGTCCCACATGTGAGACGGTGCTGGCCAACGAGCAGGTGGAAGACGGCGGCTGCTGGCGCTGCGACAGCGACGTGAAGCAGAAGGAGCTGGATCAGTGGTTTTTCCGGATCACCGACTACGCCGAGGAGCTTCTTGACTGGACGAACCATCTCCCCGGCTGGCCGGAGCGGGTCATGACCATGCAGCGCAACTGGATCGGCAAGAGTTTCGGCTGCGAAATCACCTTCCCCCTGGAAGGGGAGGAGGAGGGGATCACCGTCTTCACCACCCGCCAGGATACGCTCTATGGCGCAACCTTCATGTCCTTGGCCCCGGAACACCCCTTGGCCGAACGGATCACCACCCCCGAGAGGCGTGAGGCGGTAACGGCCTTTGTGGAGAAGATCGCCCGCACCGACCGGGTCCGCCGGACGGCGGAGGAGTTCGAGAAGGAGGGGGTCTGGACCGGCGCCTTCTGTACGAACCCCCTCACCGGTTGCAGGATGCCGGTCTACCTGGCCAACTTCGTCCTCATGGAGTACGGCACCGGCGCCGTCATGGCGGTGCCGGCCCATGACCAGCGGGATTTCGAATTCGCCGGAAAGTACGACATTCCCATCCGGGTGGTCATCCAGCCCGACGGCGAAATTCTCGACCCGACCACCATGACCGAAGCCTTCACCGAGGTGGGGACCATGGTCAACTCGGATCGATTCAACGGGATGAGAAGTGATGCCGCCAAGGAGTCTCTGGCCGATCACCTGGCAGGAGAGGGGGTCGGGAAGAAGACGGTGAATTTCCGGCTGCGGGACTGGGGGATCTCCCGGCAGCGTTACTGGGGGAATCCGATCCCCATCATTTACTGCGACATCTGCGGCGCCGTACCGGTCCCCCTGGCGGATCTTCCCGTCACCCTTCCCAGGGACGTGACCTTTACGGGGGAGGGGGGGAGCCCTCTGGCCCAACTTGACTCCTTCGTGACGGTCCCTTGTCCCGTCTGCGGCTTGAGCTCTCGCCGGGAGACCGACACCATGGACACTTTTGTCCAATCCTCCTGGTATTTCCTTCGCTACTGTTGCCCCGACTTCACGGACGGCCCCCTGGACAAGAAGCGGACCGGCTACTGGATGTCCGTTGATCAGTACATCGGCGGCATCGAGCATGCGGTGCTGCATCTCCTGTATGCCCGGTTTTTCACCAAGGTGCTCCGTGACCTGGGGTATGTGACGGTGGACGAGCCGTTCCTTAACCTCCTGACCCAAGGGATGGTGATCAAGGACGGCGCCAAGATGAGCAAATCCAAGGGGAACGTGGTGGACCCCAACGGACTGGTGGAGCGGTACGGGGCCGACACGGCCCGGCTTTTCTCCCTCTTTGCCGCACCGCCGGAGAAGGATCTGGATTGGAGCGATCAGGGGGTGGAGGGGAGTTACCGGTTCATCAACCGGGTCTGGAAACTGGTATTCGAGACCCTCCCCTTTACCACGAAGGCGCCGGCTCTTGACCCGGAGAAGCTCACGGCGGAGGGGAAAGGGTTGCGCCGTCTGCTGCACAAGACCATCCGGAGGGTTACGGACGATGTGGAGGGGCGGTTTCACTTCAATACCGCCATCGCCGCCATCATGGAGATGGTGAACGGACTCAATGCCTTCGAGGCGAAGAACGATCCCCGCAACGGAGCCGTACTCCGGGAGGCGATGAGCTCTCTGGTAATCATGCTGGCCCCCTTTATCCCCCATGCCGCCGAGGAACTCTGGGAAGGGTTGGGGGAGACGGTATCTCTTTCCCAGGTTTCCTGGCCCTCCTGGGATGCGGAAGTTGCCGCCGATGAGGAACTTACCGTGGTGGTGCAGGTGAACGGCAAGCTCCGCGACCGGATCACCGTCTCTGCCACGGCCACGGAGGAGGAGATCCGCTCCATGGCTCTGGCCGCCGAGCGGGTTCTGGCGCTGCTGGAAGGGAAGAGCGTCCGGAAGGTCATCGTGGTTCCCGGCAAACTGGTCAATATCGTGGTGGGGTGATGAGGTTGCGCGCAGCGAGAAGAGTCGTGCCATGCCTGCTTCTTTTCGTGATGACCCTCTGGCTCCCCGGGTGCGGTTACCACTCACTGACCAGTACGGTGGTCCGGGATTCGGCAACGGTAAAGAGTATCTGGATCCCCGTGTTCGTCAACAGGAGCTATCGGGCAACCCTGGAGGCGTTTCTGGCCAACAGCATTACGGAGCAGTTTGCCCGGCGCCGGGGTGAGTGGCGCATCGCCGGAGAGAAGGCCGATTACCTCCTCTCCGGCACCATCATCTCCTATGATCTTGTCCCGGTTGCCTACAGCTACCGGAGCAGCCAGAGTCTGGAAACCGTCGCGGAGTATCGCGCCACCATAACCACTGAGATAACCTTGAGAAAGAACGGCGCCCGGGAGATTCTCTGGAAGAGGCGCCTGACTCTCTATCAGAATTTTCCTGCCAACAGCGATATCTCCATCCAGCAGAACAGCGAGGAGGCGGCCATCCAGGAGGTTTGTCAGAAACTGGCGCAGGGTATCTATGTGAGTCTGTCCGATGATTTTTAAGGGGGAGCTCTTCCATGAAACCTGAAGAGCTGCGGCGGGCCCTGGCCGACGGCGCCATAAAACCGGTCTACTATTTCTACGGTGACGAGACCTATCTCATGGAGCGGGAGTTGAAGCGGTGCATTGCCGCTCTGGTTCCGGCGGATCTGGCCGATTTCAATCTGGATATCCTCTATGGTGGCGAGCGGAAGGGGCAGGAGATCGCTTCCGCCGCCCAGACCCTCCCCATGTTTGCCCAGCGCCGTCTTGTGGTGGTCAAGCGGAGCGAAGCTCTCACCGATACCGATCAGG
>CAIUWK010000037.1 GCA_903902855.1 uncultured Geobacter sp. | reverse complement strand
CGTGCCGCAACTTTAACTATTCAGCTCAATGCACATGCGCGACTATCGTAACCCCTCCTGTCCTCCCCTTAACCCAAGGGGAGGGACGCTTCGATCATGGTTTTCGGTAAATTGAGACAATAAATTTGCCCTGCACGTTCCCCCTCTTGAGACAAGAGGGGGGCAGGGGGAGTTATGATGACCGTGTTGCAGGGGAGCTGAATAGTTACCCGCAATTTTAACCTTTCCGTCGCAATCAACGTCCCCTCGCCCCTTGTGGGAGACCTGCCCTGAGCGCCTGTCCTGAGCGAAGTCGAAGGGTAGGCGAAGGGTAGTCGAAGGAGGGACAGGGTGAGGGGGAAGGTCGGGATGGGGGAGAGTAGGAGTCCGGTGCCAAGCTTCCACGTTGCCACGATGGAGTATTATGGGAAAAGCCGTGGGGACGGGGGGGGCGGTGGAAGGAGTTGAGCACGTGAACTGTTTCCTTGTTATTCCGACTTGGGTTTTTCCGTTACGGCAGGTTTCTCGGCAACCGCGCTCTTCGTCTCGGTTTCACTCTGGGTGGATGAGGTTACCGGTGCCGCTGTCGTTTCTCTCGTTGTAGAGTCAGTCACTGCGGAATCTGTTTTGTCTCCGGTTTCTGCTGTTGAAGCGGATTCCGATTTGGGAGCCTCATCAGCTTTGGCGTTGTAGCCGTCACCGTACCAGCCACCTCCCTTGAGGCTAAATGCCGATGCGGACACCATCTTCCGGACAATCCCGCCACATTTGGGACAATGGTCGGCAGGGGGATCGGAAAATTTCTGACGAAGCTCAAACTGGTGGTTGCAAGCGGTGCAACGATATTCGTAGACTGGCATTTTAGGTACCTTTATCTCAGAAGTTTGATGTCTGTTGATGTCGATGCGGACCTTGCGTTAAACACCTTTCACTGCAAGGCGTGCGATGAGCTCGTCCGCATGGTGGCGGTCGATTATTTTGAAGGAGCGGCTCGTCCGCTCATAGACGTAAATGTCGCCGGTTGCGATCTCAAACCACCAGCCGCTGAGATGAAGCTCTCCCGCAGCAACCCTGTCATGCACCAGGGGATAGGACATCAGGTGCTCGATCTGTACCAGAACATTCAGTTGCGACAGCTGGTCATGGGGTTTCAGCGTATCGTCCAGAGGACCTTCGTGTTCCAATCGAAACGCGGCCCTGTTGGCGTGATTCAACCATTTGGCCAGATTGGGCGTTTCCGGTGAAGTGTTGCGAGCAAGAACCCCTTTCATGGCGCCGCATTCGGAATGTCCGCAGACGACGATGTTGGAGACTCCAAGGAGCTGCACTGCGTACTCGATGGCGCTGGCCTCGGAGAGATCACCGGTGGAGATTCCATCCGCCGTTGCCGGTGGGACAAGGTTCCCCACATTGCGCATGGTGAAGAGGTCGCCGGGGTGGGAAGACGCCAGCAACTCCGGCACGACCCGGCTGTCGGAACAGGTAATGAAGAGTGTGTCGGGGGACTGAGCAAAAGCCAGATCGCGAAATCTATCCGCATACTGCGGCCGCAACCGTTCGTGGAAATCGACAATACCCGTGAGTAGTTTGCGCATGACTCACCTCACTCTGCCGACAAAAAACCGGTGCGCGGACAATCTGTCCGTAACGCCGGTTAGTTGCATGACGGTAGTTCACATCGGGGCGACTCGTCAAGGGTCAGATTCTGTTTGTTCAGATGACCAGCCATGCCGTCGCCTCCACTGCTCATGAATGTCTCACCGTAGCAGGAACCTCTCTCATGAACAACTGAATTGTCAATCTGTTCACCGTCGCAATCAACGTTCCCTCTCCCCTTGGGGGAGACCTGTCCTGAGCGCCTGCCCTGAGCGAAGTCGAAGGGTAGTCGAAGGAGGGACAGGGTGAGGGGGAAGGTCGGGATAGAGGCTGAATGTGACGAGGTAGAATTACAGATAGACGATGTCGTCGGGGAGGTCGGTGAGTTTGATCCCTCCACCTTCGCTGACGGCGAAGGTGTTCTCGATGCCGATGACCCCGTGGCCGGGGATGACGAACTTGGGTTCGATGGCGATGACCTGCCCCGCCTGGAGCGGCGACTTGAACCCCTGGGCCAGCACCGGAAACTCGTCCAACTCCAGGCCGACGCCGTGCCCCACAAACTTCGCATTCTCTCCCGGAGCCCCCATGTAGTTCTTCTCCAGGCCGGCGGCCGTTGCCATCTCCAGAGATTTGAGGAAAAGCTCCTCGCAGATCGCCCCCGGTTTCAGGTTCTCCACCAGGTACTGCTGGATGGCCAAGGCCGTATCAAAGGCGTGGCGGAGTTCATCACTCAGGGTTCCCAGGCAGAAGATCCGGGTCATGTCGACGAGATAGCCGTTGCTGATGCCGGTGTAATCGAGAATGATCGGGGTATCGGGGGGAATCACCGCGCGTGAGGCACCGTGGGGAGAGGCACTGGACAGGCCGAGGCCGGTCACCGCGCCGTCGAAGAAGCCCGGCTCACCGGCGGTGGCGGCGACGGATAACCCCTGCAACAGCTCCTGATTGAAGGCCCGCATCCTGACGTATCCCTCGCTCCCCGCCTTCCTCAAGTGGCACTCCACTTCCGCGGAGAGATCCAGTTCCCGCATGCCGGGTTTCAGAAATTCCGGAACCTGCCTGAAAACGCCACAGACCATCTCCCCGCTGCTTCGCATCTGCTCCAGTTCCCAGGCCGACTTCACGGAGCGAAGCTCACGGTTGATCCCGGAGATGTCCACAAATTCCCTGCCGGGAAGGGCCTTGGCGTAAAAGTTGTACTGCGCTACAGGAACCACGTCAAAGGTGATCCCCACCTTCCTGACCCCGTCACCGAACAGGAGCGGCAACTCCTTGCTGGAGGGGAAGGGGCGAGTATCCTCGATCATGCTCTCCTTCACGGCACGGCTGAGGCTCTTGCGCACCAGGAGAAACGGCTTCCCCTCCGCCGGTACCCAGAGGAGCGAGTTCTGGCGGGTTCCGGTGAAGTAGTAGATGTCGATGGGGAAGATGATAAGCGCCCCGTCGATCCCCTTTGTTTGAAGCTGCTGCTGCAGTTTGATGATCCGCTGTTCCGATTCCATGTTCGTCAGCATACTACCTCCCATTAATCACATGTTCCGCCGGTATTTTCCCCCCACATCGTAGAGGGCGTGGGAAATCTGTCCCAGGGAGGCGTACCTTACCGTCTCCATGAGTTCGCCAAAGATGTTCCCCCCAGCCACCGCAACCTCCTGAAGTCGTAGAAGGGCCGCCGGCGCCTGATCACGGTTCTGCTCCTGAAAGGCGCGCAGGTTGGCGATCTGCTCCTCCTTTTCCTCTTTCGTGGCCCGGGCCAGTTCGCCGGGGACGTAGAATCCCTCTTCATTGGCCCGCGGGTTCAGGAAGGTGTTGACCCCGACGATGGGGAGTTCACCGGAGTGCTTCTTCTGCTCGTAGAGCATGGACTCGTCCTGGATCTTGCTCCGCTGGTACTGGGTCTCCATGGCCCCCAGAACCCCTCCCCGCTGGTCGATCCGCTCGAATTCGCACAAAACCGCCTCTTCCACCAGGTCGGTGAGCTCCTCGATGATGAACGAACCCTGGAGCGAGTTCTCGTTTCTGGTCAGACCGAACTCCTTGGTGATGATCATCTGGATCGCCATGGCCCGGCGGACCGACTCTTCCGTGGGGGTGGTCACCGCCTCGTCATAGGCGTTGGTGTGAAGCGAGTTGCAATTGTCGTAGATGGCCATGAGGGCCTGGAGGGTGGTCCGGATGTCGTTAAAGTTCATCTCCTGGGCATGGAGCGACCGGCCGCTGGTCTGGATATGGTACTTGAGCTTCTGGCTCCGCTCCCCGGCGCCGTATTTCTCCCGCATGACCACGGCCCAGATCCGGCGGGCCACCCGGCCGATGACCGTATACTCCGGGTCCAGGCCGTTACTGAAGAAGTAGGAGAGATTGGGGGCGAAGTCGTCGATGGCCATCCCCCGTGACAGGTAGTACTCCACGAAGGTGAAGCCGTTGGAGAGGGTGAAGGCCAGCTGGGAGATGGGGTTGGCCCCGGCTTCGGCGATGTGGTAGCCGCTGATGGAGACGGAATAATAGTTCCGCACCTTCTGCTCTATGAAGTACTGCTGGATATCCCCCATCATCCGGAGCGCGAATTCAGTGGAGAAGATACAGGTGTTTTGCCCCTGATCCTCCTTGAGGATGTCCGCCTGGACGGTTCCGCGCACGGTCTGGAGGGTGCGGCAGCGGATCTCCCGGTACTCGGTGTCGTCCGGTTGCCGACCCTGTCGGGAGCTGAACTGCTCCACCTGCTGCTGGATGGCGGCGTTGAAGAAGAAGGCCAGCATCATGGGGGCCGGGCCGTTGATGGTGATGGAGACGCTGGTGTTGGGGGCGCAGAGGTCGAAGCCGGCAAAGAGTTTCTTCATATCCTCCAGAGTGCAGATGGAGACGCCGCTCTCTCCCACCTTGCCGTAGATGTCCGGCGGAAAGTCCGGGTCCTCGCCATAGAGGGTGACGCTGTCAAAGGCGGTGGAGAGCCGTTTGGCGTCGTCGTCCTGGCAGAGGTAGTGAAACCGGCGGTTGGTCCGCTCCGGTGACCCCTCTCCGGCGAACTGGCGTTTGGGATCTTCCTCGGCCCGTTTGAAGGGGAAGACCCCGGCGGTGAAGGGGAAGGAGCCGGGGACGTTCTCCAGCTTGCTCCACCGGACGATCTCCCCCCAGTCGGCAAAATTGGGGATGCAGACCTTGGGTATCCGGGTCCCCGAGAGGGTGACGGTATAGAGGTCGCTGCGGATCTCCTTGTCCCGGACCCTGGTAACCAGCTGATCCTGGCGGTAGCTCTCCTTCTGTGCCTCCCATCCCTCTAGCAGTTTCCGGCTCTCCTCGGTGAGTCGCTGCTCCTGGCTAACGATGCATGAATCCAGGTCGGCCACAGCGGGCGATCCCCCCAGCAGTTCCCTGGCCCCGGTGAGCTGGAAGAGCCGCCGGGCGGTGATGCTTTGCTCCTTCACCCGTTTGCGGTAGCTCCGGGCGGCCAGGACGATCTCACCCAGATAGTGGACCCGATCCGGCGGGATGATGTACTTCTTGAGACTCTCCTTCTCGGTGATCTCCATTTTTGAGCACCAGTTCAGCCCCTTCTTGGCGTTCAGCGTATCAAGGAGCGCCCGGTAGAGGACGTTGGTGCCGGGATCATTGAACTGGGCCGCGATGGTGCCGTACACCGGGAGTTCCTCGTCGCTCCCCTGGAAAAGGTTCCGGTTGCGGCGGTACTGCTTCCGGACGTTGCGCAGGGCGTCTTCGGCCCCTTTGCGCTCGAACTTGTTCAGCGCCACCAGATCGGCGAAGTCCAGCATGTCGATCTTTTCCAGCTGGGTGGGGGCGCCGAACTCGCAGGTCATGACGTAGAGGGAGGCGTCGGCGATATCCACGATCCGGGCGTCTCCCTGGCCGATGCCGGAGGTCTCCACGATGATCAGGTCGAAACCGGCGGCCTTGACCACGTCGATGGCGTCGTGGATGGCGGCGGAGAGTTCCGAATGGGAATCCCGGGTGGCCAGGGAGCGCATGTAGACCCGGTTGGTGTTGATGGCGTTCATCCTGATCCGGTCTCCCAGGAGCGCCCCCCCGGTCCGCTGACGGCTGGGGTCAACCGCCAGGATGGCCACGCTCTTTTCCGGGAAGTCCCGGAGGAAGCGGCGGACCAGTTCATCGGAGATGGAACTCTTCCCGGCACCGCCGGTACCGGTGATCCCCACTACGGGGACGTTGCGCCCCATCCCCCTGATCCGTTCACGCAGGAGCCCATAACCGGCAGTGTGATCGTGCACCGCTTGCTCCGCCAGGGTGATGAGGGTATTCACCGACCGGATCTCCTGACTCCGGAGTTTGCCGATTTCCTCTTCCAGGTCACGCTGAATGATGAAATCGCACTCACTCAGTATCCGGTTGATCATCCCCTGAAGCCCCAGCCTGCGACCGTCCTCGGGGGAGAAGATCTTGGCGACGCCGTACTCTTCCAGTTCCCGGATTTCGTCGGGGACGATGACCCCTCCCCCTCCGCCGAAGATCTTCACCTGACCGGCCCCCCGCTCTGCCAGGAGATCCTTGATGTACCGGAAGAACTCCAGGTGCCCCCCCTGATAGCAGCTCACGGCGATCCCCTGGGCATCCTCCTGGATGGCGGCGGTGACGATCTCCTCCACCGAGCGGTTGTGTCCCAGGTGGATCACCTCGGCCCCGGAGGCCTGGAGGATGCGGCGGATGACATTGATGGTGGCGTCGTGACCGTCGAAGAGGCTGGTGGCGGTGACGAGGCGGACCTTATGAGCGGATTTGTACGGTTCAGGGGATGCGGTGTGCATGGAAACCTCCGGAAGAAAATGTGAATAGTGAAGGGTGAAAAGTGCAAGGGTCAAAAGCTTTCACCATTCACCATTCACCATTCACTTTTCACTTGTTTCTACAACAAACTCCCACGCGCACCAGTATTCGTCAGGATGCCGGTCCGGCGGGCAGGCAAGACAGGTGGTGGTGATGCGGGGGTCGATGGTCCGGGCGAACTCCGAATATTCCACGATCCCCACCGACTTGCAGGGGTGATCGGCCAGCCCCTTGCGCTTCCGGGCGGACTGGACCCGGCAATCCAGCATCCGAAAAACGGCCCGGTTCTCAGTGACTTCGATGCACTCCTGCAGATTAAGTCGAGCGTAGAAGCGGTGTTTCAGGCACTCCACCAGTGCCGGGATTCCTCCCCCCGGTTTCATCCCCAGCCGCTCCATGATCCGTTTTGCCTCGATGACGGTGAAGAGCCGCCAGGCGTCGGTGTCGATCTCCACCGCCACCTCCATGCCATGTTTTTTCTCGATGGACTGAAACCAGACCCCGTCATGGGCCAGCCAGTTTTTGGCGTCGTCCACGATGATTCTGATCAGCTCTTCCTTGCTCAGGTTGTTGAGGAGAGCGATCCCCTCATCCCCTCCCCGCGCCGCACTGGACATTATTCTCTCTCCCCGAGGTGGTGTAGGGGCACGGCGCGCCGTGCCCCTACGTGAACGTCAATGATCCGATGCCTTGGAGATCCCCAGGCCGGTGATCTGGCGCACTTCGATCTCGTCGAACATCTCCTCCGCCCGCTTGTCCCGGAAGAGGAGGGTGCCGAGGATGGCCGCCAGGAACCCCACCGGCACGGAGACGATACCCGGGTTCTTCAGGGTGAAGATGGGGGCCTTCAGCCCCACCATGGAGGTTCCGCCGTCATTTTTCTTGAAATCACCCTTGGCTTTATCCAGTGCCGTCAGCTCTTTCTCCGCCAAGAGTCCCCCTTGGGCCTGCTTCTTCTCCAGGGTGGTGACGATCTTCTTGGCGTCATCGGCAATCTTCTGGGGATAGGTCATGACCGGAGAGATCACCACCAGCGCCAGGGCGGTGATGGTGCCGATGAGCAGGCCGCTGACCACACCACCCGTGTTGAAGCGTCTCCAGAAGAGGGAAAGGAGGATGCAGGGGAAGTTACCCGATGCCGCCACGGCGAAGGCCAGGGCCACCAGGGCCACCACGTTCTCCTTTTCAGCCATGAGCCCCATGATGATGGCGGCGGTTCCCACGAAGAGAGAGGTCACCCGGGCAACCTTCACCTGGGTTTGCTGATCCGCTTTGCCGTCCATGAAGATGTTCACATACACGTCGTGGGCGATGGCCGCGGAAGCCGCCAGGACCAGGCCGGAGACCACGGCCAGGATGGTGGCAAAGGCCACCGCGCAGATGAACGCCAGGAACATGTCGCCGCCGAAGGAACCGGCCCCCCCTCCCAGCTTCTGGGCCAGGAGCAGGGTCGCCATGTTCCCCCCTTTGTCCACGGAGCTGATGAGTTGGGGAGAGAGGTAGAGGGCGGCGCCGAAGCCGATAATGTTGATGAGGAAGAAAAAGCTGCCGTTGATGAAGAGGGCGATGACGATGGATTTGCGGGCTTCTTTGGCGCTGGGGACGGTGAAGAAACGCATGAGGATGTGGGGGAGTCCGGCGGCCCCCAGGGCCCAGGCGATTCCCAGGGAAATCTGGTCCAGGGGGGGAACCTGCCTATTGGACTGATTGAACATCAGGAGTATGACTCAAACTCCTATTCCATCGGCGAGAACGATATTCTTGTGCTCTTTTCGGATGGAATCACAGAGTGCTCAGCTCCGGACAAGACGATGTTCGGCGATCAACAACTTATCGATATTATTGAAAAGCACCATGCATTACCACCACAGGCGATAATAGAAACAGTTAAAGGTGCTTTGACTCTTTTTTCAGGAAGAGAGGCCTATGATGACGACCTCTCATGTATTGTTATCCGTATAGGCCGTACTGAACCGAAATAATAATTG
>CAIUWK010000036.1 GCA_903902855.1 uncultured Geobacter sp. | reverse complement strand
TTGGAGCATAATCCGGCCATCCATTCGTTCCGGCAGACCGGTGCATACCCGAATGTCCGTTTTTTCCTGTTTTCCCAGCGTTTTGCATGTACATCTTCCCTGCCACGGAACAGTGACAAGAATAATCGAATTTTATCCTTTTTCTCCGATTTGGCGGTCAGGCCCGACGTGGCTACTTCATCGGTGTTGACAGGGGATGGTTGCAATGCGGAAACAAGCGGGGGATTTGCCTCTGATTCTATACGAGGATCCAAAATGCCCAGACGAGCCTTCAATCTGGTTATCTCTTCCTTCAGGCTTTCGTTCTCAGCCAGTAATACTTGGTAGTCGGCAAGTAAGTCAGTCCGGTCCATATCGTTCGCAAGGATATCTTATGCTTTCCGGGTCGTCACGAAGTCGGCAATCCCGCTGTTGGTAATGAGGTGGTCAAGAGTCGAAGCTGTGAAAACTTTGCCGTCCAGACGCAGAATCAGGTCGCGCATGTCGGCTCTTCTCTGTCGGAACCCCCGTCCATCGATACAGGCGATGACTTCGTACCACTGTCGTCCTTCCTGCAGATGCTTGTTCCGCTGCGTTTCCAACTGCTTGATTCGTGTAACCTTGTCCCGTGCCGTGCCGTCATCGCTGGTAATTTTAGCCTCAATGATTACAGACGGGTTGATCTCATCGGGTATACAGAAATCAGGAGCTTGACCGAAGCCGGGGATTCTCTCGGCTCGTCCCGTTTTTCGATGGGAGACACCGGAGTCACGCAGTCGCTGTTCGATAGCGTTTTCCATAACTTCGCCTACCAGTTCCGATACCGCATCCCGATGGGTCGCAAGAGGGCGCCCGAGGTAACGTTCGTAGAGGAGCACTGCATACGGCACATTCTCACATGAGGCATGAGTCAGAGACTCATTTCCGAAGGCTGTATCGAATTTGGCAAGGCGGTGCAGTACCCCCTCTTGTTCGGGCGGCGCCCCCTTTTCGATGTACATGACTGCAACCTGGAGTAGCGCATCAGTTCGTTCCAAAGTTTTTGTCGCGGATCTCTTCAGGTTCATCTGCCTAAAATAATCGCTGTTACGGCACCCTTTATCGATTCCGCGGGCTGCTCCCTGGGTGATATCGCTACCAAGCTCAGTCCGGGCAAGTTCTGCCCATTCGGGGGCGGACATTCCGAGGATAGATCTCAGCACTCCCAGGACCAAGCTGTTGTCCAGAAGCGCCACCCGGACCGTCTCAAAGGAAAAGTTACGAAAAGCACCAGTGGTCCGTTTCAGGGTTTCGTAGGCAGATTGAAACTCAGGATACCTGACAAAACTAGGACCGGTGGGCAAGAGAAGAAATTCCGAGGAGAGATCATCGATGGTCGCTGTGACCATCTCTTCAATTCGAGTTTCCAGCTCTTCTCGATCCAGCTCAAATGGACGTTGCAGTGTCATGATCGCCACCCTGTTGTTGTCAGAAATAAATTTCTTCGATGGAAGCATCGTATGTAACTCTCTCTTCGTTGGCGACAAGCTGTAATTCTGTTGCCTCCTCTCTACGTAATGAGGACTCAATCTCATCGGGATGCGGCAAGGTGGCGACTAACCGAGCCGCCATGGCCAGTTTCTGTGGAGAGGAGAGCCCGGCGTCCCAAGTGGAGTGTAGATTCCAGATAGACATTCGAATCAGGTGCCCGAAGATGATGCATCTGATATCACCTCGGGTTGGTGTGAGCCCTCCCTCACGAAGATGTTCCAGGTCCTTGGTTAAGAGGAGGGTAAACTCCATCGTGGTTTGTGCCAATAATCGCCGGGTAATTTTCCCTGTGGAGCGGCAGATAAAGACCGTGTCCACCACGGACGAACCTGTACCGCTGATATGTATGGAAGCTCCCATCTCGGAGGGACAGGGTAGGGTGGTGGTGCAGACCAGCCCGGCGTCCAGGATGGCCACGGCCACGGGGAAATAGGCGTCGAGACGGTTGTGGTGGTAGGTGAAGACCAGAGGTCGCCCCGATTTCAAGGCGTGCGCCATATTACTGAACACGGCGGCAAGCCCTGAAGTGAAGTGGTCGATGCCTCGCTCCATGTTTGTATTGCCGGTCAGTTCGTCGGCATTCCGCGTGGAGAGTGCCTGCAGGGCCGGGTCTGATGACGCGGCAAGCTTCCGGAGCCAGACGTAACAAAAGTCCATAAGTTCGGCGTACTGAACATTACCGAAGTAGGGTGGGTCGGTGAAAACACCGTCCAGAGAATTTGTGGCTAGGTCTGCGAGGGTGGCGCTACCGCAGATGAGTTGTACTTCTTTACGTTCTGTCCCGTTGCCGTTTCGGACGTCGCCGATCCATTCACCGCTAATGGGGACTTGTACCTTGCGGGTTCCCGTGACCCTGGTCTCAAAGGGGACGATGCAATACGACTTAGCTTTGTGGTATTTTTCGATGATGTTGGACCAGCCGCCACTCCCCACGCTCACTCCGCCACCGTTGGCGATACCGAGGAGGTTTGACTCGCACTGAATAAGCCCAACCGGAAAGCCGTGGACCGAAAAGATGTCCAGGGATTTCAGAGCCATGGTGTCATATCGGCAGAGCATGTTCTGATAACGAAGAAGATCTGAAAGGTTGGTGATAAGGGCGTTTCGGACTCTTTCGTCGGGCTCGGCGGAGATGGCTCGGCAGCTCGATTCCAGGCCGAGGAGTTGCCGGTCATTGAACATCTCCCGGTATTGTCGGTAGCCCCAGCGATGAAGCCGGTCGGACTCGTCTCCGGGGAGAATAGGGTCGTCCGGGACAAAACGGGTTGCATCGGCTGCGAGAAGGGTTTCCGCTTTGGCATATCGATCAAGATCGTCTTTGTCAGGCTTCTTGAAGAAGCGTCCCTTGTGAGTCGGCTTGCAGCTGCGGCAGTGGTATTCAAGTGCAAACATCCGGTGGCGCAACGGTCCGGAAGTGTGGTCAGGGTAGGTATGCACCGTGGCGCAGTCGGGGCAGGTGCACCGGTTGCGCCGTGCCGGGCCTTCGGTAATAAGGGGATGGCGACAGGAGCTGCAAACGCCGGGTTTTTTCCTGTCCGCTACGCCGTTCAGGTCGCCACACTCCGGACAGATGAGGATATTTTCGGGGTGTCGCCGGTCTTCGGACAGAAGATAGCCGGGGAAAAGGTCGAAATTTCTTCCGCAGTGGCGGCAATCCAGGGTCTTTACCCAGAGAAAGTATTTGACGTGGGCATCCGCGCATTCACATTTCTGACACGTGGTGCGATAGAGCGAACCGATCTGCTGTTCGAGGGAGTTGGTGAGCGTTGTGGCGGCGCTGCGGTAGGCGACCAGATCCAGGTGTTCAATCTCGCGGTTGACGATCCACCAGGCCATAGGGTTGATATCGAAGCCGATAACATTGCACCCAACTCTGTTTGCCTCAATGAGCGGGGTTCCACCTCCCATGAACGGGTCGGCAATGTTGATTCCCTTCAGGTTATTTGCCGAAAAAAATGCCTCCTTAAGAGGTTGGTTGCCATATTCGGCCAGTAACAAACCCCGGAACAGCGTCCCAGGTCTTCGTGCGAACCACTTGTGGACGGCAATTATCGGGCGGTAGTTCTGCTGAATCTGTTTTTCCCGAAGAGCAAGAGCGGAAATAAAGGGGATGTCGAAGTGTTGTTCGATGGGCATAAGGAGGTTATATGCTTTTTCGGTGGATGTTGCAATCTTGATCGAATGGCCGTCACAGGCAAGCATACTCAGTGCAAAGTGGATAATGATGCGTGTCGATATATATCAACAGAAATCGAAATAGAGACAGCTTAAATAATTTTAATTGACATTTGCGCGTGAAAAGCCTTACAATTTGCGACACCATGGCTCTCCGGGTTTAGCAGCGAAAGTCCCCCGGGAAGGGAGGTGATTGCTCTGAAACCATGGCGAAGATGCGCCGGTGAAGTGTAGTCCGACCGGAGGAGTTGACAACGGGTACACAACTTTGAAAGGGAGGTTATCATGGCGGGTACCGAAGGTCAGGAATTATCAAATATCAATTTTGAGTCGATGATCGGCGGGCCGTTAAACGCGGTCATCAAGGCTCAGGCACAGGCAGCGCAGACATCCGTGGACTTCATCAAGAGTGTCGGATTTAACGGCCCCGACGTTGAAAATCCCGGCAAGCCGACGATGGTTACCTTCGAATACGACAAAGTCATCGAAAAGCCGGATGCCGAGGGGAAACCTGTCCCCACGGTGACCCCCATGAAGCTGACGGTGCCGATTCTTACAATGCTTCCCATCCCCTTCATCCGGGTGGAAGAGGTAACCATCGACTTCAACGCCAAGATTAATTCCGTGGTGGAGGCAAAAACGGCATCATCATCGGAGCTCAACACCTCGCTGGCGGTGAAAGCCGGCTGGGGCCCTGTGTCGGCGGAGTTGAAATGCAGTTACAGTAGCAAGAAATCTTCGTCGTCAACGGATAAGACGGAACGGACCTACAGCCTGGTTATTCATGTGCGCGCGGTGCAGGACGAACTTCCCGCCGGCATGGAAAAACTCCTGGGTATTCTCGAAAACAGCATCAAGGAAGTGCCGTCGGCCGCGCCGTAACGGTGCAATATGAGTGAGCAGGTAAAGGGGGCGAAAGGTTCCCTTTACCTGCATTCATCCGGAGGGTAAATCATGGCAGACCTGGGCGACCTTTTAGGTTCACTGATGTCCGGATTAATTCGCGCGCGACGCATGGCAGATGAGCAGACGGCCGCACTGGCGGAATACTACAAAAGCGTCCCCCTTCTGGCAGGGTTGTCGGTTCCTCGCATACGCATTCCGGAATTGACCATCGACATGCCTTTTATCATCGAAAAAGAGTTGGCTGGAGAAGAGGGGGAGATGGCGGAACCGGCAACGATCGCCTCGGCCCTGGAAGCGCAGCTGGAAACGACTCTCGCCAGAAACAGTATCAAACCCAACCCCATCTTCCGCAAGACCTTTGCCGAAGAGGTGAACAGCCGACTTGTTCTGTTGAAACAGACGGCTGTTCCGATCATGAAAGAAACGATCGCGCGTTGTGTCCAGGAAGCGTTTACCGCAACTCTGCACCGAACGAAGACGAGCCTTACCGAAAAGCATATGGAAATCATCGCGCGCGAGCTACGGGAGAAGGGATCTGCCGTGGGGATCGCCCGGAGATCGGCGGCGCCCGGCATCGTGGCTAACATCAACACCGCCGATGTGAAAGAGCAGACATCCCTCACCAGCGTTGTCCGCCTGAAAATCACTTTGAAGGAAGAGGGGCTCGAATGGGTCACGCAAGCCGGTGAATCCGGCGGGGTAAAGAATACGTTACAGCCTGAATGAGTGATAAGGAGGCGAGGGAATGCTCTGCATGTTGCGGGAAAAACTCATGGCGCAGGCGTTGAAACTTGCAACCGTCAGCGCTGTGTATCGAACCGAAAGCCAGCGTTTCGTGGATGCGTACCTCGGCTGGCTGGAAGACGCGGAAAAGGATTTATCACCCCTCCGGTCCCCCATCTGCATTCTGTTGCAGGGTGAAAAAAGCTCCCTGACTTCGGTTCCGGACGGTTATCTCCCCGATTACCTTCAGCTGGGGAAGAGCATCAGAAAAAGCCGGAACGCGGTGGCAGCCCAGTCGTTGGCAAAGATTTCCAGGGAACTCCATGACAAAATAGAATCTCTCGATGAGAGCCTTGAGCAACTGAACGAAAAATTTTGTCACGCCGTTGCCGTTCTGGGGAGCAAGGAGCCCGAACTGTACCATATACTTCAGGCAGACCAGAGCGGGGTAACGAGAATATGGAATCTGCTCGGTTCGACGACCGAGACCATCCCCATGTATAATTATTTCTGCGCCAAGCTTGCCTCCGCGGACATCCATTACCTTCTCCTGGATATTATACAGAAAATCCGGAGCAATACGACGGACCAAGAACAATGAAGGTAAGCCCACATGGCTCCCGATTCGCACCGTGACAGCAGCAAGCCGCTCCTGCTTGCCGGTATTGACCTGCCGGCCGCTCTCAAGCGGTTTTCGGGCAACGGGGAACTGCTCCTGGATCTACTCCGGAACTTCGGCAAGAAGTGGTCCGGTGCAGGGGAAGCCCTGCGAGCCACCCTGTCATCGGGCGATCTTCAGCAAGTGCGTCTGACAGTCCACACTCTGCGAGGGGTGGCAGGCAACCTGTCCATGAGCGGCGTGGTTGCGGCAGCCGAGGCGCTGGAACGGGCATTAAAGCGGGGAGATCACGAGAGCGTCCCCTTATACCTGGAAAAGTTGGAGAATACCCTCAATCCGGTGCTGGCCGGACTGGAGCGATTGCCGCCACCGTCGCCGACTCCGGTTGCAACCGGACGAATGGATCGTCCGCAACTTGAACGACGGATTTCAGAATTAGCCGGACTGCTGCGGCAGCATGACATGAGGGCCGTGGCATGCTTCACCACGCTCCGGGCGTATCTGGAGGGAGGGGGTGTTGCGGAGCGACTGACAGAACAGATAGAACGTCTGGATTTCAAGGCGGCGGGTAAATCCTTAGCGGAGATAGTCGAGCTTCTGTCCCTTGATGCCCCAACCTGATTGGGTGTTCGATAGATTTTCTCTCATGTGCCGGATACGTTATCCGCATCCTGTCATGCCGACTGTGGTTCCATCCAGGATCGTATGATTTAAATCCTTCTCCTCGGGGGAGAAGGTGCCACGGGCAAGAACCTAACGACCGAACGCACAAAAAAAGCCGTACCCTTTTCGGGTACGGCTTTTTTTAACTGAACAAAAGCTGAATTACTTGGCGGCCGGAGCAGCGGCGTCAACCGGAGCAGCGTCTTTCTTGACTGCTTTGGCTTTCTTGGCTTTTTTTGCTTTCTTTGCCGGTTTGGCTTCTTCTTTTTTTGCATCAGCGGCAGGAGCAGCAATGGCGGGGTGACCGGCAGGCATTGCAGCAGGAGCAGGCTCAGCGGCGCAGACGATACCGGCAAAAGAGAGAGCAACAAGAGCGGCAACGATGGAGGACAGAACTGTTTTCATGGTGGATCTCCTTGGTGTGATTGAATCGATAAACACCAATTGCAGCTTGCGTGCCAAGACGACCGCGAATAAAATATCTTGATTTTATTGAACTATTTCCGTGACCAGAGGGGAGAAGCGGTGGGTGCCCACCCTAAATACTCTCATGGGCACCCCATATCAGGTGAGAGTGGTGGCGGGAGTTGGCTTGCTCCCGCTTATGGCGCTTATGAGAGCCCGGTACTCCGGTCTGCCGTCCCCCCCTTGGGCTGCGGTCGCTTCCAGCCGGACCCGGAGTCGTGTGCCGTCTCGTTTTACCATCCGTAATTCGCACCCCAAAATCTTCCCCGTGGTCAGAAGTTGCCGACGGTGGCAATGGTAGAGCTCCTGATCTTCGGAGCAGATGAAGCAGGTCAACGGTTGTCTGATCAGTGCTCCCCGCGTAGCCCCCAACAGGGTCGCGGCGGTGAGATTGGCCTTCAGAATAAGCCCCTGGTCATCGAACGTGATAAAGCCCACCGGCGCCAACTCATACAGGTAAAAACTGTTCGCCCGGGAGGTTTTCAGCTCCTCACGGGTCCGCTGCAGCTCCTTGTGCTGCAGTTCCAGCTCTATCTGATGTATCCGGAGTTCATGGGGGAGGTTGCGGGCGGCTTCAGGTGTAACTGATTGTTTCCCGTAGGGCGAATTCGCAACGTCACTGAGAGTTTCCGGAGAATCCGATGGAGGTGCCACCCTGCTTGAGTTTCGATCCGTAACGGGTGGCGCTGCCAGGCAGGTATCCGGTGGGTTGCGTTCAGCCTGTTTTACCGCGAAAATAGCCTCAATGGCGCGGTTGATCACCATATTCACCTTCTCTTCCCGGATGGAATGAACCATTTCGGCGATGCCGATGTAGAGGGTAACGGCCGTCTCACCCTGTTGCGTGGGAACCCGAATGGCCGCTACGGCGGAATGAATCCGTTCCGCCACCGGGAACGCCTGCTGCGCCGTTGTCATCGGCAACACGATAACAAACTCAGCCGGACCATAACGCCCCATAATATCCGCGCAACGAAGAACGGCGCCGGCAGCGTAAGCGATCCGTTCCAATATCCGATCCCCCACACCCGGTCCGAAGGTGTTGTTGATCTCCTTGATATTGTCCAATTCCAAGACCAGCAGGCTCAGAGGATGATGGTACCGTCCAGCCACGTCGTACATCTGCGTTGCCAGTTCCATAAGAAAACGGCGGTTATTGATGCCGGTAAGCTCATCGATATGCGATACCTGTTGCTCCCGTGCCAGAGCCTGTTCCAGTTCGCGGTTCGCCGCCTGGAGCAATTTCTTGGCGTGCAACAGCTCCTCATCCGCCTCTCTCCGTTCGGTGATGTCGCTGATTACCGCCCGGAAGTCGGTCGCGCCGGCCTTGTCCTCGGTTGCTATGGCTTCAAACCGTGCCCAGAAGAGAGTGCCATCCTTCCGTAACAGTCGTAATTCGCACCGCTGGGGTTCCCCCGTATGGAAGAGCAGTTTGCGATGCCGGTAATAGATATCAAGGTCTTCGGTAAAGATGAAGCGGATTATTGACGTTCCAACAAGTTCCCCCCGCGCCGACCCCAGTAATCCGGCGGCGGTGAGGTTGGCCTCCAGAATCAGTTCCCCTTCGCCCAGGGTGACATAGGCTGCCGGCGCCAAATCGTACAATTCGAAATAATGCGCCCGCGACGCTTCCAGTTCCGCATGTGTCCAGCGGAGCTCTTCATGCTGCGTCTCCAGCTGAATCTGATGTATCAGTAACTCATAAAGGAGCTGATCCGTTTCCTCGGGCGATCGATTCTCCCGAGACTCGATCAGGCGTGCGGCTTTTTGCTCCGCAAGAGAGCGGAGAGCCTGCTTTGATTCCGTATTTTTCTTCATGGTGTGGCTCTCCTTGCCGGCACCGGCCTCATGTAAGGTGACCTGCTTACCTCACCGCCGCTCAGGAACCGCTGAGTAACTATGTAGGGACACTCTCTTAACGCCGCGTGAGGTTGTTACCCCATTCGGACGTCCGCTCAATACCGAGGATGGTTATATCGTCATCATAGTCGTCCCGTCCCCGCCACCGTCGCAGTTCGTCCCCCACCAGTTCCAGAAGTTCAGGGAGGGGACGGTCCGCACCTTCGCGGATCAGTTGCTTCAGAAGCTCCGGGGGAAAAAAATCTCCCTTCCGGTCGGCGCATTCGGAAAGCCCGTCGGAGTAGAGGAGCAGCCGATCACCGACGTTGAAAGGTATTCGGACCTCTTCATAAACCATCTCTTCCAGGAGCCCCACGGGAATCCCCCCGGAGCCGACTTCACTGACGTGACTCCGTTGGGTAATCAAGAGAGGATGCGGGCTCCCGGCTTGAACCAGCGTCAGGCTGTCGGAGATGAGGTCAAGGAGTCCATAGGTCATAGTGAAATAGGAGTTCACGTCCGGGCCGCTCTGGAACTGTCGGTTCAATTCCGCCACAGCCTCTCCGGGGGGAATGATCTCATACCCGGGTGCCTGGGGAATCAATCGCCGAAGTTGACCGTTTTTGGGTGTGAGGATGGTGCTCAGGGTGAAGGAGAGCATGGCCGCCGAAACCCCGTGACCGGCTACGTCGATGAGGTAGAAGGCAAGGTGGGACTCATCCAGTCGAAAATAATTTAAAATGTCACCGGCAACGAAGCGGCAGGGGATATAACGCCAGGCAAAATGGACGCCACAGATAGTTGCGGGGTCAGGAAGGAGATGTTTCTGCATTTCGGCTGCGGCTTGCAATTCGGAGCGGGCTTGTTCATACGTCAGAGCCAGTTGCCTCTCTATCTGCTTGCGCCGGCTGATGTCGCGGGCCGAGGCAATGGCGTACGCCTTGTTCTCCAGTTCCAGATAGGTTACCGTCACCTCCACCGGAAACTCGGAGCCGTCCTTAGTCCGGAAACAGGACTCCAGGGTCATGGCGCCCATTTTCCGGATCTCTTGCCAGTACCGTGGCCAAGCGGCATCAGGGAAGGCGGGGTTCACGGTGCTGACGGTCATGGCGAGGAGTTCCGGACGGGAGTACCCCAGCAGGCGGACCGCCATTTCATTTGCATAGAAAAAACGCCCTTCCGCACTGATCCAGAAGATGATATCGGGAGCATGATCCACGGCGAACTGAGTCAACCGGAGCGACTCCTCCATCCTGCGCCGATTGGCCATTTCGTGGATCAGTTCCTCATTGGTGCTGCGCAGGTTATCGCAGGCATCCCGGAGAGAATCCCATTCGGCTCGGGGAATAGTGATCGACTCTGTCATCGTACCCCCATTACGCTCTTTACCGGTTCTTCCACTTTGGAGATGAGCTCCCCGGCAGCTTCATCTTTTCCGGAACAGTATAAACTTCGAAATTATAATACATTTTAACATTACGTGTCAAATATTGTTTTTTCTGTCGCACCGCGAATCATCTTTTTCATCAGGTTCAGTGGGGTACCGGCGGGTTTCCGGTTGACGGTTCGGGCAAGGCGTCGTAATAAAGAGGTGAATGATTGACCGGTAAGCGGAGGGATGAATCATGGGGTATGAAACCTTGGCAGCCTGTGTGGCCGATCTGGAAAAACAGAAACAATTGCTTCGCATCGATGCTGAGCTTGATCCCGGTCTGGAGATCGGCGCGGTGCAGCGGCGGGTCTATGCCGCCGGCGGCCCGGCGCTCCTCTTTACCCGCCCCAGAGGGGGTCGCTTCCCGCTCCTGGGCAACCTCTTCGGCACTCTGGAGCGGACCCGGTTTATCTTCCGGGATACCCTGGCCGACATCGAACTCCTCGTCCGGCTCAAGCTCGATCCGCGGGAGTTGCTCCGGCATCCCGGTTCACTGCTCAAAGCTCCGCTGGCGGCCTTGCACCTTCTCCCCAGGAGCGTCGGAGCCGGTCCGATCATGAAAAACCGGATCACCATCGATGATCTCCCCAAGATCGTCTCCTGGCCCCAAGACGGCGGGCCGTTCGTGACCCTCCCCCAGGTCTATTCAGAGAGTCCTCTCTCTCCCGGTTTCCGCAACGCCAACCTGGGAATGTACCGGGTGCAGCTCTCGGGGAACGACTATCGGCAGAACGAGGAGATCGGCCTTCACTACCAACTTCACCGGGGGATCGGGGTTCATCACGCCCAGGCCCTGGAGCGGGGAGAGCCGTTGCGGGTAAACATCTTTATTGGAGGGGCGCCGGCCATGACCGTGGCGGCGGTGATGCCGCTTCCCGAGGGGATGCCGGAGCTCTCCTTTGCCGGGCTCCTGGCAGGGCACCGGATCTCCATGGTGACCCGAAAGGGGAAGCTCCCCTTGCCGGCGGAGGCGGACTTCTGTATCACCGGGACCGTGGAGCCGACAAAGACCCTTCCCGAGGGACCCTTCGGCGATCATCTGGGCTACTACAGCCTGGTCCACGATTTCCCCGTGCTGAAGGTGGAGGAGGTTTTTCATCGTCCCGGCGCCATCTGGCCTTTTACCACAGTGGGACGCCCCCCCCAGGAGGATACCTCCTTCGGCGCTTTTATTCATGAGCTCACCGGTGACCTGATCCCCACGGTGGTCCCCGGCCTAAAGGGGGTCCATGCGGTGGATGCCGCCGGAGTCCATCCGCTCCTCCTGGCTGTGGGGAGCGAACGATACACCCCCTATGACCAGCGGCGCGCACCCCAGGAGCTCCTCACCATCGGCAATGCGGTGCTGGGTCAGGGGCAGCTCTCCCTGGCCAAATACCTCTTCATCGTGGCCCATGAGGATGCTCCGGAACTGGATCTCCACGACATTCCCGCCTTTTTCAGACATCTCCTGGAGAGGGTGGACTGGCGGCGTGACCTCCATTTTCAGACCCGGACCACCATGGATACCCTGGACTATTCGGGGGATGGGCTCAATCGGGGCTCCAAGGTGCTGGTCGCCGCCTGCGGCCCGGCGCTCTGGGATCTCCCCACCGCCCTCCCCACAGACCTTTCTCTCCCCGACGGCTTCAGCGCCCCCCGGCTCTGTCTGCCGGGGATCGTGGCGATCAGCGCCCCCCCCTGCACGACGTACCGCCCCGGCGAGGAGCGTGATCTGGAGCGGTTCTGCCGGACCATTGCGGGGAACAGCCCGCTCACCACCTTTCCTCTCATCGTCATGGTGGATGACAGTGATTTCACGGCCCGAACCCTCAATAACTTCCTCTGGGTAACCTTTACCCGTTCCAACCCTGCCGCAGACCTCTACGGCATCGGCGCCGCCACTGTGGCCAAACATTGGGGGTGCAGCGGTCCCCTGATCATTGACGCCCGGCGCAAGCCGCATCACGCCCCGGAGCTGGAGGACGACCCGAAGGTGGAGCAGAGAGTAGACGAGCTGGCCGCCCCCGGCGGCCCGCTGCACGGGATCATCTGAAAAGGCATTTAACGGGGATGGACAGGATAAACAGGAAAGGATTCTCCTGTTCCCAAGCTCCGGCGTGGGAACATTCGACATTATTCAGAACGACAACGCCCCCGCAGATCCTCTGCCGGGGGCGTTGTTATACCCTACTCTGTTATGAATGCAATACGTACTCCTACGGCAGTTCGGTGCTCCCCATGAGGTAACGGTCGCACTCCCGGGCCGCGCCCCGTCCTTCATTGAAGGCCCAGACCACGAGACTCTGCCCCCGGCGGCAGTCGCCGGCAGCAAAAACGCCGGGAATGCTGGTGGCGTACGTTCCGTACTCGGCCCTGATGTTGCTGCGGGGATCTCGGGCCACTTCCAGTGCCTCCAGAAGCGGTTGCTCCGGTCCCAGGAACCCCATGGCCAGGAGCACCAGTTGGGCAGGGAGCACCCTCTCGGTGCCGGGAACCTGTTGGGGGATGAACTGCCCCTTGTCATTTTTGCCCCAGGTCACCTGGACGGTATGCACCGCAGCCAGGTTGCCGTCGGCATCACCTTCGAATTTTGTCGCAGTGGTCAGGTAGACGCGGGGGTCTACGCCGTACTTTGCCGCCGCCTCTTCCTGGCCGTAGTCCATTTTATGGACCTTGGGCCACTCGGGCCAGGGATTGTCCTCCGCCCGTACGGGTGGTGATTGCGGCATGATCTCCAGTTGCACGACCGAAGCGCAGCCGTGGCGCAGGGAGGTGCCGACGCAGTCGGTGCCGGTATCGCCGCCGCCGATGATGACCACCTCCTTCCCTTTGGCCGATATGAAGTCATCACCACCGCTGAGCAGGGACCTGGTGTTGGCGGTGAGGAACTCCATGGCAAAGTGGACCCCCTTGAGAGGGCGCCCTTCCAGGGGGAGATCCCGGGGAAGGGTGGCGCCGGTGGTCAGGAGCACGGCGTCAAACTCCTCCCTGAGCTTGGTCACCGGGTACGCGGTACTGCCGACCTCAACGTTGCAGACAAAGGTGATCCCCTCCGCCTCCAGCAGCCTGATCCGGCGCAGGAGTACCTGGCGTTTGTCCAGTTTCATGTTGGGGATGCCGTACATGAGGAGGCCGCCCGGGAGATCGGCCCGCTCGAAGACGGTAACCGTGTGGCCGGCCTTGTTCAACTGTGCCGCTGCGGAGAGACCGGCAGGTCCCGAGCCGACCACGGCCACCTTCTTGCCGGTGCGGTGGGTTGGCGGTGCCGGGACGATCCACCCCTCGCTCCACCCCCGTTCCACGATTGTGACCTCGATATTCTTGATGGTCACCGCAGGCTCGTTGATTCCCAGGGTACAGGAGCCCTCGCAGGGGGCCGGACAGACTCGCCCGGTGAACTCGGGAAAGTTGTTGGTCCGGTGCAGCCGATCAAGGGCCAGGTGCCAGAGGTCACGGTAGATCAGATCGTTCCACTCGGGGATCAGGTTGTTGATGGGGCAGCCGCAAGCCATGCCGCTGACGAGGGCGCCGGTATGACAGAAGGGGATGCCGCAGTCCATGCAGCGGGCCCCCTGGGCGCGAAGCTTCTCCTCGGGCAGATGCAGGTGGAACTCGTTCCAGTCGTTGATCCGCTCCAGCGGCTCCCGATCAGCCGGGAGTTCACGCTGATATTCCATAAATCCTGTCGGTTTTCCCATGGTCGTTTCCTATAGAATCCCCTCCCCTTCAGGGAGAGGGACAGGGTGAGAGTGGTGTAGACATGTAGACACGTGGGCGGATTTTCAGCTCCCTCCCAGTCGGGCAGCGGCGTGGGAGTTCTCTTCGAAGGCGGCGTTCAGGGCCTCATCGCCGCTCAACCCTGCTGCCGTGGCACGCTCCAGTGACTGCAGTACCCGCTTGTAGTCCATGGGCATGACCTTGACGAACTGACTCGCAGCGTTTTGCCAGTCGGACAGGATCATAGCTGCCTGGGAACTGCCGGTGCATGCCTCATGCTGCCGGATTATCTCCTTGAGATTCGCCCGGTCGGTATCATCCAGAGGCTCCAGTGCCACCATCTGGGTGTTGCAGTTGGCTGTAAAATCATGATCCCTGTCAAGCACATAGGCGATACCGCCGCTCATGCCTGCGGCAAAGTTGCGCCCCGTTGCCCCCAGGACCACCACCGTTCCACCGGTCATGTACTCGCACCCGTGATCCCCGACCCCTTCCACCACCGCAGTTACCCCGGAGTTGCGAACGCCGAACCGCTCCCCGGCCATGCCGCGGATATAGGCTGCACCGCTGGTGGCACCGTAGAGCGCCACATTGCCGGCGATGATATTTTCTTCAGCCTTGAATGTGGAACCGGCAGGAGGGGCGACGATAATGGTACCGCCGCTCAAACCTTTTCCCAGATAGTCGTTGGCGTCGCCATGCAACTCCAGGGTCATCCCCCGGGGGATGAAGGCACCGAAGCTCTGGCCCGCTGAGCCGTTGAAGCGGAGGTTGACCGTCCCGTCGGGGAGTCCGGATGCTCCATGGTGCCGGGTGATTTCGTTCCCCACGATGGTCCCCACCACACGGTGGACGTTGGTAATGGGGAGTTCGGCAGAGACCTTTTCCCCCCGCTGGATGGCCGGTTGGCAGATCTCCAGCAGCCGGGTCATGTCCAGGGATTTGTCCAGACCGTGATCCTGGCTCTCGGTGCAGTACTGCCCCACATGGATGCCGACGTCGGGACAGTAGAGGATGTTGGATAAGTCCAGTCCGCCGGCTTTCCAGTGGGCCACGGCCTGCTTTGCCTCCAGCACATTGGCGTGCCCCACCATCTCGTTGAAAGTGCGGAAACCGAGTTGGGCCATGATCTCCCGGACCTCCATGGCTACGAAGCGCATGAAGTTGACCACATATTCCGGCTTGCCGGCGAATTTTGCCCGCAGTGCCGGATCCTGGGTGGCAACCCCGGCGGGGCAGGTATTGCTGTGGCAGACGCGCATCATGATGCACCCCAGCGTCACCAGCGGAGCGGTGGCAAAACCGAACTCCTCTGCCCCCAGCAGGGCGGCGATGGCCACGTCCCGGCCGGTCTTCAACTGTCCGTCAACCTCCACGACGATGCGGCTGCGCAGGTTGTTGAGGACGAGGGTCTGATGGGTCTCGGCCAGCCCCAGTTCCCAGGGGAGTCCCGCATGCTTGATGCTGGAGAGAGGGGACGCGCCGGTCCCTCCGTCGTAGCCGCTGATGAGCACCACGTCGGCATGGGCCTTGGCAACCCCGGCGGCGATGGTTCCCACACCCACCTCGGAAACCAGCTTGACGCTGATCCGGGCGCGGCGATTGGCATTTTTCAGGTCGTGGATCAGTTCCGCCAGATCCTCGATGGAGTAGATGTCATGATGGGGCGGCGGAGAAACCAGGCCGACGCCGGGGGTGGTATGCCGGGTCTTGGCGATCCAGGGGAAGACCTTCGTGCCGGGGAGTTCTCCCCCTTCGCCCGGTTTGGCCCCCTGAGCCATCTTGATCTGAATCTCTGCGGCATTGGAGAGGTAGCTGCTGGTAACGCCGAAACGGCCAGAGGCGACCTGTTTGATGGCGCTGTTCTTGGAGTCCCCCTGTTCGTTGGTCCAGGTGAACCGTTCCGGGTCTTCCCCCCCCTCACCGGTGTTTGAGCGACCGCCGATCCGGTTCATGGCAATGGCCAGCGCCTCGTGGGCCTCCTTGCTGATGGAGCCGTAGGACATGGCGCCGGTCTTGAACCGCTTCAGGATCTCTTCCACCGGTTCCACTTCGTCCAGGGGGACCGGCGCGCGATCCTTGAAATCCATCAGACCGCGCAGTGTGTAGTGCCGGCTGCTCTGCTCGTCGATGAGAGAGGAGAAAACCTTGAACTCCTGGTAGTCGTTGGTGCGGGTTGCCTTTTGCAGCGACTGGATGGTGAGGGGGTTGAACAGATGCTCTTCACCATCCTTGCGCCACTGGTACTGGCCGCCCGGTTCCAGGGTCGCTTCGGCAGCCACCCTCTGGGGATAGGCCTTCCGGTGGCGGGTGAGGAGTTCGGTGGCTATGCCGTTCAGGTCGGTGCCGCCGATGCGGGAGGGGGTCCAGGTGAAGTAGGTGTCGATGACCGACTGATGCAGCCCCACCGCTTCGAAAATCTGCGCCCCCCGGTAGCTCTGTACGGTGGAGATCCCCATCTTGGCCATGGTCTTGACGACCCCTTTGATGGAGGCCTTGAGGAAATTCTTTACCCCCTTCTTGTGGTCGATGCCGGGGAGAAGTCCCTGCCGGATCATGTCATCGATGGATTCGAAGGCCAGGTACGGGTTGATGGCGGTGATCCCGTACCCCAGGAGCACGGCAAAGTGATGCACCTCCCGGGGTTCACCTGACTCCAGCACCAGGGAAACTCGGGTGCGGGCCGCAGTACGGATCAGGAAGTGATGCAGGCCGGCCACGGCCAGCAGGGCAGGGATCGCGGCAAACTCCTCGTTTACCCCCCGGTCCGAGAGAATCAGCACCGTGGTTCCTGACTCGATGACCCGCAGCGACGCTCTGAACAGACTCTCCAGCGCCAGTTCCATCCCTTGGGGGCCGTCAGCAGCCTTGAAGAGGAGAGAGATGGTAGTGCTCTTGAAGCCGGGCTGGTTGAGGTGACGCAGTTTTTCAAACTCTTCGTTGGAGAGGATTGGCTGCTCCAGCCTGATCACGCGGGCACTGGTGGCCGTCGGTTTCAGCAGGTTGGCCTCGGAACCGATGCGTACCAGCGTGGAGGTGATGATCTCCTCCCGGATGGGGTCGATGGGGGGATTGGTCACCTGGGCGAAGAGCTGCTGGAAATAGTTGTACAGGAGCTGCGGCTGGTCCGAAAGCACCGCCAGCGGCGTATCGGTCCCCATGGAACCCAGCGGCTGAACGCCGTCCCTGGCCATGGGACCCAGAATGACCCTCTGGTCCTCGTAAGTATAGCCGAAAGCTTGCTGACGCTGGAGTACGGTCTCGTTGTCGGACTCATACTGCAGTGCCGCTTCCGGGAGCTCTTCCAGGAGCAGATGGTTCGTCTTCACCCAGTCGCCGTAGGGTCTGGCCGAGGCAAGATCCTGCTTGATCTCTTCATCGGGGATGATCCGCCCCTGTTCCATATCCACCAGGAACATCTTGCCCGGCTGAAGGCGACCCTTCTTCAGAACCTTTTCCGGTGCCACCTGCAGTACGCCGGCCTCGGAGGCCATGATAACCAGATCGTCATCAGTGATGTAGTAGCGGCAGGGGCGCAGGCCGTTTCTGTCCAGCACGGCGCCGATGACGCGACCGTCGGTAAAGGCTACCGCGGCAGGTCCGTCCCACGGTTCCATGAGGCAGGAGTGATACTCGTAAAATGATCGCTTCTCCGGGGTCATCCCCTCGTGGCTTTCCCACGGTTCCGGCACCATCATCATGACCGCATGGGGGAGTGAACGTCCGGACATCACCAGCAGCTCCAGACAGTTGTCAAACATGGCCGAGTCTGAGCCGCTGGTGTTGATGACGGGAAGCGTTTTCTTGATGTCATCGCCGAACAGTTCGCTGGCAAAGAGCGACTGGCGGGCATGCATCCAGTTCACATTGCCACGCAGAGTATTGATTTCGCCGTTATGGGCCAGGAAGTGATAGGGGTGGGCACGGTCCCAGCTGGGGAAGGTGTTGGTGGAGAATCGGGAGTGAACCAAGGCCAGGGCCGAGATCAGTTCCGGGTCGCGCAGGTCCGGAAAATACCGGTCCACCTGCACCGGCATCAGCATCCCCTTGTAGATGATGGTGCGGGACGAGATGCTTGAGATATACCAGTACGGATCAACACCGGCATCGCGGATCTCATGAATGGCCCGCTGGTTGACGATGTAGAGCTTGCGGTTGAAGGCCTGTTCATCGGCGCACGTCTCATCCCGCTGGAAGAAGAGTTGACGGACCTTCGGTTCTCCGGCCTTGGCGGTCTCTCCCAGAGAGGAGTTGTCTGTGGGAACTTCGCGCCAGCCGATGATCGACAGACCCTCTTCGGTGAGGATTCTTTGGAAGACATGGCGGGCGCTGCTCCGCTGGGTCGGTTCCGGCGAGGTAAAAAGCATGGCTACGCCATAATACCCCGGTTGGGGGAGTTCGAATCCCAGAGGTGAGCAGACTTTCCGGAGAAAGGCATCGGGCATCTGCAGCAGGATGCCGGCTCCGTCCCCCGTATTGGGCTCACTTCCCACCGCGCCACGGTGGTCGAGGTTCTCCAGAATCGTCAACCCCTGACGAATAATCTCATGGGATTTATGCCCCTTTATGTTGACGACAAAGCCGACGCCGCAGGCGTCGTGCTCGAACTGTGGATCGTACAGCCCCTGTTTCGGTGGTAGTCCGGTGTAGTTCATTGAGTAACCCTTGATACCAGATTCGAGTGTGGCAAGGACAAAGCGTCCTGCGAAAAAGGGGGAGCCCTCATGCTGACTCCATAGTCATCTGTTTCCCCGGCGGATACGAATAGCTGCACTGTCTCTTTTGTTGATGTAGCACGAAGGGACAACCCGTTTCAACCGCTTTCTTGAACGGTGCCGAATTCTCATTTAAGCATTAAACGTGCCAACTTGCAATCCGTTTGATTGCAATAATTTAGACCCGTTCAACCGCTCATTTCGCCGCAGTTGGTTGAGGACTCTGCCGATATTTTAATCACATATGAAGCGGTGACGGGTGGGAGATATTCTTGAGAAGATCCGGTTTCGCCCTGTCGCCCCAACTCCATCTTGCGGCTTGAGCAAAACATGACTCGCTGAGAGTAGTTTTTCGACTCAACACAGTACAGCCAAACAAACAGCTCCATCCGGCAGTTCTCTTTTCCTACCAGGCTGCCAGATTGAGATCGGCGGTGTTGATCCTGGCCGGTCGTTTCCCCAGCTGCTTTTCGATTACCTTGAAATGCGGCAACTCCTCGGGAGTGAGTAGCGTTACGGCGACCCCGTGTGACTCGGCGCGACCGGTTCTCCCGATGCGATGGATAAAATCGGCCGGAGAGCGGGGGAGTTCGTAGTTGATAACGTGGGGTAGAAATTTGATGTCGATGCCACGGGCGGCCAGATCGGTGGCCACCAGCAGCCGCACTCCCCCCGACTTGAATGCGGCAAGGGCCGTGGTCCGCCCCCCCTGTGTCATGCCGCCGTGAAATGTTGCGGCGCTGATCCCCTTGGCAAGCAATTTCTTCACCAGATTATCGGCCCGTCTTTGGGAGGCGACGAAGACGAGCACCTGCTGCCAATCGTTACTCTTGATCAGGTATCTGAGCAGGGGCCCTTTGCGTGACTGATCCACTTCATAGATCTCCTGGGCGATACGATCCGGCGCAACGCCCTCTTCCTCGATCACAATCTGCAACGGGTCATGCAACAGCGTAAGCGCCAGTTTCCGTATCTCCTCCCCGAATGTGGCGGAAAACATAAGATTCTGCCGCTTTTTGGGGAGCAGCGCCAGAATACGCCCAAGTTCATCCTGAAACCCCTGCTCCAGCAGCTTATCTGCTTCATCCAACACCAGCAGGTCAACCATTGACAGCTGTACGCTCTTTTTGGCAACCAGTTCCAGCAAGCGGCCGGGGGTGGCGATGAGCAGTTCAACGCCGTGTAAACTGATCATCTGCGGGTTTATGGCAACTCCGCCGAACACCGCAACGGTCTTGACCCTGGGTGTCAGATGAGCGCCAAGTTGCTGCACAACCTCGCCGATCTGAGCTGCCAGTTCTCTGGTGGGGACGATGATCAACCCCTTGAGGCTTCGCCGTCTGTCCGTGTCATGAAGGAGTTGCAGCAGCGGCAGGGCAAAGCCGGCCGTTTTGCCTGAGCCGCTTTTGGCGATGGCCAGCAGATCTCTCCCCTGCAATATGGCGGGAATGGCCTGGAGTTGAATGGGATAGGGGGTGGCAAACTTCTGCTCTGCCACCGCTTTTTGTAATTCCCCGGTCAGGCCAAGGGATAAAAAGGTCATGAAAGTTCCTCTGGGATTAGTTCAGTTGCCAATGAGGAAGGATGAGTGTGTCGAGGGGAAGGGATTCCGTACCGGTTTTCCGGAGGTTGTCCACTGTGGTTAATGCACAAGAGCAGAATCGAGAAGACGCGATCCGTGAATGATGCGGAGGATGTACACTGTCTCTCCGCTAATACGGAAAATGGTTCGGTAGGCACCATTAAGCAGATGACGATAAGGTGTCCCCATCTGCTCGTTTTCCGGAATGAGAGGGCAACGCTCCGGAGCATGCTCAAGCGTCTCTATCTGTTCTTCAAGCCGCAAAATGAAGCCCGTAGCGTTATCAGGACTGTCGTTGGCGATGTAGGTCCAGATATCCTCCACATCGCTCTCGGCAATCGGTGTAATCTCAACGCTATATATTACGGGCATTCTTAAACTCTTTAAGGAACATCTCTGCTGATCGGGATTTCCCGTCAGATATCTGTGCTTCGGATTCGGCCAGCAATCGTGCCAGGTTCATGGCCTTGATCTGCTTCTCGTAGACTTTGGCATCGATAATGACCGAATCGGCTCGACCATTGACGGTTAAGACTACCGGTCGCCCGGTCAGATGGAGTTGGTCAAGGATTTCCCGTGTATGCCGCTTGAGATCGGTGACCGAACGAATATCTTCCGCCAGACTGATAGACATGATATGCCTCACGTTTTCAGTATTGAATTCAGCACCATATTAAATGCTATTGAATCATGAGTCAAACAGAATCCACCTTGAGTGGGCATCGGACCACCTCCGTCAAATATAAAGACTTTGCGTCGTCTTCTTCTGTTGGAAAAAACGGAGCCCCTGGTTCCGTAACATTTTAATGTAGCACACCCTTGTACCTCTCTTCCTTAGCCCGGCTGAGGGCTCGCACCACCGCGACATGTGTGCGCCCGGTTAGCACGTGTCCTTTTAGCTGGGCTTCAGATTCAGGCGGCAATGGACACACATGCTCTTTGATGGTAAAGTGGGCCACCATTACCCAACAAGGAGAACAGCGTGGCAATAACCGGTATCAAGGGTTTTAACGATATCCTCCCCGGCGAGGTGGAGAAGTGGCAGCGGATCGAGGCGACAGCGCGGCGGGTCTTTGAAATATACGGTTTTTCCGAGATCCGGGTCCCCATCATGGAGAAGACCGAGCTCTTCAGTCGCTCCATCGGCGATGCCACCGACATCGTGGAAAAGGAGATGTACTCTTTTACCGACAAGGGGGAGAACCGGGTGACCCTTCGCCCCGAGGGGACCGCCGGGGTGATGCGCTCCTTCATCGAGCAAAAGCTCCATGTCCTGGACCCGGTGACCAAGCTCTACTACATGGGCCCCATGTTCCGCTACGAGCGCCCCCAGAAAGGGCGCTACCGTCAGTTTCACCAGATCGGTGCCGAGGTGGTGGGGGTCACTAATCCCCGTATCGATGCTCAGGTTCTGATCATGCTCTGCCACTTTTTCCAGGAACTCGGTCTGACGGAGCCCACCCTCCAGATCAACTCTCTGGGGTGTCCGGAGTGCCGACCACTCTACCGGGCTGCCCTGAAAGAGTATCTGGAGCAACGCCGGGAAGAGCTCTGCGATGACTGTCGCCGACGGATGGAGACCAATCCTCTCCGGGCTTTGGACTGCAAGGTCCCCGGCTGCGGCGTGGCAACCAAGGACGCACCGTCGGTTCTGGATCATCTCTGCCAGGGGTGCGACGATCATTTTGCGGCGGTGCGCCGTCACCTGGACGTCACAAAAACCCCTTACAGTGTCAACCACCGGATGGTCCGCGGGCTGGATTATTATACCCGGACCACCTTCGAGCTGGTCACCGGGCTGCTCGGCTCCCAGAGCGCCGTGGCTGCCGGCGGCCGCTA
Source organism: uncultured Geobacter sp. (assembly GCA_903902855.1). Taxonomy (GTDB): domain Bacteria; phylum Desulfobacterota; class Desulfuromonadia; order Geobacterales; family CAIOGM01; genus CAIOGM01. The sequence continues at coordinate 40,513 of CAIUWK010000036.1, read as the reverse complement.
TGACGGGCTCATCGAGGAACTGGGTGGGCCGAAGCTCCCGGGCATCGGCTTTGCCATGGGGGTGGAGCGGGTGGCGCTCCTCCTTTCCGGGGAGGGGTTTGCCAGGGTGCCTGACCTCTTCATTGCAGCCCACGGAGAGGCCGCCGGTGACGAGGCGTTCCGGCTCATGACCCTCCTCCAGGGGGAGGGTTTCCGGGTGGAGCTGGATTACGAAGGAAAGAGTCTCAAGAGCCAGATGCGGCGAGCCGACAAGCTGGGGGCCCGTTTCACCCTGATTATCGGTGAGGATGAGCTGGCCACCGGTCAAGGGATGCTCAAGGCCATGGCCGACGGCAGTCAGGTGGCGCTCCCCCTGGCAGCGTCCCCTCTGGCAGCGGCGCTGTCGTGCTCATAGAGCTGCACGCCCACACGGCGGAACATTCCCCCTGCAGCAGCATCACCGCCCGGGAACTGATCCGTCAGGTCTACGCCAAGGGGCTGCAGGGGATCGTCTTCACCGACCACCACTACCTCTGGCCGGACGAGGAGCTGGCCCAAGTTCGCCGGGAGGCCCAGGTTCCCGACCATTTCCTCATCCTCTCCGGTCAAGAGATCCGGACTCCGGAAATCGGCGATCTCCTCCTCTACGGCGCTCACCGTTCACTCCCCAAGGGGACTCCCCTGGCCGAGATCCGCCATGAATTTCCCGCCGCGGCCCTAGTCTGGGCCCACCCCTATCGCAAGGGGAGAATTCCCGGCCTGCCGCTCCTGAAAGAGCCGCTCCTGGACGCCATCGAGATCTTCAACTCCAATCAGACGGTACGGGAAAACAGCCGCGCCCTGCAGGATTGGCATCGCCACAAGTTCACCGCCACCGGGGGGACCGACACCCATGGCGCCGGCTATGCGGGGATGTATCCCACCCAGTTCGATCACCCGGTGACCTCCATGGCCGCTCTGGCCGTCGAGGTGAAGGCGGGGCGTTGCCGCCCGTTTTTAAAGGAGATCCCTCACTCAGGCGCCAACTCCCTGGTGACCGAGGTGGTCATCGGCGCCAAGGGGGAGGATGAACTCCGGGAACGGATTATCATCCGGCAGCTGACTGACCCCCGTGACTGGCGTTCGGCAAAGCGGGCATTCCGGATCATGACGGAGCTGGCGAGTCGGGGGTTTGATGCCGGTCTCTACCGGATACCACGCCCCATCGACATGGACCCGGAGGCCATGACCCTCATCGAGGAGAGCCTCCGGGGAAAGTCCCTCTATGACCGGTTGAGAATCGATCCTGTGGAAGAGGGGCGGGAGTGGCTGACCATGGCTGCGGGATGGCTGGCGAAACTTCACGGCTGCCGTCTCCGTCTCACCCCTGGCGACGAATTCATGAAAAAGGAAGAACGGCGACTCCCTCGGTACCTGGAACGATTCACCGCCATCAATCACCGTTTCAGCAACCGGGTGGGGGAGATCGTCGAGATCATCCGGGAAGAGGAGCGGCTCCTGGCCCGGGATGAGGCATCCACCTTCGTGCAGGGGCATGGGGATTACCACCTGAAAAATATCTTCGTCTGCCAGGAACGGAGTCCGTCCCGATATCTGGCTGCCATCGATTTTGCCGGTTCCTCCGTTTTACCCCCCGCCTTTGACGTGGGCTGTTTTCTGGCCCAGTTCAGCAATCAACTGCATGATTTCCCCCAAATCCGCGCTGCCTACCCCGATGAGCTCTTTCTGGATGCCTACGTCCAGGCCGCAGGTGGGGTGCCGAAAGGTTTTTGTCGACAGGTGGAGCTGTTCCGGGCCCGGACCAACCTGAGCATCGCCGCCTACCTCATCAAGGTGGGGCTGGGTGACAGTGAAGGACTCTGGAGAATTCTCCTGGAGACGGAGCAGACTCTCCTGCAACGGTGCCCGGTTTAACCATCTGCTTGAGTAACTTCAGGTAGTAAGGCTGAAGACTGAAGACTGAGAGTCGTTACCTTCTTGATTAATCGGGCGACATCGCGTACTGTCGCGCGTAGGGGGGATGGATATACGCCCCTACAAACCACGGGAAGGAATAAAGATCTTGATATCATTGGCACATATTTCCATTATCGGCGGCGGGCTGGCCGGTTGCGAGGCAGCCTGGCAGGCGGCGGAGCGCGGCGTCGGCGTGACGCTCTACGAGATGAAGCCGCACCACTATTCACCGGCCCACCAGAGTCCTGATCTGGCGGAGCTGGTCTGCTCCAACTCCTTTCGGGGGGAATCCCTGGAAAATGCTGTGGGACTGTTGAAGGATGAGCTGCGGCGGCTGGGGAGCCTCTTCATGGCTGCGGCGGACGCAACTCGGGTTCCGGCCGGCGGAGCGGTGGCCGTTGACCGGGGACTCTTCGCCCGGATTGTCACGGAGAAGATCGAGCAGCACCCCCTCATCACCCTGGTGCGCCAGGAGGTGACGGAACTCCCCGACAGGATCGTGGTCATCGCCTCAGGGCCACTTACCAGCGATCTCCTGGCAGAGCGCTTGCGGCCGCTGGTGGGGGATAAACTCTATTTTTACGACGCCATCGCCCCCATCGTCACCGCCGACTCCATCGACTTCGGCCGGGTTTTCCGGGCTTCCCGTTACGGCAAGGGGGATGGGGATGATTATCTCAACTGTCCCCTGGAGCAAGCGGAGTACGAACGGTTTGTGGCCGAGCTCATCGGCTCGGAGAAGGTAGCCCCCCGGGATTTCGAGAAGGCGATTCATTTCGAGGGGTGCATGCCGGTGGAGGAGCTTGCCGGGCGGGGGATCGAGACCCTCCGGTTCGGCCCCATGAAGCCGGTGGGACTCGTTGATCCCCGCACCGGCCGGGAAGCCCATGCCGTGATCCAACTCCGTCAGGAAAATCGTGAGGCGACCCTCTATAATCTGGTGGGCTTTCAGACCAAGATGACCTATCCCGAGCAACGGCGGGTTTTCCGGATGATTCCGGGGCTGGAGCAGGCCGAGTTTGCCCGGCTGGGGTCGCTGCACCGGAACACCTTCATCAATGCCCCGGCGCTCCTGGAGCCGTCCCAGCAGTTGAAGGCGGAGCCGCGCATCTTCTGCGCCGGACAGATCACCGGCGTGGAGGGGTATGTGGAGTCGGCTGCCAGCGGCTTCCTGGCCGGCGTGAACGCCGCCCGGTTGGCGCTGGGTCAGCCCTTGCTGGCTCCCCCCCCAACCACCGCCCTGGGCGCCCTGGTCAACCATATCACCTCCACGGAGAGTCGCCATTTCCAGCCCATGAACGTGAATTACGGCCTCTTTCCCGAGCTTCCGGGACGGGTGAAAAAGAAGGAGCGCCGGGCCCAGCTTGCCCAACGGGCGCAGGCCGATCTCCAACTCTGGTGGGGTGAGGTTCAGGGAACGGAGGGGTGATCATGACGCAGCAGGAGCTCCTTCTCACTTTCTTTATCCTGAACTGGTTTCTCATCATCGGTGACGCCTCCCTGGGCTATTTTCTGCTGCCGTTGGTGCTTCCTCCCACCCCTGCCGAGAGCATTGAGGAGGGGAGCGACCGGGTCGCATCAGCCGTGGGGGGGGTGCGTCGCCTGCTAACGGTCATGGTGCTGCTCTACATGCTGGTGAACTGTTACGCCTTTTACCAAGGGCATTGGACCCTGCTCTACGTGGTGACGGCCATCGTGTTGCTGGATATCGTTGCCCAGTTGGTACTCCGGCGGGTCAGGCTCCGGCGGGGATAACGTCATACCTCGAAACAATTCACAGGGATGTACAGGATAAACAGGATAAGAGACTTGGAAAGTTTTTGTGATGTCACCACTGAATAAGAGACGGGTGGTTTAATCCTTATCATCCTGTATATCCCTGTTGATTCGACTTCAAATGATTTTATCGGATGATTATGCGCAAGAACGACCATGAACGGCAGGAGAAAAAGACCAATCTGATCTCCGTTGAGGGGCGAAGTTGTCTCCAGAAAGAGTACGATTTTCTCTGGGAGGATGAGCGCCCCAGGATTGTCCGGGAAGTCTCCGACGCTGCGGCGGAAGGGGACCGGAGCGAAAACGCCTCATACATCTATGGCCGCAAGCGACTCCGGGAGATAGACAGCCGGCTCAAATTCCTGGGGGGACGCCTCAAGGCGCTGAAGGTAGCCTTGCCGCCGGCAAAACCACTGTCGGTCTCCTTCGGTTGCTGGGTGACCTTTGAAGATGAAGAGGGTGAAGAGCGTTGCTACCAGCTGGTGGGACCCGATGAAATCGACGTATCCAGCGGACGGATCAGTATCGACTCCCCGGTAGGGACGGCGCTTTTGGGGAAGAAGGTGGACGATGAGGTGATTATCCGGCGCCCCGCAGGGAATCTGTCGGCCACCATCATCGGGATCAGCGCTTCACGAATGGACAATTGACAATGGATAATTGACAATGTGACGTTATTTTGCACGAACAGCGGTTATCAATTATCAATTGCTTTTGCCTCTTGCTTCCCCCCGATTCCTTCCCCAACCTGCACGATTTTTACTCCGCATTGCTCCAGAAGCGCCTCTCTCTCCTGTTGGGGTATCCGCTTTTGCCACCCTTCGTGAAAACGGTCCGCCGCAAGAAACAGCCCACCCGCTTTCAACCGCCGCACCAAACCCCTCACTACCCCTGACAAACGGAGCGGATCATGCAGCATCGGCCCACCAAGCAGGCCGTTGCAGAGGATGAGGTCGTACCTCTCCGGCTGACTGCGCGAATCGGCCAAGTCCTCCTGGATGAAGCGTAGTCGCTCTCCGAATCCTCCCTTTATCACGGGAGCGATTCTCTTCCGGTACTCCTCTTCCCGTTGGGAGTCGTGGGGAAAGAGGGCATGGGCGGCGGCGAAGAGCTCCAGGGGGTCCAGGGAAGAGCCGTGAATGGTCACCTGGTGGGGGAGGTAGCCGCATTCACTGCAGAGCGTTGCCAGGTCCCAGCTCCCCTCGCCGCTGCCGCAGGCGGCATCCAGGCAGGAGAGCAGGGCGTCGGACTCGCTCCTGCGTCGAGCCAGCCAACTCCGGAGAAACAGCTGCTGCCCGGGGTAGCGGTCAAATCCGTTCCCATGCTCTTTGGGGAGAAACAGGGTGAAGAGCCAGCGGTGGCGAAGGTTCTCGTTGGTGGCAAGCTTTCGCAGGAGCAGCGCCGGATTGGCTGAAGCCGTGACGGGGGAGCAGCGCTGGAGGAAATCGGGCCAGGAAGGGGAGGGGGCCAGGGGGTCCGACGGTGGGAGGTACCGGAGAGAGCGGCTGATGAGCCGGCGGAGTGCCGGCGCAATCTCTCGCCAGGGGAGAAACGTCTCCGTAAGGGTGCGCCATTCCCGTTCGATATGGAGTTCTGGGGCCCAGAGTGGTACCGGAGAGGAGAGGAGGGCCGAGCGAAAGAGGAGCTCCAGGCGGTGCGCCCGTCGGACAAGGTCCGGGTCGTTCAGCTCTCCGGAGACGAGAAGCAGCTTCAACCGCTCCCCGGCTGCGATTCTGTTCAGCGAGGGGGTAAGGGTAAGAGGTGTCTGCAGTTCCATAGTCAAAACCGTCCAATTCGGTTCCAGCTTGTCCGGCTTACTCGTATAAAAAAAGGGAAAGCCTTGCCGGGCCTTCCCTTTTAACCTCAACTCTGCTGCCGCTATTTTTTGACAGGTTTGACGACCGGTTTAGCCGGGGCCGCCGCCACCTTCTTCTGGTGGCACTTTTCGCAGTCTCCGGTGGTGTTGAAGGCGTCCTTGCCGTTATGACAGTTGCCGCAGGATTTTCCCTCCATCATGGCCCCCATGCCGTAATGTTTGGCGCCATGTTTGTAGGGGAAGACCTTGGTGTGGCAGTCGATACATTTGTACATTCCCAGGTGAATATCGTGGCTGAACAGCGCCGGTTCGAAGGCGTTGTCCGGCAGGACAAAGGTCAGGGTGCCGGGGATGTAGCCGGGATGACATTTGGTGCACTCGCCGGCCACGGTGAAGGCGTCCTTGCCGTTGTGACAGGCGCCGCACCCTTTGCCGCTTTCCATGGCGCTCATGGTGATCTGAAGCGGAGTGGGCTTGAAGGGGAAAAGTTTGGTGTGACAGACGTTACATTTGTAATCCATCCCCAAGTGAATCTTGTGGCTGAAGATGGCGGGGGTAGCTTTCTTGCCGGGGATGGCGAAGGTGATCTCTTTGGGGTTCATCCCCTTGTGACAGCGACCGCAGTTGGCTGACACCGCGAAGGGGTTCTTCCCCTTGCCGTTGTGGCAGACACCGCACTTTACCCCCTGCTCCATCTGGGCCATGGTGATGTTTTTCTGGCCGGGGATGATTATCTTGCCGTTGTGGCAGCTCTTGCATTTGCCGCCGGTCTTGGCGATGTGGACATTGTGGCTGAAGATCGCATCCTGGACCCCCTTGGCCTTGAAGACGACATCCCGGGGGCTCCCTTTGTGACAGCGAAGACACGATTTTTCGTCGGCCACACCGAAGGCCTTCACGCCGGAGTGGCAGGCGCCGCACCCCTTGGTCTTCTCCATCTGCTGCATGGTGTAGTGCCGTTGTTTCCGGATGTCGAAGATGGCGTTATGGCACATCTTGCAGTTGCCGTTGATGTCCCTCTGCTTCAGGTGATAGTCATGACTGAAGACGACCTTGTCGGCATTCTTGAAGTTGAATTCGATATCCTTGGTCTCGGACGCAAAACCGGTAGGGGCCAGGGCCAGGGAGATGAGAATCGACAGGGATGCAAGCAGCAGCTTCATGGTGGTCTCCTTCAGCGGGGGTCGAATCGTAAACCGGAGTATCATACCGGCAACCCGTTGATTCGTCAATCAGAAACATATTTTTTTACTGTTTCGGTGCCGGTGCAAAGGGTTTGATAATCAGGTCGGCATACACGGGGCGGTGATCGGATGCGGCGGCGGTCCCGGTCCAGCAGCGCACCGCCCGCAACTGAGAGCTCATCATGATATGATCGATCCTGACAAAGGAAAACCTGGGGAAAGGCGCTCTTTCGGGGGCAACGAAGTGCCCGTAGGTGTAGCCGTACCCTCTCCCTCCCTGGGTAAAGGCGTCATGCAGCCCTGCCTCCCGGAGGGTCGCGCAGACACGGGAGGCGTCGGGGGAGTTCAGGTCGCCGGCAACGATGACCGCTCCTGTTTCCCGACGGAGGAGCAGCGTCAGCACCTCTGCCTGATCGTAACGAAACTCGGCACTTGCTGCCAACCGGGTGGCGACAAAATCACGAAAACGTGGATTTTTCACGGCCGCCGGCACCAGCGAAAGCGCATCACGGGGGGATTGCAGGTGAACGTTGAAGAGTGTCAGGGGAGTTCCGGCGATCCGGAGTCGGCACCGCAGGCACCCCTCCCCTCTGCCCCGGCCGGGAGCCGTGAGCCACTGGACCTCCGCTTCCTCCAAGGGGAGCCTGCTGGCGATGACGTACTGCCCGTAGTAGCGGATATCCCAATCACGGAAGTATCCGCTGTCTCGTGAATTAATCAGCCCTGTGGCGTCCTGGAACAGAACGACATCGGGACGAGCTTGATCCATCTCTGCCAGGAGGGCGGGGAGATCGCGGGCCCCGTATTTTACATTGCACGACATGATCCGGAGAGAGGTTTGACCCGGCTTCGGCGGACTCTGCCGGGACCAGGTGAGCCCCATGAGCGGCACGAGCACCCAGACCACACAGAGCAGGGGGAGCCAGAGAAGACGCCGGTTCACCAGCGCCATTGCCGCAGTCAGGAGAATGCCGGGAATAGCCCAGATCACCTGGGGGAGGTAGAGGTTGAGCGCCCCGAACCACCAGCGGTCGGCGCCCAGTCGGTTCATCACCGTCACTGCGGCCAGGAGCAGGGCGAGGATCAGGGTTAAAAAAAGAAGAACGATGCTGCTCTTGGCAGGTGCACGATGGGGCATGGGAAGGGTGGGTAAACCTTTGTGGGATCGGTTGCGAGGTCGCGTATTAGGTGCACCGTCATATACGCTGAAAACATCAGCGGCACAAGGAGAAATCTCCGGTATGGCGGCAAGACGGTTCAGAAAAATAATGAGCGATGTTTTTTTTCTTTGCGTCCCTGGCGTCTTTGGGGTAAAGAGGATTTATATTTTTTAAATCAGGCTCCGGTTTTCCCTGCTCCGGGTCAAGTGAGACATCTTGCCGCATTTTCTCATAACCTTCTTTCTGATCTATCTTCTCATCCTGGTGGTGACGGGGTTCGCGGCGCTGGTGACCATGCTCCTCTTCCGGTTCCGCTCTCGCAACTCCTGCATCTGTCCCCGCTGCGGTCGCTCCGAAAGGATGAAACCCTATGGCAACGACCCCCGGATCAGGACACGTATCGCGTATCTTCTCTATTTAGGGATCGTTCCGGGGATTATTTACTACATCTGGATCTCTCGTTTTTATCTCTGCCCCCATTGTCTCAATGTCTCCACGTCGGATCAGCTTGATGGTCGGCAGGTTGTGAGGTCCGGTAGAAAACGGCGGCGCCGCAGTCGCTCCCAGGATGATTCCGTCGGGTAAACGGATTTCAGGCTCTGTTTGACGGCAGCGCCTGTTTAATGGTAGGATGCCGTCTGAAGTATCAATTCATAACGAGTAAGGAGTAGAGATGAAACGACTCATCATTGCAGCCATTGTCACCATGCTTGCGGTTCCGGCCTTTGCCGGAGCAGACGATGCCATCAACAAGGCCGCCAAGGAAAAAGGGGCGGTGAAAACCTCCTCGGGATTGGTGTACGTCTCCCTGAAGGATGGGAAGGGGAAGTCCCCAACTGTCTCCAGCACCGTGGAAGTCAACTATCGCGGTACCCTGACCAACGGCAAGGAGTTCGACAGTTCCTACAAACGTCACCAGTCCATCAGCTTTCCTCTCACCGGCGTAATCCCCTGCTGGACCGAAGGGGTGCAGAAGATGAAAGTGGGGGGGAAGGCCAAGCTGGTCTGTCCGCCTGAACTGGCCTACGGTTCGAGTGGTGCCGGCAGTGATGTTCCTCCCAATGCGACGCTTATCTTTGAGGTGGAACTCCTCGCCATAAAATAGCCGAAACCGGCGGTCAGGCGAATCAATAGACAAGCCGTGGAGCGGTCAGCGTACCGTTTTACGGCTTGTCTCCTTTTCTTGTCGCGGTTTATGCAGGGAACCTTCTGTCGGACTCATCCTTCCCCAACTTTTTCTCCACCGCTTCATAGTACAGCAGCTCATATTTCTGCGCCGCGCTCTCCCAGGTGAAGCGTTGGGCCATGCCGTTTCGGATGAGGCCGGCTATTCCCGGCTTGTTCCCGTACCAACTCCAGACGGCCCACCCCATGGTGTCCGCCAAGGCGTCGGGAGTCAGTGCCCGGAATTTGAAGCCGGTGCCGGTGAGGCTTTGCTCGTTGAAATTTTCCACACTGTCGTTAAGCCCCCCCACGGCGCGAACCACGGGAATTGTCCCGTAACGGAGGCTGTACATCTGGTTGAGGCCGCACGGCTCGAAGGCGGAGGGCATGAGAAAGAAGTCGCTGCCCGCCTCCACCTCATGGGCCAGCTGGTTGGAAAAGCCGATATGGCACCGAAATCTGTCGGGGTAGCGAGCGGCAATGTCGCCGAAGTAGAAATGGGCCCACGGCTCACCGCTCCCCAGAAGCACCATCTGGAGATCGAGCTCAACTATCCGGTGGATAGCTGCGGCCAGGACGTCGATCCCCTTCTGTTTCACCAAGCGGGAAACCAGGCCGAAGAGCGGGACTTCGGGGCGCTGGGGCAGGCCGAACCGGCGCTGCAGCTCCTGTTTGCAGAGCCCCTTGCCGGAGAGCTCCGTGACCGAGTAGCGGGCCGGGATGAAGGGGTCGTTCTCCGGGTTCCATTCGGTGTAATCCACACCGTTGAGTATCCCCACCAGGTCGTCGGCCCGTTCCCGGAGAACTCCGTCCAGCCCCCAGCCGAATTCCGGGGTCCGGATTTCCCGGCTGTACCCCTCGCTCACCGTGGAGAGTTTGGTGGCGTGATAGAGCCCCCCCTTGAGGAGGTTGGTCCGGTTCCCCTGTTCCAGTTCCCGGGAGGTGAAGTGCTCCCAGCCGACCCCCAGGACATCCATGAGCCCCGGATAGAAGCTCCCCTGGTGCTGCAGGTTGTGCAGGGTGAGGAGTGAGGCGGTTTTTCCCAGAAGAGGATCGTGACGATAGAGGGTATTCAGAAACAGCGGAACAGCCGCCGTATGCCAATCATGGGCATGGATCAGGTCCGGGGCAAACTCCAGCATCCGGCAGAGTTCCAGGGTGGCCCGGGAGAGGAAGACAAAACGGTTGTCGTTGTCCCTGAACCCTTCATTGCCGGAACCGTAGATCCCCTCCCGGCCATAGAACGCCTCATGCTCCAGGAAATAGACCGGCACGCCGGAGTTGGGGAGTCGTCCCTCCCAGACGCCGCACCGAATCTCCCCCATGATCCCCATGGGGACCACGAGGATGCCGGGGAGAGGTTTCAGCCCATGGCGGTCAGGGTTGATGGCATAGTAGCGGGGGAGAATCACCCGGACATCGTGTCCCCGCGCCTCAAGGGCGCGAGGAAGGGCGCCGGCCACATCCCCCAGCCCCCCTTCCTTGATAAAAGGGGCTGCTTCGGAAACGGAAAAGAGGATAGAGAGTCTGCGGATCATGGGTGGCAGCATATCCTGAATTCAGCGGAAAGTCACTTGACATTAGACGCGATGCTCCCCATATTGAACACGCTTTCCATCAAATTTTTGTCCAGCACCTACTCAGGAGGAATCATGAGCGGAAACATTAACTCTTCACCCAGCACCTACTCAGGAGGAATCATGAGCGGAAAATTGTTAAGAATGTTGACCCTGACCATGGTCCTGGTCAGTATGACCGCCGTCATCGGCGCCGGTCAGGCAGAGGCCCGGGTCGGCGGCGGCCGATCCATGGGGAGTCGGGGCTCCCGCAGTTACTCTCCCCCCGGTCAGTCGTACTCCCAGCCGGCCCGTCCTGCGGCTCCAGCCTATCAGCCGTCACCCGCGGCGCGACCGCAATCCGGCGGGTTCCTCCGGAGCATGGCCGGCGGGATGGTTGGTGGGATGCTGGGGGGGATGCTCTTCCGGGGGCTCGGCTTCGGTGGAGGAGGCGGCATGGGAGGGATGGGTGGCGGTGGCGGCATCGGCCTGTTCGAGATCATCCTTCTTGCGGGTATCGGCTACCTGATCTACCGGTTCGTCAAAAAACGGCGGGAAGAAGAGCCGGTCAACAGTTATCGGGATATCTCCCCTGTCTCCTATGCCCCGACGTACCCGGCAATCGCCGCCGGCGCTGATCCGGTGGACGATCTGGATCAAGGGATTGCCCGTCTCCGGCAGATGGACCCCTCCTTTAACGAGGAGCGGTTCTGCGACAACGCCATGGATATCTTCTTCAAGATCCAGGGGGCCTGGATGAACCGCGACCTGGCGCCGGTGAGCGGACTCCTTGCCGATGAGATGAAACGGACGCTCCAGGGGGATGTTGATCAACTCCTCCGGGACAAGCGGGTCAACAAGCTGGACAACATCGCCGTGCGCAATGTGGAAATCGTGGAAGCCTGGCAGGAGAGCGGCGAGGATTATCTCATGGTGCTGATCACCGCCAACCTGCTGGATTACACCACCGACGACGCCACCGGTCAGGTGGTGGCGGGGAGCAAAACCGATCCGGTCAAGTTCCAGGAGTTCTGGACCTTCCGTCGAGCCGTCGGTCCCAATCCCTGGCGGCTCACGGCCATCGACCAGAAATAGCCGGTCACAAGAAAAATACCGCAGTAACTTCCCACCACAACAAACGGCACCCTTCGTGGGGTGCCGTTTGTTGTTTTATTCCTCTTTTCTCCTCACCCTGCCCCTCTCTCCCAAGGGACCGGAAGAGAAGGGGAGGGGGACATTCACTGCACATCGACGCAGCGAATCCCCTCCGGTCGCCAGGCCGGAGAGATGACGTGGGAGCCTCTTACGCTCTCCTCCCCCACCAGCAGGGTGCCGAAGGTCACCTTGTCGCCGAACCGGGCATTGATCGCATCCATGGCCAGAGTCGCCAGAACCTTCCGCCGCTCCTGTGGGAAGAGGGGCAACTGCTGATCCCCCTGATGACGGAGATTGGTGATCCTCACCCCCAAGAGCCGCACCGGCTGGGGGAGTGTTACCGTGTCCAGAATGGCCAGGACGGAGCGGAAGATGTCGTCGGTGAGGTTGCTGGGGGCATGCAGAGTCTGCTGTTTGTTGAAACTGGAATCGAAGTCGGCGTATCTCACGTAGAGTCCCACGGTCCTGCCGGCCACTCCGTAACGTCTCGCCCGCCTCCCCACCATCTCCGAAAGCTGTAACAGGTAGCGCAGGATCTCCTCCCGGGAATCCACGTCCTGGGGGAGAGTCATGCTGTGCCCCACTGACTTCACCGGTTCGGCCTCCTCATCGGGAATCACCGGGGAATCATCCATCCCCTGACCCATCCGGTGCAGTTGTTGGCCGATGATACCGAACTTTCGGGAGAGAACAGCCACCGGGTAGCGCCCCAGCTGGCCGCAGGTGTGAATCCCCAGCAGATTCAACTGGCGCATACTCTTGTTGCCGATGCCGCAGAGCTCCTCGATGGGACTCTTCTCCATGACTGCGGCCACCTGATCCGGAGTGATGACGGTGAGTCCGTCGGGCTTTTGCATCTCCGAGGCCAGCTTGGCCAGGAGTTTGTTGGGGGCGATGCCGATGGAGCAGGTGAGGCCGAACTGGAAGCGAATCCGGGATTTGATCTGATAGGCAATGTTTTCCGCCGGGCCGAACAGCGCCAGGGAGCCGGTGACATCCATGAAGGCTTCGTCAATGGAGAAGACCTGGACCAGGGGGGTATACTCGCGCATCATGGTCATGATCCGCCGGGAGGTGTCGGTGTATTTCCGGTTGTCGGCAATGACGATGATCAGCTCCGGACAGCAGCGCTTCCCCTCCCAGATGGCCATGCCGGTCTTGACCCCCCTGGCCCGGGCCTCGTAGGAGCAAGTGGTGATGACCGTGCGGTGGCCGGCCCCCACCACGGCGATGGGCTTCCCCCGCAGCGCCGGCGTGCTCTGCTGCTCCACCGACGCAAAGTAGGCGTTCATGTCGATGTGGAGAATGGTGCGGACCATCTCATTTCGCCTCCACCCCGTTCAACAGCCAGCTCTGCTCCGCCGTGTTGTAGACCAGTTCATAGAGCGCCCCCCCGTCGGTCACCGAGAAGTGGAGAAAGGTCGTAGTCCCCACCTGTTCCTGCCAGGTATAGGTGGTTTCCAGTATCCGGTGCTGACGGCGGCGCCAGTCGAACCAGACCGGTTTGAGCCGTTGCCCGGGCGTGAAGACGGCGGCGATGCGGATGGGTTCCCTGATCCGTTCCATGGCTACACCAGGGGGCGGTAGAGCCCCACCACCTTCCCCACGATGGTCACCTCCCGGTCCGGGGTGACGAAGATCGGCGCCATGTTGGGATTGGCCGGCTGGAGACGAATCCGGTTTCCCTCATGGAAGAACCATTTTAGTGTGGCCTCGCCGTCCACCAGTGCCACCACCATGTCCCGGTTCTCGGCAAAAGGTTGGGGGCGGATGATGGCCAGGTCCCCCTCCAGCACCCCGGCGTTGATCATGGAATCTCCCTTGACCCGGAGGAAGTAGGCGGCGCCGGCCCGGGCGAGGGAGCGATCCACTGACCGGTACTCCTGGATGTCCGCCACCGGCGGCTGGGGCACTCCGGCCCGGACGGTCCCGACCACCGGAAGGAAGACGGAGAACTGCTCGTCGCTGTGAATGATCCGCTCGCTCTCCTCATGGTAGCTGCCCGATCCGCTCTGCTGCAGGAGGGTTATCCCCCGGGAGCCGCCGGCCTGACGGCGAATCCACCCCTTCTTCTCCAGGGCGTCCAGATGCCGCGTGACCCCGAAGGTGCTGGCAACCCCCAGGTGAGCCGCGATGTCCCGGAGGGTAGGGGGAAAGCCGTGCTGTCGCAGGTGGCGACCGAGGAACTCCAAAACCTTCTGCTGGCGGGGAGTAAGTTCGTTCATGATCGTGCTCCGGTAGTAGTGTTCTTTTGAGCACTATGCCGGAGCCGGGCCTTCCTGTCAAGGGGGAGATGGTCATGAGTCGGGGCGTCGGATGTAATCTGTTGACGTAACCTTCCGTCTGCATTACATTTGCCAAACTTATGCCAATCACTCTCCTGACCATTTCCCCCGATAACAGTCTGCCCCTTCCCGAAGAGCTCCTTGAGCGGTTGGGGCTCCGTCCCGGCGACCAGCTTGCCGTGGAGCCGGGGGAGGGGGGCGTCATCCTCCGCAGACATCAGCCGACCCGCGTGGCATCCCCCACCAGCAGCTTTCGTGAGGCCGCCAACCGGAAGAACCTGGAAACCCCCATCCAGTTTATTCGAGGGGTGGGGCCCAAACTTGCAGAGACCCTCTCCAGGCTGAATATTACCACGGTGGAGGATGCTCTCTACCTGGTCCCCCATCGGTACGAGGACCGACGGGAACTGCAGAAAATCGTGGCGCTTTGCCCCGGCTCGCTGGTGACCTTTTCGGGGACGATTCTCTCCTCCGGGAGCCGACAGAGTACGGGGGGGAGAAACTTTTTCGAGGCGGTTATCGGCGACGAGAGCGGCTCCATCACCTGCAAGTGGTTTCGCTCCAATGTCCGGTACATGACCAACAGCTGGCGCGAGGGGCGCAGGGGGCTCTTCACCGGTGAGGTGACCCAATTCGGTTATCAGCGGGAGGTGCATCATCCGGAAGTGGAGTGGCTGGCCGAGGGGGAGACGCCGGCCGGGCTCATGGAGAAGGACCCTCTGAACTTCGGACGGATACTCCCCGTCTATCCCCTCACCGAGGGACTCCATCAGAACTCCCTGCGCAAGATCATGAAGGAGATCGTGGAACTCCACGCTGGACATCTGGACGAAGTGCTCCCCCCCGAGATCATCCGGCGGCAGGAGCTCCTCCCCCTTGACCAGGCGCTCCGTCAGGTTCATTTCCCGGAGAGTGACGCCGATCTCCGGCTGCTGGAGCAGGCGGCCACAGCCGGGCACCGGACCCTGGTGTTCGACGACTTCTTTTTCCTGGAACTGGGGATGGCACTGAAACGGCAAGGGGTTGCCCTGGAAGAGGGGATCCCCTTCAGCGTGACCCACCGCTACACCCGGGAGCTCCTGAAGCTCCTCCCCTTTCATCTCACGGGGGCCCAGCGCCGGGTCCTCTCGGAGATCAAGGCGGATCTCATGGCGCCACACCCCATGCACCGGCTGGTGCAGGGGGACGTGGGGAGCGGCAAGACCATCGTGGCGCTCATGGCGGCTCTGGTGGCGGTGGAGAATGACTTCCAGGTGGCCATCATGGCCCCCACGGAACTGCTGGCGGAGCAGCACTATTTGACCATCCATCGCTGGTGCGAGCAGGTGGGGGTGACGGTGGCCCTCGTCACCTCGGCGTCGCTGCGGGGGAAGAAGGGGGCCGGGCCTCTGGCGGAGATCGCCCAAGGGCGGGCGCAGATCGTCATCGGCACCCATGCGGTGATCCAGGAGCGGGTGGAGTTCAATCGGCTGGGGCTGGGGGTCATCGATGAACAGCACCGTTTTGGGGTCCTCCAGCGGGGACTTCTGAAGAAAAAGGGAACCAATCCTCATATCCTGGTCATGACCGCCACCCCCATCCCCCGGACCCTGGCCATGACGGTTTTCGGCGACCTCTCCCTCTCCGTCATCGACGAGCTTCCGCCGGGGCGCACCCCCATTCAGACGACTGTCCGCTCGGAATCACACAGGGAGCAGGTCTACCAGCTCATACGCGACGAGATTGTTGCCGGGCGGCAGGCCTATGTGGTCTATCCCCTGGTGGAGGAGTCGGAGAAGAGCGACCTGAAGGCCGCCACCCAGATGGAGGAGCAGCTCCGGTTGGAGATTTTTCCTGATTTGCGCATCGGGCTTCTTCATGGTCGGCTGAAGCCGGAGGAGAAGGAGTCGGTCATGCGCTCCTTCAAGGAGCGGGAGCTGGACATTCTGGTGGCCACCACCGTCATCGAGGTGGGAATCGATGTTCCCAATGCTTCGGTGATGCTAGTGGAGCATGCCGAGCGATTCGGTCTTTCCCAACTCCACCAGCTTCGGGGGAGGGTGGGGCGGGGGAGCGCCCACTCCCGCTGCATCCTGCTGGCCGGCCCCAAGCGGACCGAAGAGGCCCGTCGACGGCTCCAGGTCATGGTGGAGAGCACCGACGGTTTCCGGATCGCCGAGGCGGATCTCCAGATTCGCGGTCCCGGCGATTTTCTGGGGGTGCGGCAGGCCGGCCTTCCCGACTTCCGGGTGGGGAATATCCTGCGCGACGGCCGCATCCTGGAAGAGGCCCGCAAGGAGGCGTTTGCCCTGGTGGAGGCCAACCCGGATCTGGGGCGGGCTAATCCCCGGCTCATGGCGGAGCTCATCCGGCGGTGGGGTGGGCGGCTGGAACTGGCGGGGATCGCGTAGGGAGAAAACTGTCTGATCACTGCAACGTGCTGAATGGTTACATCTCACCAAGTTTATGGTATTTTACGGCGAGCCTGCTCGAAAAGACGAAGGAGTCTGTTATGGGACCGTTGGCGTACCAGTCGGCACAGAAATGGACATATGCCGATTATTTGACCTGGGATGATGATCAGCGGTGGGAGATCATCGACGGCGAGGCGTACAACATGTCGCCGGCGCCCACATTGCGCCATCAAGCGATTATCGGGAACATCTTTGCTCTGTTCCACCTCTTCCTGCGGGGTACATCGTGTCGTCCGTTCATTGCTCCCACGGATGTGGTTTTTGATGATGAGAATGTCGTTCAGCCCGATATGGTTGTCGTGTGTGATCCCAACAAGCTGACCGGCGCCAATATTCAGGGGGTTCCCGACCTGGTGATCGAGATCCTCTCTCCATCGACAAGTCTCCGGGACCGGCGGCTGAAAAAGGGGCTCTACGAAAGCTTCGGGGTGAAAGAGTACCTCATAGTCGATCCGCTGGCCGATACCGTCGACCGCTATCTCATCGTGGACGGACGGTACGGTAGCCCGGAGATCTTCGACTGGTCGGAACCTCTTACCCTGCAACTCTTCCCTGAGCTGACCCTGAACCTGTGGGAGATCTTCGAGAAGGAGCTGCCAGTGGCGAGCCAAGGTTCAGGTCGAGGTTGAGGCTACTCAGGTTGATAGGCTGAAGAGTATCAGGAAAACCACTGCAAAATCAATAAAGGCGACATATACGAGACGGGTTTAACCTTCAGCCTTCACTCTTTAGCCTTAATACTTATGGAATTATTCCAGGAGGGAACCATGGACCCGTTGCGCAGTACGAAAACCATTATCCTGAACGAGGGGGAGCCGGAGGCCAAACGGGCCGAGATTCTCGACTATTTCCGGAAAACCTTCGAAATTGACGAACGGCTCTACGACACCCTCCGCACTCCCGAGGCCTTCTATCTCCGGGCCGAACCGTTGCGCCATCCCCTTATCTTCTATTTCGGCCATACCGCCACCTTTTTCATCAACAAGCTGGTCATTGCCAAGATCCTTCCCCGGCGGATCAATCCCCGCTTTGAGTCCATGTTTGCCGTGGGGGTGGACGAGATGTCCTGGGACGACCTTAACGAGGCTCATTATGACTGGCCTACCCCGGAGCAGGTGTTGGCCTACCGCCACGAGGTCCGGTCCGCCCTGGAGAAGCTCATCCTGACCCTGCCGCTGAAGCTCCCCATCCATTGGAATGATCCCTTCTGGGCCATCATGATGGGGATCGAACACCAGCGGATTCACCTGGAAACCTCCTCGGTGATCATCCGTCAGCTTCCCCTTGATCAGGTGCAAGCGCTCCCTCTCTGGGAGATCTGCCATGACTCCGGCCTCCCTCCGGTGAACGAGCTCTTGCCTGTACCCGGCGGCACGGTCCGGCTGGGGAAGGAGCGTACTCATCCTCTCTACGGCTGGGACAACGAGTATGGCCGTCATGAGGTGGAGGTGCCGGAGTTCGCGGCGTCCCGGTTTCTGGTGAGCAACGGCGAGTTCAGGGAGTTCGTGGACGCGGGGGGGTATGGTGAAGAGCAGTGGTGGACGGAGGAGGGGTGGAACTGGCGGAGCTTCAAAGAGGCTCAATTTCCCCTCTTCTGGCTGAAGGGGGCCGACGGCTCATTCTGCCTGCGGACCATGGCGGAGCTCATTCCCATGCCGTGGAACTGGCCGGTGGAGGTGAACTGTCTGGAGGCCAAGGCGTTCTGCGCCTGGAAAGCGGCCGGAACGGGGAGGCCGCTCCGTCTCCCCACGGAAGAGGAGTACCACCGGTTCCGCGACCTGGCCCAAATCCCGGATCAGCCCTGGTGGAGCGAGTCGCCGGGGAACATCAACCTGGAACGATTCGCCTCCTCCTGCCCGGTGGACCGGTTTCCCTTCGGCGACTTCTATGACGTCATCGGCAATGTCTGGCAGTGGACCGAGAGCCCCATATACCCCTTCGACGGCTTCGAGATTCATCCCTGGTACGATGATTTCTCCACCCCCACCTTTGATACCCGCCACAACCTCATCATGGGGGGCTCCTGGATTTCCACGGGGAATGAGGCGACCCGGGATGCCCGCTACGCCTTCCGGCGGCACTTTTATCAGCATGCGGGTTTCCGCTATCTGGAGAGCGAGGCGCCGGTGGTGGTTGTGGATGACGCCTACGAGACCGACACCCTGGTGGCCCAATACTGCCATTTTCACTACGGTCCCGACTATTTCGGTGTACCCAACTTCGGCGTTCAGGTGGCGAAACTCTGCTGCACTCTCATGGAAGGGCGCCCGGCAGGAAAGGCCTTGGATCTGGGATGCGCCCTGGGGCGGGCCAGCTTCGAGCTGGCCGGATGTTTCGAACAGGTCACCGGTCTGGATTTTTCCACCCGCTTCTTCCGGCTGGCTGCGGACATGCAGGAGCGGGGACACTTGCGCTACGCTCTTCCCGAAGAGGGGGAGCTGGTCTCCTATCACGAGGTGAGGCTGGAAGAGCTGGGGCTTGCCGGGGTCCGTCACAAGGTTGAGTTTTATCAGGCAGATGCCTGCAACCTCCCCACAAAGTTCACCGGCTACGACCTGGTCCTGGCGGCCAATCTCATCGACCGGCTCTACTCTCCCAAACGTTTTCTGGAGATGATCTCCCAGCGGCTGAACCCCGGCGGGTTCCTGGTCCTCGCCTCACCCTATACTTGGCTGACCGAGTTCACCAAACGGGAGGAGTGGCTGGGGGGATACCGTTTCGGCGGCGAGAATTTCACCACCCTGGAGGGGCTGAAGGAGGTCCTGGAGCCTCGCTTCCGGTTGGTGGGCGAACCCAGGGAGATCCCCTTCGTCATCCGGGAGCACAAGCGGAAATTCCAGCACACCCTGTCGGAAGTTACGGTGTGGGAATTAATGGGATGATCAGGGGCGCGGCGTGCCGTCCCCCTGCGGCAACGGATGACGAATCGAGACGAAAAAATTATGCAAGAGTTCTTGACTATTGTGCTACAACATCAGCTGTAATTCCCGGGGAGAAGGGATAATTTATAGAAAGGAGGCATGGCAAGGTCCACGGCCAGAGGAAGGGGGTGACGGTTTGCTCTTCGGATATTGGTTTGAAACCCTTTGCCAAACGGCTATGACAGTACCGGTCGAAGTGAGGATTTCTGATGGATCTTTCCTGAGAGGAGAGGGGGAGTACGACGAAAAGAGCCACGTTGTTACGTTGAGTACTCAACTGATAGCGGGTATTGCCGTAAAACTCGCGGGCGTCAGAGGGATAGGCGTCACTGTTGTTGCGGTCATCAACCGTAAACGTGAGCCGCTTCGCTCCCATGGTTCGGTGTGGCTGGCAAATCCACAGCAGGAGGTCGTAGAACCCGTAGCCAAACCTTCGGCCAAACCTTCCGCCGCCTCGGACGACTCTCTTGAAAAAGCCAAGTTGAGCGGCTCAATCAAATGGATGTGGTAACCTTAGAATATGTCAGCAAAAGAACGGATCGACAAGCTGGTGACGGAACGGGGGCTAGCCCCCTCCCGGGAGAAGGCGCGGGCTCTCATCATGGCCGGTCAGGTGGTGGTGGGGGATCATACGGTTCAGAAAGCCGGCCAGATGGTTCCCCTGGACGCTGAAATTCGGCTGAAAGGGGAACCGCTCCCTTTTGTCAGCCGCGGCGGGCTCAAGTTGCAGAAGGCTCTGGATGAGTTCGCCATCGACGTTACCGGGCTCACCGCCCTGGATGTGGGGGCCTCCACCGGGGGGTTCACCGATTGTCTCCTCCAGCGGGGGGCGGCCAGGGTCTTTGCCGTGGATGTGGGATACGGTCAACTGGCCTGGAAACTCCGGGAAGATCCCCGGGTGGTCAATCTGGAAAAGAGCAATATCCGCTACCTGGAGCCGGCGACCCTCGGCACGTTCACCGATCTGGCGGTCATCGATGCCTCTTTCATCTCCCTGGAAAAAATACTCCCCTCGGTGCTTCGGCTCATCCGTGACGACGGCTTCATCGTGGCGCTGATCAAGCCCCAGTTTCAGGTGGGGAAGGGGGAAGTGGGGAAGGGGGGGGTAGTCCGGGATGAGGCGCAACATCGACGGGTCATCGACGAGGTGGCGGCTGAGGCCGTTCTTCTGGGATTAACCGTTCGCGGTCTGGTGGAATCACCCATCACCGGTCCCAAGGGGAACCGGGAGTTTCTGATGCTGCTGAAACGGGGATGAGCAACTGACGGCAGTTGAACCACAGAGAAAGACTATTTAACAGGGAGATACAGGTGTCCATCCTGTTCATCCCTGTAAATTTTCTTGGTGTTTTTCGGGATAAAGTGCTTTTGCCCGAATTTTGCCCTGTTCTTGACAGTGTGAGGGGGGAGTGGTAGTTTGCACCTCTTTATTTTTTGCTGTTTCGATACCATTCCGAACGTTATTCCGGAGAGCCGATGTATTCACCTGATCTTCACACCTTTCAGCAGCTTGCAGGCCACGGCACCCTGATCCCCGTTTATCGGGAGATCATGGCCGATATGGATACCCCGGTCACCGCCTTCCGGAAGATCGATGACGGCCGCTATTCGTTTCTCCTGGAGAGTATCGAGGGGGGAGAAAAGTGGGCCCGTTACACCTTCCTCGGTTCATCTCCCTCCATTGTGGTCCGCTCCCGGGGAAACAGTGTGGAGGTTCTGGAGGAAGGGAAGGAGATCGAGCGGATAGAGACCGATGACCCGCCGGCAGTGGTCCGGGATCTTCTGGCCCGGTACACTCCGGTGGAAATTGAGGGGCTCCCCCGCTTTTTCGGCGGCGCCGTGGGGTACTTCGGCTACGACATGGTCCGCCATTTCGAACGGCTCCCCACGGACAAGCCGGCGGTCATCGGCGGCTGGGACTCACTCTTCCTGATTACCGATACCATCATCATCTTCGACACCATGTCCCAGAAGATCAAGGTAGTCTCCAATGCCCACCTGGACGGCGCAGTTTCAATCGAAGCGGCTTACGCCGAGGCCACAGCCAAGATCGAGTCGCTGATCCTGCGGCTCCGTTCACCCCTTCCCCCCCCTGTTGCTACAGCAGCTGCCGGCACGGTTTCCTTTGCCTCCAATATTTCCCGCAAGGAGTTCGAGGATTCGGTGAACCGGGCCAAGGAGTATGTCCGGGCCGGGGATATCATTCAGGTGGTCCTCTCCCAGCGCTTCTCCGGCAATGTTTCCGCCGACCCCTTTGATGTCTACCGGGTGCTCCGAACATTGAACCCCTCTCCCTACATGTTTTTTCTCCGATGCGACGATACCCTGGTGGTGGGGGCCTCGCCGGAGGTCATGGTCCGGAAAGAGGGGGAGCGGGTGGAACTGCGTCCCATCGCCGGGACCCGCCCCCGGGGGAAGAGTCCGGAAGAGGACCGGCTTCTGGGGGAAGAGCTCCTGGCCGACCCCAAGGAGCGGGCCGAGCATGTCATGCTGGTGGATCTGGGACGCAACGACCTGGGACGGGTCTGTCGGACCGGCACGGTGAAGGTGACGGAACTGATGGTGGTGGAGCGTTACTCCCATGTCATGCACATCGTCTCCAACGTTTGCGGTGAACTGAACAGCGGCCTGGACGCCTTTGACCTGGTGCGGGCCACTTTTCCGGCCGGGACCCTCTCCGGTGCCCCCAAGGTGCGGGCCATGGAGATCATCGACGAGCTGGAACCGGTCCGCCGGGAGATCTACGGCGGTGCCGTGGGGTATGTCTCCTTTTCCGGCAACATGGACCTGGCCATCGCCATCCGGACCCTGGTGGTGAAGGACGGCAGGTTCCACCTTCAGGCCGGCGCGGGGATCGTGGCCGATTCGGACCCGGCAACGGAGTATCAGGAGACGGTGAACAAGGCCATGGCGGTGATCCGGGCCATCGAGATCGCGGAGAAGGGGCTGGAATGACCGTAACTCCGCTAGAACTTTCTTGAATTAGCCGGCTAAAACGTCTATATATGTTCCCCTGTCGCCTCCCCTTGCTGCTCTGCAGCACCGAAAATCATGCGTCCCATAGGCTGGGTAATCAATGCTACTGATGATCGATAATTATGACTCCTTCACTTACAACATCGTCCAGTACCTGGGGGAGTTGGGTGAGGATGTCCGGGTCCACCGCAACGACCGGATCACCATCCCGGAGATCGAGGCGTTACAGCCGGAGCGGATCGTCGTCTCCCCCGGCCCCTGTTCGCCGGAAGAGGCGGGGATCTCCGTGGCGGCTATCCGGCATTTTGCCGGGAAGATTCCGCTTCTGGGGGTCTGTCTCGGCCATCAGGCCATCGGCGCGGCCTTCGGCGGCAACGTGGTCCGCAGTGCCACCCTCATGCACGGCAAGACCTCCCCCATTCATCATAACGATGAGGGGCTCTTCCGGGGGCTCTCGAACCCCTTCGACGCCACCAGGTATCACTCCCTGGTGGTGGAGCGATCCACGCTTCCTGCCTGTCTGGAGGTCACCGCCTGGGTGGAAGAGGGGGAGATCATGGGGGTGGCGCATCGAGATCTGCCGGTTTGGGGGGTACAGTTTCACCCCGAGTCGATCCTGACGGTGGGGGGGATGGAGCTTCTGAAAAATTTCCTGGAGATGAGCAGGTAGCTGGTCCGAGAGGAGAGAGTATGGCTTTGCCAAGGATTCGTCCGGATGAGAAATGGAGTTATCGGGAATATCGTGAATGGCCGGATGGAGAGCGGTGGGAAATCATCGCCGGCAACGCCTACGCCATGAGTCCGGCACCATCACAGCGGCATCAGGATATTGCTGGAGAGATCTTTCGTGAAATCGCCACGTACCTCCTGGACAAGCCGTGCAAGGTATTCATTGCCCCCTTTGACGTCAGACTTGCTGAAGAAGGTGAAGAGAATGATGACGTCTCCAACGTGGTGCAACCTGATATCGTTGTCGTCTGCGACCGGAAAAAACTTGACGGAGCCGGTTGTGTCGGCGCTCCTGACATGGTGGCGGAGATCCTCTCTCCATCCACTGCTCGCAAAGATATAAAGGAGAAATTTCTCCTCTACGAACGGCACGGAGTGAAAGAGTACTGGATTGTTAACCCGGAGGCACAGATCGTCCATGTCTACCAGCTGGGGAGCGATAACCGGTATGGTCGTCCTGACATCTACGGACCGGATGACAAGCTTACCGTCGGAATCCTGCCGGAACTCGTCATCGACCTGCCGCTGGTTTTCAGGGAATAAAAGGGGATTTTTATGATCCGTAAAGCCATTGCCAAAGTTGTCGATCGCCTCGACCTCTCCGAGGGGGAGATGATCGAAGTCATGAACCAGATCATGTCAGGGGAGGCGACTCCCGCCCAGATCAGCGCCTTCATCACCGCCCTCCGGATGAAGGGGGAAACGGTGGAAGAGATCACCGGCGCGGCCCGGGTCATGCGGGACCGGGTCACCCCCATCCGGGTGGGACGGGACGTCCTGGATATGGACCGGGATGACATCAATATCGACCAGGAGACGATCCTGGATGTGGTGGGGACCGGGGGGGACGGCACCAACACCTTCAACATCTCCACCACTGTCTCCTTCGTGGTGGCCGCCTGCGGCGTCAAGGTGGCCAAGCACGGCAATCGGTCGGTCTCCTCCATCTGCGGCAGCGCCGATGTGTTGGAGTCTCTGGGGGTCAATCTGGATGTCCCACCTCAGGTGGTGGAGCGGTGTATTTCCCGGATCGGTATCGGCTTTCTCTTTGCGCCGGCACTCCACGGCGCCATGAAGCACGCCATCGGTCCGCGGCGGGAGATCGGCATCCGGACCATCTTCAATATCCTGGGACCCCTGACCAATCCGGCGGGCGCCCAGTGCCAGGTCATGGGGGTCTACCGGGAAGATCTGGTGGTGACGCTGGCCCAGGTTCTTTACAAGCTCGGGTGCAAACGGGGCTTTGTCGTTCATGGGCTGGACGGCATGGACGAGATCACCCTCACCACCGAGACCGCTCTTGCCGAGGTTACCACCGCCGGTGTTCAGCTCCGTCGGTTTGCCCCGGAGGAGCTCGGCTTTTCCCGCTGCAGCATGGCGGAGCTCCGTGGCGGCAATGCCGCGGAAAACGCCGTCATCGTCAGGGAGGTCCTCACCGGCCGGAAAGGGGCGAAGCGGGATATCGTCCTGGTCAATGCCGCCTTCGCCCTGGTGGCCGCCGGAAAAACCGATGACCTTCGGGAAGGGGTACGGATGGCGGGGGCAGCCATCGATTCGGGGGAGGCCCTGGCCGTCATGGGACGACTGGCCGTCATGACCAACGAGTAAACTGACTCCCTCTCCGGGAAATTTTTTATAAAGAAAGGATCACGGCCATCAATGAACAACCTCCCCGATATCCTCGCCACCATAGTTGACCATAAGAAGGAAGAGGTCGCGCTTCTGCGGCGCGACGAAACCCTGGAGTCGGTGAAGAGGCGCGCCTCCGATGCCGAGGATGTCCCCCGCGGCTTTATTGCGGCGCTCCGCTCGGCCCATGATTCGGGGTGGACCACGGTCATCGCCGAGGTGAAAAAGGGTTCCCCCAGCAAGGGGATCATCCGGGCCGATTTCGATCCCGTGGAGATCGCCATGACCTACGAGGCCCATGGCGCCAGTTGTCTCTCGGTCCTCACGGATGAGCGGTTCTTCCTGGGGAACCTCCGTTATCTGGGGCTTATCCGGGAGCGGGTGGGGCTGCCGCTCCTGCGCAAGGATTTTATTATCGATCCGTACCAGATTTATGAGGCCCGGGCCGCCGGCGCCGATGCCATACTCCTCATCGCCGCCATCCTGGAGCCGGATCAGCTGGCGGAGTTGGCCGGAGTGGCGCAAGAGCTCTTTCTGGACGTCCTACTGGAGGTCCACGATGAGGCTGACCTGGAAAAGGCGCTGGCCACGGAGTGCGAGCTCATCGGCATCAATAACCGCGACCTCCGGAGCTTCGTCACCGATCTGGGGGTGACCGAACGGCTCATCCCCCGAATCCCGGCGGAGCGGTTCGTGGTCTCCGAGAGCGGCATTGTTACCCGCGCCCATATCGACCGACTCCTTACTGTGGGTGCCGGCGGCTTCCTTATCGGCGAATCGCTCATGCGGGAAGAGGATATGGGGGCCAAACTGGATGAGCTGCTCGGTTCGGAGTGAACGGCGTAAAGGACGATTTCATGAGTGAGACGCAGAGAGTACTGATGCAGGGGAACGAGGCGCTGGCCCGGGGGCTCGTGGAGCATGGTTGCGCCGTGGCGACCTCCTATCCGGGGACCCCGGCTTCGGAGATTCTGGCAGTCATCAAGGCTCTGCAGCAGGCGGAAGAGTTGCCCATGCATGTGGAATGGGCGGTGAACGAAAAGGTTGCCTTCGAGATCGCCTATGCCGCCAGCCAGAGCGGACTGCGGGCCGTTACCGCCATGAAGCAGGTGGGACTCAACGTGGCCGCCGACCCGCTGGCCAGCGCCGCCTATCTGGGTACCGTGGGTGGTTTCGTGGTGGTCTGCGCCGATGATCCGGGGCCCCATTCGTCCCAGACCGAACAGGATTCCCGTCTCATGGCCATGTTGTACAAGGTTCCGGTCCTGGATCCGTCGTCGCCTGCGGAAGCCGGGGAGCTGGCAGGGAAGGCCTTTGAACTCTCCGAGGCGTTCCGGATCCCTGTGATGCTTCGCCCCACCACCAGGGTCTGCCATGCCTGTCAGGATATTGCGCCCGGACCGCTGCAGCGGCTCAATCGGGTTGCGGATTTTCAGAAGGAGCCTTCCCGCTGGGCCGCCACCCCGGTTCACCGCTACCGGCTGCACCTGGAGCTGAACGAAAAGCTCCGGCAGATCGCGGCCTGGGAACCCACCGCCCCCTTACGCCTCAATCCCGGGGCAGGGGGAAAGAGGGGGGTCATCGCCTCCGGGGTTGCTGCGGCCCACGCCCGTGAGCTCCTGCAGGCGCTGGGGCTCTGGGATGAGCTGCCGTTTTTTCAGGTGGTTCAGCCTTATCCTCTCCATACGGCGTTCATTGACGAGATCATCGCCTCCTATGACGAGTTGCTGGTTTTGGAGGAGACCACCGGGGTCATCGAGATGCAGTTGCGTGACCGGTCACGGGTCAGGGGGAAACTCTCCGGCGTCGTGCCCGAAGCGGGCGAACTCCTCCCCGAGATTGTGGAGCGTCTTCTGGCGGAGTTTGCCGGTCTGCCGGCACCGATGCAGTTCACCCCCCCCACGGGAGGGGGGCGCCGCCCCACTCTTTGTCCCGGCTGTCCCCACCGCGCCAGCTTTTACGCCATCAAGAAGGCGGCTCCCAAGGGGATCTACCCTTCGGACATCGGCTGCTATACCCTGGGTCTCAATCTGGGTGGGGTGGACACGGTCCTCTGCATGGGGGGGGCGGTGGGACAGGCCGCAGGGTTTTACCAGGCATACCGGATCACCGGTCAGGAGCGGGATATCGTCGCCACTGTGGGAGATTCCACCTTTTTTCATGCCTGCATCCCCCCGCTGGTGGATGCGGTGGTCCAGGGGGCCCGGTTCGTCCTGACCATCCTGGACAACAGTACCACGGCCATGACCGGTAACCAGCCGACCCCGGCCCACGGCACCCCGCAGGGTCGATCGGTGAATATTGAAGAACTGGTGCGGGGGTGCGGGGTTCAATTTTGCCGCACCGGTGATCCCCTGGATCTCCCCGCGTTTACGGCTCTCATGAAAGAGGCGGTGACCTTCAGTCACACTGATGGGGTGGCGGTGGTCATCGCCAGGAGCCCCTGTCTGGTGGATCGGAGCGTGAAACAGCCGCGACGTCCCCAAGTGAATGTGGACGCGGCCGCCTGCACCGGATGTCGGCTCTGTACCCGTCAGTTCGAGTGTCCGGCCCTGCTCTACGACGCAGTCAGCAACAAGGTGACGGTGGATCTGATGATCTGTACCGGCTGTGCCGTCTGCCTGGAAGTCTGCCCCACAAAGGCCATAGGGCAGGTATAAGGCTGAAGGCTGAAGGTAACAGGATAAAGGCTAAAGATAAAAGGCTAAAAGCTATGACTCAACAGCAGCTCATTATTTCCGGTGTCGGCGGTCAGGGTATCCTCTTCATCACGCGCCTTCTGGCCGAAACCGCCATTGCCCGGGGAGTGCCGGTTCTCACCTCCGAGACCCACGGTATGGCCCAGCGGGGGGGAATCGTCGTCTCCCACCTGAAGATCGGTAACTTCACCAGTCCGCTGGTCCGACCGGGCCAGGCGGACGGACTCCTCTCCCTCAAGGGGGAAACGGTGGCGCTCCACAGCCACTTTCTCCGGCAGGATGGGTGGAGCGTGACCAACAGCAGTTCTCCGGACAGGGCGCAGTTCACGGTTGATGCCGATGCCGCGTCGCTGCTTCTGGGTAACCCCCAGGCGGTGAACCTTATTGTCTTGGGGCGCGCCCTGGCCGAACCGGGACTCCTCTTCTGTAACCTGGAGGAGGTGGAAGCGGCCCTGGCTGTGAAACTGGCAGCCAAGCCCAGGCTGCTGGAAGGGGCGCTGGCGGCGCTGCATGCCGGTATTACCGGTTAACCAACTCACCACAGATGCGAATGTCCGGAAATAATCGGGTTTTCTCCGTGCCTCCGTGTCTCCGTGGTAGATTTTACGGAGATTTGCTTCATGCTGAAACGTTTCCCACCTGTCGCCGCCGATGATGCGGGCCTGGCACTCCACCAACTGGCGGGGCTGCAGTGGACCGTGGCCCATGTTTTTGAAAATTCTCCTTTCTATCATGAAAGACTGACCGCCTCCGGCATCACCCCGGCGGATATCCGCACTCTTGATGACCTCTCGCGACTCCCCTTCACCACGGCGGACGACCTCCGGTCGGAGTATCCTTTTCCCTTGCGCTCCGTCCCCTTTGAAAAGCTGGTGCGGGTCCACTCCTCCACCGGCACCACGGGGAAGCGGAAGATGCTCTGCTATACGCAGAAGGATATCGACGACTGGGGTGAGATGTTCGGCCGCTGCTATGAAATGGCAGGGTTAACGGTTGAGGATCGGGTGCAGATCTGCGTGGGATACGGTCTCTGGACCGCCGGGATCGGCTTCCAGTTGGGATGCGAGCGGTTCGGCGCCATGGCCATACCGGTGGGGCCGGGGAACCTGGAGATGCAGGCCGGTTTTCTGGTGGATCTGCAGACCACGGTGGTCTGCTGCACCGCCTCCATGGGACTCCTCCTGGCGGAAGAGGTGCAGAAGCGGGGGTTGCGGGACAAGATCGCCGTGCGCAAGGTTATCCTGGGGGCGGAGCGCTCCAGCGATGCCATGCTGGCCAAGATCCGCGACGCCTTGGGTGCCGAGTCGGTGCATGACATCCCCGGCCTCACGGAACTCTACGGTCCCGGCATCGGTCTCTCCTGCGGCCACCCTGCGGCCAACGGCGCCATCCACTACTGGGCCGATTACTATATTCTGGAGATCATCGATCCCGAAACCCTGCTGCCGGTTGCACCCGGACAGGTGGGGGAGATGGTGGTAACCTCCTTGCGCAAGGAAGGGGCGCCATTGGTCCGCTACCGCACCCGGGACCTGACCCGACTGGTGCCGGGTGCGTGCCCCTGTGGCTGTACCCTGCCGCGCCATGACCGGATTCTGGGTCGCTCCGACGACGTAGTCATCTTCCGGGGGGTCAACATCTTCCCCGGCCAGATTGACGAACATCTGGCCACACTTCCCGGTTTGGGGAGTGAATTCCAGGTGGTACTGGACCATCGTCCCGACGGCAAGGATTACATGACCATCCGTGTGGAACGGGCTGAGGAGCCCCCCCCCACCGATGACCAGAAGCTGGCCAAGGCAATTGCCTCACTCATCAAACACAAGCAGATGGTCTCCTGCGAGGTGGAACTCCTTCCTTATGGTGAACTTCCCCGTTCGGAGCGCAAAACCCGTCGAATGTTCGATAACCGTCGCTTCGAATAACTATCAAAATCCGTTTCATGGTCTCTCCCTACCGGACGGTGCCGGTCCTCTACCGCACGCAGCACGAATACAGCATGCAGCACGATAAAGGAGATTACGGGTGAACACGAAGATTCTTTTGAGCGAAGATCAGATACCCCGGCAGTGGTACAATATCATCCCCGACATGCCGGGACCGCTGCACCCGGTGATCAATCCCCGAACCCTCCAACCGGCCACACCGGAGGATATGCTGGCCATCTTCCCCATGGCGATCCTGCAGCAGGAGATCTCCACGGAGCGGTGGATCGACATCCCCGACGAGGTCCGGGATATCTATCGTCTCTGGCGGCCATCTCCCCTCTACCGGGCACGGCGGCTGGAACTGGCACTGCAGACTCCGGCCAAGATTTATTACAAGTACGAGGGGGTATCCCCCGCCGGTTCCCACAAGCCCAACTCCGCCATCCCCCAGGCATGGTACAACAAACAGGCGGGGATTCGCCGGCTGGCCACCGAGACCGGCGCCGGTCAATGGGGGAGCTCCCTGGCCCTGGCCTGCAGCATGTTCGGCCTGGAGTGCACCGTCTACATGGTGAAGGTCTCCTGCACTCAGAAACCCTACCGCAGAAGTATGATGCAGCTCTGGGGGGCAAAGGTCATCCCCTCTCCCTCCGAATTCACCAACTCGGGGCGCTCCATCCTGGCCCATGACCCGGAGTGTCTGGGGAGTCTGGGGATCGCCATTTCCGAAGCTGTGGAGGATGCCGCCACCCATAGCGACACCAACTACGCCCTGGGGAGCGTCCTCAATCATGTCTGTCTGCACCAGACCGTCATCGGCCTTGAGGCTAAAGAGCAGTTCAAGATCGCCGGCGACTACCCCGATGTGGTCATCGCCTGCTGCGGCGGCGGCTCCAACTTTGCCGGACTCGCTTTCCCCTTTATCGCCGATCGCGCCGCCGGGAAAAAGGTCCGCGCCCTGGCGGTGGAGCCGGCCTCCTGCCCGACCCTGACCAAGGGGGTCTATGCCTTCGATTACGGCGACACCGCCAAGATGGCCCCCATCTCCATGATGTATACCCTGGGGCACGACTTCATGCCGCCGGGGATTCATGCCGGGGGGTTGCGCTATCACGGTGATTCTCCCCTGGTCTCCCAGCTCTACCACGCCGGTGAGATCGAGGCCAAGTCGTACAAGCAGAACGCCTGCTTCGAGGGAGCAATCCTCTTCTCCCGCAGCGAGGGGATCGTGCCGGCACCGGAATCATCCCACGCCGTTCGAGCTGCCATCGACGAGGCGATGCTGGCCAAGGAGGAGGGGAAGGAGAAGACCATCCTCTTCGGACTCTCCGGCCATGGTCAGTTGGACATGGGGGCCTACGATGCCTATCTCTCCGGTAACTTGGAAGATTACGAATATCCCGAGGCCAAGATCCGCGAGGCCCTGGAGCGGTTGCCCCGAATCGTTTTGTAACTCAGGTTAAAGGTTCAGGTTAGAGGTTCGAGGGTTTAGTCTCTTTGAGCGGTGACGGAGTACTATATGGTTCGAGTGAAAATCTGCGGCATTACCAGCAAGGAAGATGCCCTCATGGCGGTGGAGGCTGGGGTCGACGCCCTGGGATTCGTCTTCTGTGAAAAATCACCCCGCTGCGTCACCCCCCAGAAGGCGGCTGCCATCATCCGGGAACTTCCCCCCTTTGTGCAGAGCGTGGGGCTGTTTGTGGATGAGGAGGCGGAGCAGGTGAACTGGAGCGCCGATTTCTGCGCTCTTGACCTGGTTCAGTTGCATGGGGATGAAGATCCGGAGTACTGCCTGGGGATCAACCGGCGGGTCATCAAGGCGTTCCGGGTGAAGGACGTCGCTAGCCTTGCCGGGATAAAGCGCTTTCCGGTTGCCGGTTACCTCCTGGATGCCTGGTCACCCCTGGCCCATGGCGGCACCGGCCGGACCTTTGACTGGGAGCTGGCAAAGAGTACCGGTATCGCCCATCGGCTCATCCTCGCCGGTGGGCTGACCCCGGACAATGTGGCTCAAGCGCTCCGGATCGTGTCCCCCTATGGTGTGGATGTCTCCAGCGGTGTGGAGTCGGCGCCGGGGCGCAAGGAACCGCACAAGGTGAGGGAATTCATCCGGTTGGCCAAAGGGCTCTGATTTCGGGAGCCGGAACTGAGGAGTCAAAAATCATGAAGTTTCCCGATAAAAACGGTCATTTCGGTAAGTTCGGCGGCAGGTATGTGCCGGAAACGCTCATGCCTGCCCTCCTGGAACTGGAGCAGGCCTATGATCACTACCGCCGTGACCGGGAATTTAAGCAGGAGTTCAGCTACTACCTTCGTCAGTACGTGGGGCGGCCCAATCCTCTCTATTTTGCCGAAAAGCTCACTGAAAAACTGGGGGGGGCAAAGGTCTACCTGAAACGGGAGGACCTGAACCATACCGGCGCCCACAAGGTGAACAACACCATCGGCCAGGGGCTCCTTGCCAAGAGGATGGGCAAAAAGCGGGTCATAGCAGAGACCGGCGCAGGTCAGCACGGGGTGGCCACCGCCACCATTGCCGCTCTCATGGGGATGGAGTGCGAAGTCTTCATGGGTGAGGAGGATATTCACCGTCAGGCCCTCAACGTCTTCAGGATGAAACTCCTGGGCGCCACCGTCACCCCGGTCACCTCCGGCACCGCCACCCTCAAGGACGCCATGAATGAGGCGATGCGCAACTGGGTCACCTACGTTGCCTCTACTTTCTACGTCATCGGCACAGTAGCCGGCCCCCACCCCTATCCCATGATGGTGCGCGATTTCCAGTCGGTCATCGGCAGGGAGGTTCGTACGCAGCACCGAAAAGCCGAGGGGAGGCTCCCCGATATCCTGGTGGCCGCAGTGGGTGGCGGGAGCAACGCCCTGGGGCTGTTCTACCCCTTTCTCAAGGATGCCACGGTGAAGATGGTGGGGGTGGAGGCGGCCGGCTACGGCATCCAATCGGGGAAGCATGCCGCCCCCCTCTGCGCCGGGAGCGTGGGGGTCCTCCACGGAAACAAGACCTACCTGCTCCAGGATCAGTTCGGTCAAATTGCCCACGCCCACTCCATCTCCGCCGGTCTGGACTACCCCGGAGTCGGCCCCGAACACGCCTGGCTCAAGGATACCGGCCGGGCAGAGTATGTCTCCGTCACGGACGAGGAGGCACTGGCGGCTTTTACCATCCTGACAAGGGAGGAAGGGATCATGCCTGCCCTGGAGTCGGCCCATGCCATCGCTCATGTCATAAGAGTAGCCCCGACTCTTTCGCCGGATACGACCATTGTGGCCTGTCTTTCGGGACGGGGTGATAAGGACATTCATACGGTGGCTGAAATAATGGGTGTAAAGTTGTAGGGTTACGTGGCGCATGTCAAGTTGGCGTTCAGATCCGAAAACCGTGCGCGAGATAACCATGAAAAAGAGACTTATTCTTGTTATCGCCTGTATGTTGATCCTGATCTCCTGTGACCAGACCCATGTTCAACAGGCTCACTTCTCCCTGAAAGGGGTGGAATCCGAGTTGGACAGAGAGATTCGTCAGGTGATGGAAAAAGGGATCAACCTGGAGGAACGGAAACGTCAGGTTCCGGCCATCGCGCAAGTCTTTGCCCTGCGAGCCGAACCCAAACGGGCCCGGTGGCTGGCGGCGCTCTGTTACTTCAAGACCCTGGGCACGTCTCTGATGCCCATCGACCTGGCCGAGATCGCCCTTGCCGAAACCGGGGCTTACGGCTTGTCTGCGGATCTTGTTTCGACAGCCGGGGCATTGGGGGTCTGGCAGTTGATGCCGCTACGGGCCAAGAGCCACGGCTATACGCCGGTGGAGATGGAGAATGACGAAAAATGCGCCGAGGCGGCCGTCCGGGAGTTGCTGATCAAGTTGACCATGAGTCACGGCAACCTGGACAAGGCGAAGAAGTACTACTGTGGAGTCGGGCCCCAGGCTAATGCCTATGAGGTGAAGCGCCGGGAATTTCGCAAGGAGATTCTGGAGGGGGTGGAACGGCGGATGCTGAATACGGCAGTCAAGCCTGCAACAGTCCTGACCACCTCCTGACCGTAGGAGAGTGACAACGTTGCCGTTTACAAGCGGATGCCCTTGATGGGGGAATCCGCTTTTTCATGTCCGTTACTCTAACGGAATCTGTGTTGAACGAAAAAAAGTCCTGAGTGATTAACTCAGGACTTTTTTATCGATAACTTGGTGCCGAAGGCGAGACTCGAACTCGCATGCGCATACACGCGCCACCCCCTCAAGATGGTGTGTCTACCAATTCCACCACTTCGGCAAGGATTTATCTTGTACCATAACGACTACGTGAAGTCAAGCAAGAGTTGCTTTGTTATTACTTTTTTTGTGCCGGTGCTGATGTATTTGCGGGAACCGGCATGGCGGGGGTCGGAACCGCCGTTGATGCAGGCGCAGCAGCACCCTGTGGTGACGGAGCAGCAGGTTGAGCCGTTCCCGCGCCCATGGGCGCTCCCTGAGCCGGTTTGGCCGGCATCGCTGCCGGTTTAACCGCGGGACTCTTGCTGGGCATGATGGATGAGGAGCCGCTTTTTCCCCCCATGTACGCCAGAGTCAGAGAGGTGAGCATAAAGATGATCGCCGCGCTGGTGGTCAGTTTGTTCATGAAGGTGTTGCTGCCACCGGCGCCGAAGACCGACTGACTGCCGCCACTGCCGAAGGATGCGCCCATTTCGGCACCCTTACCCGACTGGAGCAGAACGATGACAATCAGGGCCAGTGAGACGGTGATATGGAGTACTATCAGTACATAAATCATAATCGGTAAATCCTCCGTTCGCGAAAGCTGATTTTTTTACCACGAACGCTTGAAAAAGAAAAGAACTATTTTCCAAAGTTCACGATGCCGGCAAAAGAATCAGCCTTGAGGCTGGCGCCCCCCACAAGGGCGCCGTCGATGTCCGGACGGGACATGAGACCCTTGACGTTCTCGGGCTTGACGCTGCCGCCGTAGAGAATCCGGATGGCGGCTGCGGTTGCCTGATCATACTCTCCGGCAATGAGGCCGCGGATGAAGGCATGAACTTCCTGTGCCTGGTCGTCGGAGGCTGTCTTGCCGGTGCCGATGGCCCAGACCGGTTCATAGGCGATGATGACCTTGGCCAGGTCGGCCGCAGTGATGCCGGCAAGACCGCCGTTCACCTGATCCCGGAGGACATCGAAGGTCTTGTCCGCTTCCCGCTGCTCCAGGGTCTCACCGATACAGAAGATGGCAACGAGTCCCGCCTTGAGCGCAGCCTTGATCTTTTTGTTCACCGTCTCGTTGGTTTCGCCGAAATACTGACGCCGTTCCGAATGCCCGATGATCACATGGCTGCAGCCGGCGTCAACCAGCATTCCCGGTGCGATCTCGCCGGTAAAGGCTCCTTCTTCTTCCCAGTAGCAGTTCTGGGCCGACAACTTGATATTGGTGCCGCATATTTTCTCCCGCACCGCGGAGAGGGAGGTGAAGACCGGGGAAACCACGATCTCTACCCCGACGGTATCTTTGACCAGAGGGATGAGCCCCGCCACGAGGGCCGCGGCATCAGCCTGATTCTTGAACAGCTTCCAGTTGCCGGCAATGACCGGAATTCTCATAATCTGTACTCCCTGTGTTGATGTTGTGGAATGGAGGAATGTTACCGGTCCAGCGCCTTGACTCCCGGCAGGATCTTTCCTTCCAGCAGTTCCAGGAAGGCGCCGCCGCCGGTGGAGATGTAGCTCATCTTGTCATCCACCTTGGCTTTGCGCACGGCAGCATCGGTGTCTCCCCCCCCGATAATGGTGATGGCGTTCAGCCCGGCCATCACGTCGGCCACGGCAAAGGTTCCCTTGGCAAAGGCATCCATCTCGAAGACCCCCATGGGTCCGTTCCAGATGACGGTTTTCGCATCCTGCAACGCTTCTCCAAAGGCCTTGGCCGAAGCGGGTCCCACATCCAGGGCCATCCAGTCGGCGGGGATATCCTTGATGTCAACAGTCTTCTGGTCGGCATCGGCGGCGAAGCGGTCGGCTACCACGCAGTCGGTGGGGAGGAGAAATCGGACATTATTGGCCTTGGCGTCGGCCAGGATCTTGGTTGCCGTTTCCAGGAGGTCATCTTCCACCAGCGACTTGCCGATGGAGTACCCCTGGGCCTTGAGGAAAGTGAAGGCCATGCCGCCGCCGATGATGATGATGTCCACCTTGGAGACGAGGGTCTGGAGCACCTCCAACTTGCCGGAGACCTTGGCCCCCCCCAGGATCGCCGCCAGCGGGCGCTCAGGGGTGGTCATTGCCTTGTCAAAGTAGGTCAGCTCATTCTTCATGAGGAAGCCGCCGGCAACCACGGGGATTACCTTGGTGATCGCCTCCACCGAGGCATGGGCCCGGTGGGAGACGGCAAAGGCGTCGTTCACGAAGATCTCGCAGCCGTTGGCCAGGTTCCGGGCGAAGTCGGGGTCGTTCTTCTCCTCGCCGGGGTAGAAGCGGACGTTCTCCAGCATGAGTACCTGGCCCGGTTGCAGTCCCTCCACCAGGGGGGTCACTTCGGGGCCGAAGCAGTCGGGGGCCTGGATGACCGGACACCCCAGGAGTTGGGAGAGTCGCTGGGCCGCCGGGGCCATGGTGTACTTGAGTTTCTTCTCCCCCTTGGGGCGCCCCAGGTGGGAGGCCAGGATCACCTTGGCCCCCTGGCTGAGGGCGTATTTTATGGAGGGGACCGCGCCGGCAATGCGGGTGTCTTCGGTCACGTTGCCCTGATCATCCTGGGGGACGTTGAAATCCACCCGAATGAAGACTTTTTTCCCCTGGAGGGAACCGAGTTCGTCGATGTAGCGTACAGCCATGGCATTCTCCTTATTGAAAAAGCTGTAACAGAAACAGAAAAGGGGGAATGCAGATTCCCCCCTTCCTGACTACTTATATGTACCGATTATTTGCACATGATCTTGATGAGGTCGATGACGCGGTTGGAGAAACCCATTTCGTTGTCGTACCAGGAGAGGACCTTGAGCAGGTTGCCGTCAATGACCTTGGTGCACTTGGAGTCGACGATGGAGGAGAGGGGGCAGCCGTTGAAGTCGATGGAAACTACTTCTTCATCGGTGTACCCGAGAATTCCCTTGAGCGGCCCTTCTTCAGAGGCGGCCTTGAGGGCTGCGTTCACCGCTGCTGCGTCGGTGGCTGTTTTGAGGGTGACCGTCAGGTCGACCACGGAGACGTTGGGGGTGGGGACGCGGATGGCAAAGCCGTCCAGTTTACCCTTCAGTTCCGGCAGGACCAGAGAAACCGCCTTGGCGGCGCCGGTGGAGGTGGGGATCATGGAGAGACCGGCTGCCCGGGCGCGACGGAGATCCTTGTGCGGCAGGTCGAGGATGTTCTGGTCGTTGGTATAGGAGTGGATGGTGGTCATGAGACCCTTCTCGATACCGAAGGCGTCGTTGAGCACCTTGGCCACCGGCGCCAGGCAGTTGGTGGTGCAGGAGGCGTTGGAGACGATATGATGAATGGCCGGGTCATAGGCTGAATCGTTGACCCCCATGACGACGGTGAGATCGGGGTCGGTAGCCGGGGCGGAGATGATGACTTTTTTGGCGCCGGCCTGGAGGTGCAGGGCGGCCTTGTCCCGGGCGGTGAAGAACCCCGTTGATTCCAGAACCAGGTCGACATTCAGTTCAGCCCAGGGGAGTTCCGCGGGGTTTTTTACGGCATAGATGGTGATGCTCTTGCCGTTAACCACGATGGTGTTGTCTTTTGCTTCCACGGTGCCGTCGAACCGGCCATGAACCGAGTCGTACTTGAGGAGATGCGCCAGGGTTACGGCGTCGGTCAGATCGTTGATGGCGACGATCTCGATCGCCTGCTCTTTCAGTGCCGACCGGAATACCATGCGGCCGATCCGGCCAAAACCGTTGATTGCTACTCTCAGTGCCATGTGTTGCCTCCCGATAAAAGTTGGTCCTACGTTACCTGCGGTCAGTAAACCTGTGCAGCATACAGGATTCTTTCTGTTTACGTCAACTCATTGTTTGTCTCAATTCAGGCGCCGATGGGACGGCCCCCGTTTTTCCGGAGCCGGTCGGCGGCTTCCCGGAGCATCAGTTCGGTGGTCTGCCAATCCACGCATTTGTCGGTGATAGAGACCCCGTACTTGAGGCGGGTCACCTCCGTGGGAATGGATTGATTCCCTTCCTCGATATTGCTCTCGATCATCACGCCGGTGATGGAGCGGTTCCCGGCCACGATCTGGTCGATGACGCGTCTCAGGACCTCCGGTTGCTGCAGGTGATCCTTGTTGGAGTTGCCATGGCTGCAATCCACCATCAGGGTGGGGAAGAAGCCGGACTTTTCCAGCATCTCATGGGCGTTGGCGATATCTTCCGGGTAATAGTTCGGTTTACGGTTGCCGCCGCGGAGTACCAGATGCACATCCGGGTTGCCGGTGGTCCGGACGATGGAGGTCCGTCCTTCGCGGTTGACCCCCAGGAAGCTGTGGGAGTGGAGCGCCGCGTTCATGGCGTCCAGCGCCACCTGGAGGTTGCCGTCGGTGCCGTTTTTGAACCCGATGGGGAAGGAGAGGCCGCTGGCCATCTCCCGGTGGGTCTGGGACTCGGTGGTTCGGGCGCCGATGGCGCCGAAGGTGAGGTGATCGGCCAGATATTCGGGGGTGATGGGGTCCAGCATCTCCGTAGCAATGGGAAGCATCATTCTGGTAATATCGCAGAGGAGGTTCCGGGCAATTCCCAGGCCTTTGGAGATCTGGTGGGTGCCGTTCATGTCCGGATCGTTGATGAGTCCCTTCCAGCCGATGGTGGTACGGGGTTTCTCAAAATAGAGTCGCATGACAATAAATATCTGGTCGGAGATCTCTTCAGCCAGATGCGCCAAGCGTCCGGCATATTCCAGTGCTCCATTGGGGTCGTGAATGGAGCAGGGGCCGACCACCGCCATAAGTCGGTGGTCCCGGTTCCGGATGATATTCTTCACCTGGGTCCGACTGGCGCTGACGAACTCGCTTGATTCCATGGAGATTGGAAAAACCTGCCGCAGATCCGCCGGAGCGATGATCGGGGTGATGGAAGCGACTTTCAGGTTGTTGGTCTTGAGGATGGTCATGGAGTGTCCTGTATACGTAAATTGGGCATAATCTAGTACTTTTCCGGGGGCATGTAAAGGGTTTTGTCCTGATGAAGGTAGAAGTAGAATATTCCATTCCGTGAACCGGCGTTTTATTCATATTGACAGTTATGTCCGCTCTCTGGTATCTTTCCTGT
This sequence comes from uncultured Geobacter sp., assembly GCA_903902855.1. Taxonomy (GTDB): domain Bacteria; phylum Desulfobacterota; class Desulfuromonadia; order Geobacterales; family CAIOGM01; genus CAIOGM01. The sequence continues at coordinate 1,883 of CAIUWK010000036.1, read as the reverse complement.
TCTCATTTTCCCCTATTCCACCACCAAGGTGACATAAAACGCATGCGTAGCGATATGATAAAGAAGGGGTTGGAACGAACCCCCCACCGGGCTCTCCTTAAAGCCACCGGCATACCCCACAGCGAGATGGAGAAGCCTTTCATCGGTGTGGCTACCAGCTTTACCGACCTGATCCCCGGCCATGCAGGAATGCGTGACCTGGAGCGGTTCATTGAAAAAGGGGTTCATACGGGGGGCGGATACTCCCTCTTTTTCGGTATCCCCGGTGTTTGCGACGGGATCTCCATGGGACACAAGGGGATGCATTACTCCCTTCCCACCCGGGAACTCATTGCCGACATGGTGGAATCGGTGGCCGAGGCGCACCGTCTGGACGGTCTGGTTCTCCTCACCAACTGCGACAAAATTACCCCCGGTATGCTCATGGCCGCTGCCCGGCTGGATATTCCCTGTATCGTTGTTACCGCCGGCCCCATGATGAGCGGTCGGGGGGAGGCCGGGCGCAAGTTCTCCTTTGTTACCGATACGTTCGAGGCCATGGCCCGCTATCGGGCCGGAGTCATCGACGCCAAAGAGCTCCAGGTTTGCGAGGATAATGCCTGCCCCGGCATGGGTTCCTGTCAGGGGCTCTTTACCGCCAATACCATGGCGATTCTCACCGAGACCATGGGAATGAGTCTCCCTCGCTGCGGCACGGCGCTGGCGGTCTCCGCCCTCAAACGGCGCATTGCTTTTGCTTCAGGCGAGAAGATTGTCGAACTGGTTAAAAATAATGTGACTCCCCGGAGCATCCTGACCCGGGCTGCCTTCGAGAACGCCATCCGGGTTGATCTTGCCCTGGGTGGTTCGTCCAATACGGTACTCCACCTCCTGGCCATCGCCCATGAGGCCGGGGTAGAGCTTCCCTTGGAGACATTCGACCTGCTGGCTCGGGAGACTCCCCAGATCGCTTCCATGAATCCTGCGGGGAAGCACTTCATGGAAGATCTGGATACTGCTGGCGGGGTCATGGGAGTGCTGAAGCAGCTGGGGGATAAGATCATCGACAATCCCACGGTCTTTGGCCTCACTACCCATCAGTTGGCTGCCAGTGTGCAGTTGGTTGACGAAGACGTTATTCGTCCCCTCACTGATCCGGTGAAACAGGAGGGGGGGATTGCGATTCTCTTTGGCAACATCGCTCCACAGGGAGCGGTGGTCAAACAGTCCGGTGTCTCCGACGCGATGATGAAGTTCCAGGGGACGGCCCGCTGTTTCGACGCCGAGGAGCTAGCCATGGCAGCTATCATGGAAGGGCGGATAGTGGCGGGGGACGTGGTGGTCATCCGTTACGAGGGACCAAAGGGTGGTCCAGGCATGCGGGAGATGCTCGCCCCCACGGCGGCAATCATGGGGATGGGGTTGGGGGATTCGGTAGCACTCATCACCGATGGTCGTTTCTCCGGTGGTACCCGTGGTCCCTGCATCGGCCATATCTCCCCGGAGGCGGCGGAAGGGGGGCCAATCGCTCTTATAAAGGATGGCGACCGGATAGAGTTGGATATTCCCAAACGTAAACTGGAACTGCTGGTGGATGAGGCAACCCTTGCGGAGCGGTTGTCAGGTTGGGTTGCGCCGGAACCGAAGATAAAGAGCGGCTGGCTGGCCCGCTACGCCAAGTCGGTCACCTCGGCGTATACCGGCGCGGTGATGAAGGCCTGATCCACTGACACTGAGAGCTCTGAAACGACCGATACCCCGAGTGGAATGAATTTTATCAACGCAGGTTGTTACGAAATTTGTTGGTAAGACAATTAATGAACCGGACTGTCCTCAAGATTTTTCAGTGTACTCAGTGAAATCAGTGGATGGCATAGGTTCTGGAGGTTCATCATGAAAATGAA
>CAIUWK010000035.1 GCA_903902855.1 uncultured Geobacter sp. | reverse complement strand
GTTCTACTTCCGGACAACCGACGTAACCGGTGTCGCCGAACTTCCCGAAGGGATCGAGATGGTCATGCCTGGTGACAACGTCGCCATGACCGTGAACCTGATCACCCCCATCGCCATGGACGAGGGGCTTCGTTTCGCAATCCGCGAAGGTGGCCGTACCGTGGGCGCCGGAGTCGTCAGCGCCATTATTCAATAATCAGTTCTACGTTTCATGTTCTTAGTTCTATGTTATATGCTAGAACCTGGAACCTAGAACCTAGAACATAGAACTAGGACGTAAAGAGGATTTATGCAAACCCAGAAGATTCGTATCCGTTTAAGGGCGTATGATCACAAATTGCTCGACCAGTCGGTTGGCGAGATCGTCGACACGGCCAAACGTACCGGTGCCCGGGTGGCCGGACCGATCCCGCTTCCCACGGTTATCAACAAATACTGCGTCCTGAGAGGACCTCATGTTGATAAAAAATCCCGTGAGCAGTTCGAGATCAGGACGCACAAGCGGCTCATCGACATCCTTGACCCGACACAGCAAACAGTAGATGCCCTGATGAAGCTTGATCTGTCAGCTGGTGTGGATGTGGAAATAAAGCTCTAAATTCGATTATAGGAATTGCTGCCATGAAGAAGGGTTTGATTGGAAAAAAAATAGGCATGACCCAGCTGTTTGCTGACGACGGGCGTTGTATCCCGGTGACTGTCGTCGAAGCCGGCCCGTGCGTTGTGGTGCAGAAAAAGACTGCGGAGAAAGACGGCTATACGGCGCTTCAAGTCGGATTCGGTAGTAAGGCAGCCAACCGGGTTAATCGTCCCCTCATGGGTCATTGTCGCGCCGCCGGGAAAGGCGCCTTCACTGAACTCCGTGAGCTGAAACTTGACGACGTTGACAGCTACGCTGTTGGAGATGTCCTGACTGCTGATCTGTTCGCAGTAGGTGACATTATCGATGTGACCGGTACCAGCATCGGTAAGGGGTTCCAGGGGGTAATGAAACGGTGGGGTTTCAAAGGTGGACGTGCATCTCACGGTTCGCGCTTTCACCGTGCACCCGGTTCCATCGGATGCTCAGCGACTCCGTCACGAGTCTTCAAAGGCAAGAAAATGCCGGGCCAGATGGGTAATGAACGTGTGACGATCCAGAAACTTCAGGTGGTTCGTGTAGATGTCGCCGAAAATCTGATTCTGATCAAGGGAGCGATCCCAGGTTCCACCAATGGCATCGTCCTGATCAAGAGCAGTGTAAAGGCCAAGTAAGTTCGGAGAGGGTTATGGCGATAGTAGATGTTTATGATATCAATAAGAAGATAGTCGGTAAGCTTGAACTGAGCGACGCTGTGTTCGATGTGGATGTGAAGGAATACCTCATCCATGAAGCAGTCAAGGTTCAGCTTGCTAACCGTCGTGCCGGGACTGTTGCCGTTAAGAATCGTTCTGCGGTATCCGGGAGTGGGAAGAAACCTTTCAAGCAGAAGGGGACCGGCGGCGCTCGCCAGGGTTGTAAACGTGCTCCGCAGTATCCGGGGGGTGGAGTCGCTTTCGGGCCGCAACCAAAGACGTACAACCTGCGAATGAATAAGAAAGCCCGTCGTGCGGCTATCTGTTCGGCCCTCACCCTCTTGTTCCGTGAGAACAAACTTACCGTGCTGAACAACCTTGACCTCGATACTATATCAACAAAGGGTTTTGTGAATGTTCTTGATACGTTTGACCTCAGCAAGGCACTGATCATCGCTGATGCCGGACGGAATCTGGAATTGTCAGCACGTAATGTTCGAGATATCAAACTGTCGAAACCGGAAGCGCTCACTATTTTTGATCTCATGAAGTTTCAGAATCTCATGGTGACGCAGGATGCGGTTTTCAAGATGGAAGGAGCACTGCAGTCATGAATCCTTTTCAAGTCATCAAGAAACCGCTCATAACCGAGAAAACCTCACTTGGCAAAGACGAAAACAACATGGTCGCATTTGTTGTAGACCGTGCCGCCACCAAGATAGAGATCAAACAGGCTGTTGAGAAGTTCTTCAAGGCCGAAGTTAAGGGCGTCAATACCGTAACGGTAGCCGGCAAGAGGAAGCGTTTCGGGAAGCGAGAAGGGAAACGCTCCAATTGGAAAAAGGCATATGTCACCCTCAAAGAGGGAAGCACTGTCGATTTCTTTGAAGTTTAATACACCTGTGGTGGAGTATCTATAATGGCGATCAAGAGTTATAAACCAACATCGGCAGGTCGGCGGCATCAAACCTGTTCCACCTTTGAAGAGATTACCACCTCCAAACCGGAGAAGTCTCTGCTGGTCACCCTGAAGAAGAGTGGCGGTAGAAATAGTTACGGCCGTGTTACGGCACGTCATATCGGTGGTGGTCACAAGCAGAAATATCGCATCATCGATTTTCGTCGGAACAAACTGGATATCCCTGCCATCGTAGCGACTATCGAGTACGACCCGAATCGTAGCGCACGTATCGCACTGCTCAATTATGTGGATGGTGAGAAACGGTATATCCTGGCTCCTAATAATCTTAAAGTAGGTGACAAGATCATTGCCAGCGAAGAAGCAGATATTAAGCCGGGTAATGCTCTGCCTATTAGGGCAATCCCGTTGGGCACCATTATACATAATATCGAGCTTAAGGTCGGTAAGGGCGGTCAACTTGCTCGCAGTGCCGGTACTTTTGCTCAGTTGATGAATAAAGAGGGGGGGTATGCGCAGATTAAACTCCCTTCCGGCGAAGTCAGGATGATTCTTCAGGGTTGCATGGCTACCATCGGCCAGGTTGGTAATCTGGACTCGGAAAAGGTCTCACTGGGTAAAGCCGGTCGTGCCCGTTGGCTGGGACGCAGACCTAAAGTCCGTGGTGTCGCCATGAACCCGGTCGACCATCCCCATGGCGGCGGTGAAGGCCGTACCTCGGGTGGTCGTCACCCTGTGACTCCGTGGGGTATCCCCACCAAAGGTTACAAGACCAGAACAAACAAGAGATCGACTCGTTTCATAATCAAGAAGCGGACCAAATAATACTCGTTAAAGGAAGACACGATGGCACGTTCGATCAAGAAGGGACCGTTTGTCGATGAACACCTCGCCAAAAAGGTCGAGGCTGAGCAGGTTTCCAAGAAAATCGTCAAAACCTGGTCCCGGCGCTCTACCATCACTCCCGACTTTATCGGTTTGACCTTTGCCGTACATAACGGTAAAAAGTTTATTCCGGTATTTGTCACCGAAAACATGGTCGGTCACAAGCTCGGCGAGTTTTCTCCGACGAGGACTTTTTATGGCCATGCTGCTGATAAGAAGAGCAAGATGAAGAAGAAGTAGGGTAAAGGAGCCGAAACATGGAAGCACAAGCCAAACTGACCATGGCGCGTCTGTCGCCTCGTAAGACCCGTCTCGTTGTGGATATGATCCGTGGACGCGGTATCCAGGATGCCCTGACGACCCTTAAGTTCATGCCGCAACCGTCGGCCAAGCTTATCGCCAAACTTCTAAACTCTGCGGTAGCCAATGCAGAGCAAAAAGGTGTGTCCGATGTGGACCGTCTCTTTGTGAAAACAGCTTTCGTTGATGGTGGAGCGGTTCTCAAACGCTTTACACCACGCGCCATGGGGCGAGCAAGTAAAATTAGAAAACCGACCAGCCACATTACCGTGGTTGTTGCGGATACCAAATAACGTACCAGAAGGCGGAGGTGAGGTTTTGGGCCAGAAAGTAAATCCGATCGGCTTCAGGCTTGGAATAATCAAGACCTGGGATTCTAAATGGTTTGCTAAAGCGGACTATGCCAAGCTGCTTCATGAGGATCTCAAACTGAGAAACTTCCTCAAGAAGCGACTGTATCTGTCAGGGGTCTCGAAGATAGAGATCGAACGGGCTGCCAACAAGGCAAAGATTAATATCTACACTGCGCGCCCCGGCCTGATCATCGGGAAGAAAGGCTCTGAGGTCGAGACCCTTAAAAAGGACCTGGCCAAGCTCACCAGTACCGAGATCTTTCTGAATATTCAGGAAGTCCGTAAACCGGAATTGGATGCTCAGCTGATCGCAGAGAATGTGGCGATGCAACTTGAGCGGCGAATTGCTTTTCGGCGGGCGATGAAGAAGAGTGTTCAGTCATCCTTGAAATTCGGCGCCAAAGGGATCAGGATCACCTGTTCCGGCCGTCTCGGCGGGGCGGAAATGTCGCGGACTGAATGGTATCGTGAAGGGCGTGTGCCTCTCCATACGCTTCGGGCTGATATTGATTACGGTTTTGCAGAGGCCAAGACGACCTACGGGATCATTGGGGTGAAAGTACTCGTCTACAAAGGTGAGATACTCACTACTTAATACCGGTACCAGGAGTTTGCAACGATGTTAATGCCTAAACGCGTCAAACATAGAAAACAGATGAAGGGAAGGATGAGCGGATCTCCGCAGCGCGGCGTCTCTCTTTCTTTTGGTCAGTTCGGTCTTCAAGCGACGGAATGTGGCTGGCTCGACTCGCGACAGATAGAAGCGGCTCGTATTGCCATGACACGTTACGTCAAGAGAGGCGGCAAGATCTGGATCAGGATCTTCCCTGACAAACCGCTCACCGCTAAACCTGCTGAAACACGCATGGGTAAAGGTAAAGGGTCGCCGGACTCTTGGGTCGCCGTCATCAAGCCGGGACGGATGATCTATGAGATGGAAGGGGTCACCGAGGAAGTTGCTCGTGAAGCACTTCGTCTGGCAGCTCACAAGCTCCCCCTTGCCACTAAATTTGTAACGAGGAACCAGACCAATGAAGGTTAGCGAACTCAGGAAAATGGATAGGGATGATCTGGTTGTCAAAGAATCGGAACTGGCGCAAGAGCTTTTTAATCTCAAGTTTCAGCTTCATACCGGGCATCTTGAGAACAGCTCCAGGATCGACTCCGTGCGTAAGAGCATTGCACGTGTGAAAACCATTCTCCACGAAACGGCATAAGGTGACACATATGAGTGAAGAGCGCGGCAGCAGGAAGACTCTCGTGGGGGTGGTGGTCAGCGACAAGATGGACAAGACTGTCGTCGTCAAGGTAAACCAACTCGTCAAACATCAGCTTTATAACAAATACATCAGGCGTACGGCTAAATATAAGGCTCATGACAAGGACAATGCCTGCAAAATCGGAGACAGAGTCCTGATGGTCGAGACCCGCCCGTTGAGCAAGGATAAGCACTGGAACGTGCGCGAGATTTTATAAGAACGGTGAGTCGAGGAGTATTCCGATGATACAGATGCAGACTGTCCTGGACGTGGCTGACAATTCCGGGGCCAAGAAACTCTATTGCATCAAAGTGCTGGGCGGTTCTAAACGCAAGTACGCCGGCATTGGTGATATTATTGTCGCTTCCGTAAAAGAGGCGATACCGAACTCCAAGGTTAAAAAGGGCGATGTGGTCAAGGCAGTAGTTGTCAGAACCGCGAAAGAGCTTGGTCGGCCTGATGGAACGTACATACGTTTTGACGACAACTCCGGAGTTGTCATCAACAACAATAAAGAACCGTTGGGAACACGTATCTTCGGTCCTGTCGCGAGGGAATTGCGGGCGAAGAAATTTATGAAGATCATTTCCCTTGCGCCGGAAGTGCTCTAAATCAGGGAGAATCGTCAATGTTAGGCAAGAAGCTGCATGTGAAAAAAGGCGATACCGTCATGGTCATCACCGGTAAGGATAAAGACAAGACCGGTAAGATTCTGCGACTGGTCCCCAAAAAAGACGGAGTCATCGTTGAAGGGCTCAACGTCGTGAAACGGCACACCAAGGCCAAGGGTAATGAAGCCGGCGGTATTATCGAAAAAGAAGCGCCGGTTCATATCTCCAATGTTCTGGTATACTGCGGTAAATGTAAGAAGGCAGTCCGGACTCGCATAAATGTTCACGAAGACGGGACAAAAGAACGTCTCTGTACTAAGTGCGGCGAGACCTTTGACAATAACTAGTGAGGGCAGCGATGGCACGGCTTAAAGAGTTGTACGAAACAGAGATGATCCCACAGCTCGTCAAGGAATTCTCCTACAAGAATGTGATGGAGGTTCCGAAGATTGAGAAGATCGTCATCAATATGGGGCTTGGGGATGCCATACAGAATGTAAAAATTCTCGACTCGGCAGCAGCTGAAATGACGTCCATCGCAGGTCAGAAACCGGTCATTACCAAGGCAAGAAAGTCCATCGCCAGTTTCAAACTGCGTGAAGGGATGCCCATCGGCTGCATGGTTACTCTGCGTAAAAGCAGAATGTATGAATTCCTCGATCGTCTGGTCAATGTGGCTTTACCGCGTGTCCGTGACTTTAAGGGGGTTTCTCCTAAAGGATTTGACGGCAGGGGAAATTATTCCCTGGGGATAAAGGAACAGCTCATATTCCCTGAGATCGATTACGATAAGGTAGATAAGATCAAGGGTATGAATATAACTGTCGTAACTACGGCAAAGACCGATGAGGAAGGACGTGCTCTGCTTAAACTTCTCGGCATGCCGTTCAGACCGTAATACTCAGGTTCGGAGGAACTCGTGGCAAAAACATCGATGAGACTGAAGGCCCAACGGCCCGGCAAATTCAAGGTGCAAGAATACAATCGTTGTCCTCTTTGCGGTAGACCTCGTGCCTATTACCGGAAGTTCGACATGTGCCGGATCTGCCTGCGTAAATACGCATCGGCAGGGTTAATACCCGGTGTAACAAAATCAAGCTGGTAAGCCGTACAGGCCAATGACTAAAGAGGAGTGCATTCGATGTCGATGACCGACCCAATAGCCGATCTGCTCACAAGGATCAGGAATGCTGCAGGCGCCAAGCACCAGAAGGTTGATATAGCATCGTCCAATCTCAAGGTGAATGTTGCCACTGTTCTGCGAACAGAAGGTTTTATCAAGAATTATAAGGTAATTGCCGATAACAAGCAGGGGATCCTTCGTATCTATCTCAAGTATATCGATGAGAAGGATAGTGTTATCAATGAAATTAAGCGGATCAGCAAACCGGGTAGCCGTGTGTATGTTGGAAGCGACGACATCCCGCGTGTGAAAAACGGATTGGGTATTGCCATCCTCTCCACATCCAAAGGGATCTTGACCGACAAATCCGCTCATGAAGCAGGAATTGGTGGCGAGCTCCTCTGTACTGTCTGGTAATAAAACGGAAGCAAGGAGCACTGAGTATGTCCAGGATTGGCAAGCTGCCCATTGAAATACCTAAGGGAGTAGAGATATCCCTTGTGGAGAACACCATCAGTATCAAGGGGCCCAAAGGTTCCCTGACGCGTACCCTGATGAACGAGATACAGCTGGATATTACCGAGAGCAGTATCGTCTTTTCAAAAAAAATCGACGATCTCAAGTCCCGCGCGGCGTTCGGTCTGACACGGACCCTAGTCGATAATATGGTCATTGGTGTCACCAAGGGGTTCGAGAAGGCACTGGAGATAAACGGTGTCGGTTATCGAGCTGAAGCCAAGGGTGATATCTTGAATCTCGCCCTCGGTTATTCACACCCCATAGCTTTTCCCCTCCCTGCCGGGATTGTGGTTGAGGTCGATAAGATGACCAAGCTGCTGGTGAAGGGGATTGATAAGGAAGTCGTCGGTGCGACGGCAGCAAAGATTCGTTCCTTCCGGAGTCCGGAGCCGTACAAAGGGAAAGGGGTCAAATACGCTACCGAAACCATCCTGAGAAAAGCCGGAAAAACCGGTAAAAAATAGTAACAACGGGTAAGGAGTGACACCGTGAGCACCATGGATCAGAAAAAACTGGCCCGTCTCAAGCGAAAAGTACGCGTAAGAAAAACTGTACTCGGTACCGGTGAGCGACCCAGATTGAATGTCTTCAGGAGTGCGAAGCATATGTATGCTCAGCTCATTGATGATACGACGGGAAGTACGCTTGCTGCCGCGTCCACACGGGCGCTGGACGCTGCTGATGAAGTAGCCTATACCGGCAATATTGCCGCTGCCCAGAAAGTCGGCGCCGCAATCGCTCGTAAGGCACTTGCTTGCAACATCACAAAGGTCGTGTTTGATCGCAATGGCTTCCTGTACCATGGCCGTGTAAAAGCGCTTGCCGATGCCGCCCGTGAGAACGGACTTTGCTTCTAACGATCACAACAAGGAGAGCTCGGTGGTGAAGATAAATCCTGCTGAATTGAATCTGACGGACAAGGTTGTACAGATAAACCGTTGTGCCAAGGTTGTTAAGGGTGGCAGACGCTTCAGTTTTTCGGCGCTCGTGGTGGTCGGGGACGGGAACGGTCATGTCGGTTACGGCTTGGGCAAGGCCAATGAGGTTCCCGAGGCGATCCGCAAAGGTGTCGAGCACGCCAAAAAGAATATCGTTAAGGTCCCGCTCCAGGGTAAGACGATACCGTATGAGTCCATTGGCCATTTCGGCGCAGGAAGAGTTCTTATGAAGCCTGCCTCTGCCGGTACTGGTGTTATTGCCGGTGGAGCGGCTCGTGCAGTGTTTGAGGCTGCTGGTGTTAATGATATTCTCTCGAAGTGTCTCGGAAGCAATAACCCGCACAATGTGGTCAAGGCAGTCTTCGAAGGGCTAAGACTCCTGAGAAGTCCTGAAGAATTGATGGCCAGGCGCGGTCTCGGCGAATAAATCAGAGCAGTAAGGGAGTAATTGCAGATGTCAAACGTGCTCAGTATCACGCTTAAAAAGAGTCATATCGGCAGACCTGCCGCTCACCGTGCCGTACTCAACGGTATGGGTCTCACTAAGATAAACAAGACAGTATCACTGCCTGATACGCCGGAAGTCAGAGGGATGATCCGCAAGATCAGCCATATGATTTCTGTTGCCGAATAACGAGGTATTTCATGGAATTGAACACTCTTAGGCCCGCACTTGGCTCAACGAAAAAGCGTAAGCGTATTGGACGCGGTCCCGGCTCAGGTCACGGCAAAACCGCAACCAAGGGACATAAAGGGCAGAAGGCCCGTAGCGGCGGCAGCATCAAAGCCGGTTTCGAGGGGGGGCAGATGCCTCTTCAACGTCGACTGCCTAAACGCGGCTTTACGCCACTTACACGGACGGAATATGCCGTCATCAATCTCAAACAGCTTAACGTCTTTGAAAATGGCGAAGTAGTCGATCTCCTCTCGCTGATGGAACTCGGAATCGTAAAGAAGGGGTTGGACGGGCTGAAGATTCTTGCTGATGGTGTTCTTGAGCGCAAGCTCACCGTTAAAGCTCACCGCTTCAGCGATGCGGCCAAAGAGAAGATAACCGCTGCAGGCGGCGCCTTCGAGGAGATCTGACGTTGCTAGAAACCTTTCAGAACATCTTTAAGATCCCTGAGCTCAAAAAGCGCGTCATCTTTGTCCTCGGTATGCTTGCAGTGTATCGTATCGGTTGTCATATACCGACACCGGGTATTGATGGGCAGGCTCTCGCCCACTTCTTCAAGCAGGCGCAGGGAACCCTTCTGGGGATGTTCGATATGTTTTCCGGCGGCGCCTTGGAGAAGCTTACGGTTTTTGCCCTCGGTATCATGCCGTACATTTCCTCTTCAATTATTTTTCAGCTTCTTACGGTAGTCGTTCCTGCCATAGAGAAACTTTCCAAGGAAGGTGAGGCTGGAAGAAAGAAAATTACACAATATACCAGGTACGGAACAATAGTACTGAGTATTGTGCAAGCAATGGGGATCAGCATCGGCCTTGAGAGCATGCGGGGGCCTGCAGGTGAGCTTGTCGTGCCTAGTCCCGGATGGGGCTTCAGGCTGATGACGATCATAACATTGACCGCCGGCACAGCGTTTATCATGTGGTTGGGCGAGCAGATGTCGGAGAAGGGTATCGGCAACGGCATATCCCTTATCATTTTTGCCGGTATCGTCTGTCGTATACCATCGGCCATCGGCACCTCCATACGACTCCTCTCCGTCGGTCAATTATCTCTTTTTGTCCTGCTGTTCGTACTCCTTGTCATGTTCGCGGTTATAGCCGTCATCGTCTTTGTGGAACGGGCCCAACGCCGCATGCCGATTCATTATGCCAAACGAGTCGTCGGTCTAAAGACCTATGGAGCACAGACATCGCATCTTCCTCTCAAGATTAATATGAGTGGTGTCATCCCTCCCATATTTGCCTCGTCCATCATCATGTTCCCTGCGACCATCGCCAATTTTATAAATATACCCTGGGTGCAACGAGCTGCTAAGAGCCTGTCACCAGGAAATTGGGCTTACGAGATATTTTATGTTGCCTTTATCGTTTTTTTCTGTTACTTCTACACGGCTGTTACCTTCAACCCAATAGATGTCGCTGAAAACATTAAAAAGCATGGCGGTTATATCCCTGGTATCCGTCCTGGTAAGGAAACATCAGAATATCTGGATAAGGTTCTTACGAAGCTCACATTCGTCGGTGCCATCTATATATCGTTAGTCTGTGTTTTGCCGTCCCTGTTGATCGGTAAATTCAATCTCCCATTTTATTTCGGCGGGACTGCGCTTCTTATTGCTGTTGGGGTTGGTATGGATACGGTTGCCCAGATAGAATCACATCTGATCACTCGTAGCTACGAAGGTTTCATGAAGGGTGTTCGGATAAAAGGGCGTCGCTAACAAACGTAGGATCAACCATGAACCTAATTCTTCTCGGACCGCCTGGGGCCGGTAAAGGTACCCAGGCGAAAATGCTTATTAAGAGGTATGGTATACCGCAAATATCCACTGGTGATATACTGCGTGCAGCCGTCAAAGAGCAGACACCGATGGGGGTTAAGGCCAAGGCATTCATGGATGCCGGAGCTCTGGTCCCTGACGAAGTAGTTGTGGGAATTGTGGAAGAGCGACTCCAGCAGCAGGATTGTCGTGGCGGTTATATCCTGGACGGTTTTCCACGCACTGTGGCCCAGGCTGATTCACTCTCCAGGACCTTGCAGAAGAATGAATCCGATATTGACCATGTTCTCGCTCTCACGGTGCGTAGCGAAGAGCTTTTGAGCAGGATTACCGGTCGTCGTACCTGTCGTAGCTGTGGTGCCGGCTATCACCTGCTCTTTGATCCGCCCAAATCGCCTGAAACCTGTACCGAATGCGGTGGTGAACTCTATCAGCGCGATGATGATCGGGAAGAGACCATACGGCGCAGATTGGACGTGTACCAGGAGCAGACAGCACCACTGATTAGCTACTATGCCGAGAGAAACCTTCTCAAGACTGTGGATGGCATGGGGGAGATGGCCGTCATCCAGGCTAATCTCGTTCAGATCATAGAAAGTTCCCGAGGGTGATTGTCCTCAAGAGCCCCCAGGAAATCGAACGTATGAAGGTGTCGTCACAAATCGTGGCGCAGATACTCGATACTGTTCGACAAAATGTTAAGCCAGGTGTTACGACCCTACAATTGGATGAAGTTGCGGAAAGCGAAGCACTCCGTCTTGGTGCAAAGGCAGCTTTTAAGGGGTACAGCGGCTATAAGCATGCTCTCTGCACCTCGGTGAACAGTCAGGTCATACATGGTATTCCTTCACGACTGAAGCTGGTCGAGGGGGATATCCTGAGTGTTGATTTTGGGATTCTCTGCGACGGCTTTTACGGTGATGCTGCGGTGACAATTCCTGTCGGCTCCGTGTCAGTGAGTGCTACTCGTCTCCTGGCGGCTACCAGAGAATCTCTATATTCAGCCATTGAATTTGCGCGACCGGGTAACAGGTTATCCGATATATCACATGCTGTACAAAAGTATGTTGAATCACGAGGCTATTCCGTTGTCCGTGACTATGTGGGACATGGGATAGGTCGCAATCTTCATGAAAGTCCTCAGATTCCCAATTACGGTCTCCCTGGTAAAGGGGTGAGGCTCAAGGTGGGGATGGTTCTGGCTATAGAGCCGATGATAAACGAAAAAGGGGCGGCCGTCATGACCCTTGAAGACGGCTGGACAACCGTTACGTGTGATGGAGGGCTCTCCGCCCATTTTGAACATACGGTGGCAGTTACTGAGAACGGGCCGATAATTCTTACACAACTGTAGTCGCAGAAATCTGCAGCGAAAGGAAGCGAAGATGAAAGTACGGGCGTCGGTTAAGAAAATTTGCGATAAATGCAAGATCATCAAGAGAAAAGGTCACGTAAGAGTTATCTGTGACATTCCGAAACATTCCCAGAGGCAGGGATAAGCTTCTTTAACAGGAGGAACGGGCTTTGGCACGTATCGCTGGAATTGATTTACCAAAAAACAAGAGAATTGAGATTGCGCTGACCTACATCTACGGAATCGGAAGGTCCGCATCACAGACCATTCTGACCGAAGCAAGCGTTGATTTCAACACGCGTACTGAGAATCTCACGGAATCGGAAGTCTCCAGGATTCGTGAATCCATCGACAAGAATGTCAAAGTTGAGGGTGACCTTCGTCGTGAGATCTCCATGAACATCAAGCGTCTCATGGACTTGGGATGTTATCGCGGACTTCGGCATCGGAAAGGTCTCCCTGTGAATGGGCAGAGGACCAAGACTAATGCCCGTACCCGTAAAGGCCCTGCCAAGACTGTGGCTGGCAAGAAGAAATAATTCGTAACGCATAACCTCCGGAGGAGTCATGGCAAGCCCCGCTAAAAAAGTCGTAAAAAAGAAAAAAGAACGAAAAAATATTCCTGTAGGTGTAGCCCACATACAGGCGACGTTCAATAATACCATGATTACCATTACCGATCCGGTCGGCAATGTCATATCGTGGAGTACCTCCGGTGCCAAGGGATTTAAAGGGTCACGGAAAAGTACTCCTTTTGCGGCTCAAATTGCTGCCGAGGATGCTGCTAAAAAGGCCCAGGATCATGGTATGCGCAGCGTGGAGGTTCTCGTCAAAGGACCCGGTTCCGGTCGCGAATCCGCTCTGAGGGCGCTACAGGCGTCCGGTTTCATCATCAGTATGATCCGAGATGTCACGCCGATTCCCCATAACGGCTGCCGTCCTCCCAAGAGAAGAAGAGTCTAGGTTTAATAGCATTTAACGTTAGGAGGTTGTACATTGGCACGGTATACAGGACCTTCATGCCGGTTATGTCGCAGGGAGAATATGGAACTTTCCCTGAAGGGCGAACGCTGCTTCACAGATAAATGCGCGATCAAGCGGAGAGCCTACCCCCCGGGTCAGCACGGCCAGGGACGAATCAAGGTAACCGATTACGGGACCCAGCTCCGTGAAAAGCAGAAAGTACGTCGTATTTACGGGATTCTTGAGAAACAGTTCCGTGGTTATTTTGAAAAGGCTGATCGGATGAAAGGAGTCACAGGTGAGAATCTGCTGATACTTCTGGAAACGCGCCTTGACAATGTGGTCTATCGACTTGGATTTGCTTCCTCACGTGGCGAGGCTCGTATTCTGGTGAGACACGGCCACTTTGTGGTGAATGGACGCAAGGTCAACATTCCTTCTTTCCAGGTACGTCCCGGAACGGTAATTGAATTGCGCGAAAAGAGTCGTGCCGTTGCGTGCATTAACGAGTCCCTTGATGCAGTCGTCCGTCGTGGTACCCCTCAATGGCTGGAGTTGGATAAAACCGCCTTTAAAGGTGTCATGAAAATTGTTCCTGTACGTGAAGACATCACGCAACCGATTCAGGAACAGTTGATCGTCGAGCTATACTCCAAGTAAACGACAAACCTCTGACACAGGGGACACCACCGGTCCGAGCGCGGGTGTGCGCCACCTGTGGGTGGTACCTGCTACCGTTAACCGGAGTACGGAGGAGATAGATGCACAAGAACTGGCGCGATCTGATTAGACCGAAACGGCTACAGGTCGAAGGCGAAACATATACAGATACCTATGGAAAATTTATAGCTGAGCCTTTTGAACGTGGCTTTGGAACGACTCTTGGTAACTCACTCCGGCGTGTTCTTCTCTCATCACTACAGGGTGGAGCGATTACCTCGGTCAAAATTAAAGGTGTCCTTCACGAGTTTTCATCAATTCCGGGTGTCACAGAGGATGTAACTTCTATAATCCTCAACCTCAAAGGTGTCAGACTTAAAGTTCATGGGCAGGAACAACGCATCATCAGGATCCTTCATAAAGGATCAGGGATAGTTACTGCAAGCGACATCATCACCGATAATAATGTAGAAATTCTCAACGGCAATCATCACATAGCAACCTGCTCCGCCGACGCCAATCTGGAAATGGAGTTGACGGTCAAGATCGGCAAGGGATATGTGCCGGCTGATCGCAATCGTGATGAAAAAGCTTCAGTGGGAACCATACCCATTGATTCCATCTTCACGCCGATCACAAAGGTTAATTTTATAGTAACCAATGCCAGGGTCGGTCAGATGACCGATTATGACAAGTTGACACTGGAGGTCTGGACGGACGGCAGTGTCAAGCCTGATGATGCTGTTGCCTATGCCGCCAAGATTCTCAAAGAGCAGCTTACCATATTCATCAACTTTGATGAGGAAGCTGAGCCTTATGAAGAGGTGGAGAACGAGGAAGACCGAGACAAGATCAATGAGAATCTTTATCGTCTTGTGGATGAACTTGAACTCTCTGTCCGTTCGGCGAACTGTCTCAAGAATGCCGGCATAAAACTTATTGGCGAGTTGGTCTCCAAAACCGAAGCTGAGATGCTAAAAACTCAGAATTTCGGGCGTAAATCGCTCAACGAGATCAAGGATATTCTCGGGGATATGGGGCTTACCTTGGGAATGAAACTGGACGGTTTTCCCGACCCGGAAGTGCTTAGACGCCTGCGTGGTGAACGTAAGGAAGAACAGTAGCATTATCGGCAGCGGACACGAAAGGATTTAAATCATGCGTCATGCGAGTACGGGCAGAAGGCTCGGCAGGAAAACCAGTCACCGGATTGCCATGTTCAGAAACATGGTAACCTCTTTTTTCAACCACGAAAAGATCACTACAACCGATTCGAAGGCTAAAGAGCTTCGGCCCATAGCTGAGAAACTGATAACGTTGGCCAAACGCGGTGATCTTCATGCACGTCGTCAAGCTGCCGCGTACATTCGTGACACCAAGACCGTTGCAAAGCTCTTCACCCAGATAGCACCGCGCTATTCGGAACGTGACGGCGGATATACTCGAATCATCAAGCTTGGGGCGCGTCCAGGTGATAATGCCGAGATATCAGTCATTGAACTGGTGGAAGAGTCACTGGTCAAGAAGGCTCCCAAGAGCAAACCTGTAAAGGCTGCTCCGATCGCTGCCGCGGTTGTTAACGCAACTGCTGAAGAAGTAGTTCACTCTTCAGTTGTCGAAGAGAAGTGCGAAGCATCGGCAGACTGACATTTAGCAACAGATGATACAATGAAGGCGGGGATTTCCCCGCCTTTTTTGCGTCTATATTTTATAGCCCTCCCCGTAAATGACCTCATACGTGGCCGGTATGCCCTCCTTTTTCCCATGCTTTTCTCCATACAGTTGCATCATGGTCAGCATCACCCGTCGTTCCGCCAGGCTTCGAGGTTTGTCCGGTGAGGCGTTGCCGGCACCGATTCTCTTGAGTGACCTGAGGAGAGCCGGTACGTCCGGATGGTATTCGATCTCAAGTTCCGTCCAGACTCGAATCTCGGAAAATCCCTCCCCAGCCAGTGCTGCCACTACTTCCGGTTGGCCGAGAAAAGTGTGAGTCCGGTCGGACGCTTCACGATCATATCGGTTAAGTGCGTCACGGTACGACTCTTTCAACTCCCAGAGGGTACGCTCCCCGAAGAGGGCGAACCGGAAGACACCCCCGGCTTCCAGCACTCGGTACACCTCACCAAAGGCCGTAGAGAGTTGTTCAAGCCATTGGTAGGTGGAGGTGGAGACAACCAGCTGGAATCGTTCATCCGCATAGGGGAGTTGCTCGGCGTCCCCCACCCGTATCTCAGCATCATTGCGCCCTAAAAGAGCCGCCCGTGCGGCAGTCACCATTCCAGGCGCCAGGTCTATTCCCGACACCAAGGCGTGTGGATAGCGCTCTGCCAGTGAGCGAAGGAGGATGCCGGTGCCACAGCCGATGTCCAGGAGTGAGCGGGGTGATCCCCCCCCCAGTTCCTGAAGCCTCATGAGCTGATCCGCCACCCAGCGCTGCACCTGAGCATACTCTTCGTATTCGTCGGCGTGACGGTCAAATGAACTCCGTACCTGCCGCCGGTCGATGCCGGTGGCTGGTAACTGGTGACTGGTGACTGGTGACTGAGGGACGGTTGACATAAATTCCCGGATCATGGCGTTGAACAGAGCGGGGTGTGAGAGAAACGGGGCATGGCCGATACCGGGAAGGAGCTCCACTCTGGCCTCAGGCATCGACTCCGCCATGAAGCGGGATGCACCCGGGAGGCAGATTCGGTCCTCTGCGCCGTGAATCAGGAGGGTGGGGGAGTCAATTGTACTCAGAAGCGGTCGCAGATCCCTCTTTGCCAGATCCTCCAGCGAATAAAGGGAGATGCGAGGTTCGGGGAATCGTCCCCCCTTGAGGATATCCTGAACGATCTGCCGATACTGTTCGGGCGCCAATTCCCCCTCTGCAAACATGTCATGGAAAAAATCCTCCATGCTCCGCCCGTAATTGCGTCGGAGGCGCAGCGCCATCCCTCGGCTCTCTTCAGGTGAGAGTCCGTGGGGGAAGCCGTCACCGGAGGTGAAGCGTGGGGTACCACCGACGAAGATGAGACTTGTCAGCCGGTGACGGATTGCGGGGAAGGCCCGAAGGGTTGCCGAGACCCCCATGGACCAGGCCACAAGGGTAACGAGTCTCAGGTCGAGCCGGATCATGAGTGTCTCGATGTCTCCGGCGAAGTCGTCGATGCTTGGCCCCGCATCCGGAATAGCGGAGGAGCCATGACCCCGCAGGTCCAACGTAATGACTCGATGGTCGGTGGAAAACTCCTCGCGCTGATACCGCCAGACTCGGCCGGACATGGCCCAGCCATGAATGAAGAGAAGTACCGGGCCTGACCCGCTCTCTTCATAGGCCAGTGGCCCCCCCTGACCGGTTGTGATCTCAGACATGTTTTTTTACCTCAGGGAAAGTTGCCGCTACCCGGATGATGGTTGCCACCGCCTCCTCCAGATCCTCCCGGTTGTGGGTCGCCATGAGTGTGGCGCGCAGGCGGCAGGTGCCCGACGGGACTGTGGGGGGGCGGATACCCTGAACAAAGATGCCCTGCTCCAGCAGAAGACGCGAAAAGGTCATGGTCTGCTCGGCTTCACCCACGAAGATCGGCACGATCTGGCTCTCGCTCCCCAGGGTATCGAACCCCGCATCTTGGAGAGAATCTCGGAAATAGTGGGTGTTGTCGGCCAGACGGCGCCGCAGGTCGGCTCCTTCCGGAGAATCTACAATATCGAAGGCGGCCAAGGAGGCGGCCAGAACTGCCGGAGGGAGTGAGGTGGAGAAGATGAAGCTTCGGGCGGTATTGATGAGCCAGTCACAGATCTCCCCAGAGGTCGCGGCGTAGGCGCCGAAGCTCCCGAAACCTTTCCCCAGGGTTCCCATCTGAATATCGATCTCCCCCAGGACGTCGAGGAGTTCCGCGCTGCCGCGTCCTGTCTCCCCCAGGACCCCGGCGCCGTGGGCGTCGTCCACCATGAGCAGAGCCCCGAATTCCTTCTTCAGCGCCACCAGTTCCCGCAATGTGGCGAGGTCGCCGTCCATGCTGAAAACACCGTCGGTGACGATGAGTCGTACCCCTTTGGTGGGATGACGTTCCAGCTCCCTGCGCAGGGCCGTCGGATCGTTGTGGGGGTAGCGGATCAGGGTGGCCCGGGAGAGGAGCGCCCCGTCCACGATACTGGCGTGATTGAGCCGGTCTGAGAAGATGAGGTCCCCCCGTCCGGTGAGGGACGAGATGATCCCCGTATTGGCGGCGTAGCCGGAGTTGAAGAGGAGGGCCGCTTCACTCCCCTTGAAGAGAGCGATTCGCTCTTCCAGATAGCGATGTAGCGCCATGGTCCCCGAGACCAGTCGGGAGGCCCCGCTGGAGCTTCCCCACCGCTCCACCCCCTTCTGAGCCGCTCTTTTCAGGGCAGGGTGCTCTGCCAGCCCCAAGTAGTTGTTTGAACAGAGGAGAAGCGCCTCCCTCCCGTCCACGGTGACTCTGCCGGGAGTGCTCTCCTCCACCAGGCGGAGCTGCCGATAGAGACCCTGTTCTTTAAGTCGTTCAAGCTGTGCGGCAAAGGTGGCGGCCATCGGCTTCCTCTGGGAAATGAAGATCGTGAATTGTGAAACGTGAATGGTGAAAAAAGCTTTTTACTTCTAACGATTCACCATTCACTCTCTTGTAGCACAGGGTAAAGTCGCTCGTCAATTGGAACCGGGGAGCGGTTGACAATGGGTGGTAGCTAAGTTTCTGCTGCCGCTTCCCGAATTCTGCAGGTTGATGCCGCGATTTCTTTACTTCCCCCGCGGATTTTGATAGGTTTGCTGACTTATGAAACCCACGACCTCTCCCCAGCCCAACCTCACCCCCATGATGCGCCAGTACCTTGAGATCAAGGCTGAGTATCCCGATGCCATTCTTTTTTTCCGGCTGGGGGACTTCTACGAGATGTTCCTGGACGATGCCCTTAAAGCCTCCCG
The DNA here is from genome assembly GCA_903902855.1 of uncultured Geobacter sp. GTDB lineage: Bacteria > Desulfobacterota > Desulfuromonadia > Geobacterales > CAIOGM01 > CAIOGM01. The sequence goes on along the minus strand of CAIUWK010000035.1, from coordinate 28,889 downwards.
GATTCTGGACATCGCCCTGACCTCCCGCAACAAGAATTCCGACGGCGAGGATGTCCCCTTCTGCGGCATTCCCTATCACGCCTGCGCCCCCTACCTGGCCAAGCTCATCGAGGCCGGGGAGAAGGTGGCCATCTGCGAACAGGTGGAAGACCCCAAGGCTGCCAAGGGGATCGTGAAGCGGGCGGTGGTGAAGGTCATCACGCCGGGGTTGGTGGCGGATGCCGAGAATCTTTCCCCCAAGGAGAACAACTTTCTGGTCTCCCTGGCCCTGGTGGGGGAGAAGTGGGGGATCGCCTCCCTGGATATCTCCACCGGCCAATTCCGGATGACTGAGAGCAGCGGCCGGGAGAGCGCCCTGGCGGAGGTGGAGTGCCTCGCCCCCCGGGAGCTTCTCGTGCCGGAGGAGTGGCGTGCAGCCCCCGATCTTCGCGAACTCACGGCCCGGGACGATGCCAGGATCATCACCCATATCAGTGACTGGGTCTACGACAACGATTACCTCGGCCGACAGCTTTCAACCTTCTTCGGGGTCTCTTCCCCCGAGTCACTGGGGTGTGCCGGGTTCCCCGCCGGACTCATGGCCGTGAGTGCGGTGCTCCACTATCTCCAGGAGACTCAGAAGGGGGCAGTCAGGCACCTGATCGGGATCACCCCCTACAGCACCGCCGAGTTTCTCGTCATGGACGAGGCAACGCGGCGAAACCTGGAATTGATCGCAACCCTGGGTGAGGGGCGGAGAAAAGGGTCGCTCTTGGGGCTCATGGACCGTACCGTCACCGCCATGGGGGGGCGCAAACTCCGCCAATGGATCAGCTACCCGCTGGTATCCATGGCCGCCATCACTGAACGGCTGGACGCCGTGGAGGAACTCCTGGGCGACGGGGAACTCCGGCGGCGGATCGTCACCCTGCTGGACGGCGTCTATGATCTGGAACGGCTCAACGGCCGGATCAGCCTTGCCTCGGCCTCGGCCAAGGATCTGGCGTCGCTGCGGGAGTCGCTTCTGCGCCTCCCCGGGGTGCGGGAGTCGCTGGCCCCCCTGGAGAGTTCTCTCCTCTGTCGGCTGCGGGAGGAGATCGATCCCCTGGAGGATCTGGCCGGACTCATCAGTCAAGGGATCGTGGAGAATCCACCCTTTGTCCTGCGTGACGGGGGGATCATCGCCGACGGGTACAACGCCGAGCTGGACGAGCTCCGGGGTATCAGCCGGGAAGGGAAGGGGTTCATTGCCCGGCTGGAGGCCCAAGAGCGGGGGCGAACCGGTATCTCCTCCCTGAAGATCCGCTATAATCGGGTGTTCGGCTACTATATCGAGGTGACCAAGAGCAACCTGACCGGGCTCCCCGGGGAGTATCTCCGGAAGCAGACCCTGGCCAATGCCGAGCGGTTTATCACCCCGGAGCTGAAGGAGTACGAGGAGAAGGTCCTGGGGGCCGAGGAACGGATTGCCGAGCTGGAGTACTCCCTCTTCCAGGAGCTCCGGGAACGGGTGGCCAAGGAGGGGGAGCGGATCGCCCGGAGCGCCGACCGGCTGGCGACCCTGGATCTCCTCACGGGGTTGGCGGAACTGGCCCACGACAAGGGGTACTGCCGTCCCCAGGTGGACGAGAGTGATCGGCTCTCCATCATGGAGGGGCGGCATCCGGTGGTGGAGGCGCTGAACCTGGGGGAACGGTTTGTCCCTAACGATACGGAGCTTGACGGCAGAGAGAACCAGCTCCTCATCATCACCGGTCCCAACATGGCAGGGAAATCGACTTACATGCGGCAGGTCGCTCTCATCACCCTCATGGCCCAGATCGGGAGCTTCGTCCCGGCCACCGAGGCGCGCATCGGCATCGCCGATCGGATTTTTACCCGGGTGGGGGCCGCGGACAACTTGTCACGGGGGCAGTCCACCTTCATGGTGGAGATGATGGAGACGGCGCATATCCTGCGCAACGCCACCCCGCGAAGTCTCGTGATCCTGGATGAGATCGGCCGGGGGACCTCCACCTTCGACGGGGTCTCCATCGCCTGGGCCGTGGCCGAGTACCTCCACGATACGACGACCTGCGCCCCCCGGACCCTTTTCGCCACCCACTACCATGAGCTGACCGACTTGGCGTTGACCCGCCCCCGGGTGAAGAATTTTACGGTGGCGGTGAAGGAGTGGAACGACCAGATCATTTTTCTGAGAAAGATCGTGGCCGGCGGCGCCTCCCACTCCTACGGCATCCAAGTGGCGCGGTTGGCAGGGCTACCCCGGGATGTCATCGACCGGGCCAAGGAGATCCTGCGCAACCTGGAAAAGGGGGAGTTCGAAGAGGGGGGAATGCCGCGGTTGGCAGGAGGGCGCAAGGCGCCTCCCAGAAAGCCGTCTCCTCAGTTGTCCCTCTTTCCCCCGCTTGATGACGATCTTCGCACCAGGCTCCGGGGGGTAGAGATCGAGACTCTCACCCCGCTGGCGGCGTTGAATCTGCTGGCGGAGCTGAAACGGATGGCAGTGTCATGATGATCCCTGCCTGTTCATCACGTTCCTTTTCGGGTTTGTTCCTTTTCTCCGTCATGGTGGCGTTCTTCTGCAACATGACCTTGATCCTCCCCGCTCTGTCGGCTGCGGAATCCCGTCAGGTGAAGTCCCCTGCCGCGGCGGCGGTCACCGACCTGAAACACTGGTCCAACCCGGACTATACCCGCATTGCCGTAGCGGTGGACCATGAGGTCGAGTTCGAGAGCCACACCCTCACTCCCAGTCGGGAGGTCAAGGCACCGTCGCGGATCTACATCGATATCAAGGGAGCACGGGTTGTCAGAGGGGTCAAGGATGTCCCCATCGGAGACGGGCTTCTCAAGACCGCCCGGGTGGGGCAGTACCGGCCGGATGTGGTACGGGTCGTGTTGGACGTGGAAAATATCAAGGATTACAAGGTGTTTTCTCTTTCTGACCCGTTTCGTATCGTCATCGATGTCAAGGGGGAAAGAAAGACCGAGTTTACGAAGCCGGCGGAGAGCATCATCTCCCTCCCCCGTGACAAGGGACGGGAGCAGGAGCTCAAGCCGGAAGCGCCGGTTGCGGTGGAAGCCGCAGGTAAAACCGAGACGGTGACCTTCGGGGAAAAGGTTGAGAGGAAGGCGCCCCCCAGGTTCAAACCGGGGCGGATCCGCCGCATAGTGGTTGACCCTGGGCATGGGGGACATGACCCCGGCGCCATCGGGGCGGGGAAGAGCATGGAGAAGGATATCGTGCTGGCCATCGGCCTCAAGCTGGCGGAGCGGCTGCGCAGCGAGCTGGGAATGGATGTGGTCATGACCCGCTCCACCGATGTCTTCATCCCCCTTGAAGAGCGGACCGCCATCGCCAACAAGATCAACGCTGACCTTTTTATCTCCGTTCACGCCAACGCCTCCCTGAACCGGCGGGCCACGGGTATCGAAACCTATTACCTGAACCTGGCCAAGACCGACAAGGCGAAGCAGCTGGCGGCCCGGGAGAATAACACCACTCTGGAAAAGGTGAGCGTCCTCCAGGGGGTACTCTTCGACCTCATGGCCAACTCCAAGATCAACGACTCAGCCCACTTGGCCGACGAGGTGCAAAAGGGGACGGTGAAACGAGTCAGTGGCCGGTATCCGGCAACCAAGAACAACGGCGTCAAGCAGGGCCCCTTTTATGTCCTCGTGGGGGCCACCATGCCCAGCATCCTCGTGGAAACTGCCTTTCTCAGCAACGAGATCGAGGAAAAGGAGCTGAATGATCCCACCTATCAGGATACCACGGTGGAGGGGATCGTCGACGGCGTCCGGAGTTATCTCTTGTCAGTGAAGTGAAACGTGAAAGGTGAATGGTGAAACGTGAAAAGATCAAGAGCTTTTTCACCATTCACCATTCACCATTCACCTTTCACCATTTATTCGGAGTACCTATGACCAGCCTGCCGGACATCGTCTTTGATATCGACCGTTATTTCCCTGACAGCAGCTATGATTCCGGGGATTCGGGCAAAGCCTCCTTTGAGGAGAAACGGTCGCTCTACCTGGCTGCCAGCAAGCGCTACCTGACCCACTACCGGGAGCTGATCCGGCAGCAGCATCGGGAGGGGGCCACGGGGGACTGGGTGGTGGCTAATGTTACCGCCATGACCGATCTCCTCATCAAGAAGCTGTACCGGAGTATCTGTCGCGATATCGGTCCGTCAGGGGAGACCGGCGCCTCGCCCCAGCTTACTCTCGTGGCGCTGGGGGGGTACGGACGGGGCGAACTCAACCCCTATTCGGACATCGACCTGATGTTCCTCCACAACGGCAAGGCCCCTCGAAGGGTGGAGAATATTGCCAATAAGGTTCTCTATTTCCTCTGGGACATGCGTCTGGATGTGGGGTATTCGGTCCGGACCCCTGCCGACTGCGTGGAGATGTCCCAGGCCGACTCCACGGTGAGGACCGCTCTTCTTGAGTCCCGGCAGATCATCGGGAGCAGAATACTCTACGGTGAGTTTGAGAAGGTGCTGTTCAGCCAGATCGTCGCCAAGGGGAGCGATAGCTTCATCAAAAACAAGATTGAGGAGCGGAAGAAACGGCTGGAGAAGTACGGCGCCAGCATCTATATCCTGGAGCCGAATCTGAAGGAGGGAGAAGGGGGGCTGCGGGATCTGCATACCGCCCTCTGGGTGGCCAAGATCAGGTACAAGGTCACCGATCCCCAGGAACTGATCGTCAAGGGGATCCTCTCCGAGGAAGAGCTGCACTCCTATTCCCAGGCGCTGTCATACCTCTGGCGGATCAGAAACGAGCTCCATTACCTGGCAGGGCGGAAGAACGATCAGCTCACCTTTGAGGCGCAGATCAACCTCGCCTCCTTCTTCGACTATCGCGATGAAGGGAAGTCCTTGGCGGTGGAAGAGTTCATGCGGGATTATTACCGCCATGCCACCAGGGTGGAGCATCTGGCCTCGTCCATCATCTCCCGCTGTTCCCTCCGCGACGATGGTCCCATGAAGTTTCTGGGTTATTTTACCCGCCGCCCCATCGGTGAAGGGTTCTACGTCCTCAAAGGGGAGCTGGTCATCCCCAACGAGGCGATCCTGACCGAGGACCCCTCACGGTACATGAAGCTTTTCGAGTATGCCCAGAAGCAGGGGGTGCAGCTCAATGTGAAGGTAAAGGAGCTGATCCGGAAGAATCTGGAACTTGTCCATGATCGTTTCCGACGGAATAAGGAGGTAAACCAGTCCTTTATCAATATCCTGAATTCCAGGAAAGGGGTGCCGGAGACCCTGCGACTCATGCACCATCTGGAGTTTCTCAATCATTACATCCCCGAGTTCGAGCGGACCTACTGCAAGGTCCAGCATGATCTCTATCACATCTATACCCTTGATATCCATTCTCTCTTTGCCGTTGAAGAGTTGGTCAAACTCTGGGACGGCGCGCACCAGGCGGACCTGCCGCTCCTCACCCGGTTGGCCAAGGAGGTGGAGAATCGCACCGTGATCATCCTGGCGGTGCTCTTCCACGATATCGGCAAGGGGGAGGGGAGCCGTCACGCCGAACGGGGGGGGGACATGATGCCGACGATCTCCCGGCGCCTGGGGCTCTCCAAACAGGAGAGCGAACAGCTGGAGTTTTTGGTGAGGATTCATCTGGAGATGGCGCACATCGCCCAGCGTCGCGATCTCAATGACGAAAAGATGATCATCGAGTTCGCCCGAAAGATGGAGACCACGGATAACCTGAAAAAACTCTACCTGCTCACCTATGCCGATATCCGGGCCGTGGGACCGGAGGTCTGGACCGGCTGGAAGGGGATGCTCCTCCAGGAACTGTATGAAAAGGCGTTCCAGGTGCTGGAGCGGGGGAACTTCAAGCTGGAGGCCAGCAGTGAGCGGACCAGGAATGTGAAAAAGAGGGTGACGGTGCTTCTTGAGGATGAGCTTCCCCTGGCCGCCATCAAACAGGAGCTGAAGGGGATGACCACCCGGCATCTTCTCTCCAACCCGCCGGAGATCCTGGCCGCCCATGTCCGGTTGCTCCATGAACTGACCGGCAGCACTCCCCTGGTCATGAAGGTGGTTCACGATCAGCTGGATCAGGAAAAGGGATATTCCAACTTCACCATCTGTACCTTTGACCACCCCGGCCTCTTTTCGCGGATCGCAGGGGTGATGGCGGCCAACAGCATGAACATCCTCGGCGCCCAGATTCATACGGGGAGTAACGGCAAGGTGCTAGATCTCCTCCAGGTCAACTCACCCAAGGGGTTCATCATCACCGATGAGAATCGTTGGAAACGACTGCGGGAGGAGATGGAGCAGGTGCTCACCGGCGTGGTTAGCGTCAAGAGTCTGGTGGAGCGGCAGACCCAGCCCCCCTCCTTTCTCATCCAGGCAGTGAAGCCCCGCTTCCCCACCCGGGTGGAGATCGACAACGACATCTCAGAGGATTACACGGTCATCGATATCTACACCCACGACAAGGTAGGGCTTCTCTACCGGATTGCCAGCACCATCACCGAGCTTGGGCTCTATATTGACGTCTCCAAGATCTCCACGAAGGTTGACCAGGTGGCTGACGTCTTCTACGTGAAGGATATCTTCCGCCAGAAGATTACGGAGCCGGCCAAGTGCGCCGAGATCAGATCCCGCCTTCTGGCGGCCATAGACGAGTAGAAGCGGTGACTGGTAATCGGGGACTGGGGACTGGTAGAACCCCGAACCCCGAACCCCGAACCCTGAACCTTTAACCTTGAACCTTGAACCTATGTTTCTCTTTCGCGACCTTTTTTTGACGTATCTCCTGGTGGAGCGGGGGCTATCGGGTACTACCGTGGAGGCTTATGGCCGGGATACGCTCCGGTATCTGACCTTTCTTGAAGGGGAGGGGTGCAGAGAGCCGGTCCGGATTACTCAGCTTTTGGTGGCGTCGTTCATCGCTTCCTTGAAGTCGGAGGGGTTGAGCCCCCGCAGTCGGGCCCGGGCACTGTCGGCGATCCGGATGTTTCACCGGTTTCTCCTGGTGGAGGGGCATGCCACCACCAATCCCACCGCTCTTCTTGAGGCTCCAAAAATCGGAGGGAAGCTCCCCACGTTTCTCTCTTCCCGGGAGATTGAGAAACTGCTGGCGGCCCCTCTGGGGAATGGTTTGGCTGAGCTGCGGGACCGGGCCATGCTGGAACTTCTCTACGCCACGGGGTTACGGGTCTCGGAACTGGTGAACTTGACGCTCCGGACGGTGAACCTGGATGCGGGGTTCCTCCTGACCTTCGGCAAGGGGGGGAAAGAGCGGCTGGTCCCCTTGGGAGATGCCGCCATCGGGACGGTACGGCGCTATCTGGTTGAGGCCCGCCCCCGGTTGGAGGGGGGAAGGGGAAGTGAGGAACTCTTCCTGACGCGTCTGGGGGAGGGAATGAGCCGGCAGGCGTTCTGGAATATCATCAAGAAGCGGGCAAGGGAGGCAGGGATCGACCGGAGCATCTCGCCCCACACTCTGCGTCACTCTTTTGCCACCCATCTCCTGGAGAACGGCGCCGATCTGCGCAGTGTTCAGCTCATGCTGGGGCATGCGGACCTGTCGTCCACGCAGATCTACACCCACGTCACCCGGGAACGGCTCAAGCGGATTCACGAAGAGTGTCACCCTAGAGGATAGAAAGGAAAAAACGATGAAATACATAGTACTGCTTGGCGACGGAATGTCCGATGAGCCGTTGGATCAGTTGGGGGGAAAGACCCCCTTGCAGGTTGCCCACACCCCTAACATGGACTTCATGGCGAGAAACGGACTCCTGGGGCTGGCGGCTACGGTGCCGGAAGGACTCCCTCCGGGGAGCGACGTGGCCAATCTCTCGGTCTTCGGCTATGATCCCCGAACCTGCTATACGGGGCGATCTCCCCTGGAGGCGGCCAGTATCGGGGTGGCGCTCGCTCCTGACGATGTGGCCTTTCGTCTCAACTTCGTGACCCTTGCTCCTGACGGAAGCAGGATCTACATGCAGGATTTTTCCGCCGGTCATATCTCCACCGGTGAGGGGGGAGAGCTGATCGCCGCCCTGCGTGAGCAGTTGGAGGATGATGAAATTCAGTTCTTCCCCGGAGTCGGCTACCGCCACCTCATGGTCTGGCGCAACGGTTGTTCCGCCATGAAGACGATCCCACCCCATGACCTTACCGGGAAGAGCATCCTGGATTTTCTCCCCAGTGGTGAGGGGGCTGACCGGATCATCAACCTCATGAACAGCTCTCAGATGATCCTCCAGGGGCACCCCCTCAACAAGAAGCGCCAGGCGGCGGGGCAGCCGCCGGCCAATTCCATCTGGCTCTGGGGGCACGGCCGTCCGCCGCGGATCAGCAGCTACCGGGAGAGCTACGGCCTCTCCGGAGCGGTCATCTCCGCAGTGGATCTGCTCAAAGGGATCGGCATTTATGCCGGGCTGGACACCATCTCCGTGGAAGGGGCAACGGGGTACATCGACACTAATTATTTGGGAAAGGCCCAGGCTGCCCTGGAGGCGTTGAGGAGTCGGGACTTCGTCTATCTTCATGTGGAGGCACCTGACGAGGCTTCCCATTCCGGGCGTCTGGACCACAAGATTCAGGCCATCGAGGATTTTGATGTCAAGGTGGTGGGGACGGTGCTGGAGGGGATCAAAGAGCTGGGAGAGTACCGGATTCTCTGCATGCCCGATCACCCGACGCCGGTGAGCATCATGACTCACACCTCCGATCCGGTCCCTTTTGTCATCTACGGCGGTGACGGTTTTGCCGGTAACGGGGGAGCCGCCTATGACGAGGCGTCGGCCAAGGGGACCGGTTATTTCGTCCCGGAAGGTTTCCGGCTCATGTCGCTGATGATGGGGGAGAGCACTCTGGAGAGACGTTGAACTGTTGAATCGTTGAACTGTTGAAACGTAAACGACCTCCGGGGAGCGGAAACCCTCGGAGGTCGTTTTACGGAGGAGCTGATCCTTCTGCTCAGTTGACGAAATTTTTATCATGATGATACTCTTTTGCCGGACAAGCGGGTTGGAAAATATAAGAAATTCTGATATAAGTATCGGCGACTCGCGTTGGTACCCTCTTTTCTTCTTTATGGAGACGTCATGGCCCACAAACTGCTCTTGCTTGTTCTTTGTTTTATCACTCTCTGTCTGGTCGGTTTCGTCATCTTCACTCTGCTTCGAAGCCGGAGAGGGTACTGGACCCGGTACTTTCTCTTCAAAGGGCAGCTTCAACCGCCGCTCTACGAACTCTGGTTCGGTGATAGGGTAAGGGCCGCCAGAAGGACGGCGAGCCGGAAAAGGCCGCGGTTCTTTTTCTGGTGGTTAAAGAAAAATGTCGTACTCCTCTTCTGCGCCGTATGTATCTATGTCGTGGCAGTGGGCGGCGCCATCTACGCCAAAAAGGTGTTCTGGCCCCAACCGGTGGCTACCCACCGTCTGGGTGAGGCCGTTGCCGTCTCTGAAGAGTACAAAAAATTACGCAAGACCTATATCGAATTGACCGCAGCCGTGGAAAAACATCCTGGGGATGTCTCCCTGTTGTTGCAACTGGCGAAGACGCAGCGGGAAATGGGTTCCCTGCAGCCGGCCATGCAGACATACCGAAAAGTGCTGATGGCGGATCCTCGCTCTCCCGAAGCCCTCTACGGGCTGGGGGCGTTGGCTGCCGCCGTTGGCGAGGTCAATCTGGCAACGCTGAAGGCGAACGAACTGGCACTGTTGCGGCCGAACAAGCCGGAACCCCATCTGATTCTGGCCCAATTGGCGCTGCGTGCCGGTAATAAGGAGTTGACTGCAGTCCAGTTGCGGGCTGCCTTGGGGAAAGAGCCGGCCAACCTGGAGGCGCGGGAGCTGCTGGTCACCCTTTTATTACTGCAGCACTCATATGCTGTGGCGGTTCGGGAGGCGGAGGCCGGGATGAAGCTTGCCCCTGACAGCGCCACTATGCCGCTGCTGCTGGCACGCAGCCTGGCTGGAGCGGGACAGAGTAGCGAGGCACTGGCTTTTCTTCGGAGCGTGGCGGCCAAACAACAGACGGCGGCGGCGCCATTGCTGCTCATGGCGGAGTTGCAGGTCCAACGGGGTGAATTCGTCCCGGCGATTATGAGCTACGAAGAGGTCCTGAAGCGGACCCCCAACGATATGGTCGCCATGAACAATATGGCGAACCTCATTGCCGATCATGGTTACGAGCTGGACCGGGCTGCGGCTCTGGCTTCGATGCTCTATACGAGGAATCCACGGGACCCCGGCGTGATCGACACCATGGGGTGGATTCTCTTCAAGCAGGGCAAACAGGAGCAGGCCTTGGCGTTGTTGCAGATGGCCGCGGGCGGGGCGCCGAAGAATCCGGTGCACCGGTACCACTATGGCGTGGCGCTTCTCAAGGGGGGAGATATTGTGGCGGGACGAAGGGAACTGGCTGAGGCGCTGAAGCTTTCCGGAACGTTCGACGGGGCAGTCCGGGCGAAGGCATTACTGGCAAGGAAGGGGTAAACCGGAAAAACTTATTTTAACAGGGATGCACAGGATAGACAGGACGAATCATGCGGCGATACCCGTTGTCGAGTACCACGAAATTCCTGCATCTACTTATTCGAGTAAGGCTGTGGGCCGCCGCTAATTTTTTTTGATGACGACCATCTTTTCCCGCGGTATGAATCGTCTTTGTAACCATGTGACGATTGACCGACCCATAAGGTTTCTCGTGGGAGTGATGAGAAAGAGTAGACCGAGGAAATCGGTGAGGAGGCCGGGGAGGAGAAGCAGCATCCCTCCCACCAGCACGAGGAGACCTTCCATGATCGGTCCTGCCGGTAACCGCCCCCCAGCGAGTTCATCCCTGACCCTGCCGATGATTGCTATCCCCTGACGGCGGACAAGCCACCCCCCAGCCACGCTGGTGCTGAAGAGAATCAGGAACGTCGGCACAATCCCCACTATCTCCCCAACCTTGACGATCAGATAGATTTCCAACACCGAGACCGTGGCAAGAAGCAGGAAGAGTTTGCCGGCCATACTCCTCACCGGTTGGACGAGGTGATGGCGATGGCGAAGCTTTGGCCATCCCGGGAGAAACGGACCTGTTCCTGTCGGATTTCCACGATCCTGGCCCCGGAGACATCGGCTCCTTCCCCCATGAGAGCGCCGTTTACCACGGCCCGTCGAGCAGTTCGCTCATCCTGCCAGGCAATACCGGTCACCTTCAGGTCGGCGGGGGTGGGGCCGGTCGGCTCCGGTATGATCCCTTTGGGGCGTTTGGGTGACGGTGGGGGGAGATCCGGCGGAGCGGGAATATTCACTCTTGCTGACGGTATCGGGGGACGCTGGGGCTGTACCGTGGTGGCCGGGGTCGGAGAGGGGAGGGGAGGGAATTGAACCGGTGCGGGCGACGGCGGAAGATTCTTCTGGGAGAAGAGCCCCGTGACCCCCAGAGTTACGGCCACCGCAAGGATAATGGTGCCCGTAAAGAGCGCCGGCAGCCGCCACGCCGGGGAAGTGGGGGAACTCTTCCTGGCGGTGAGCGCCGGGCGGATATCCCCCTGCCGGGTGCGGCGGGCCGCCTTCTCCTGTTCCAGCTTTTTCAGGGCATCCAGAATGAGGCTCATCTTGCAGCTCCTGGGGCATGATTCAGTACCGGGTTGGTGAACCCTCTGGCGGTGCGGTAGAGGAGAAACAGGGTCTGTCGTCCCACTCCCCCGGCGGGGTCGATCCCCTGGGCCATCTGGAATGATCCGACGGCGTCCAGGGTCGGCCGGTCCATGACTCCGCTGAGTCCCCCTTTATAGAGCCCTCCCCCTTGGAGGAGCGTCTGCAACCGGCTCACCGCTCTCCCCTGAGCCCCCCCCTTGATGCCTGGGGGGATGTTCAGATGATTCTTCCAGGGGATATATGCCCGTCCGGACCAGATGCTTTCCAGCTCAGCTCCGCTCACTGTCGTCCGTCCGGCAAGGGGGGGGGTGATGGTATAGCGGTCGGCGTCGAAACCGGTAAGGGCCAGGTAGCGCCTCCCCTGGAGAGCGGGAATGGTCAGCTCCAGGATCGCCGGTGAGTTATACCGCAGAAGCGCTCCCAGGTTGCCGGTGAACTTGAGGGTGTCAACTCCCCGTTCACGGGCCAGGATCTCCGGGAGTTCCGGCTGGGAAGATGCCCAGGCTGCGGTGGGAATATGCCAGATCCGGGCCAGGACGTTGAATGCCGTGAGGGCACTTTCTGTTTCGGTCACCGTTGCCAGTTGCCGCGCCACAGTGGGGACGGAGATGGGGAGCGGAGCTTTCGCCGCCAGCGGCGTTGCCGTTGCGTTTGGTTCCCGGTGTGGCGTCTGTTCCCGTGTAAAGAGCAAGAGTCCGGTTCCCAGGAGTGCTGCAACGAGGCCGACGTAGAGGACATGGCGGAGCCTGAATCCGTCCTCCGACGTGAGGCGGAGATCGGCAATGGCGCTTCCGGCCATCGCCGGGGTGAGGGGGGTCTGCTCACGGGTATACCCCAGGAGGAGCGTCCGGTCGCAGGCCAGGTTGATCAGTCGAGGGAGCCCCCCGGAGAAGCGGTAGATGCGTCGAATGGCTTTGGTGGTGAAGAGGTTAGACTCTTTTCTCCCCGCAACTTCCATCCGGTGGGTGATGTACTCCCGGGTGTCGGCCAGGTTCATGGGGCGCAGATGATAGCTCACCGCAATCCGTTGCCCCAACTGGCGCAGTTCCGGTTGAGCCAGGAGCTCTCGCAGTTCCGGTTGTCCCACCAGCACTATCTGGATCAGCTTGTCCTGTTCGGTCTCCAGATTGGAGATGAGGCGTATTTGCTCCAGAACCATGCTTGACAGGTTCTGCGCTTCGTCTACCACCAGCACCACCGTCCGACCGGCTTCGTTTTCCTCCAGGAGAAAGTTATTGAGATCCCTGAGCAGCTCCGCCGTATCGGTATGGTGGGTGGGGAGGCCGTACTCCCGGTTGATGGACTGCATGAGTCCCAATGAGGAGAGGCAGGGATTGAAGATGAGGGCGCTCCGGTACTGATCGGGAGAGAGCTGTCCCAAGAGGGTCCGGATCACGGTGGTCTTCCCTGCCCCGATCTCTCCGGTGAGGGCGATGAACCCCACATGATTGTCGATGCCATAGAGCAGATGGGCAAAGGCCTCGTTGTGGTGGGCGCTGAGGAAGATGAATCCCGGATCAGGGGTGATGTTGAACGGTTTCTCTCGAAAACCGTAGTAGTCGCAGTACATGTAAACCTTGGAAAATCAGTTCAGCAGGGAAAGAAACAGACAAAATCGAATTTACAGGGATGAACAGGATAGTCTGGATAACTCCTTTGGAGATAATCCAGTGGCGTGCCGGGCGTGAGCATCCTGTCCATCCCTGTTAAATTGCCTTTCTCCGTGTCTCCGTGGTCAAGACGTCTTAGTACCGGTAATGCTCCGTCTTGTACGGACCTTCCTGGGGTACGCCGATGTAGGCGGCCTGCTCCGGGGTGAGTTCCGAGAGTTGCGCATTGAGCTTCTTCAGCTGCAGTCGGGCCACCTTCTCGTCCAGGTGTTTGGGGAGGGTGTAGACCCCCACCGGATATCTCCCCGGATTGGCGAAGATCTCGATTTGGGCGATGGTCTGGTTGGCAAAGGAGGAGGACATGACGTAGCTGGGATGACCGGTGCCGCATCCCAGGTTCACCAGCCGCCCCTTGGCCAGGAGGATGATCCGCTTGCCGTCGGGGAAGATGATGTGATCCACCTGGGGCTTGATCTCCTCCCACTGGTACTGCTCCAGCGCCGCCACCTCGATCTCGTTGTCGAAGTGGCCGATGTTGCAGACGATGGCCTGGTCCTTCATTCGCGCCATATGCTCATGGGTGATGACGTGGTAGTTCCCCGTGCAAGTCACGAAGATGTCGGCCTTGTCGGCAGCATACTCCATGGTCACCACCCGGTATCCCTCCATGGCAGCCTGAAGGGCGCAGATGGGATCGACTTCCGTTACCCAGACCTGGGCTGAGAGGGCGCGCATGGCCTGGGCCGACCCTTTCCCCACGTCGCCGTAACCGCAGATCAGGGCCACCTTGCCGGCAATCATGACGTCGGTGGCCCGTTTGATGCCGTCCACCAGCGACTCGCGGCAGCCGTAGAGGTTGTCGAACTTGGATTTGGTCACCGAATCGTTGACGTTGATGGCCGGGAAGCGGAGATCACCCCGTTCGTGCATCTGGTAGAGACGGTGGACCCCGGTGGTGGTCTCCTCGGTGACTCCCTGGATATGAGCGATGCGGGTGGAGTACCAGGTGGGGTCAACGGCCAGTTTGGCCTTGATGGCGGCGAAGAGGATGGTCTCCTCTTCGGAGCCGGGGTTGGTCAGGACGCTGAGGTCGGTTTCCGCCCTGGTTCCCAGGTGGAGGAGAAGGGTGGCGTCGCCGCCGTCATCCAGGATCATGTTGGAGAAGCCGCCGTCGGGCCACTCGAAGATCCGGTGGGTGTAGTCCCAGTACTCCTCCAGGCTCTCGCCCTTGACGGCGAAGACCGCAGTCCCGCCGGCGGCGATGGCGGCGGCGGCGTGATCCTGGGTAGAGAAGATGTTGCATGAGGCCCAGCGGACCTCTGCCCCCAAGGCCGTGAGGGTTTCGATGAGGACCGCGGTCTGGATGGTCATGTGGAGGGAACCGGTGATTCGTGCCCCCTTCAGCGTCTGGGCTGAGGCGAATTCCTCGCGGATGGCCATGAGCCCCGGCATCTCGGTCTCGGCGATTCTGATCTCTTTGTTTCCCCAGGCGGCCAGGGAAAGGTCGGCAACGATGAAATCCTGTGACATCTGCTTCTCCTTGTGGTGGTGATGATTTTGATATCTACAACGATTCAACAACTCACGATTCAACAGCTTACGATGCCGTTAGCACCAGCACCGACTCCTGTCCAACGCTCCCTGCGATTCGCCGGCAGTCAATCTGCACGAATCCCGCTGCCGTCAACCATGCCGTCAACTCTTCCTCATCAAAACCGAGCCACTGGTCCGCCAGGCGTTCCCGCACCCATTCCCGCTCATGGCGGGCCAGGTCGGCCACGAGCAGCAGGCCGCCGGGAACCAGGACCCGTTTGATCTCTCCTAGCACCGCCTGGGGGTCAGCGGCATGGTGCAGGACCATGGCAAGCACCGCACAGTCGGCGGAGCGGTCGGTGAGCGGCAGGTGGGTCATCTCCCCCAGGCGAAGTTCGACGCCGCTCACGTTCTCCTCAGTCAGTCGCCGCCTCGCCTCATCCAGCATGGCTGGAGAATGATCCACCCCGATGACTGTGGCGGATCTGGCTGCCAGGGCCGGCAACAGGCCGCCGGTCCCCAGTCCTATCTCCACCACGCTCTTCCCTTGGGGGAGTCGTGACAGCAGGATCTCCCGGTAGTCGGGGGCCGGAAGCAGGGTCCGGGCCAGATCATCCCACTGCCGGGCATGCCGGTCAAAGAACTCCCGGCTCCGATCCCTTCGCTCTTCCAGTATCTGGGCCACGGCGGTGAGATCCTCTTCCCGATGGGGCAGATCAGCCAGCCCCTGTTCCAGCGCCGGCCGGATGGCGGCGAAAAAGGGGGAATCGCCGCCGGCCCGGTAATAGTTCCAGGTTCCCTGCCGTTTAACCGCCAGCACCCCAGCCTCGGTGAGGGCCTTCAGGTGATGGGAGACCCGGGACTGTCCGGTGCCCATGATCCGGGTCAACTCCTGCACGGTGAATTCCCCCCGGAGCAGGATGGCCGTCAGCCGGAGACGGGAGGGGTCGGCCAGTGATTTCAGGGTTTGCAGCATAGATCACGTTTGCCAGTTAATTGAATCAACATTTGTTGATATATCATGGTGCGCCGGAGCAGGCAAGAAAAAACGCGCACAAGAATGCCAGTCGGGCGCGATAGGGTGCCGGGTCAAAGGGAGGTCTCCATTTTTTCAGGTCCTATGAAAACGGCCCGGCGGTGCATACCGTCGGGCCGTCTCAGAAGATGATGCCGGGAAGGTCAGGCCGCCTGAGCGGTGACGGCTTCCTCTTCACCGAACAGTTCGTCAAAAATCTCCTGCACCGTGGTGATCCGGTCGGCCTTCCAGGCGTTGGTCCCGCAGAAGACCAGACCGGTCTCCACATCGCCTCGCTGGGCCCGGTCCAGGGAGAAGACGATGCAGAATCGTTCGCCGTTCTCCTTGTAAGAGCATTTCTTGAGACAGCCGGTCTTGCACTTGGAGTTGTGCTCCTTGTCGTAGTTAACGATGTTCTCCTGATTTTTGAGGATGGCCCTTCCGGGGAGCCCGGCGGGACTCATGATGAGACCGATATCCTCCTTGCGACAATCAAGGTACATCTGTTTGAAGCTTTCGGCGGCGTCACACTCCACCGTGGGGACGAAACGGCTGGCCATCTGCACGGCGTCGGCCCCCTGTGCCAGGGCGTTTTCCAGATCGGCCCGATCCCAGATGCCACCGGCGGCGATGACCGGCATATCCACCTGGTACTCGCTCCGGAAAAATTCCTTGATGGCTCGGATCGTCCCGTAATGATCGTAGTCACCGTTGCCTATATTCTCCATCTTCTCCCCCAGATGGCCGCCGGCGGTATCCGGGTCTTCCACCAGCACTGCGTCGGGGAGGCGATGAGAACCCTTGTCCCACTTCTTGGCGATGAGTTGGGCCGCCCGCAGGGAGGAGACAATGGGGATGAGCGCCACATGGGGAGCATGGGCCGTCAGTTCCGGGAGGGAGAGCGGCAGCCCGGCGCCGCAGATGATGACCTTGGCCCCCCCTTCGATGGAGGCTTTTACCAGGTTTTCGAAGTCGGAAAGAGCCACCATGACGTTGACGCCGATGATCCCATCCGGGGCAATCTCGTAAGCCTTGCGAAGCTCGCTCTTCATGGCCTCCTGTTCGGCCTGCAGATAATTCTTGCCGTTATAATGTTCGCTATTGAGGGCGATACCGGCAGCGGCTACGATGCCGATCCCGCCGCACTTGGCAACATGGCCGGCCAGGGAACCGGCCGAAACCCGCACCCCCATTCCCCCCTGGATCAGGGGATAGGGAACTTCATATACGCCAAGTTTGAAAGGTTTCATTATGTCCTCGATGGGTGATTTCCGTCAGTCGTAAGCGAAGGTCACTCTACCAGAATCAGACAGGGTGCAATGTAATAGAAGTGTAAAACCATTCCGCTTGCAAAAGCGGATTTCCGGTGGTACACAGGGGCATGAAGTGGTTTCGGTTACTCTTTACCCCTCTCTCCGCTCTCATCGGAATTCAGCTGGTCTGGGTTCTGGTGGTCGTCCTATGGATCTACTGGTTCATCGGTCGTCACCAGGAGCTCCGGCGACTGGCGGAACAGTACAAGCCGGACCTGTTGACCGGCTACTCCTTCGACTGGCTGGTCCTGACGGAAGGGTTGGCGCTTCTCGTGGCCATCCTCGTGGGGGTGTACATCATCTTCCTCTACTGGCAGCGCCAGTCTTCCCTCAACCGTCGGCAACGCGATTTCATCTCGCAAGTTACCCATGAGCTGAAATCTCCGCTGGCCTCCATCCGGCTTCACCTGGAGACAATCCGTCTCCGCAAGCCCTCCCCGGAGCGGGTCGAACGCTTTCTCGATACCATGCTGGACGACACCACTCGCCTGGAAAACCATATTAACAATCTCCTCATGGCAGCCAAACTTGAGCACGGATTCGGGGGAGGGGAGCGTCTTGTTCATGACCTCTCCGAATTTCTCACCCTTTTTCTGGAGCGTAAACGATTGAAGTTGCCCGAGGGAGGAAGCCTGACCTGGCGGATAGAGCCGGACATCCGGGTGGAGTTCGACCCGGAGGGGTTGGCGATGGCGCTCCGCAATCTCTTTGAAAACGCCATCCTCTACAGCATGGCCTCACCGGAGATCGAGGTGACCCTGAGCCGGGAAGGGAGCAAACGGTGTCTTCTGACCTTTCGTGACCAGGGGCGGGGGATGGAAAAAGGGGATCTGCGCAAGGTCTTTCTCATGTTTTACCGGGTGAGGAGTACGCAGGAAAATATCAGGGGGACCGGGCTTGGTCTTTACATCGTCAAGTCCATCATCGACCGGCATGGGGGGCTGATCCGCGTGACCAGTCCCGGTGCCGGGCTGGGGACGACGTTCCATCTCATCCTGCCGGTGGCCAGGGAAAAGGGGAAAATTCATGAGTGAGGACCGGCCGCATATCCTCCTGGTGGAGGACGAACTCCATCTGGCCCGTGGGATGACGTTTAATCTGGAAGAGGAAGGGTATCGGGTGAGTCATGCGGAGACCGGTGAGGCTGCGCTGGAACTCCTCGCCTTCAACCGGTTCGCCCTCATCATCCTGGATGTGATGCTGCCGGGGATGGATGGCTTCACCGTCTGTCGTGAGGTCCGGGGTGCCGACCCGCGGGTCCCCATCCTGATTCTCTCCGCCCGTTCCGAGGAGGGGGACCGGATCTCCGGTCTGGACAGCGGCGCCGACGACTACCTGACAAAGCCTTTTAACCTCAGCGAATTTCTCCTCCGAGTCAAGGGGATGCTCCGCCGGTCGTCCTGGTACCGCCCGGAACCGGTGGAGGAGGGATACCGTTTCGGTGACAACGAGGTCTTTCTTCTCTCCTATCACGCCCGCACCGCCCAAGGGGAGATCGATCTCACGGAACTGGAGATCCGGATGCTGGCGCTCTTCTTCAGGAACGAAGGTAAGACCGTCACTCGCTCAAACCTCCTGGAGACGGTCTGGGGGTACTCCTCCGAGACCGAGACCAGGACCTTGGACAACTTCATCGTCCGGCTCCGGAAATATTTCGAGCCCGATTCCTCCCATCCGGTCTTTTTTCAGACCGTCCGGGGGGTGGGGTACAGATTTGCCAGGCACGGGGCGCCGGGCGCGAGGTGCGAGAAAAGAGCTGGTTGAAACGTAGGAAGGCCGGATGGAGTTCCATCCGGCCTTCCTACGTCATCGATTCAACAAACCAACAGTTCAACGATTCAACATTCGAACGATTCAACGCTTCAACATCTCTTACAGCCCCGCCTTCTCCCGCAGGATCGCCACCTTGTCGGTCCGCTCCCAAGTGAATTCCGGGAGCTCACGGCCGAAGTGGCCGTAGGCAGCGGTCAACTTGTAGATGGGGCGAAGCAGGTCCAGCTGTTCGATGATGGCCCGGGGGCGCATGTCGAAGACCTCCTTGACGATTTCGGCGATGCGGGCCGAGGGGATCTTCCCGGTGCCGGCGGTGTCCACCAGGATGGAGACCGGCTGGGCCACGCCGATGGCGTAGGCCACCTGAATCTCGCATTTGTCACAGAGTCCGGCCGCCACCAGGTTCTTGGCAACGTAGCGTCCCATGTAGGCGGCGGAGCGGTCCACCTTGGAGGGGTCCTTGCCGGAGAAGGCGCCGCCGCCATGGGCGCCGTGCCCGCCGTAGCTGTCCACGATGATCTTTCGGCCGGTGAGACCGCAATCCCCCATGGGGCCCCCCACGACGAAACGGCCGGTGGGGTTGATGAGGTAGCGGGTCTTGGCGGTGATCATCCCGGCGGGGATAATCTTCTTCACCACCTCTTCGATGATCCCCTCCTCGATCTGCTTGTGGCTGACATCGGGGGTATGCTGGGAGGAGATGACCACCGTATCCACATAGGCGGGCTTGCCGTCGATGTACTGGATGGAGACCTGGGACTTGGAGTCGGGGCGGAGGAAGTTGAGCAGACCGCTCTTCCGGACATCGGCCAGTTTCTTTACCAGTTGGTGGGAAAAGAGGATCGTCATGGGCATCAACTCTGCGGTCTCGTTGCAGGCATAGCCGAACATGAGTCCCTGGTCGCCGGCCCCCTGCTCCTTGAAGAGCCCTTCCCCTTCGGTCACTCCCTGGGAGATGTCGGGAGACTGTTTGTCGATGGAGATCAGTACGGCACAGGTCTCACCGTCAAACCCCATCTGGGAGTCGTTGTAGCCGATCTCCAGGATGGTTTCACGGACGATCTTGGGATAGTCAACCACGGCGTTGGTGGTGATCTCGCCGGCAACCACCGCCATGCCGGTGGTGACGAGGGTCTCGCAGGCAACCCGTGACCGGGGATCCTGGGTGAGGATGGCGTCAAGGATCGAGTCGGAAATCTGGTCGGCGACCTTGTCGGGATGTCCTTCTGAAACTGATTCCGAAGTAAAGATGTAGTTGTCCATTTCCAGTGCGCTCACAGAAACCTCCGATGTATGGTAAAGTCTTGAGTTGATGATACCGTAAAGACCGGATAATTTATAGGTGGAGAGAGGCCGTGTCAAGGAAAAAGCCGCAGCTGCTCGTGACGTCGACCGGTTGCCGGGACGGTAGTTCCGCCCGTGATGAGGGGGTGCATGTGACGGATATCCCTTGACATTCATGGCGATATGTCCTAGGATACGACCTCTTATGTATCCGGAAAGATAGAGTGCTTCTCCGCTCCTTCCCGTGATATTTTTTTGATAAGTTTTACCCGGCTTTGTGCGGTTTCGGCCGCGAGAGGTGGAGGGCGTGTCGGCCCACCCAAGGTTTCTGCTGGTTCAGCTGATCGATATATATACCTTTTTTTGGGTTTCGCGGCTTCTCCGCCCGGTCGACTCTTCCGCGCGGTGCGGCTTCCGCATATAAATCTGTTCGCTCCAGAACCTCTTCTCGTCGTACCTGCCTGATTCCTGGGCGTACCCGCACCGTTTCAAGCCTCCCTGTTCCCCCTTTTTTTCGTGTGAAAGCAGGTTCGTATGCCCAAAAAGAGTCTTCGTCTGGAGATGCTCCAGCGACGCTCCGCGCTTTCTCCCCGTGAGTGGACGTTGTTGAGCCGTCTGGTTCAGCAGCGCTTTCTGGCATCGGAACTGTTTCTCTCCTCCGGGGTTCTTGCCCTGTACGCTCCGGTGAGGCATGAAGTCGACACCGCGGAGGTCATGGGAGAGGCACTGGCAGCGGGAAAAAAAATTCTTTTCCCGGTGGTGGCGGCAGGAGAGCTTCTCTTCCGGGAGATCACCAACCGCTCCGACCTGGTGACAGGGGCCTTCGGCATTGCGGAGCCTGGTCCGGGGTGCCCTCAGCGGCTCCCCGAAGAGGTGGACTGTTTTATCGTGCCGGGGGTGGCCTTTGACAAAAGCGGTCGGCGGATCGGTTACGGCAAGGGGTATTACGACCGGACGCTGCATGCTCTGGAAGGGATGGGACGGCTGGTCGGTTTCGGTTTCGACTTCCAGTTGGTGGAGGAGATTGCGGGAGAACCTCATGACGTGGCGCTTGATCTGATCATAACCGAAGGGCAGATTCTGCCGGTTCGGTCACTATAGAAAGGGGGTAGGTGTAATGAAAGTTGACATCATGTTTGTCGTGATTCTCCTCGCGGTTGCCGGCGGGATCGGCTACTTCGTCGGGAACCTGTTGAAAAAGAAGTATTCGGATTCGCTCATGGCGAGGGCGGAGGAGCTTGCCGAAAAAACCATTGAAGATGCCAAGCGTCAGGCGGAGACTATTACCAAGGAAGCGACCCTTCAGGCCAAGGACGTGGTCTATCAGGCCAAGGGGGAGTTCGAACGGGAATGCAAGGAGTTGCGCTCCGATCTGCAGGTTCAGGAAAAACGTCTCCAGCAGAAGGATGAGCATCTGGAAAACAAGATGAACCTCTTTGACCAGCGGGATGCGGAGCTGGTGAAGAAAGAGCAGTCGCTGATCTCCCGGGATCAGTCGCTGGTCAGCAAAGAGCAGAAGGTCGGCGAACTCCAGGAACAGGCGCGTCTGAAACTGGAAGAGGTCTCAGGGCTCACCGCCACGGAGGCCAAGCAGATCCTCATGGACGGCATGATCGATGAGGCCAAATTCGATGCCGCCAAGAAGATCAGGGTGATAGAAGAAGAGGCCAGGGAGACGGCTGACAAGAAGTCCAAGGAGATCCTGGCTCTGGCGATTCAGCGGTATGCCGGCGAATACGTGGCGGAGCGGACCGTTTCCGTGGTGGCGCTCCCCTCCGACGAGATGAAGGGGCGGATCATCGGCCGGGAAGGGCGCAACATCCGGGCGCTGGAGGCTGCCACCGGGATCGACCTCATCATCGACGATACCCCGGAGGCGGTAATTCTTTCCGGATTCAACCCCGTACGGCGCGAAGTGGCCAAACTCTCCCTGGAAAAACTCATCGCCGACGGTCGGA
The DNA here is from genome assembly GCA_903902855.1 of uncultured Geobacter sp. Classification (GTDB taxonomy): domain Bacteria; phylum Desulfobacterota; class Desulfuromonadia; order Geobacterales; family CAIOGM01; genus CAIOGM01. Next base: position 6,777 of record CAIUWK010000035.1, on the reverse strand, counting down.
TTCACCCCGGACGGATCGAGGAGGTGGTGGCCAAGGCCACGGAAGAGGTGGAGCAAGCCATCAAGGAGGCCGGCGAGCAGGCGGCCTTCGATCTGGGGGTTCACGGTATCCATCCGGAGATCCTCAAGCTCATCGGGCGGCTCCGGTACCGGACCTCCTACAGCCAGAACGTCTATCAACACTCCCTGGAGGTGGCTTTCATCTGCGGGATCATGGCTGCGGAGTTGGGGATCAACGTGAAGCAGGCCAAGCGGGCCGGTCTGCTCCATGACCTGGGAAAGGCGGTGGACCACGAGGTGGAAGGGTCCCATGCCGTCATCGGGGCGGATATCGCCCGGAAGTACGGGGAGTCACCCAAGATCATTCATGCCATCATGGCTCACCATGAAGACGAGAAGCCGGCCACCGTGCTGGCGGTACTCGTTCAGGCGGCGGATGCCCTTTCCGGCGCCCGTCCCGGCGCCCGGCGCGAGATGATGGAGACCTATGTGAAGCGGTTGGAGGATCTGGAGCGGATCGCCACCTCCTTTGGCGGAGTTACCAACTCCTTCGCCATCCAGGCCGGCCGGGAGATCCGGGTCATGGTCTCCAGCGAAGAGGTGAGCGACGATCGGACCCTGATCTTGGCCAAGGATATCGCCAAGAAGATCGAGGCGGAGATGACCTATCCCGGTCAGATAAAGGTCCATGTCATCAGGGAAACGCGGGCTGTCGATTATGCCCGTTAAGGTTCTCTTCATCGGTGACCTGGTGGGGAAGCCGGGGCGTCAGGCGTTGTCGCGGGAGCTGCACCGCCTGGTGGACCGCCATACCGTGGATCTGGTGGTGGCCAACGGTGAAAACATGGCCGGCGGTTTCGGCATCACCGAGGAGACCGCCCGGGAGCTGTTCGACCTGGGGGTCCATGTCATCACCAGCGGCAACCATATCTGGGACAAGCGGGAATCGTACCCCTACCTCAACCGGGAGGAGCGGATAATTCGTCCTGCCAATTATCCCCAGGGAGCGCCGGCCCGAGGGAGCATCGTGGTAAAGAGCTCGGGGGGGGTGAAGATCGCTCTCCTCAACCTTGAGGGGCGGGTCTTCATGAACAATCTGGAATGCCCCTTTCTCACCGCCGACCGGGAGGTTGCCCGTCTCAGGGAGGAAACCGCGCTCATCATCGTGGATTTTCATGCGGAGGCCACGTCGGAAAAGGCGTCGCTGGGGTGGTATCTGGACGGGCGGGTCAGCGCGGTCATCGGGACCCATACCCATGTCCAGACCGCCGACGAGCGGCTCCTCACCGCCGGCACCGCCTTCATCACCGATGCAGGGATGACGGGGAGTTTCGACTCGGTGATCGGGGTCCGTAAGGACGAACCGATCCATAAGTTTTTGACCCAGCTTCCCGTCAAGTTCGAGGTGGCCAAGAAGGACCTCAGGCTCAACGGCGTGGTCGTCACCCTGGACGAGGGGACGGGACGGGCGCTGGCCATCGAGCGGGTAAACATTGTCTGCGGGTAATCTGCCTGATCGGACGGATTCGACGGATCGGCCTGATTCAGACCAGAAATGAAGGAGAAGAGAATGACTGTTGCCGAACAGATGGAGATCATCAAGCGGGGAAGTGTGGAGATCCTGGTGGAGAAGGAGCTCCTGGAGAAGCTGGAGAAATCCGCCAAGAGCGGGATTCCCTTGGTCGTCAAGGCCGGCTTTGACCCCACGGCGCCGGATCTTCACCTGGGGCATACGGTGTTGATCCAGAAGTTGCGGCAGTTTCAGCAGCTGGGTCACCAGGTCAATTTTCTCATCGGCGACTTCACCGGGATGATCGGTGACCCCACCGGCAAGTCCGAGACCCGCAAGGCCCTGACCCGCGAGGATGTCCTGCGTAATGCCGAGACCTACAAGGAGCAGGTGTTCAAGATCCTTGATCCGGAACTGACGAAGGTCGTCTTCAACTCCTCCTGGCTCCTCCCGCTCTCCGCCAGCGACATGATCGGACTCGCCTCCAAGTACACCGTGGCCCGGATGCTGGAACGGGAGGACTTCAGTAACCGGTTCGCCAACCAGCTCCCCATCAGTATTCATGAATTTCTCTACCCGCTGATCCAGGGGTATGACTCCGTGGCGCTGAAGGCCGATGTGGAGTTGGGGGGGACGGATCAGAAATTCAACCTCCTGGTGGGGCGCGAGCTTCAGCGGGAGTGGGGGCAGCCCCCCCAGTCGGTCATCACCATGCCCCTTCTGGAAGGGCTGGACGGCGTCAACAAGATGTCCAAGTCCCTGGGGAACTATATCGGCATTAACGAACCGCCGGAGGAGATCTTCGGCAAGATCATGTCGATTTCCGATGACCTGATGCTCCGTTATTACGAACTCCTCAGTGACCTGACTCTGGACGGCCTGACCACCTTGAAGGTAGGGCTCAAGGAGCGGCAGATTCATCCCATGGACGCCAAGAAGCAACTCGGCCGGGAGATGGTGAGTCGTTTTCACGGCGTGGCCGCAGCCGAGGCTGCCCAGGAGGCCTTTGTCCGCCGTTTCCGGGATAACCAGACTCCCGAAGAGATGCCGGAGATGACGGTGGCCTCGGAGGGGGGGAAAATTCTGCTCTGCAAGCTGCTGGCCCAGGCAGGGCTGGTTGCCTCCAACAGTGAAGGGCGTCGGTCAATCCAGGGGAACGGGGTGAAGATTGACGGAGAAAAGGTCTCCGACGACAACCTTGAGCTCTCTGCCGGCACCTTCGTCGTCCAGGTGGGGAAGCGGCGTTTCGCCCGAATCATCCTCTCCTGATCCAGAGCATGGACCACCTCCCAGTGGCTGACAGAGGGGGCCCGGTCCCGACTCCCGACTCCCGACACCCGGGTTCCGAGTCCCCAGTCCCCAGTCCCCAGTCCCGGACTACCGGTCCCCGGTCCCCGGTTTCCCCGTCACCGCTTCCCCGCTTGATCATTATCCAGGGACCCACCGCCACCGGCAAGAGCGAACTGGCCGTCCGGCTGGCAGAGGAGTTCAATGGTGAGATCGTCGGCGCCGATTCCCTGCAGCTCTACCGGGGGATGGTGATCGGCACTGCGGCTCCTGGGCCGGAGCTCACCTCGCGTATTCCCCACCATCTCATCGGCATAGTCGATCCGGACGCCACCTTTACCGCGGCCGATTTTGCGCGGGAGGCAGGGGAGGCTATTGCCGGCATCCTGGGGCGGGGCCGTACCCCCTTCGTGGTGGGGGGAACCGGTCTCTACCTCAGGGTGCTTCTGGGTGGTCTCATCCAGGCGCCGGCAGGTGACGACGAACTTCGCGGGGAGCTTGCCGCATGGGCCGATCGTGACGGCTCGGCGGCGCTTCTGGGGGAACTGGCGCGGATCGATCCGGAAACCGCGGCACGGCTTCACCCAAACGACCGGTTTCGGATCATCAGGGCGCTGGAGATCTGCCGGATCACCGGGCTCTCCTTTTCGCAGATGACCCGTCTCCACGGGTTCAGCGAGATCCGGTATGATCCCCTGAAGATAGGGCTAACCCGAGATCGTGCCGAGCTGTACCGGCGGGTGAATGAGCGGGTAGAGCGGATGCTGGCCTCCGGTTTCGTGAATGAGGTGAAGGGGTTGCTTGCTCAAGGGTATTCCCCGGAACTCAAGAGCATGCGCTCCATCGGCTACAAGGAGATCTGTCGCCATCTGACGGGTGAACTCTCACTTCATGAGGCGCGTGAGCTGATCCAGCGGGATACCCGGCATTATCTGAAGCGGCAACAGACCTGGTTTTTTCGAGATGCCCCTACGAAATGGTTTGAATATCCTGAAAATTTTGCTAGTATCCAACGGGCGGTTGAGGAATTCATTGTTTCGTAGCAGTAATCGGGCGAGGCTCAACGTTGAGGCCCCTCATGGGACCGATCATCATTAAAGGAGAGGGATATGGCGAAAGCACCGTTCAACATCCAGGACCAGTTTCTCAATCAGTCACGTAAAGAGCACATCAGAGTCATCATGAAGCTGATGTCCGGAGAGAAACTGGAGGGGTATATCAAGTCCTTCGACAACTTTTCCGTGCTGATGGAGGTCAACGGCGATATTCTCATCTATAAACACGCTATTACGTCATTGACCTCGGTGGATGGCGCCTTCAAACTCCACCCCTAAGAGCGAACCGAAGACGGCAGGGGGAGAGAAATGTGACATGTTTCTCTCCCCCTGCCGTTTTTTTGCGTCCTGCAAATGTCAAAATTCATTTGTCGCGGTTTATCCGGTTAAAGGTGTTGTCATGAAACACGGTCTGCTTATCAAAGAGGTTCACTCCGGCGGCCTCGGCCAGGAGATGGAGCTGGAGCCGGGAGACCGGCTTGTGGCCATCAACGGTCATCCCCTGCGGGATCTCATCGACTATGAATTCCATATCTCCGACGATCCCCTCCTGCTGGAGGTGGAGCGGCAGTGTGGCGAGACGTGGGAGATCGAGGTGGAGCGGGATGAGGGGGAGCCGCTGGGAGTAGTCTTTGCTCCACCACTCCCCAAGCGGTGCGGCAACAACTGCATCTTCTGCTTTGTTCATCAGCTCCCCAAGGGGCTGCGCAAACCGCTCTACGTCAAGGACGAAGATTACCGCCTCTCTTTTCTCTACGGCACCTACATCACCCTCACCAACCTGACCAAAAGCGATCTCCGGCGGATCAAGGAACAGCGTCTCTCCCCCCTCTACGTCTCGGTCCATGCCACTGATCCGGTTGTTCGGGAACGGCTCCTGGGTAGGTCGGGGCTCCCCCCGGTACTTGATCTGCTGGGGGAGTTGACTCAGGCGGGAATCATCATCCACACGCAGGTGGTGCTCTCTCCCGGCATCAATGACGGTGAAGTGCTGGAACGGACGGTGGCCGAGCTGGCGGAGCTGTATCCCCACGTCGCCTCCCTGGCGGTGGTGCCGCTGGGGCTGACGAGTCATCGCGCTCGACTTCCGGAGCTGCAGCCGGTTACCTCCGAGTATGCCGCAGAGTTTGTGACTCGCTGGCAGCCGGGGAGTCAGCGTCTTGCCCTCAGCCTGGGAGAGCCGTGGCTCTTTCTTGCCGACGAATTTTTCATCCGCGGCGGAGTCCCCTTTCCCCCGCTTGCTACCTATGGCGATTTCCCGCAACTGGAAAACGGCGTGGGGATGATCCCGCTCTTTCTCGACGAGGCGGAAGAGCTCCTGCGTGTGGCCGAGCTTTTGGCGCCGTTCACGGTGACGATGGTTACCGGCGTTTCCCCCTATCCGTTCATCCGGGAATTCCTGGAGCGGTTGGCCAACGTCACCGGGGTGACCATACAGGTTGTGGCGGTTCCCAATGAGCTCTTTGGTCCTTCGGTCACCGTCACCGGACTTCTCGGGGGACGGGATATCCTTGCGTCCCTGCGGGGGAGAGAGCTGGGAAGCGGGGTGGTGATCCCCGACGTGATGCTCAAGGAAGGGGAGCTCTTCATCGACGACATGACCGTGGAGGAGTTGTCCGAATCTTTGGGATGTGAGCTGATCGTCGTCCCGGCGACACCGTGGGGGCTCTATGAGGCCCTTCGACTTCGCTCAGAGACGGACGTTGAATAGAGTGTAAGGGATTAAATCATGAACGTTGAACAGATGAAGGCCGTCCTGAAGGAGATCCTGGTGAAGACCAACCTGACCCCCTGCGTGGTGGGTCACCGGGGGGTGGGGAAGAGCGCCGGAGTCATCCAACTTTGTCGAGAGCTGGACCGGCGTTATGTGCCGCTCCGCTTGGGGCAGATGGAGGTGGGGGACCTGGTGGGGATTCCCTATCGGGAGGGGATGATCATGCAGTGGTCCCGCCCTTCGTGGTGGCCCGGGGACGACAGCCATGAGACCATCGTCCACTGCGATGAGCTGAATCGTGCACAGCAGGAGGACACGCTCCAGGCCATCTTCCAGTTCGTGGAGCCCCCTGCCGAAGGGCGGTTGCGGGGACTTCATACCCATACCCTTGATCCGAAACATAAGGTGGTGGTCTCCATTAATCCCCCCGACGGGAGCTACCAGGTGGCGACTCTGGATCGGGCGCTCATGGACCGGATGGTGATCATCACGGTGGAGAGCGATTACGCCTGCTGGTCCCGCCATGCCCGGGAGCGGGAGTTCGATCCCTCGGTGCAGCAATTTCTCTCCGGAAATAGTCACCTCCTGGCGCGTCCGGGAAACCCTGTGGAGATGGAGGTGGAGCCGACGGAGCGGGGGTGGGAGATGGTGAGTACGTTGCGCCGCTGCTGCCGGTTTCCCGACAACCTGGAGATGGAAGTCTATGTCGGCATTGTGGGACGGGAGGCGGCGGTGATGTTTCTCCGCTGGTGTCATGACCGGAAGGGGAGGCCGGTGACGGCCCAAGAGGTGTTGGAGCAATGGCCCCAGGTGGCAGTGCGAGCCGCTGCCCAGCGGGACGATCTCCAGGCTGCCACCATGAACGAGCTACTGACGGTTCTCCCTCTGCGCCGGGATCTGGCGGAAGAGGAGGGAGATCACCTCGTCGCCTATCTGAGCATACTTCCTCGCGACCTCCGCTTCGGCATGGTCAAGGCGCTCCTCCGAACCCCGCAGTTGGCGGAGGTAATCAGCCGCGACAAGTATGACCATGTGGTCTTGGATACCATTACCCTGATCAGCGGTGAGGTTGCCTGAATATTCCGTTTCATTCGTTGCCTCATTGATTGCGACAATTATCTCCATACTTGTGCAGGAGGGTGTCAATTGTATGCCATTAGAAAGGGGGCGTAATGGGGGTGGGGCCATTTCCGACTGAATAGAAACAACCCT
>CAIUWK010000034.1 GCA_903902855.1 uncultured Geobacter sp. | reverse complement strand
TCCGCCGCGCTTCGCTCGCCGTCGCAATGACGCTGCGGAAGCGATCAAGCGGATCCGGTATAAGTCCCTTGCGGTTGCGCCAATGGGGTAAACCCTTATTGCGAGTAACAACGCTACACTGCTATCTGTGGCCGTGCCGGTGGCCACGTCATAGGTGATCCAGATCCCCCAGGGGTAGCCGTCGCTCATGTTGGTCACTGCGCCGATCCCCTTGACGAAGCGGACTCCGATGAGGAAAAAACCGATGAGGGTCAGGGCCAACAGCACGATGAACGAGGGGGTCAGAATCTTCGCATCATGTCTCTGATATTCGTCATGTCCCATCAGTGATCCCCCTTCTTCTTAGCGTCATGGTCATGCTGTTCCTGGTCGTCTTCCTGTTTCTTCATGTTCTTCACCGCGATGAAGCAGAGGGTGCTGTAGAGGGCCACCGGGGCGATGAACCCCTTGTAGATGGTGTGCTGGATCTTCTCGGAGAATTCGGCCGGCGGATCTTCCTTGAGGATGGGGAGCCCCAGCTTGTGGAAGGGCATGGCTGACAGGTAGAGGTGATTGGTCCCCCCCACTTCCTTCTCGCCGTAAACTTGATTAATATACTTCCCCGGATGCTCCTGGAGCCGTTTGTGGGCTTCCTCCAGCAGCTCTTTGCGCTTGCCGAACATGATGGCGCCGGTGGGGCAGGTTTCCGCGCAGGCAGTGATCCCCTTTTTCACCAGATTGGTGCTCTTGCAGAGATCGCACTTGACGATCTGGGGAATGGCCTTGTCCCACTGGAACTTGGGGATATTGAAGGCGCAGGCTATCTGACAGTAACGGCAGCCGATGCAGGCGTTCTTGTTGTAATCCACGGTACCGGCGATCTTGTCCCGGGTCATGGCGCTCACCGGACAGACCGAGACGCAGGAGGGCTTGTGGCAGTGCATGCAGGAGTACTTCACGTAGGACCACTGCTTGTCGCTCTCCTTGAACAACTTGATCAGGGTCCGGGTGCTTCCCGAGAGATCCTTGGGGGCATCCCACAGGCTGTCCTTGTCGAAGTCGGCCTTCTCGTAGGCAAGGCTGCCGTAGTCGCCGTTGACCCTCTTGCAGGCCGACATGCACGCCTTGCACCCCACGCATTTCGTGGCGTCATAAAGCATCCCCAACGTATCATCATAGTTCTGGTGAGGCTCATCCGAGGCTTCGGCGCCGTTTCGCCCCGCCAGGAGCGTGGCGCCGGTGACTCCGAGAATTTTCAGGAACTGCCGTCTACTCGGTCTTGCCATGGTCGTCCCCCTTGTCCGGTGCGTCGGGCAGCTTCTTGGCCAGCATGATGCCGGCACCGATGGCCGCGCCGGCAGCCAGACCGATAACGCCGGTGGTCAGCGGGTCCGCCCCTTTCCCCTTGTCCTTCAGATCCACCGGAGCATAACTGTCGAAGGGGGTCGGCTCATGAATCTGGACCTTGTCGGCAATGGCGGTTTTGAAGAGGAGATCCGGCTCGGTGCAGCCGATGCAGGGGTGGCCGATCCCCACCGGCCAAGCCACGCCGTCGTTGAAACGGGTAACCGAACAGTTGGCATAGGTGGCCGGCCCCTTGCACCCCAGCTTGTAGAGGCAGTACCCCTCGGCGTGGGTCGGATCGCCGAAAGCCTTGGAAAAGCGCCCGGCATCAAAGTGGGGGCGGCGTTCGCAGTGTTCATGGATTCTTCGGCCATAGGCAAACTTGGGGCGCCCCAGCTGATCCAGCTCGGGAAGTTTCTTGAAAGTCACGTAGTAGAGTACCGTGGAGAGGAAATTGTAGGGGTTGGGGGGACAACCGGGGATGTTAATGATCGGCTTGTCCTTGATGATGTCCCGCACCCCCACCGCTCCGGTGGGGTTTGGGCCCACCGACTGGATGCCGCCATAGCTGGCGCAGGTACCGATGGGGATGATGGCAACGGCCCCTTCCGCCGCCGTCCGGAGCGATTCCAGGGCGGTCTTGCCGGCCACCTTGCAGTAGATGCCGTTATCCTTGGTGGGAATTCCACCTTCCACCACGAGAATATATTTCCCCTTGTTGGCGGTCATGGAGTCGTGCAGCGACTTCTCGGCCTGGTGTCCGGAGCCTGCCATGAGGGTCTCATGGTAGTCCAGAGAGATCATGTCAAGGATCAGGCTGGCCACCGAAGGATGAGATGAGCGTAAAAGTGACTCGGAGCAGCCGGTGCACTCCTGAAAATGGAGCCAGATAACCGCCGGCCGGCCATCGGCATTCTGGGCCGCGGCCGCGACCTTACTGACCATGCTGAACGGCAGACCCAACATGGCCGAAACCGTCATGCAGGTCTTGACAAAGTCCCTCCGGGTTACCCCGCTCTTCCAAAGATCATCGATGTTTTTCATGGCGCCTCCCGCAGATTTCACAAACATGCTCATTAAGCAAGAGGAGTGCCAACAGGGAGGAGGGGCTTAAATTAGTCGAAGAGCTGTTACATCATGTTTTATTTCAGTCAGTTAGTAACGAGAGGCGGAATTGCGAAGATGACGGAGAGAGGGAACTTGAGGCAGCAGGCAGTGAAGCAAGGGACAAAATGTCCCAGGCCGGGACAAAATGATACGGAACTGTGAATGGTCGAGACAGGACATAATTGATAAATAGACAAATTGACAAATTGCCTCAACGCGCATATTGTCACACTATACTGCACCGCTTATATGGAGGTTCACCATGTTAGTCAGCATTGACAAAAGGGGAAGTATCAGCCTTCCTTCCACCGTGCGTAAAGATCTCGGGCTAGTACCCGGCACTTTTCTTGATTTGACCATTCTTGACGGAGGCAATCTTTCGCTAACTCCCGTTGCGGTATTTCCTACGGTACGTCTGTCCGATACGGGGTTGGCCAAACTTGGCGAAGCTCGACGAAGCGGTGTCGAACAAATGCCGGACTGGTTGCGAAAGGAGATGGCCGATGCCGCAACTGACCCCGACTAAACTCTTTATCAAGGATTTGGAGCAGTTTCGTTCCAACAAAGTGCTGCTTAAAAAGATTACCAAGGCTCTTGGCTTGTTGGAAGCCGACCCACTCTACCCCGGTCTCCATCTGGAACGGATCATCAACGATACGTCAGCATGGTCCGCACGGGTTGACGGACGCTACCGGCTGTCTCTTGATCCCGGCGGATATCTCCCCGCCGGTAATCCTGATTGGTCAGCCGAAATCCTGCTCCTCCGTATCCTTGATCATGACGATCTCTACAAATCGCCGAGATGACACACTCTGTTGTGTCATCGTGAACTATTTTCAAAGGCACCTTTTAGCCACTGATTGTCGCCCACCCCTCGCTTAACCGTCTTCACCAGGCACTCCTTGCCGAATTCTCCACAGATCAAGTATCAAGTCGAGTTGGAACTACATGCAATCACGGTGGAAAGCACGACGCGGTGGCGCCGTCATTTCGAAATGAAAATTCCCGTTTTTCGGCTTTTCGGCGAGCATGTTTCGTTGTAATTCAGCAACTTAAACCAAAACTTCTGCATGCAGAAGTTTTGGAAAATGAGCTATGTTCGCTCATGAAGACCGCTTTCCACTCATCAATTCCTTTGAAAGTTTCCGGCAGGGGGAGGCGCTTACTAAAAATTAGCGCATGTAGGTTGGGGTGAGGCACGACCCCCGACGTAACGATGTTGGGGGTCGCGATGGAGTTGTTCACCCCAACCTGCACCGGATGATCCGCACTGATGTTGTTTCGATAGCATTTACCGTCTGTTTCTGCTAGGTATAGCGTGGGTGTCGGAAGTCGAACCCGTTGTTTTATCATGTGGAAATATCGAGGGAGCAGGTGAGTACGTAATGCCGACGTTACACTGGATCGGAAAAGAAAAGGTCGTCAAGCATCACCACGAGGTTCCCTTCAAGATCCTGCAACAGGAGTATATCCATACCGCCCCGGAAGGGACTCCCGCCAACTCCACCGGTAATCGTATCATTCATGGCGACAATCTTGAGGCATTGAAGGCTTTGCTCCCGGAGTTCGAGGGGCGGGTGAAGTGCATCTATATCGACCCTCCCTACAACACCGGTAACGAGGGGTGGGTTTACAACGATAACGTCAACGAGCCGCGCATTCAAAAATGGCTGCAACAGGTTGTGGGGAAGGAGGGTGAAGACCTCACCCGTCACGACAAGTGGCTCTGCATGATGTATCCGCGGCTGAAGTTGCTGCATAAGTTACTGGCGGCGGATGGCAGTATTTGGGTGTCGATTGATGATATCGAGGTTGCCAATCTGCGGTTGGTATTGGATGAGATTTTCGGTTCGAGTAACTTCGTCGCCAATGTTTTGTGGCAGAAAAGAACTTCACCAGATGCACGTATCCAACTTGGTCCTGCTCACGATCATATTTTGGTTTATCAAAAAAGCAGTAATCCGAATTTCAATAAATTACAGCTATCCGAAGAACAAACGAAAAACTTTAAAAACCCTGACAATGACCCTCGCGGACCTTGGGCTTCAACGGATTTTACTGCTCAGGGATGGCGTCCTAATCAAATGTACCCATTAACAACTCGGGCAGGAATTGAATATACCCCTCCCGATGGAAGATGTTGGTCGAACATCGAGCCAGAATTTCACCGACTCGTAGCTGACGACAGAATGTGGTTTGGCAAAGACGGCAAGTCACGACCAAGAGTTAAGAATTTTTTGTCTGAAGTTGACGGAATCAGTTCTTGGACTTGGTGGACTAATACCGATGCGGGCCATAATCAAGAAGCAAAAAAAGAAATCAACTCAATAATTGGTGGGGGAAATTCTTTCGACACACCAAAACCAGCTCGCCTTATCCAACGAATACTTCAAATAGCAACTGATAACGACTCAATCATCCTCGACTCCTTCGCCGGTTCCGGCACGACCGCGCATGCCGTGTTAAAACTGAACGCTCAGGACGGCGGGAATCGTCGGTTCATTCTGACGGAAATGATGGAGTATGCCGAAACCATCACCGCCGAGAGGGTTCGCCGCGTCATGGGTGGCTACGGTTCCCCCTCACCCCAGCCCTCTCCCCCGGGGAGAGGGAGCTCTTTTGTCGCCGGACTTGGCGGCGGTTTCGAATATTACACCATCGGAGAGGCGCTGTTTGATGAAGACGGTAATCTGAATGAGGCGGTGCCGGTGGATGAAATCCGGCGCTATGTCGCGTATTCGGAAGGGATTGATTTCGTAGGGGCGAACGGCGTTCGCCCTGAATACGGCGTTCGCCCGCCTGTTATCCGCCACACCGATGACGGTGACGATGCCGACATGGGCGCATGCCATGCGCCCCTACAAATTCCGCACCACACTTCCTACCTCGGCGCATCCGCCGATGCCGCTTACTTTTTTCATTACGAACCGGGCCACGCCACAACCCTGGATTACGAATTCCTCTCAACCCTGACCTTCCCCGACAACAGAAAACCGACAACATCGGTAATCTATGCCGATAACTGTCTCCTTTCCCAGGAGCAGCTACGGAAGCACGGCATCATCTTCAAAAAAATCCCGCGTGACATCACGAGGTTTTGATGGAACTCAAATCATATCAGCAACGAGTAATAGCGGACCTTACCGACTATCTGGGATACCTGGCAGAGTGCAAGGATACCCGTGTCGCCTTCAAAACGTATTGGGATGACCGTGGCGCCGTCAAGATGGAAGGGTACAAGAATAACGTTCCCGGCGTGCCCCATGTCTGCGTCAAAGTCCCCACCGCCGGCGGCAAGACGTTTCTCGCCGCCAATGCCCTCAAACCGATCTTTGATCTGGTGGCGCCGGAATCATCGGGCCACCATCGCGTGGTGATCTGGCTGGTGCCGTCGCTGACGATCCTGGAACAGACGGAACGAAACTTTGCCGATCCGACTCATCCCTATCGGCAACGGTTGAATACCCACTTCAAGGGGCGGGTGGAGTTGTACGGCAAGAAGTCCTTGTTGCAGGGGGCCGGATTCTCACCGGACGCCATCCGAGGTCAGCTCTCCCTGATCTTCCTCAGCTTCGACAGCCTGCGCGCCCGGAATAAGGATGACCGGAAGATTTTCCAGGAGAACGGCTCACTGGCCTCCTTCGATGTATCTGATGTCGATCTGCTGGAAACCGCCGACCCCACCGCCTTGATAAACGTCATACGCGCCTTGAGACCCGTGGTGGTCGTGGACGAGAGCCATAATGCCGAGTCGGATCTTTCCGTGGAGATGCTGAAGAACCTCAATCCTTCCTTTATCTTGGACCTGACCGCTACCCCACGCAAGAACAGCAATATCGTCAGTTTTGTGGATGCCTTGGCTCTCAAGAAAGAGTTCATGGTGAAGCTCCCGGTCATCGTCTACAACCGGCCCGACAAGAACGAGGTGGTCGACAACGCCCTGCAACTCCGACGCAAGCTGGAAGTCCTGGCCATTGCCGAGGAAAAACTTAACGGCAAGTATATTCGCCCCATCATCCTGTTCCAGGCGGAGCCGAGAACCGGCGAGGAGAAAGAGACCTTTCAGAAGATCAAGGCGACCCTGGTCAAGCTGAAGATACCGGAGGAGCAGATCGCCATCAAGACGGCGGATGTCAACGAGCTGAAGAACGTCGATCTCATGAGCCGTGACTGTCCGGTGCGCTACATCATCACGGTGAATGCGCTCAAGGAAGGGTGGGATTGCCCCTTTGCCTACATCCTCGCCTCGCTGGCCGATAAGTCGTCGGCGGTGGATGTGGAGCAGGTTGTGGGACGGGTGTTGCGCCAGCCTCATGTGGTGGCGCACCGGGAAGAGTTCCTGAACATGAGCTACGTATTCACCGCGTCCAACCGGTTCATGGATACGCTGGATAAGGTGGTGAAGGGGCTCAATCGCGCCGGTTTCAGTGACCGGGATTATCGAGCATTTCAGTATGCCGGAGCCGAGCCGGGGAAGGCCCCCACGCCGCATCCCGAGCTGTTTACCGGAGACATCGCGCCGGAGACGACCCCGGCGGATTACTCCCCGGCGGAGGAAGAAATAGATGTTGAACGGCGCCATGGTTGCGTCGTCGGGGAAGAGACAACCAAGCCCCAGGCGCCGGAGCCGTCACCGGTGATCGATGAGGTTCTTGATCAGCTCACCCGACAGGCTCAAACGGCCAACGAGGAGTTCACTGAAAAGGCGAAAAACTCGGATACGCAACTGTCACCGGAGTTGGCAAACAGAATGAACAGCTATCCGATCAAGGAAATTTATCGGGAAGAGGCCAAGGCGATTGCCATCCCGCAGTTCTTCGTCAAGGTGCCCGCCTCCGGCTTCTTTGAGGAAGAGGGGCAGTCCGCTCTCCTGGAGAAGGAAAATCTGCTGAAAGATTTCCGTCTGGGGAGCTGCGACACCTCGCTGAACTTTGACGGTATCGACGCCGAAGCCTATCGCGTTGATCTGGAACAGACCGGCAAGGACGATTACCGCCCCAGCTTCAAGAAAATCGACAGCCGCCAACGCGATCTGCTGAATGCCCATATTATGAAGTTGCCCCACGCCTCACAGGTTAAAAACCTCGCGGCGCGCCTGGCGGAGATGATCGGCGCCATGTCCCCCATTGCCGACCGGGAGATAAAGGGTTACATCACGCGGATCATGGAAGGGCTGACGGCGGAGCAGTTACTGGACTGCCTTGAACGGGATTACAGCTATCTGGCCAAGATCAAGCTCAAGATCAAGGAGCTCTCGACGAACCACGGCGAAAGAGTCTTTGGCGATTGGGTGACGACGGAGAAAATCATCACCTCCCCCAGCTACCGGTTTCCCGATCATATCGCACCCAGCCTGACCGGGTCGACCATTACCGGCAGTCTGTATATGTCCGAAAAAAAGGCCAACGGCTTTGAAGAGCGCGCCATCAACGACATCGCCAACCTGCCGAACATTCATTTCTGGCACAAGAATATCGAAAAAACCGGATTCAGGATCAACGGGTTTATCAACCACTACCCGGATTTCATCATCAAAACCGACTCCGGCAAGATCATCATCCTGGAAACCAAGGGGGATGACCGGGACAACTCCGATTCGGTGCGCAAGCTCAAACTGGGTAACGCCTGGGAGAAGCAGGCGGGACGGCGGTTCCGCTATATGATGGTATTCGACAACAAGCCGATCGACGGGGCGCACAAGCTGGCCGATGCCTTGGGGTTGTTGGGGCAGTTGTAATTTAACCTAAAAACGGCCGTTACTCACGCGGAGATGCGGAGATCTCGGAGAAATTCAAGACATTACGGCACATGACGTACGCACCGATCCGGTGAAAGGCCGTATTGCTGTAATCACCTTATTTCGTTTGGTTTTCTCCGCGTCTCCGCGTGCAACCGCTTCACCTTTCCCATCCTTCCCCCCTCTCTTCCGCCCGGGCCGTCCCCTCCACGCTCCACCCCCTGCCGATGACGTCTTGCGTATTGATTTTTCCACGATTTTCTGACAACCTGCCACACATTCCCGGCCGATCCGGAACTTACTCCGTTGTCACGGACATACCCCCACAAACAGGAGGTTCCCCCATGTTCTACCTCAAAGATTCCTCGCTCCTCCGCACCCGCTGCTTCATCGACGGCCAGTGGTGCGACGCCGACTCCGGAGAGACCATTACCGTCACCAACCCCGCCACCGGCGAAATCATCGGTACCGTTCCCAAGATGGGTGCCGCCGAAACCCGGCGGGCCATCGAGGCGGCCAACGCCGCCTACCCGGCTTGGCGCGCCAGGACCGCCGGCGAACGATCCACCATCCTGCGCCGCTGGTTTGAACTTCTCCTGGAGAATCAGGAAGATCTGGCGACCATCATGACCGCCGAGCAAGGGAAACCGCTGGCCGAGGCCAAGGGGGAGATCGTCTACGCCGCATCCTTCATCGAGTGGTTCGCCGAGGAGGGGAAACGGGTCTACGGCGACACCATCCCCCAGCATCAGCGGGACAAACGGATCGTGGTGCTCAAGGAACCCATCGGCGTCTGCGCCGCCATCACCCCCTGGAATTTCCCGGCGGCCATGATCACCCGCAAGGCCGGACCGGCCCTGGCCGTAGGGTGTCCCATGGTGGTCAAGCCCGCCTCCCTCACCCCCTTTTCCGCCCTGGCGTTGGCCGAACTAGCTTCCCGCGCCGGGGTTCCCGCCGGGGTCTTCAGCGTGGTCACCGGCGCCTCCGGCGCCATCGGCGGAGAGATGACCGCCAACCCCATCGTCCGGAAGCTCACCTTCACCGGTTCCACCGATATCGGTAAGCTGCTCATGAAAGAGTGCGCGGGGACAGTAAAGAAACTGGCACTGGAACTGGGGGGGAACGCCCCCTTCATCGTCTTCGATGACGCCGACCTGGATGCGGCGGTGGAAGGGGCCATTGTCTCCAAGTTCCGCAACACCGGCCAGACCTGCGTCTGCACCAACCGGTTTCTGGTGCAGGAGGGGGTGTACGAGGCGTTCACGGCAAAACTGGTGGCTGCCGTGACGAAGCTGAAGGTTGGTGACGGCCTGCAGGGGGAGGTCCAGCAGGGACCACTCATCGATATGAACGCCCTGGAAAAGGTGGAAGAACATATCGCCGATGGGGTTGCCAAGGGGGCGCGGGTCGTCTGCGGCGGGAAACGCCATGAATTGGGACGGAGCTTTTTCCTTCCCACGGTACTGGCCGACGTGACTCCCGACATGCTCATTGCCCGGGAGGAGACCTTCGGCCCGGTGGCTCCCCTCTTCCGCTTCACCACCGAAGAGGAGGCGATCCGGATGGCCAATGACACCGAATTCGGCCTTGCCGCCTATTTCTACACCCGGGACATCGGCCGGGTCTGGCGGGTTGCCGAGGCGGTGGAATACGGCATCGTGGGGATCAACACCGGCCTGATTTCCACCACGGTTGCCCCCTTCGGCGGAGTGAAGGAGTCCGGTTTCGGCCGGGAAGGGTCTAAATACGGGGTGGATGACTTCCTGGAGATCAAATATCTCTGCATGGGTGGAATATAGTTCTCCTCATGAGACGCTGGCGCACCTTGCTAACTCTTTGACTTTCTCCTGTTTCGCATGGTATAAAAACCACTTTACTCGTACCGTGTGCAGGGTGCGATTTTCGACTCCACTACCACACCGCCAGGAGAAACCGATGAACCATTTCCAGTACAAAAACAATGAACTCTATGCCGAAGACGTGTCTCTGAAAGATATCGTCGCCCAGGTCGGCTCGCCGGTCTATGTCTATTCCCACGCCACCCTCTCCCGTCACTTCAAGGCCTTCGACGAAGCCTTCAGCGCCCTGCCCCACACCATCTGCTACTCCATGAAGGCCAACTCCACCCAGTCGGTGCTCAAGACCTTCTTCAACCTGGGAAGCGGAGTGGACATCGTCTCCGGCGGCGAGCTCTGCCGAGCGCTGAAAGCAGGGGTCGATCCGCAGAAAGTGGTCTATTCCGGCGTGGGAAAAATGGATCATGAAATTGAATACGCCCTCACCACCGGTATCCTCATGTTCAACGTGGAGTCGGAGCAGGAGCTGACCCGGATCTCGGAGATCGCCTCACGCATGGGGAAGAAGGCGGGGATCGCCATCCGGGTCAATCCGGACGTGGACCCCGGCACCCATCCCTACATCACCACCGGCCTGAAGAATGCCAAGTTCGGCATCACCATCGACCGGGCACTGGAAGAGTACACCCGGGCCATGACCCTGCCGGGGATCGACGTCATCGGCATCGACATGCATATCGGCTCCCAACTCACCAAGGTCAACCCCTTCGTTGATTCCATCGACAAGCTGAAGGTGATGATCGCCAAGCTCCGGACCCAGGGGATCAACCTGAACTACTTCGACTGCGGCGGCGGCCTGGGTATCCAGTACAACGCCGAAGAGCCCCCCTTACCTGCTGATTACGGCAAGGAAATAGTCGGAGCCACCAGGGATCTGGGGATGCACCTCCTCTTCGAACCGGGACGCAATCTGGTGGGGAATGCCGGCATTCTGGTGGCAAAGACCCTCTTTACCAAGGCCCGTGACGAGAAGAACTTCATCATGATCGACGCGGGGATGAACGACCTGGCCCGGCCGGCGCTCTACGACTCCTACCATGGAGTTCAGGCGGTGAACAAAGATCAGGACGGGATGATCGTGGCGGATATCGTCGGCCCCATCTGCGAGTCCGGCGACTTCCTGGTGAAAGGGCGCGAGGTTCCCATGTTCAAGCAGGGTGATCTGGTGGCTTTCATGTCCGCCGGAGCCTACGGTTTCGCCATGTCCAGCTCCTACAACAGCCGCCCCAGAGTGGCCGAGGTGATGGTTAAGGGGGACAAATTCGAGGTGATCCGCGAGCGGGAGACGGTGGAAGATCTGGTAAAGGGTGAGAAAATCGCCTCCTTCCTGTAGCCCATGAAAAAGCTCTTTCGGCTCATGGCCACAGGCGTTACCCTGCTGCTGCTCCTCTCCTCCCGGATTGCCGTTGCCGGCGAGTTCGAGGAGAAAACTCTGCAACTGATCAACAGCTACCGGAGCGCCAACCGGCTCAAACGGCTGGCGGATTCACCGCTCTGCGGCCAACTGGCCCGGCAGCATAGCCGGGAGATGCTGGGACAGCAGGAGATGAATCACAATGGCGCCGATGGGCGTTTCCGCCAGGCTCAGGCAAAGGGTGCCACCGGCTGCGTGGAGAATGTCGCCTGGAACATGCAGACGCCCCGGAAACTCTTCGATGCCTGGCACCACTCACCCGGCCATGACCGCAACATGCTCAACCGCAGGATGAATGCCGGCGGGATCGGCAAGGTCGGTGAGTACGTTACCTTTTTCGCCTGTGAGATACCCTAATAATTAACCCCCCAGAGGAGGTAGTTGCCATGTTCAAGGGAAGCATCGTCGCCATCGTCACCCCATTCAAGAACAATGCTGTGGACTATGAAAAGTTGCGGGAGCTGGTGGAGTTCCAGATTGAAGGGGGAACTGATGCCATCGTACCGTGCGGCACCACCGGCGAGTCTTCCACTCTGGATAACGACGAGCATATCCTGGTGGTAAAGACGGTGGTGGAGCAGGTGAACAAACGGGTCCCGGTCATCGCCGGCACCGGCTCCAACGCCACCGCCGAGGCCATCGAACTCTCCCAGAAGGCCAAGAACGCGGGGGTTGACGGCGTGCTGCTGGTCACCCCGTACTACAACAAGCCGACCCAGGAGGGGTTGTTCCGGCACTACACCGCCATCGCCGACGGCGTGGCCATCCCCCAGATCCTCTACAACGTCCCCGGACGGACGGGGGTCAACCTGCTGCCGGAAACCGTGGCGAGGCTCTCCTTCCACAAAAATATCGTCGCCATCAAGGAGGCCACCGGATCGCTCCAGCAGGCATCCGAAATCCTGGCGCTCTGCGGCGACCGGATCGACGTCTTTTCCGGCGACGACTTCATCACCTTCCCCATGATGGCCTGCGGCGCCAAGGGGGTTATTTCGGTGCTGGCCAACATCATGCCCAAGGCGGTGGGAGATCTCACCGACGCCTTCTTTGCCGGCGACCTGGCAACGGCCCGTCGCATCCATCTGGAAACCCTGAAAATCAGCAACGCCATGTTCATGGAAAGCAATCCCGTGCCGGTGAAGACCGCCCTGGGGCTCATGGGTAAGTGCTCCGACGAGGTCCGCCTGCCGCTGGCCCCCATGAGCGACGCCAACAAGGCCAAACTGGCGGAGATCATGAAGGAGTACGGGCTGATCTGAGAAGGGTTAAAGCGGAGGAGGTATGGGACAGGCTGCGGAAAAATTAGCCATGACCCCCGAGGAGTTTCTTGAATGGGAAACGCTTCAGGACGAACGGTATGAGTTTGTTGACGGTGAAGTTTTTTGCCACGCCGGCGCGAGGAAGAGCCACAATCTGGTTGCAGGCAACATCTTCGGCGCACTGCACACCTTCCTCAAAGGCTCTCCCTGTACGGCATTCATCTCCGACATGAAGCTTCGGGTTGACGCAGCCGACGCCTTTTTCTACCCGGACGTCATGGTTACCTGCGATGAACGGGACGCTCGGGCTGATCTGCAGCTGGAACATCCCACTCTCATCGTGGAGGTCCTCTCCGACTCCACCGCAGCCTACGACCTGGGGCGGAAATTCGAATATTACCGGCTCATCCCCGAGTTGCAGGAATATCTGCTCATCGAACCGGAACGGCAACGGATCTACCACTACCGGAAAAGCAGCGGGGAAGAGTGGCTGCTTCGCGATCTCCTTCCGGGCGAACCGTTGCCCCTCTCCTCCATCGGCTGTGTCCTGAGCCAGAACGATATCTTTGAGGGTGTTGCTATTCCGTAAATTGCCTGACACGTATAAACGACGGGAGAGTTAGCCTGTCAATCCTCTCCATCCCTGTAAAAAAAGAGGTTTCTATGATAAAGATCGCCGTCTGCGGCGCCGCCGGGCGCATGGGGCAGAGAATCATCGTTGCCGTGAAAGAGGCCGGGTGTAAACTCTCCGGCGCACTGGAGCGACCGAGACACGAACTTGTGGGGCAGGACGCCGGGCTCATCGCCGGCTGCGGCCCGCTGGGGGTGAAGATCTCCGACGACCTGAACGAAGTGGTGGAGGGGTGCGACGTCCTCATCGATTTCACCACCCCCAAGGTGTCGCTGAAAAACCTGGAACTCTGCGGACTGAAGAAGAAGGCCATCGTCATCGGCTCAACCGGCTTCACCCCCGAGGAGCGGGAGCTGGCAGCCGAACTGGCCAAGGATATCCCGGTGATCATCGCCCCCAACATGAGCGTGGGGGTCAACGTCTGCTTCAAGATCCTCAAGGATATCGCCAAAACCCTGGGAGACGACTTCGACGTGGAGATCGTGGAACTGCATCACAACAAGAAGAAGGACGCCCCCAGCGGCACCGCCGTCCGGATGGGCGAGGTGGTGGCCGAGGCTCTGGGGCGCGACTACAATCAGGTTGCCCGCTGCAGCCGCGAAGGAATTATCGGAGAGCGGACCAGGGAAGAGATCGGGATGCAGACCGTCCGTGGCGGCGACATCATCGGCGAGCACACGGTCTACTTCATCGGCATGGGGGAGCGGATAGAGCTTTCCCACCGCGCCATGACCCGGGACATGTTTTCCCGCGGTTCGGTGCGGGCCGCCAAGTGGGTGGTGGGGCAGCAGCCGGGGATCTACGACATGCAGGATGTGCTGGGACTGCGCTAACGAATCAAAAACATTCAATCATTCACAAGGATATACAGGATATACAGGATGACCCGGACGATTACCTGATCCTGCTTATCCTGTATATCCCTGTTAAATTTAGGAGGTTTTTCCGTGGCACAGATCAACGACAACTACCTGAAACTGAAAGCCGGCTACCTTTTCCCGGAGATCGGCCGCCGCGTGCGTGCCTTTGCCGCGGACAACCCCGACGCCAAGGTGATCCGCCTGGGGATCGGCGATGTCACCCGCCCCCTGGCCCCGGCGGTCATCAAGGCGTTCCACGACGCCGTGGACGACCTGGCATCCATCGACCAGTTCGCCGGTTACGGCCCGGAACAGGGGTACGACTGGCTCATCAACGCCATCATCGAGAAATCGTACAAACCGCTGGGAGTTGAGCTCAAGACCGAAGAGCTCTTTATCTCCGATGGCTCCAAGTGCGACTGCGCCAACATCCTGGACATCTTCGCCCTGGACAACGTGGTGGCCATCGGCGACCCGGTCTACCCGGTCTACAACGACACCAACGTCATGATCGGCCGCACCGGCGAAGCGGACGAGAAGGGATACTACGAGAAGATCGTCTACCTCCCCTGCACCGAGGAGAACGGCTTCATCCCCGCGCTCCCCACCGGCAAGGTCGACATCATCTATCTCTGCTTTCCCAACAACCCCACGGGGACCGTGGCCGGCAGGATCGAGCTGAAGAAGTGGGTCGATTACGCCCTGGCCAATGACGCGGTCATCTTCTTCGACGCCGCCTACGAGGCATTCATCACCAACCCCGACATCCCCCACTCCATCTACGAGATCGAAGGGGCCAAGAAGTGCGCCATCGAGTTCCGCTCCTTCTCCAAGACCGCCGGTTTCACCGGGGTCCGCTGCGGCCTGGTGGTCGTGCCGGAGGAGGTGACGGGGACCACCTCCACAGGGGAACGTTACAGCTTCAACAAGCTCTGGCTGCGCCGCACCACCACCAAATTCAACGGCGCCTCTTACCCGGTACAGCGAGCCGCCGCCGCAGTCTACTCCGATGAAGGGTGGGCTCAGACCAAAGAGGTCATCGACTACTACATGGAGAACGCCCGGATCATCCGGGAGGGGTTGAAGGAGGCTGGGCTCACGGTCTTCGGTGGGGAAGATGCCCCCTACATCTGGCTCAAGACCCCCGGTGGGTTGACCAGCTGGGAGTTCTTCGACAAACTGCTCAACGAATGCAACGTGGTGGGGACCCCCGGCTCCGGCTTCGGCCCCAGCGGAGAAGGGTACTTCCGCCTCTCGGCCTTCGGCCATAGAGAGAATGTGATCGAGGCGGTGGAGAGGATCAAGAAGAATCTGAAGTAGAGTGAACCGGAAAGGGCGCCCGATGCGGCGCCCTTTTTACTGGTAGGGCAAGGAATCAAATCATGAAAATCCAGAAACTGACCATCGAGAACAGGCCCAGGGTCTACGCGCTCCTCCCCCTCGCCTTTCCCCATGGTAACTATGAAACCGGCCTGGTGAAGAAACTCCATGAGAACGGCAGAATCATGCATGAATGGGTCTGTATCCATACCAGCAGGGTCATCGCCTACATCGCCTTTACCAACGCCTATCAGGGGAAAGAGATCTGCGGGTTGCACCTGGCTCCCATGGCCGTCAACCCCGAATTCCAACGGCAGGGGGTTGGTGCGGAGCTCCTCCGGTTCGCCCTGCGGCAGGAGGCAATCAAAGAGCAGACACTCTATGTGCTGGGTGAGCCCGGCTATTATCAGCGGTTCGGCTTTGAGCCCTGCAGCACTCCCATCTGCACCTTTGACAAAGAAAACGCCCATTTCCTGAGCCTGCGCAACAGCGTCACCACCAGCTTCAAGGTGGGGTATGAACCCGAGTTCAAGGCTGCGGGCACGCCATCCAGCCTGCTGAGCAAGAGGCGCCGTTCCAGGTGACCGGCGGGGCGGACGATACCGGTTACTGACTCGGACAACGACAGATTCGGAGATAACACGTGGAGAATAGAAAACGGATACTGGTCAGAAACAAGAGAGTAGCCACGGGACTGATGATTGGAGCGGCCATCCTGTTCGTGGTTGCCCGGACCCGCCACGATCATGGCATCTGGGAGTGGCTCGCCGCCTTTGCCGAGGCCGCCATGGTGGGTGCCCTGGCGGACTGGTTCGCCGTGGTGGCGCTGTTTCGCCACCCCATGGGGATACCCATCCCCCATACGGCCATTATCAAAAACAAGAAGGATGTCATTGCGCGGAATCTGGCGCTTTTTATCCGGGAAAAGTTTCTTGCCGCCGACACCCTCATTGCCAAGCTGAGGGGATACAATCCGGCCGAGCATCTTGCCGTCTATCTCATGTCACAAAAAAATGCCGCGGCACTGGCCAAAGGTCTGACTCGTGTCTGTGCCGATTCCCTTCATTTTTTCGATGACGAGCGACTGCAGCGGCTGTTGCGCTCCGCCCTGAGCAACCGTATCGAAAACTTCGACCTGGCCGGTTCCGCCGGTACGCTCCTGGAAACCCTGAGAAGCGACAATCGCCACCAGATCGTGCTGGATGATCTGCTGAACCGCCTTGCCGGATGGCTGGCAACCCCGGAGGCGCAGAGCAAACTGGCCGGCGCCATAGATGCCCTCTGCAGCAAGGAGTATCCGCTCCTGGTTGCCTTCATTCCCAACCGGGAGCAGTTTTCCAAGGGGGCGGGAGAAAAGGTCGCAGCCAGGATCAACGCCTTCCTTCAGGAAGTAAACACCGATCCCGGCCATGAGATCAGGCAGAAATTCGACAACGCCGTGACGAATTTCGTGACCCGGCTGAAGTCCGACGAACTGCTCCGGAGCAAGGTGGAGGCGATCAAACATGAGGCTCTCCATAATCAGGCCATCGCCGATTACGCGCTGAGTATCGGCCACGATCTGAAGAGCTGGCTGAGCAGCGACCTGCAACACCCCCAGTCAAAGGTGCAGGAAAAAATTGCGGCGGCAGTAGCCGGTCTGGGGACGACCCTGTCCAACAACCAAGGGCTGAAGGAGTCGTTGAACGAGCAGCTGGAATCGCTCGTCATCCGGTACGGAGACAGGGCGCGTACCGCCATTGCCGGGCATATTTCCGGCACCATGCAGCAGTGGGAGAGTGATGACTACACCAACGAGATCGAGCTGAGCATCGGGTCCGACCTGCAGTTCATCAGGATGAACGGCACCCTGGTGGGGGGGATGATCGGCCTGCTGCTCCACGCCATCTCGCTGCTGCTGACATAATAATAGGCTGAAGGCTGAAGACTATGAGGAAACCTCTCAACATCAATAAAGGCGACTTATTCGAGACGGGTTTAACCTTCAGCCTTCAGCCTCAACATACATTGCTCCCGGAACCGTAACATGCTATAGTGCGACAGGTCCGGACCACAGGCACTCATCCCCTGTGGTTTTTTTGCAGAAAGAGGATTAGAAATCCACCAGAAAAACCGGCAGCCATGAAATCCGCAACGTCGTCTTCATCCCGCCAGAAAGCCGCACCGATCACTAAACCGGATTCACCCGGCGCCGGTCCGGCGTGCAGCGGACTGATTACCGCCCACCATGGCGTTGAGGTGGAGGTAGCCTTTGCCACCGGGAAACGCCGCATGGTGCGGGTCAAGCGGAGCTCCGGCCATGTGGTGGGGGATGAGGTGGAGGTTACGGGGGAGATCCTGCTACGCTTGCCCCGCCGGACCGAACTCCGCCGCCGCGATGGCCGGGGGGGAATCCACCTGGTTGCGGCAAACCTGGATGTGCTGGGAATCGTGGTGGCCCCCAACTCGCAATCCGGGTTCATCGACCGGGCCATTGTTGCGGCACGGGTGGCGGAACTGGCCCCCTTCGTGGTGGTGAACAAATGCGATCTGGACGACACCGCCCCTCTCCTGGCCGACCTGAGCCGGATCTATAGCGGCTCTGTTCCCGTTTTTGCTCTCAGCGCCAAGAATCGCACCGGCCTGGAACCGCTGGTGGCGTATCTGAGCCAGGGGCACCGGGGGGTCTTTGTGGGAGCCAGCGGCGTGGGGAAGAGCTCTCTCTTGAACGCCCTCTGTCCGGCCATCGATCTCAGGGTGGGGAAACTCAGCGAACAGAGCGGTCTGGGACGTCACACCACCACCGTCTCCACCCTGCACTCCCTGGCCGGTGGCGGCGAACTGGTGGACACCCCCGGTTTCAGAGATTTCGGTTTGGTGGATATCCTGACCGGGGAACTGGCCGGCCACTTCCCCGGTTTCGAAGAGCATGGGGCGCTCCGCTGTCACTTCCGCGACTGCCGCCACCGCACCGAACCGGGCTGTTCCGTCATCAGGCTGGTGGAGCAGGAGTTGATCCCGGCAGACCGTTATGCCGTCTACCTGGAGCTGCTGGGGGAGGTGGAAAGCGATCAGAGCGAGGCCCGGAGCAGAGGGTGGAAAAACTGAGGTTCTTACCGTTTGAGGAGTCACTCCATGTCTTTTGAATCTCTCGGCCTGCGGGCCGAACTGCTCAGCGCCATTGCGGCCCAAGGCTACACCACCCCCACCCCCATCCAGAGCGGGGCGATCCCGCTGATCTTTGAGGGGTGCGACCTGCTGGCCGGCGCTCAGACCGGCACGGGGAAGACCGCGGCCTTTGCCCTCCCCATCGTGCAGCGGCTGGGGGAGCATGTTCCGCCGCAAAAGCGGCGCGCGCCCCGAGCCCTGGTTTTGGTCCCCACCCGCGAACTGGCGGCCCAGGTGAGCGAACAGATGAACAACTATGCCCGGCGACTCTCCCTCCGTTCCACCATGATCTACGGCGGGGTGACCATTCAGGCCCAGATCGAACGGCTGCAGCGGGGGGTGGATATCGTGGTGGCGACTCCCGGCCGGCTCCTGGATCATGCGGAACGGGGGACCATCAATCTGTCCAAGATCGAGATCCTGGTGCTGGACGAAGCCGACCGGATGCTGGATCTGGGATTCATCGACGATATCAAGAAGGTGGCGGAGTATCTGCCGGCCAAGCGTCAAACCCTCCTCTTTTCGGCCACCTATTCCAAGGAGATCAAGCAGCTTGCCGACCGGCTGCTGGATCACCCCCGACGGATCGAGGTGGCGCGCAGCAATATCGCCGCCGATGCGGTGACCCAGGCGGTCTATGAAGTGGAGCGGAGCCGGAAGCGGGAGATGCTCTCCTTCCTCATCCGGAAGGGGGGGTGGAACCAGGTGCTGGTCTTTGCCCGGACCCGCTACGGCGCGGACAAGCTCACCGAAGAGCTCCTCTTCGACAATATCAAGGCGGCCGCCATCCACAGCAACAAGAGCCAGTCCATCCGGACCCGGACCCTGGCGGAGTTCAAGCAGGGGGAATTCCGCGTCCTGGTGGCCACGGACGTGGCGGCGCGGGGACTGGACATCTCGCACCTCCCCCATGTGGTGAACTACGACCTCCCCCAGGTTCCCGAGGATTATGTGCACCGCATCGGCCGCACCGGCCGGGCCGGCGAGGAGGGGATCGCCCTGTCCCTGGTCAGCCCGGAGGAAAAGCCGCTCCTGGCCGCCATCGAAAAGCTCCTTACCTATGCCATCCCCCGCCAAATACTGGATGAATTTCCCCAGGTAGCGGCCAAACGGAGCATGCAGGTGAAGGAGTTCAAGAAGGCGGCACTCCCCCCCAAGAACAGAAAGCCGTTGGTACGGCAGACAAAGAGTCCGGTACCGGCCGCGCCCACCCGGCGGGGAAAGCCGGTGGCCGAACGCCCCCTCCCCAAGACCGGACGCCGGGGAAGCAGGTCCAAGTAGCAGTACTACTTACGGAAGCCAAAACCAAACACGAAAAAAAAACGATTTCACGCGGATCAAATCGGATAAACACGGATCAAGCCATAGATTTACATCAGATTCTTATCTGATTTGATCCGAAGTTATCCGCGTGAAACGGTTTTCGATTTTCAGGTTTGGTCACGAACGAGCAAGAGTCACATCGTAAGAGAGGACCGGAGGACGAGCTATGCGGGTAGGGCTGAAATTGCTGAAAAACGTGCTGGGCAAACATGAAGAGATCGAAAAGAGCGTGGCAGGAACCGGCTATCTGGCAAAAACCGTCATCGGGGTGGGGACCTTTCTGCTGGATAATGAAGGGGACCTGGATCTCCTCTCTTCCAAACAGCAGGTCACCTTTGAAAGATTTATCCAGCCATTGCTGGCGGCCCATGCAAGGGGTCACCGGAAGCAACAGGAATCAAACTAAGGAGAGATCATCCCGAACTGCCGCTGCAACTCCAGCGGCGCACGGTGGAAGTGGGAAAACTCCATGGTGTAGCTCCCCCGCCCCTTGGTGACGCTCCGGAGTTCGGTCATATAACCGAACATGCCGGCCAGCGGCGCCATCGCCCGGATGCATTCCAGGTCGTCACGGGAGTCGATCCCCTCCACCCGCCCTCGCCTCTGTTGCACCCCCCCCAGAACCTTCCCTGCCGTTTCGGCGGGCACCGTCAACTCCAGAGCCATGACCGGCTCCAGCAGAAAGGGACCGGCTGACCGGGCCGCCATCATCACCCCCTTGAGGGCCGCGGCCCGCACTCCCAGTTCCGTGGTGACCCCCGGCTCAAAGGGGGCCTCCAAGAGCCGGACCTCCAGATCGGTGAGGGGATAGCCGGAGAGGCATCCCCCCTGGCAACTCTGGAGCAGGGAGTGCTCCAGATTCCGGCGCTGCTCAAGAGTCAGGGGGAGCAGTTCCGGCGGCGGAAGAACAACCCGAACCCCGGCCCCGCAGGGAAGCGGCGTAAGCCGCAACAGCGCCTCCCCCTTCTGGCACCTCCCCTCCACCTCTCTCTGAAAGAACTCCCGGTGCTCCACCCTCTGCCGGATGGACTCCCGGTAAACCACCCGGGGGGGGCCGCTCTTCACCTGCACCCCGAACTCCCGGAGCAGTCGGTCGATGATGATCTCCAGGTGAAGCTCACCCATACCGGTGAGGATCGTCTGTCCCGTATCCTGGTCCTCATGCACCCGGAAGGTGGGATCTTCCCAGAGGAGCTTTTCCAGGGCCGCCGGCAGACGCTCCCGGTCGTCCCCCCCCTTGGCCTCCACTGCCAGGGAGACCACCGGCTCGGGAACGGTCATCCCCTCCAGGAGCAGAGGGTGTAACGGATCGCAAAGGGTGTCCCCGGTAAGCACCTCCTTGAGTCCCGCGGCAGCCACGATGTCGCCGGCAAAGGCGGAGTCGATCTGTTCCCGGCGGTGGGAGTGCATCCTGAAGAGGCGACCGACCTTTTCGGCCCGGTTCCGGCTGCTGTTGAACAGGCTCTCCCCGGCCCGGAGGGTCCCTGAATAGATCCGGAGGTAGGTCAGCTTGCGCCCTTCATCCGCCTGGACCTTGAAGGCCAGAGCCCGCAGCGGCCCCGCAGGGTCACAGGAAATCTCCTCCTCGCTCCCCGTGGCCGGATTGCTCCCCCGGGGCGCCCCCGTATCCAGGGGGGACGGGAGAAAGGCCGCCACCCCGTCCAGGAGCGGCTGAATCCCCTTGTTGCGCAGGGCCGACCCCAAATAGACGGGAAAAAGACGGCACTCCAGCACCCCTCTCCGGAGGGCGCTCACCAGTCGGCCGGAGGCAACGGGACTCCCTGCCAGATAATCGGCCACGATCTCATCATCGAAGTCGGCGGCCGCCTCCACCAGCAGCTCCCGGCCGCGCCACGCTTCCTCCCGATACTCCTCCGGCACGGGGACTCTTCTCACCGATCGCCCCTGGTCCGACTCGTCAAAGAGGAGCGCCTCCTGCGTCAGCAGGTCGATGACCCCGGCAAATCGGCTCTCGCTCCCCAGAGGGAGTTGAAGGAGAAGCGGTCGCGCCTTGAGTTGCACCCTGATCCGCTCCAGAACCGACTCCAGATCCCCCCCCACCCGGTCCATCTTGTTGATGAAGCAGATCCGGGGGACACGGTACCGTTCCGCCTGCCGCCAAACCGACTCGCTCTGGGGCTGGACCCCCTCCACGGCGCTGAAGATGGCGATGGCGCCGTCCAACGCCCGCATGCTCCGCTCCACCTCCATGGTGAAATCGATGTGGCCGGGGGTATCGATGAGGTTGATGGTAATATCCCGCCACCGGCAGGTGGTGGCGCTAGCGGTGATGGTGATCCCCCGTTCCTGCTCCTGGGGCATCCAGTCCATGACCGCGGCCCCTTCGTGAACCTCACCCATCTTGTGGATCTCGCCGCAGTAGAAGAGAATCCGTTCGGAAACGGTGGTCTTCCCCGCGTCGATATGGGAGATGATGCCGATATTGCGGATGGTTTCAGGAGGCAGGGGCATGGGCGGAGTCACTTCAATCTGAAATCGAATCAGAGATACTGACAACGATCCTCTTTTATCATTGAGAAAGGCACAAGGCAAGCATTTATTGGAAAGCTGTCATTGCCTTGACGCGTGGCTGAAATCCCGGCCGAAAGCCCGGCAGGCGGCAACACCCTCTTCATCCGGGTTCCAGAGCAGCTTCAGCCCCTCATTGACGATGGTGAAGCCCCCCTCGGCCAGCCTCTGGGAGATCATCTTCACCGACTCGCCGCTCCAGCCGTACGCCCCGAAGGCCGCCGCTTTCTTGTTCTTGAATCCCAACCCCCTGATCTCTTCCAGGATACCGGCAACCGCCGAGAGTACCCCCTTGTTCGCCGTGGGAGAGCCCACCAGGATCGCCTTGGATTTGAAGACCTCCGTAATGATGTCGTTTTTGTCGCCACGAGCGATATTGAAAATCTTCACCAGCACCGAGCCGTCTTCCTCAGCGATGCCATGAGCGATTGCTTCCGCCATTTTCCGGGTGGCATCCCACATGGAATCATAGAGAATCGTTATCTGGTTTTCCCGGTAACCGGCTGACCACTCCAGATATTTCTCGACAATCTGCAGGGGATTGTCCCGCCAGACGACTCCGTGGCTAGTGCAGATCATAGCCAGAGGAAGATTCAAGCTTGCGAATTCCTTGATTTTCCTCTCAACAAAGGAACTGAAGGGGGTAAGGATGTTGGCGTAATACTTCATGCACTCCTGCAACAGCTCTCCCTGGTCCACACAGTCATTGAACAGTTTTTCCGTGGCCAGGTGCTGGCCGAAGGCATCGGTGCTGAAGAGCACATTATCTCCCGTCAGGTAGCAGAACATGCTGTCGGGCCAGTGAAGCATGGGAGCCTCAATAAATATCAGCTCCTTCTTCCCGAGATTCAGACGATCACCATTTTTTACCACCTGAAAATTCCACTCCTGATGATACTGCCCCTTCAGGGATTTCACCCCGTTGGCGGTGCAGTAGATGGGTGTTTCCGGGATCAGACGCATGAGTTCAGGCAGCGCGCCGCTGTGATCAATTTCACCATGATTGGCAATGATATAATCGATGCGGTACAGGTCGATCTCTTGTTGCAGCTCCTCCACGTACTCCTTGGCAAAGGGGGCCCAGACGGTTTCGATGAGTGCGGTTTTCTCTTCCCGGACCAGATACGAATTATAAGAACTCCCCCGGTGTGTGGAAAGCTCTTCACCATGAAACTTGCGCAGTTCCCAATCCACCTTCCCCACCCACGAAATGTTATTTTTGACGGTAACAGCCATGACAGTACCCCCTGTATGATGAGCTTGACCTCATCTTATATCAGTTTTCCGGCTTCTCCAAAAGAATATTC
Organism: uncultured Geobacter sp.; assembly: GCA_903902855.1. Classification (GTDB taxonomy): domain Bacteria; phylum Desulfobacterota; class Desulfuromonadia; order Geobacterales; family CAIOGM01; genus CAIOGM01. The sequence continues at coordinate 30,748 of CAIUWK010000034.1, read as the reverse complement.
GAAGCAAGGCAGGTCAAGACCACCTCCGGATCAAAGTGTGTTCCTGCCAGTGAACGGAGATGTTCTCGCACCTTTTCTACGGACCAGGAGTCGTGGTAGGGACGATGGGAACGGAGGGCATCCCAGACGTCCGCCACAGCAAAGATACGCGCCACCAGCGGGATCTTTTCCCCCTTCAGTCCGTGGGGATAGCCGGTACCGTCCCACTTTTCATGATGCGCCGTGGGGATATCCAGAGCCAGACGGAGGTAGCGGATAGGAGAGAGCATTTCACAGGCAAAAACCGGATGATGTTTCATGACGATCCATTCCGCTTCGGTCAGCGCTCCCTGCTTGAGTAAAATGCTGTCCGGAATCCCCATCTTGCCGATGTCATGCAAGAGTGCTCCCCATCGTACCTGCACCAACTCCGCCTCGCTCAAGTCGAACAGACGCGCCAGCTTGACGGATAACAGAGCCGCTCGCTGCGTATGCCCTTCCGTCTCTTTATCGCGCAACTCCAGAGAGCGCGACCAACCTTCGATGGTGGCGTCATAGGCATGAAAAAGCTCGGCATTGGAGCGTTGCAGGTTGTCGAACAGGGTGACGTTGTTAAGGGCAATTGCGGCCTGGGACGCCAGGGCCGTGAGGAACTCCAGCCACTCTTCATCACGCACGACCCGGCTGCGATGAAAGAGTTCCAGCACCCCCACGATCTCCCCCTTGGCAAGTAACGGCACGCCATGATAACTGACGAACTCCTCACCCGCCGCCAGTACCCCTCGCAGAAAACCGTCCAGCTCCGTCCCAAGGTCAGGGATATGTACGATCCTCCGTTCCTCAGCGGCCCGACCGGCATACCCTTCCCCCAGCGGTTGCGGCGCATGTCCCTTGGTTTCGGAGCTGAATCCTCGACCGGTGACATATTCCAGCATCCGGGTTGCGGGGTTAAATATGAGCACGTCGGCGGCGTCAACCCCCAAGAGGAGAAGCAGATGAGTGAGGAGCGTGGTCAGGCTGAACTTCAGGTCGAAACTGAAATTTATGGCGCGGTCGATTTCCACCAGGGCGGTCAGCTGTTCAAGCTGCCGCTTGATCTTCTTTTCCGAGCTGTTGATCTCGCTGATATCCGCAAACGTCACCACCACCTGCCGCAAGTGAGCGCTGCCGCTGAACTCCGGATAGGCATTCACCAACACCCAGGTAATTTTTCCACCATTATCCCGGGCAATCCCCATGATGAAATTTTTCAGCGGTTGTCCGGTAACGATGACTTGATTAGCGGGAAACTCCTCCGGTGACATCCGTATGCCGTCCTCACGGACAAAGAACCAGAGTGGATCACCGGCGTCCTTCCCCAACATCTGCGCCACCGATATCCCCAGGAGGCGGGATGCTTCGGGGTTCCCCAGGATAATCCGGGTGTCGGGGAGATGGACCACAACACCCACCGGCAGATGTTCAACCAGTGTCCCGTGCGAGACCTCTTTTGCCCGCAACTCCGCTTCAGCCTCTTTCCGGGCACTGATGTCCCGGACATTGCACTGAATGACTTTTTCATCCCCCACCAGATAGACATTGCTGACAAATTCTACCTGGATCAGACGACCGTCCTTGCTCTTGAGCGGCAGGTTTTCGTAGCGGATAAACTCATGCTCCTGTAAGGCCGAAAAGGAGCTCCTGCTGGCATTAATGTCCTTGAAGGCGCCGACCTCCCAGAGACTCTTTCCCAGGAACTCCTCCCGTGAGTACCCCAGCATATCAATCAGAAACGGGTTGACGTCACTGATCGCTCCGGTTTCGGCATTAAGAATCAAAATGCCGTCCTGGGCTGCCTCAAAGAGCCTGCGGTATCGAAGCTCCGAATGAATCAGTGCCGATCCCTCTTCTGTCCGAAGAGAAAGGAGCGTACCGGCGGGGGAGGTTTCCGCTTTCGTACCCAGCATCACACCCGGCAGTTCTCTGCCGGTCGCGATGCGATAGGCGTTCTTCCCCGAGCGCTTGGCCTCGTACAGGGCCGAATCCGCGCTCTTCATCAGTGTTTCCCCGTCCTCCCCATGGTCGGGATAGACACTGATCCCCACGCTGGTGGTTATGCTTACGCTCACCCCCTGGATCAGATAGGGTTGCGACACCGCCTCAATGGCACGCAACGCCACCATGGCCGCATAATCGGTCCCGCTCACGTGCCAGAGTGCCAGGATAAATTCGTCCCCCCCACAACGCGCCACGGTATCCTCTTCACGCACCGTGGCCTCCAGCCGCTCTGCAACCATTTTCAGGAGAATATCCCCGACGCCATGCCCCAGGGTGTCATTAATCCCCTTGAAGCCGTCAAGATCCAGAAACAGCACGGCCATGGCGCTCTTGTCCCGGTGCGCATGAACGAGGGCCATGGCCATCCTGTCCGTGAGAAGTCGCCTGTTGGCTAACCCCGTGAGCGGGTCATTCAGCGCCAGGGATTCCAGCATCTTACCGTAATCATTGGCCGCCTCGTGCAACAGACGCACTTCCAGCAGGTTACGAACCCGCATGAGTACCTCGGCCAGATCCAGCGGTTTGCCGACAAAATCTTTCGCGCCGCTTTGCAGCGCCCGCAACGTGTGAGCCGGCTCGGCGGTAACGGCCAACACCGGCAGATAGCCGTCCTTTTCGATCTCCTTCAGCCCTGCCATTACCTGAAAGCCGTCCATACCCGGCATCCGGAGATCCAGCAGAATCAGATCGTAGTGGTTCTCGCCATGCAGGGCGCAGACGGCACGGGGATCTCTGGTGGAAGTAATGCAGAGATATCCGGCATCACGGAGCATCTGTTCCAGCAGCAGCACATTTGCTTCCAGATCATCCACGATAAGAATGCGGGCATGAAGGATATCTTCAGGACTCACCATCACAAGGCCCCTGCGCTCTCTTTTCTATCCGAAACGGTTTCAGCAAACTCCAATGCCGCATCCAGTGCTTCCATGAACTCGACCACGTTGATCGGCTTGGTAAGATACCGGAAAAAACCCGCGTCCAGACCTTTCTTGATTCGGTCGCACTTACCAGACGAAGATCAGGACGCCGCTCTATCGGCTGCTCCACCAGTTGCAAGTTAGCCAGGTTGTCTTCCACCTGCTGCAGGGTCCGCGGCGCGACATCATGAAGATGCTGCGCGTGATGCGGCGCAGACGGGTCGATGGTGGCGATGGTGGCGATGGTCTGCTCTGGTGGCGCCGCCAGATTGAGCTCGAACCAGAACATGCTCCCCCCGCCCAGACTGCTTTCCGCGCCGATCTCCCCCTCCATCAGTTCCACCAGTCGCTTGCTCATCACCAGACCGATACCGGTCCCCTCCTCGGCGCCGGCCTCTCGCCCCAGACGATTGAACGGCTGAAAAAGCTGTTGCCGCTGTTCGGGAGTCAATCCTTCACCGGTATCATGCACGCTGATCCGTATCCGTTGACTCCCCTGCGGGTTGCAGGTCACCTGCACGGCTCCCTGGGCGCGGTTGTGTTTGATGGCGTTGGAAAGCAGGTTGATGAGAACCTGCGTCACCCGGGTTCGATCGGCATTGACGAAGCAGGTCTGCTCCATCTGGGGAAAACTCATGCTGATGCCGCTTTTCCGCGCCTGCGGTTCGATCATGGCCTGACATTCCAGCATGATGTTGTTCAACGACGTGGATTCCAACGACAGAGACAACCGGCCTGACTCAATGAGTGCCAGATCGAGAATTTCATTGATAAGCTCCAGCAGATACCATCCGGCCTTGAGAATCTGGCCGATACTCCCCTTCTGGGTGACAGTGGGGTGCGGCGAACACCCCCTGGAGCTTCCGGTCCCGGTCATAGAAGGTGGTGGCGTTGAAGGAGACCACCGTCTCCTTCCCGTCCCTGGCCCGGGCGGTAAGCTCGTAGTTGGTGACCTTCTTTTCCCGTAACACCTGCTTGATACTCTTCTCCGCCTGCTCCGGATCGGTGAAGTAGTTCTTGAAGGGAGCGCCGATGAGCTCATCCCGGGTGCAGTCGGTAAGAACCTCCATCTGCTTGTTCACATCGGTGATGATCCCCGACGGATCGGTGGTCATAATGGCGTCGATGTTGGATTCGAACAGGGAGCGGGTATAGAATTGATGGTCCCGCAACCGCTGACTCAGCTGCTTCTGCTCCGCCTCGATCTGTTTCCGGGCGGTGTTGTCGGTGCCGATGAGGAGGTAGCCGATGATGGCCTCCTGCCCATCCCGCAGGGCGGTGACCGAAACCACTGCCGGGAAGCGGCTCCCGTCTTTCCGGATATAGGTCAGCTCGTAGATATCCTCGCCCCCCCGGGAGGCCTTGAAGACCAGCGCCTCGAACCCCGGGGTGATGGGGGTGCCCAGTTCCTGGCTCAACTCTTCGGCCCGGGCGATCACTTCCTGGGGGTCGGAGATGTCAGCCGGGGTGATCTTGTTCATCACCTCGGCGGCGGTGTACCCCAGCATCCGTTCCGCCCCCACGTTAAAGATCTGGATGACCCCCTTGGCGTCGGTGGCGATGCTGGAGAAGTTGGCGCTGTTGAAAATGGCGCTCTGCAGCGCCCCCGTCTTGAGCAGGGTCGCATCGCTCCGGAGTTCGGAGATCTGTCCTCCCGGAGTGGCGGTTACCGGTAAAACTGTTTTTTTCTTTCTGACTGCCATGACACTCCCTTCATCTGATATCAGCGCCGCCTGATACATCCATCCACGAAGAGCACGAAGTTTCACGAAGGAAATCCACTGCTATCCCGGGATGTTCTTGCGCTTTCTTCGTGTCCTTCGTGGACAGGAGCTTTTCGGTTTTAGCGGTTTTTCTTCGTCTCCCTGGTGGAAAGCAGCCGTGGTTATTTGAAACGGGAACGGGCCGAACTCATGGCCTCTCCCATGGCAGCCCAGGAGAACTCTGCCCCCGATTTAAGATCTTCCCAGGCCCCCTCTCCGGACTGCTGAAGTTCCCGGAGTTTCTCCCTCCCCTGCGCCTGCTTCGCCTTCAAAGAGTCCAGCCGACTCGTTACCTCCCCGGTGACGTCGCCTCCCTTGGCGGCCAGCCGGTCAATTTCGGCATTCCATTCTTCAAGTTTTTCCTCCAGTTTCCGGAGGTACTCGGCTCTGCTGTTCATAATGTATCTCCTGTCCCTCTTTTCCCCTGCGGGGTTTAGTTGGAACTGCGGTCTGCTCTTACGGCGAACTTCATGTTCTCTGCCGGCGATGGGTAGAGGTGCGCTACACTTTCTGCAGTGGCGACCCATGGCTGCGGAGTTCATGGGACAAGGGATTGTCCAAGGTCCGGTGCCACCCCTCCTGGAAGGCGGTCCAGAGCGCCGATGCCTCAGGAAACGGATTGACGCAACATTCTCTCCCCAGCAGACGCTCCACCCTGCCCAAAATCTTTGCCTGTAGTTTCGTCGGACTCTCTCTTTTTTCTTCCATTGGTCTCCCCCTCTCGGTAGCTGACAGTCACCGAAAAATCCCCGGCAACTTATCCGTCGCAATTGTTGCAGACCTGACATATCGCAACAATCATGCCGGTGACGAACGGCGCCCCATATGGCGGCAACTCTTCTCATTCGATCATTAAACATCTCGGCAGACCCAGCGGGTCGACGGAAAATCCGTGAACCTCTTCCGCAAGATGCTACAGATTCACAACATATGGCGGCTGAGCAAGACGTACGACCAGTTTGCCGAAGTTCTTCCCTTCCAGGAGCCCCATGAACGCCTCGGGTGCGTTCTCCAGACCATCCACAACGTCTTCACGATACGTGATTCCACCTTGGGCCAGCCAGGAGCTCATCTGCGAGAAGAACTCGTCATGGCGCTCCCCGTAATCTTTCTCAATGGTGAAACCCTGCATCGTGATCCGGCGGGTGAGAAGCGTGCGGACCAGAAGCCCCTGACAGTCCGAACCGGGGTGCAGGGCGGTCTGATCATACTGGGCGATCAGGCCGCAGAGCGGGATCCGGGCGGAGACATTCAGCAAGGGGAGGACGGCGTCGAAAACCGCACCACCGACGCTCTCGAAGTAGACGTCGATCCCCTTCGGGCAAGCCGCTGCCAATTGTTGCAGGAAATCGGAGCTGTGACGGTCAATACAGGCATCAAAGCCGAGCTCTTCCCGAACGAAGCGGCATTTATCCCGACCGCCGGCAATTCCCACCACCCGCCCCACCTTGAGCAGCTTGGCTATCTGGCCGACCACCGAACCCACCCCGCCACTGGCTGCCGCCACAACCACCGTTTCCCCCTCTTTCGGTCGGCCGATATCCAGCAGCCCCATGTAGGCGGTAAAACCGGGCATCCCCAGAATTCCCAGGGCCAAAGAGGGGCGTGACATCCCGGCATCCAGCGTGGTAACCCCGACGCCATCGGAGAGGGCGTACTCCTGCCACCCGCTGGAGCCGAGGAGCAGCTCCCCTCCCTGGTAGTCGGGATGCCTGGAAGCCGGCACCCGTGAAACCGTCCCCCCCACCATCACCTCTCCCACCGCCACCGGGACGCCGCAGGTAAGTGAACCGCTCATCCGGCCACGCATATATGGATCGAGGGAAAGATAGAGGGTCTGCAGGAGGAGCTGACCGGCGGCCGGGACGGGAATAGCCTCTTTTTCCAGGCGAAAGTTACCGGCGGTGGGTGCGCCCAGAGGGCGGGAGTTGAGGACGATTCTGCGGTTGATGCCGTCCGGCGGGATGGCGCCCTTCAGGAGAGCAGGCACGGTCATTCTTTTCATGATATTACTCCTGTGAGCGGCTATCGGGGATACGCACCCCATGAGCCGTTCCATACGCAGGATCGTGCCGATGTCAGCTCTTCCCGTTGAGTAAAGCAAGCGCCGTACCGCATATGAGCAGAGGAGTAAAATGTTGCAAGTAGTCAATTCAGAAGGGTAAAGTTAACGATGCACAGATATGCGGGAGGGGTACCCGCCACGGGCTCCTGTCGGATATGACGGAACTTTCCCATATGACGGGTCATGTTGAGACAAGCTGTGGTGAGACGTGATCCTCTTTTAATGCCGAAGGATACCGTATTTGCGTATTCGGGCGCGCAGGGTGCTGGGGTTGAGTCCCAGGATGAGCGCCGCCCCCCCTTTCCCCTCGATGCGCCACCCGGTCTGCTGGAGCACCTGAAGAATATGGTGCTGCTCCAGTTCGGCCAGGGCCTTGATATCATGCTCAGCCGGTACCGAACTCTTCCGGTATGTATCCAGCCGGTCAACGACCTCCAGGACGTTTCCCCGGCTGGTGATCACCGCCCGTTCGATAACACTTTCCAACTCCCGGACGTTGCCTGGCCAGTGGTACTGCTGCAAAAGCTTCAGGGTATCTTTGGGAATACTACTAATTTTCTTTCCCATTTTCTTGTTGAATTTGGCGACGAAATGAGTGACGAGTAGCGGGATGTCTTCCGGACGCTGCCGGAGAGGGGGGAGCAGGATAGGGAACACATTGAGCCGGTAAAAGAGATCATTCCGAAACCGGCCGTTACGGATCTCCTCCTCCATGACCCGGTTGCTGGCCGCGATGATCCGGACATCCACCTTGATGGTGCGCGGTCCGCCAAGGCGCTCGAACTCGCCATCCTGGATGACCCGGAGCAGCTTGGATTGCAGCTCCAACGGCATCTCTCCGATTTCGTCAAGAAAAATGGTCCCGCCGTCGGCCAGCTCGAAGCGGCCGATCTGCCGTTCACCGGCCCCGGTGAATGCTCCCCGTTCCCGCCCGAAGAGCTCGCTTTCCACCAGGTTGGCCGGCAGGGACGCACAGTTGACCGTTATCAGGGGGCGTTCCTTGCGAGCGCTGCGACTGTGAATGGCCCGTGCGATCACCCCCTTCCCCACGCCGGTCTCCCCCAGGAGCAGAACCGTGGCATTCATGGGGGCGACCTGCTTGACCAGGAGGAAGACATGGGAGATGGCGCTGCTATGGCCGATTATGTCGCCGAAATTATGCTGCTGGGCATCTTCGTGGCGCAGGTAGATGTTTTCCGCCTGGAGCCGGTCCTTCAACCGGGTTATCTCCGCGTACGCCTCTCGCAGAGAGTCCTCTGCTTCCTTCCGCTCCTCAACTTCATGGGTGAGTTGCCGGATAGCCTTTCGCAACTCCTCGGTCCGTTCATCCACCCTCACTTCCAGTTCATTGTGAGCCCGGTGGAGCTCCTGCTCGACCAGTTTCTGTTCGGTGGTGTCGACAATTACCCCGTAACAATGGAAGGGCCGACCGTCGGCGTCGTATTCGAAATTGCCCCGGGCTTCCAGCCAGCGGATCGTACCGTCGGACCAAAGAGTACGAAAATCCGTGGTGTACGCTTGTCGCAGGGCCATGTGCCGCCGTATCACGGCTTGAACCGCATCCCTGTCGTCGTGGTGGACTCTGTTTATCCAAGCCTCATAGGTCGGTTTCACCTCCCCCGGCTCATACCCCATCATCTGGTAATGCTTTTCGTTCCAGACTACCGCGCCGCTGGGGACATGCCAGTCCCAAGTCGCCATCTGCGCGGCATCCAGGGCCAGAGTCAGCCGCTCCTCTTTCTGACGCAGCGCCTCTTGCGCCAGCTTGCGCTCGGTGATATCCAGAACCGCAACACGACACTCCTCTCCCGCGCCGAAGACAACGGCCTCCATCTGTATGAAAAACGGAGCATTCTCCTCCCGCTTGAGCGATACCACACCGGACTTTTTCTCCTTGCCGGCAAAGATCTCCCCCAGAAATCCAGTAAAGTGGCGCCGGGACTCTTCGGCGACGTAGAGTCCGAAACGGCGGCCGATGAGTCGGGAGCGCTCCCCCCCCAGGTAGGCGGCGCCGGTGAAGTTGACACTCCGGATGATTCCACCGCTATCCAGGGTAAAATAGCCCACCGGCGCAAAATCGAAGAGATCGGCATACTTTTCCAGGGCCGTCTCCACCTCGTCCCTGATCCGGCGAAGCTCGACATTCTGCATCTCCAGTTCGAGCTGATGGACCTGCAGTTCGTGGAGAAGCCGCAGCGCCTCTTTCCCGGTTCGGGGGAGTTGCTCGGCAGTCGTTTCCGTTGCCGGCAGTTCTTCAGCACGGCGGCGCAGGTGAGAACTCCCATGCGGCATCTCTCCCACCTCCAACCGATTCTCACTGATATCGTTTCCCATTGTTCTTCTCCGGGCTCAAACAGCTACTTCCCCAGTTCTACGGCGCTTTTTATCCATTTTGGCTATTTTTCATGGAAATGCGACCATAACAGTATTCCTCGGAATACAGTAAGAATATTTCCGCCAATCAAGAGAATTCAAAGACAATCTCACACGGGACAAATCAGCCCAAAAACGGCTCTCATTCACGAAGTCCACGAAGAAAATCCAAGGTAATCGAACTGGTACCCAGAAAAAGCCTTTAACCTGTCCGGTTAACCGTCTTAATGGCTTAACAGTCCGATTTTCTTAGTGAAACTTCGTGTCCTTCATGGATAAATGCTTTTTTTAGAATAAATCCTCTGTCCTCAGTGGAAGAGCTGTCCTGGGCGGAGTTCAGCCAACGGCGCCAAGGCTCCGCCCTGCTGAAAAAAACAGGCTGAAGAGTGAGGAAAGTGAGGAAAGTGAGGAAAGTGAGGAGAATGAAGAGAATGAAGAGAGAGAAGAGTGAAGAGTGAGGAAAGTGAAGAGAGTGAAGGCTGAAGGGTGAAGACAGGTGTTACCTTCAGCCTTCAGCCTTCAGCCTGCACTCTTCATGCACTCTGCCCCTTCCCGGTCAGCTTCTTCCACCCGGCCCCACCCTTCTCCATGAGCCCCTGGATGGTCCTCTCGTAGAAGCGCCGCACCGGCACGCGATTGACGAGGATTTCCCCCTCCTGCCGCTCGATATGGACCCGATCTCCCGGGTTCAGCCCGGCAAGCACACTGTAATGCTCGCCACTGACACCGAAGAGAAACCGGTACTGCTCGCCGGCAACCTTGCAGGCCACGATGAGGATGGATAACTGGGGGGAGCCGTCACGGTGATGAAATTGGGTGGTACCGGTCACGTAGGAGCCGTCCACCGGTCCCGACGCCAGCAGCGCCTCCACGGTGACCTCCTTGGGCTTGATCCGTCCCAGCGGCGGGAGCCCCCATGGCTTGTACCGCTCGTGGGGGCGATTCCGATAGTGCTCCGCCTCTTCCAGGAGAATCACCACGTTGTTGTTGATGGGGCCGCCGATGGAGTGGGAGAGCCCGGCCTTGAACCCCTTCTCCCGGATGAGTCGATGGTTCTCCACCACCTGGATCATCCCCGTGGCCCCCAGCGGGTGCCCCCGCCCCTTGAGCCCGCCGGTGAGGTTGGTGGGAAAGGCGCCATGCTCGCCGGTAAGGTCGTCCCGCAGCAACCCGTCCAGCAGATGCCGGGGGGAGAGAACTCCCAGGTCCACCATATTGATGGGGCCGAAACCGTTGAAAGGGTCGTGCATGTTCACATGAAGCCCGCCGGCCAGGGTCCGGATCTCCCTGATCCCGGCCATGCCGTAGGCCCGGGCCGCGGCGTTCACCGTGGCGGGAAAAGAGTGAAAATAGTTCCGATCGGCAATGGTGGGAATGTCTGTGGCGCTCCCCACCCCGGCCACCAGGATGTCCTGAGGCCTGGAGGTGAGGATGACCGCCGCCGCGCCGTCGGACATGGGGCAGAAATCATGATAGCGCAGGGGCCACCAGTAGCGGTAATTCTTGCCGCTGACAATCTGGCGGTAATAGGAGGCCAGCGGTATCTCCTGCTTCAGGTGGGCGTCGGGATTACGCGCCGCGAACCGCTGGGCCCGCTGGGTCAGCGAGGCGGAAAAGGCGGTCCACTCATCCAGGGAAAGCCGGAGCCGCCTCATGAGCGCCCCGGCCACCAGTGCGCCGCAGGCAGGCATGGAGAGGCCGAACTCCGCCTCGTCCCGATCGATGACCCCGGCCACAATACGGGTGGCGTCGGCCGTATCCGCATCGCTCATTTTCTGGATACCCATGGCCAGAACATGATCACAGGCCCCGGAAGCGACCTTCAGGTAGGCATCTTCAAAGGCGGTGGCCCCCGACGACGAGGCGGTGTCCAGGAGCACCGACGAGGCCCCGGAGATCCCCAGCCTCCCGGCGATCTTGGCCGCCACATTGTCCAGACCGGAGAAGGCAAAGGGGTTCTGGCTCCCCACCACCACCGATTCGATCTCCTGGCGCCGCACCGGGCTACCGGAGAAGATCTCTCCCGCCCGTTCCGCCAGTTCCAGAAACGACAGTTTTTCCTTATCCCTGCCGGTGTAACGACCCACCGGCAGCATCCATGACGCGGCGACGTAGACCTTGCGCGGTTGAAACTTGTCCATGGAAAACCTCCTTGTGCACAATCGTCAGGAAGTCGCGGGAGACGCTTCCTCTCCCAGGACCTTCAGGAAGACCGTCACCACCTGGGGGTCAAAATGACTCCCGGAATGAGTGCGGCAGTAGGCGATCACCTCTTTCTCCAACCATGCCCCTTCGTAGACCCGCTCCGAACTGAGCGCGTCCCAGACATCCACAACGGAAAAAATTCTCGCGGCGAGCGGGATATCCTCACCGCTGAGTCCAAGGGGGTAACCGCTGCCGTCCCACTTTTCATGATGGCAGCAGGGGATGGCGACAGCCGGACGGAGAAAACCGATCTGGGAGAGAAGTTCGCAGGCCACACCGGGGTGGCGGCGCATGATCATCCACTCCTCGGCGGAAAGGGGGCCCGGTTTATGGAGGATGGTGTCCGGGATGGCGATCTTACCGATATCGTGCAGAAAAGCTCCCCGCCTGATATGGGTAAGCTCCTCCTCGCTCACCCCCATGGCCCGGGCCACCCTCACGGACATCTCCGCCACCCGTCGGCCATGCCCTCCCATGTCATTATCCCGCAGCTCCAGGGCCAGCGCCAGGGTTTCGATGATGACGTCATAGGCCTTGGTCAAATCCTGGAAGAGACGGTCCCGTTCCAGCTCCGCCTCTTTGCGCCCGGTGATCTCCCGGATGAGACACTGCAGCGCAGGGTTCCCTTCCCAGTCAAGACGTCCCAGGGAGATCTCCACCGCCACCGGCGCGGCATCCCCCTCTCTCTGCAACCAGGTTTCCAGCCGCTCCACGGGGAGCTGACCGGAGATCACCCGGACAAAGGAATCGGAAAACCGGTCCCGCTCCGTTTCCAGCAAAAACTCTTGAAGCCTGGCGCCGCAGAGGAGATGATTCCCCGCCGGGATCAGGAGTGCCTCCGCCGCATCATTGGCAAGAGTCAACTTTCCCATAATGTCCGTCATGACGATGCCGTCGGGAGAGAGCCGGATGAGGAGTTCGTAACGCCGGCGCTCGGCAGAGAGGGTGCGGTGCCGGTTGAGCCGGATGATGGTCCGGGTCCGAGCCCGCAGTTCCGCCCAGTCGATGGGTTTGGAGATAAAATCGTCGGCTCCCAGATCCAACCCCCTGAGACGCGAGGCACGATCGTCCAGGGCCGTGACCATGATGATGGGGACGTCGGAGATCTCCGGCATGCTCCGGATGCGACGGCAGACCTCATACCCGTCCATCTCCGGCATCATGATATCCAGCAAGATCAGATCCGGCTTGATCCGGGGAGCGCAGGCCAGGGCCTCGGCCCCGGAGGCGGCGAACTCCAGACGGTATCCTTCAGTTTTGAGCAACATTTCCAAGGTCTTGCGAGCTGAGGGAATGTCATCCACGATGAGAACAGTGGGAACGGCATGAGACATGGGAAACTCCTCCGGCACTGCCTACAATGCGCAATTCCGGTCTGCACCGCCCGGCTTCGCCGCGGTCATGCCGTGACAGGATAGACGCCGGGCTCCGTATCCATCGTGTACCCAATACCGCTGACGGTTCTGATCTGCCCTCCCGCCTCCCCGAGTTTGGCGCGCAGCCGGGTGACATGAACATCAATGGCGCGCGTGGTGGCGGCGATGGTGTCATGGCGGACCATCTCCATGAGCTCCTTACGATTCAAAACCCGACCGGCATGTTCCGCCAGGGTCGCCAGCAAACGGAATTCGGTAAGCGACAGGGAGATATTCACGCCGTCAACCTTCACGGAATACTGTTCCCGGTCGATCACGATCTGACCGATGGCAAACGTCCGTACCTTTCCCTGGGAGGGAACCCTCCGGAGTATGGCCTGAATCCTCAGCAGCAATTCCCGGGGCGAAAACGGTTTGGTGACGTAGTCATCCGCCCCCACCTCAAGACTGACGATCCGGTCGATTTCTTCCGTACAGGCCGAAAGCATGATGACCGGCATGGCCTCGGTCTGGGGGTTTTTCCGGAGCCGGCGACAAAACTCCGTCCCTTTCATTCCGGGAAGCCGCAGATCAAGCAGAACCAGATCCGGCAGGGAACGGAAAGCCGTCTCCAGCCCCGATTCGCCGTCTTCGCAGATGAGAGACAGATAGCCCCCTTCCGCAGTCAGGTATGAAGCCACCATATCCGCCAGATCCCGATCATCCTCGATAATCAGAATCGTTTTCATCTGTGTGTTCATACCACTCTCCTTGTATTCTCATCTTCCGCAGTCAAGAGACGCCTCGCCCCGGGGGGATTGTTCATACCCGGAGAAGGCTTTCCCACTCGCTCTCTTTCCAGACATCTTCAGACAGCGGTAACGTCAGATGCGCCACAACTCCCGGTCCCTCATCCCGGTTAGACAGACGGCAGCTCCCCCCCACCTCCAGGACCAGCGACGCCACCAGAGAGAGCCCCAGCCCCATGCCGGGGACCTCACCGGTGAAATATTTCTCCCCCTGAAAATAGGGAACCCAGGCCCGGTCCAGTTGGGTGGGGGTGAGGGTGATCCCGTCGTCCCCCACGGTGAGGATGATCCGGTCGCTCCCCAGGGGGGTTATCACGATCCTTACCTGCGGGTTTTTCCGGGGGTGGAACTTCAGGGCGTTGTGAAAGAGCTCGGTGAGGATGGTTTCCAGGGAGGCGGCCGCCAGGTTCAACGTTCTACCGGCAGAGAAACCCGGACCGGCAATAGTGGCAGGGAGCGGCAGCAGTTCGGCGCTGAGACGCCCCACCAGCTCCGTGAGGTGGTCCAGGCGGAACCGCTCTCCATCCCGGTGGGCCTTCCGGTCGGAAAGCCTCAAGACCTCCAGGATGTCCCGGTGCAACCGGTGGACACTTGTCACGGACATCTCCACCAGGTCGCGCAGGTCCGGCGGGATCCGCTTAATATCGTTGTTGATCATCTCCAGACAGCTCAGGAGGCCGTTGAGCGGGGTCCGGAGTTTATGGGAGATCATGGTCTGAAAGGTCCAGTTCCCCCGTTGGGCCACCAGGGAGTCGGTGACATCCTGCAGGCGGATGAGCCGGCCATGGCTCTCCCCGAAGAGATGTTCGAAGGAGTCCACCTGAAGCCAACAGGAGGGGGCCACAGGACTCTCCGCCCGAATGAGCAGGGGAGTGACCGACGCCTCACGCTCCCCGGCTGCGGGCCAGTCGCGCCAGGCCGCTTCCGGCTCGCAGCGATACCGGCGTTGCGCCGTCTCCAGGAAACGGAGGGGCTCCAACTTTTCCTCACCGGGAGGGAGCTCCAGGAGATGGCGGGCCCGGGCGTTGGCGTAACGGATGGTGTCATCGGGGGCTGTAATCAGATACCCCACATCCGTATGAGCCACCACCCACTCGAACCGCTCTCGCTGGGCATTGAGCCGCCGGTACCGGTTCAGTCGGGTAACCGACCGGACCCGTGACCGAAGTTCCGCCGTGTCATAGGGTTTGGAGATGAAATCGTCCGCCCCCGCATCCAGCCCCCGGAGCCGGGAGGAACGATCTTCCAAGGCGGTGACCATGATGATCGGCACCTCCGCCAGGAGCTCATCCTCCCGGAGACGGCGGCAGACTTCATACCCGTCCATCTCCGGCATCATCACATCCAGGAGGATCAGGTCCGGCTGGATGTCCCGTGCCATACGGATGGCCTCGGCGCCGCAGGCCGCCTCGACGATGCGATACGACCCGGTGGAGAGGAGCATTTTTAAGGTTTCCCTGGCAGCAGGGAGATCGTCGACGATCAGGATGGTGGCGGTACTCTCAGTCACGGCTGTTCCTTTCTCCCGCATTCTTCAGCAGGGTGCGTATCTGGTCATTGAGGTTCTTCATGCTCACCGGTTTACTCAGGTAGTCATCGGCCCCGGCCTCCAGGCACCGTTCCCGGTCTCCCCGCATGGCCAGGGCCGTCAGGGCAATAATGGGGACCTCTCCCTCCGGAGGGGGGAGAGCCCTGATTTGACGGATGGCCTCCAGTCCGTCCATCCCCGGCATCTGGATATCCATGAGGACCAGCGCGGGAGAATCGCTGCGGACTGCGGCCAAGGCTGCAGCACCGCTGGTGGCGCCGATGACCCGGTAATCACGGTTGCGAAGATACCCCTGCATCATCTCCACGGTGGCCGAGGAGTCATCCACCACGAGGATGAGCGGCGCATGGGGAAACGGGGCAAGGGGGCCCGGTTCGGGGATGGCCGGAGGGAAACGGGGAGGGGAACCGCTCCCGCTATCCACCTCCTCCCAGGGGAGGGTCACGGTGAATCGGCTCCCCATTCCCACCCGACTGGTCACGGTAACGGTCCCCCCGTGGAGTCGGCTCAGCTGTTTTACCAGGGCCAGCCCCAGGCCGGACCCTTCATGCCCACGGTTCAGCCGGCTGTCCAGCTGAACGAAAGGGATGAAAAGTCGCTCCAGGTCATCGTCGGCAACCCCGACCCCGGTATCCCGGACGGTGAAGCAGATCCGGCGCCGCTCCCGGTCACCGGTCACCTCAAGCCCCACCTCCCCCCCCTGGGGGGTAAACTTGACGGCGTTCACCAGCAGGTTGACCAGAATCTGCCTGACGCGCCGGGGATCTCCCTGGAATGAGGAGACCAACGGATCAAGGGTCAAGCCGACACTCACCTCTTTGCCGTGAGCCTCCTGTTTCACGAACATAAGGCAGGAGGCACAGAGCATTTCCACGTTTACCGTCTCGGGGTAGAGCTCCAGCATGGCTGCTTCGATTCTGGAAAGATCGAGAATGTCGTTGATCAGTGACAGCAGGTGACGGCCGCCGCTCTCCACGCTCCGCACCGCCTTCAGCTGCTTCTCGTTCAATTTCCCGTGGATCTCGTCCCGCAGTATTTCCGACTGACCGATGATGACGGTGAGGGGGGCCCGGAGTTCGTGACTCGTACTGGTGAGAAATTCATCCTTCACCCGGAGCGCCTGCTCCAGCAGCTCGTTGGCGTCGGCCAGTTCCCGGGAGCGACAGGCCAGGGCCTCTTCACTCTGCTTCCGCTGGGTGATATCGCGACAGACCGCCACCACCCCCCCCACTGCCGGGTTGTCCAGATAGTTTTTCCTCAGAACCTCCAGCCAGCGGTACTCTCCCCCCGCGCTCCGGAACCGGTATTCCACCTGCTCCGCCCCGGCCCCTGTTTCCAGGAACCGGTGAAACCGGCTTTGGGCCTCGGCCAGGTCGTCAGGATGAACCGAGGCGAAGCCGTCCTTCCCGCTGAATTCATGGGGGGCATACCCCATGCTCCGGATCACGCCGGAGGAGGTATGGAGAATGACTCCGTTGGCGTCAAGAAGATGGACGTAATCTCCCCTCTCGCAGAGCATCTCCCCGACGATCTTCTCCCATCCAGCCACCGGTGCCCCCCCAGTCATGACTCTCCCCTTTTGACATAACCGTACGTGAGCCGCAGCAACCCCGCGACAACGTACCACACTCCTCTCCATAATTCCAGAACAAGGCTCGAAACACGCTACAGCAAGGGGAGGAAATCGACCTCCGGCGGGATCTGGTTCCCCCCCTCCTCAAGATCACTAAATTTTCGGGCAATCCGCCGAAATTCCTCGTTAATGATACTGAAGGCCTCCACCATGTCCGGGTCAAAGTGTGACCCCTTCCCTTCCATGATGATGACCACCGCCTCTTCGTGGGAAAGCGCCTCCTTGTAGGAGCGACGATTGGTGAGGGCGTCATAGACATCGGCCACAGCCATCAACCGCGCGGAAACGGGAATATCGTCGCCGGACAAGGCCTCAGGATAACCGGTCCCGTCCCATTTCTCCTGATGGAAGAGGACTATCTCCTTGGCTATCCGGAGAAACTCCAGGTTGGCCCCCACCGTTTTTTCAGCATGTTCGATGGCGTTTCGCCCGAGAATCGTATGCGTCCTCATGATTTCCACCTCGTCGGGGGCCAGGGGGCCGGGCTTCAAGAGTATCCGGTCGGGAATCCCCACCTTGCCGATGTCATGGAGCGGCGCCGACTTGTAGAGCATATTGATGTTCTCTTCCGTGAGGAAGTCACGGAAACGGGGGTGAGTCCGGAGCTTTATCGCCAATGCCCTCACATAGAGCTGAGTTCGCCGGAGATGGTAGCCGGTGGTGAGATCCCGCGTTTCTGCCAGAGACGCCAGGGCGAGAATGGTAACCTCCTGAATGGTCATGATCTCTCGGGTACGCCGTTTCACCTCCTGCTTGAGAAACTCGTTTTTGTCCCGGAGAAAATCGGCCATGGACTTCAGCCGGAGATGATTTCTCACCCGGGCCATGACGATGGGGGGGCTGATCGGTTTGGTGATGTAATCAACGGCCCCCAACTCCAACCCCAGCTGCTCATCCGCCGCTTCGCTCCGGGCGGTGAGGAAAATGATGGGGATATCCTGACTCCTGCTGTCGGCCTTGAGCTGTCGGCAGAGCTCATAGCCGTCCATGCCGGGCATCATGACATCCAGCAGGATCAGGTCGGGGGGCCTGTCGGAGTGGGCGATCTTCAGGGCCCGGCCACCGTTATTGGCCACTTTCACCCGGTATTCATCCTTGAGCAGACCGCTCATGAGCGACAGATTATCCGGCGAGTCGTCCACCACCAGGACGGACGCCGGTTCGTTGTACTCCACTGAATAGGTCATCTCGCTCCTCCACCGTGGGTCAGCGCCCCCAACAGCTCTCCTTCAACCTTGTGCACTGTTCACCATTCACGTTTCACAATTCACTTTTATTTTTCACCCTCTCCAACAGATCGACAATCATGCTCTTCAACTCCCGCAGAGCGAACGGTTTCCCCAGGTACTCGTCGGCTCCTGCCTCCAGACAACGCTCCTTGTCCCCCGGCATGGCCAGGGCGGTGACGGCAATAATCGGCACCGTATTGCTCGGCGGCGGAAGGTCCCTGATGCCGGCGATGGCCGTCAGACCGTCCATCTCCGGCATCTGAATATCCATGAGAATCATGTCGAGACGCAGCTCACCGGCCAGGGTAACCGCCTCGACACCGGTGAGAGCCGTCTCTGTCCGGCACCCCTGGGCCAGAAGATACTCCTGCAGCATCTCCCGTGAGGCACGACTGTCCTCCACCAGCAGGATAAGCGGCGCATCGCCCAAACTCCCCACCGGTTCGGGAGAGGGTGTTTCCCGGGGAGAAGGGGACGACAGCTCTTCTGCGCCATTCCCCTGCCACGGCAGCACGATGATGAACCGGCTGCCGCTTCCCAACTCACTCTCCACCAAGACCTCTCCCCCCAGGAGTTCGGTGAGGCGTGCCACCAGGGCCAGACCGAGCCCGGTCCCCTCGAATCGGCGCGCCAGACTGCTGTCAACCTGCACGAAGGGGTGAAAGAGCCTTTGCCGGTCGTCGGGGGCAATCCCGATCCCCGTATCCCGGACAATAAACCGGATCACCCCCCGGGGCTCATCCCCCACCACCTCCAGTCCCACACTCCCCTCTTCCGGAGTGAACTTGACGGCATTACTCAGGAGATTGACCAGAATCTGCTTCAGCCGGCGCAGGTCGGTATGCAGCATCTCCGGCGCCAGCTGCATGCTGTACGTGAGAGCGATCTTTTTCTTCAGAGCCGGTTCCCTGACGAAACAAAGGGCGCCCCGGCAGAGCTCCTCCAGCGCTCCCGTGGCGAGATCCAGCTCCATCCGGTCAGCCTCGATCTTGGAGAGGTCCAGGACATCGGTGATCACCGCAAAAAGATGCCGACCGCTCTCCTCGATGGTGGCCAGAGCCTTCTGCTGTCCCGGCTCCATACTCCCCAGTATCCCTTCCCGCAGCATTTCCGAGAGCCCAAGAATGGCATTGAGGGGAGTCCGGAGCTCATGGCTCATGACGGCCAGGAACATGCTCTTGGCCCGATTGGCCGATTCGGCCTGATTCCGGCGCAGCTCCAGTTCCCGGTTGGCCTGTTCCAGTGCGTCGGTTCGCTGGAAAACCAGGAGTTCCAGGTTTTCCGAATAGTCCCGCAGCTGCGTCTCCATCTCCTTCCGTTGGGTAATGTCGTCAATGAGCACAATAAATTGCTGAACCGAACCGTTGGGGCGGCGCAGACATTTCACCGAGAGATTGGTATGGATAATCCCGCCATCCTTCCTGATGAATCTTTTTTCCAGATTATACCCGTCGATCTCGCCGGCCAGTACCCGACGGGACTGGAGCTCCTGGAGTTCCAGCTCTTCGGGATGGGTCAGCTCCACCTCGCTTTTCAGGAGAAGCTCCTCCCGGGAATAGCCCAGCATCCGGCAGAGACGGTCGTTGCACTGCACCCATTCCATATCGGGGGAGGTTATGGCCATGCCGATCAACCCCAGTTCGTAAAAGCTGCGGAACCGCTCCTCACTCAACGCCACCCCCCGGTTTGCCTGGTCGGTCTCCCAGAGGGAGAGAGCGATCTTTTCCCGGCTCCTCACCAGAATCCAGGTCAACAGGGCCAGCAGCAGGCTCATCCCGCAGCCGATCGCCCGGATGATCGGCCCTCTTTCCGAACCCATGCGGGAATCAAAGAGGGGGAGAGAGTGCATCCGAACCGTCCAGACATGCCCGGCAACCTTCAGCTTCCGATCCGTCTCAAAGAGCGGCCTCGGCAATTCCTCCTTAGTGGCGTACATGAGGGTCGCCGGATTGATGGCCTCGCCGTCGTAGACATGGACATCCAGCAGACGCCCCATCTCCCAGGAGTGATGACTGAACAGTGTCAGCATCATCTCCTTCACCCTGAGGGGGGAGAAGGCCCAGCCGATGAGGTTGGCCCGCCGCTCCACCACATTACTGTGGGGAGTCCCTTCCCCATAGACCGGGACATAGAGGACAAAACCGACCTGGGCATCAATCCCGCTCTCCTCTGCCAGTATCACCTTGCCGGAGAGGGCGGGCTCCCCTTCGTCACGGGCTTGTACCATGGCGGCCCGGAGTACCGGTTCGGAATACATGTCGTAACCGAAGGAGCGGAGATTACGGCCGCTGAACGGCTCCAGGTAGATGACCGACGTGAAGAGCTCACGCCCCCCCGGGGGGTGGATGGCGTAGTCAGGAAACCCCTCCCCCCTGATCCGTGCCAGATGGCGCTCCTTTTCACCACCGGGAATCACCTGGGAATAACCTATTCCCAGGATGCCGGGATAAAGCTCCTCCATTTCCAGAGCAACCAGATACTCGTGGAATTCATGACGGTCGACATGACGGCTGGTGGCAAAGAGGGCGGCCACGCCACGCAGCACCTGAATGTCGGCATTGAGATGGTTCTCCATGGCGGACAGACTCTTGTTCGCCATGAAATTGAACTCACCCCACAGCGCCATTTCATCCCGCCGCCGCGACTGGTTCCAGACCAGCCAGGTGGCAATAAGGCAGAAACCCAGCACCATCAGGGGGAGGGTCCGGTATCCCGGCGGCCTCGCCGGTTGCGGGGGTGCCGTCTTCATCATGACTCCTCTCCCCAGGGGAGCGTCACGGTAAACCGGCTCCCCTCCCCCGGTTCGCTCTCCACCGCCACCTCCCCCCCCATGAGTCCCACCAGACGGGCCACCAGGGCCAGCCCAAGGCCGGTCCCCTCGTACTGACGGGAAAGCCGGCTGTCCACCTGAACAAAGGGATGAAAGAGCTTTTCCCGATCGCCCGGTTCGATGCCGATCCCGGTGTCCCAGACGGTGAACCGGACCTGCCGCAGCGCCGCATCCCCCACCACCTCCAAGCCGATACTCTTCCCTTCCGGAGTAAACTTGACGGCATTTCCCAGGAGGTTGAGCAGAATCTGCTTCAGCCGGCGCTGGTCGGTCTGCATCAGCGGCGGCACCTGCAGCAGAGTCAATGAGACCGTAATTCGCTTCCTCTGAGCTTTTTTCCGGGCGAAGAGGAGACATGATTGACAGAGCCCATCTACCGGGACCGGGACGATCACCAGCTCCATCCGGTCGGCCTCGATCTGGGTCAGATCGAGAATTTCGTTGACCACCGTGAGAAGATGCCGACCGCTCTCCTGAATGGTGGCAAGAGAGTTCCGCTGTTCCCCGGTGATCCCCCCCATGATTCCTTCCTGCAGCATCTCCGAGAGGCCGAGAATGGTATTCAGTGGGGTCCGGAGTTCGTGACTCATGACGGCAAGGAACATGCTCTTGACCCGGTTGGCCACCTGGGCTTCGTCCCGGACACGGCTCAGCTCCTCTTCCTGCTGCTTCCGGTGGCTCAGTTCCAGGCAGAGGGCGGACTCTTGTTGCACCCTGGCCGCTGCCAACCGCTCCTCTGTTTCCCGGAGTTCACGAGAGAGTCGCTCTTCCCGGGAGATATCCCGCAACTGGAGCAGGGTGCCCCGGGGTTGGGGGTCGCCGTTACGGAGCCGGGTGATGGTGACCAGCAATGTTTCGCCGGCAGAACCGGCCATGGTCCTGGCATCATCGGCAAGGGAGTCCCTGAGCTCCGACCAGAAGGGGATGACCTGCAGCGCCGATCCCCCCGGAGTCCCGACAGGGAGTTCCAACATCCGCCGGGCCGCCGGATTCGCATGAACGATCTCCCCTGCCACGTTCACCACGAGAACGCCGTCGGCCATGATTTCCATGAGGGTCCCCCGGGCCGCCGGCATGACGGCAAGGCGATTCCGACGCCGGGCTATGACTCCCGAAACTGCCCACAGGAGGAGCAGGCAGCTCAGAGTGAGGAAAAAAAAGGTACTGGTCATGGGAAAAAAGAGGTTGAGCATGGGGAGTCCTGGTCCGTTTCAGCAGGGGAACCGGCATCGGGTGCGTCCCAGGGGAGCGTCACGGTAAACCGGCTCCCCTTACCAAGCTCGCTCTCCACCGCCACCTTACCCCCAAGGAGTTCCGTCATCCGGGCGACCAGCGCCAGGCCAAGGCCGCTCCCCTCGTACTGGCGTGCGAGCCGGTTATCCACCTGGACAAAGGGTCGAAAGAGTTTTTCCTGGTCTG
Organism: uncultured Geobacter sp.; assembly: GCA_903902855.1. GTDB lineage: Bacteria > Desulfobacterota > Desulfuromonadia > Geobacterales > CAIOGM01 > CAIOGM01. Next base: position 8,585 of record CAIUWK010000034.1, on the reverse strand, counting down.
CGAGGGCAATGCCGATCCCCGTGTCCCAGACGGTGATCCCCACCAGTTGCCCGGGCTCATCTCCCACCACCTCCAGCCCGACGCTCCCCCCTGCGGGGGTAAACTTGACGGCATTTCCCAGGAGGTTGATCAGGATCTGCTTCAGCCGGCGAGGATCGGTCCGGATCATCTCCGGCGCCTGCCGCAGGGTAAGGGTGCCGGTGATCCGCATCCCCTGTGTCCGTTCCCTGACAAAGAGGAGACATGACCGACAGATCTCCTCCACCGAGACCGGGGCGATGGCCAGTTCCATCCGGTCGGCCTCGATCTGGGTCAGATCGAGGATATCGGTGATGATCGCCAGGAGATGCCGGCCGCTTTCCTCGATGGTGGTCAGAGAGCGACGCTGCTCCTCGGTGACCCCCCCCAGGATTCCTTCCAGCAGCATCTCCGAGTGGCCGAGAATGGTGTTCAAGGGGGTCCGGAGCTCATGACTCATGGTGGCCAGAAACATGCTCTTGGCCCGGTTTACCGCCTCGGCGGCGATACGGGCCTGCATCAACTCCTCTTCGTGGCGGAGACGCTGGGTGATGTCTCGAGAGATCCCCACCAGGCCGATGATCTCCCCCGTCGCCAGGGTGAGGGGCGCCTTGACGGTTTCCGCCTGAAGCGTGCGACCATCGAGCCACGTGACCGATTCCAGGAACGTCCGGATCGTCCCTGTTTCCAGGACAATGCCATCGTTCTCCCGGAACAGCTGTGCCACCTCCGGAACAAAAAAATCGTTATCGGTGGCCCCCACCATCTCCTCCTGGGTCCGGCCGGACACCTGCGCCAGGTTGGTGTTCGTTCCCAGGTACCTCCCCTGGCGATCCTTGAAAAAGACCAAGTCAGGCATGGAAGCCAGCAGCGCCGTCAGGAGGGCGCTCTTTTCCTCCAGGGAAGCGGTTCGTCGGGCCACCCGCTCCTCCAGAGTCTCATTGAGATCACGCAACTCCTGGACGTACCGGGCCATCTCCGCGGCCATCTCCCGGAAATTGGCGATGAGCCCGCTGATCTCGCTGATCCCGCTTTCCGGCCACGCTATGACCGTCTTCCGAGCCGATTGCCGCGGCAGATCCATCCCCACCTCCTGAAGCTGAAGTAACGGCCGGATGAGTCGGCCACTCACCAGCCGGGAGAACCCCACCGTGACGACCATCAGGATGAACAAGAGGGAAAGACTGGTGGTGGAGGCCCGCGACAGTTGGTATAGCATCGGTGCGGGGGAAGCCTCGACGATGACGGTCCAGGGGAGATCAGGACCCAGAGGAAGTTCCTTCACATAGGAGGAGGAGCTCCAGCGCTGAATGAGACTCTGTGACTGGTCCGGACGGGGAACCCATTGGGAGACCCCCTGGGTCAGAGGATGTGGCGTCCCCCCGGGGCGCCGATACGGCTCCATGGTTTTGACTTCCGGCCGGGAGGAGACAATAACCCGATGGGAACGGTCCACCAGGAAGACCTTCAGCGCGTCCGAGTTGATGAAGGTCATCAGCGGGGCCCGGAGGACGGTGGGGTCCAGCGCCCCGGTGGCGAAGCCCTTGAGATCGCCGTTGACCATGATGGGGGCTGCCATGGGGAGGATCAGGGCCGGTGCTCCCAGGCGCCCCATCACCAGATCGGTAACCGTCGGTTTTCCGGTATCACGCACCACCCGGATAAAGGGTCGATCCGACATGTTGATGCCACGATACGCCTCTGTGCTTTTCCCTGAGGGAGAGACCACCAGGGAGATAGCGTCGCGGTCCAGAAGCCCCAGACGGATAAAATCGTGGGAGCCGGCCTTGATGGCGTCAGTCCGCTGTTGCAGGAGCTCGGTGGGGGTGGTGGCGGGATCTCCCGCCAGCTCCGCCAGGGTGATGACATTCCGGTAATGATTGTCCAGCCAACTCCGGACCGCTTCCCGAGAATGATCCGCCGTCCTCACCATCTCGGTGACAAGCTCATGCTCTCCTTCCCGCAGACGGCCCCGGGTCTCTATTCCCAGATAGATCAGCGCCGGGAAGAGGACAAAGGCCATGATCGTCGTGGCAAAGAGCTGCCGGAGGGAAAGGAGCTCATCGGAGCCCCGGGAAACAAGCCGGAGAAACTGGACTACAATGGTTGCCGCCAGGGCGTTCATCACCCCGTTGACGGCCTGCTTGAGCACGACGAGGATGGTGGTCTGAACCGGCATCCCCAGAAGATAGTGGTAAGAGCAGTAGACCATCGGCCCCCCCAGGAAGAGCCAGTAGATGATGGCGGGGGTGATGATATCCCGGGATTTGGTGCGGAGCCACCAGGCGACAAAGAGCGCTTCACCGGCAAAGATGAGCATGGCCCAGGGATGGTACCACAAAAACCAGCTGCTGACGGCGGCCATGAAGCCGGCGATGACCCCGGTGATCCCGCCGAACAGCAGCAGGGAGAGCATAACGAAGATGGAGCCCAGCAGGAAATCTACCCCGTAGAAAAGCTCCACCCTGAACCAGTTGGCGGTAAAGCCCAAGAGGCCGAAAACAATGCCGAGTGCTATCTGTCGTTGGGTTTGCGTCATAAATCCCGAACCTTGAACGTAGAACCTAGAACCTAGCACCTTCTTCCAACATGACTCGTATCTGTTCCGTCAACTTCCTCAACGATATGGGCTTATCCAGATAGGCATCGGCCCCGGCCTCCAGACAGCACTCCTTGTCCCCCGGCATGGCCAGGGCGGTAAGGGCGATGATGGGAACGGAGCTCACCGCCAGCGGGAGCCCCCTGATCACCTGGATAGCCGACAAGCCATCCAGTACCGGCATCTGCACATCCATGAGGATGAGGTCCGGAAGCTGCTCCTTGGCCAGCATCACCGACTCCAGGCCATTCTCGCAGGTAATCACCCGATACCCTTTCATCCGGAGGGAGATGGAGATCATCTCGCAGGACGCCCGGTTATCCTCGGCCAGAAGAATGAGCGGCGCCTCCCCGGGATCTCCGAAGAGGGGCGCGGCAGGGGGGAACGGCTCATGGGGTGGAGGCATCTCCGGCTCCGCTTCCCCATCAGACCAGGGAAGGGTGACGGTAAACCGGCTCCCCTTTCCCGGCTCGCTGGCCACCGCGCCCCCCCCCCCCAGGAGTTCGGCAAGTCGGGCCACCAGAGTCAGGCCGAGCCCGGTCCCCTCGTAACGGCGGGCCAGACTACTGTCCACCTGGACAAAGGGCTGAAACAGTTTTTTCAGATCATCGGCGGCGATGCCGATCCCCGCGTCCCGGACGGTGAAACTGAGTGCCCCTCTCTCCGGGTCACCCTCCACCTCAAGCCCCACCTCCCCCCCCTCCAGGGTGAACTTGACGGCATTTCCCAGTAGGTTGATGAGAATCTGCTTCAGCCTCCGCTGATCGGAGACGAACCGCCCCGGGGTATGCTTCAGGATCATGCTCACGGCAATCCGCTTCTTCAGCGCCGCCTCCCTGATGAACGTCAGGCTCGATCGGCAGAGATCCTCCAGGTCGAACGGCCCCAGTTCCGGCTCCAGCTTGTCCGCCTCGATGCGTGAAAGGTCGAGAATGTCATTGATGAGGGCCAGCAGATGCCGACCGCTTTCGTCGATAACCGTGAGGTAGTGCCGCTGCTCCTCGGTCACTACGCCGCAGACCTCCTCTCCAAGGACTTCGCACATTCCCAGAATCGAGTTCAACGGGGTTCTCAACTCATGACTCATGGTGGCAAGAAATGCACTCTTGGCCCGATTGGCCGCCTCGGCCAGACTCCGGGAGAGAAGCAACTCCTCTTCGAACAGCTTGCGCTCGGTTATGTCCGACAGCACGGTAAGGAAGAGCTTCACCCCGGAAGTGGAAATGACCGCACCGCTGAAGATTCCGGTGCGCAGCTCACCGCTCTTGGTCCGGAGGCTCAACTCGCACCCCTCAAGAGTCCCTGTTTCCAGAAGCCGGCGACTGGCCTCCTGCTGCAACTCCGGATCGGTGAAGAGTCCCAACTCCCCGGAAGTTCTCCCCAGCAGTTCCAGGGAGCAATAACCGACGGTTTTCTGAAAGGCCTCATTTACCCGGACATATTCACCGGTATCGGCGAGGCTGAGGGCCAACGGTGAAGGATTGTGTTCGAAGATCTTCTGAAACATGTCCAGCACCGCATGGAGACTTGACTGATCCTTGCAGATACCGTAGATAACCTCCTGACCGTCCCACCTCCCCCGCCAGATACGGGTTTCCACCGGCAGCAGGCTTCCATCCTGTTTCCGTAGCGGTAACGAGCAGCGGCTCCGCTCACCACGGAGTATCTCCCCCAGGATCTCCTCCGCCTCCCCACGACAGGAATCGGCATGCAGGTCAAGGAATCGCAGCGTCAGCAACTCCTCACTGCTATACCCCAGTTTGCGGAGGACCGCCGGATTGGTATAGAGGATCAAACCTTCGGGGGTGCCGATGAAAATCAGATCATCCATGGTCTCGAAAAAGAGCCGGTAGTTGTCACGGCTCTCCCGCAGAGAGTCCTCCGTCAGTTTGAGGTGGGTGATATTTTCATGAACAATCATCACCCGGGTCGGCATCACCCCCTGCAACTTGACGACCGTCCCCAGGTACCAGCGCCGCAGTGTGGGGGAGTGGCAGGAGTATTCTTGTCTGAATTCGGTGAGTTCTCCTTGAATGACCCGACAGATTCCCCGACCGAACTCCGCAGCGTCGTTCCCCGGCAGTTCCTGCGATGGGTCGCAGACAGCCAGGTAATTGTCCCCTTCATTGGCTTGCTGCGGCAACAGACCATTCTCCCGGGCAAAGTCACGCCAGGATTTGTTGGTGGCCATGATGATCCCGTTCTCGTCCAGCACGCAGATCTCCGCCGGGAAGGTGTCCAGGGTGGAACGGACGAACCGCTCGGCACTCAGCAGCGCCGCACTCTCTTGCAGTTCCCGCCGCAGCCGGTCGTTTTCCCGGGAAAAATGGGCCTCACGGGAGAGCTCCCGCCCCAGGATCAGGGTGCTGCTCACCCCGCCATCTCCCCCTTGCCGGTGGACACGGCACAAGTCTGCCAGAGGAAAACCGTTAAGAAGGGTGCACATTCCGGGAATCTCCACCGGGGTGGCAATGCCGAAGCGGAGGTCGGTCTCGAAGAGTGCCACCAGCAGGGCATCGGCCACGCCATGATCACCCGCCAAGATGTGGGTTCGCTCCGGGTCACGGGTGGCCACGCTGCTGAAAAACGGAATCCGACCCAGGGAATGTTGCGTGAGGAATTCCAGAATTTCATGAAAGGGAGAGGGTACGGTCTGGCTCCCGCCGGGGAAAAAAACGACACCAAAGAGACTCTTCCCCTGCCGGGCCAGTTTCGGGACGAGCTCTCCGCCGGGAGAAAAATAGGGGGCAAGCCCCGGATCTCCCACGACCATCTCCACTGCCGCACGCCACTGGGTAGTCGCCCCGCCGGCGACGGCGTACCGAATGTGCACGTGGGGAGACGCCAGCACGGTTACGGAGATCCCCTCCTTGGACAGACCGTTGCAGAGTTCGCCGGCAGTGGCAACGCCGATGAGCGGGGCAACACCGGTAACGCTCCTGACACCCCGCAGGGCTTCTTCCAGATCATGGCGCAGGGAGGCAAAGACCATGACCACGGAAAGAGAGAGAGTGGTGATGGTTGAGACGGCCTGAGCAGCGGCCCGACGTCCGGATTCAAAAGAAGAGGTCTCCTGCGTGGTCCCGCAGCCGGTTTCCAGAAGGTGGGGAGTACAAGGCATGAAATACTCCATGACGATATGGCGCCCGCCCGGAAGACGGAAATGCCGTGCATTGTGAAGCATAATCGGCGACGAGTCAATCAGCCAAATACTGCTCCGCCAGATAGGAACTCCGGACGTAGGGACCGCTCTCCACATGCGCAAAGCCGAGCGCCAGCGCCTGATTCCGGTACCGGTCAAACATCTCCGGTGTGATGAACTCCCGTACCGGCTCATGATTCCTGCTTGGCGCCAGGTACTGCCCCACACTCAGATAGGAACAGCCTGCCTCCCGGAGTTGGGCAAAAACCTGGAGCAGCTCTTCTTCCGTCTCCCCCAAACCGACCATGATCCCCGACTTGCACTTCAGCTCCGGCGCCAGCTCCCGCACCAAGGCCAGCACCGCCACCGATCGGCGGTAGTCGGCCCCCTGCCGGATGGCGTAGAGCCGCGGCACGGTCTCCACATTGTGCCCCAGGATATCCGGTCGGGCCGCGACCACCCTGGAAAGCGCTTCCCGACTCCCCCCCAGATCGGGGATCAGCAACTCCACCGTCGTGGCGGGCGATCTCTTCCGGATGGCGGCCACCGTGGCGCTGAAATGAGCGGCGCCGCCGTCGGGAAGGTCGTCCCGGGTGGGACTCGTAATCACCAGATGACGCAGTTCCAACCGGGTAACCGCCTCCGCCACCCGTTCCGGCTCTCCGGGATCAAGGGGGAGCGGCTGTTCCTTGGTCACCGAGCAGAACGAGCAGAGTCGGGTGCAGGCCGCGCCCATAATGAGAAACGTCGCCTGCTTTTTACTGAAACATTCGGTTATATTGGGGCAACAGGCCTCCCGGCAGACGGTATTGAGTCTCAGATCGCCGACGAGCCGCTCCATCTCGCCATGGGCGCCTGGTCGGACCTTTTTTTGCAGCCATGCCGGCTTGCGGGTTATCTGCATGAGCGTTCTCCCTTCATTCATCGCTTGTAGCGGCATTGCCGGGGAAAATCAACAGAATAACCTGCCATGCGGCATTTACCATCCATTATCGGCACCGTAGGGGCACGGCGCGCCGTGCCCCTACCCGGCGTATCCCCCATGGAGATTTCCGGTGAGGCATGGTATATATCTGTGAATCAGGACAAGCCGGAACCAAAGGGGACGCGGATCAAGCCATGATTACTCTGTTGCTGATCTATCTCGGGGTAGGGCTCTGCGCGGGCCTCCTGGCCGGGCTGCTGGGGGTGGGTGGCGGACTGATCATCGTTCCCATGCTCCTCTTCATCTTCTCCTGGCAGAAACTCCCCCCCCTCTACATCCAGCACCTGGCGCTGGGGACATCATTGGCGACCATCGTGATCACCTCCCTGGCCAGCGTCCGCGCTCATCACGCCCACGGTGCGGTGGATTGGCAGGTTTTCCGAAGGATCACACCGGGGATCGTGGGAGGAACCCTTGTGGGCTCCTGGGTGGCGGCTCAACTCTCCACCCCCTTCCTGAAGCTCTTCTTCGTCGTCTTTACCTACTTCGTGGCGGCGCAGATGCTGCTGAACATGAAACCGAAACCGCACCGGCAGCTGCCGGGAGCTCCACTCTTCTCCTTCATGGGGGCGGCCATCGGTCTCATCTCCAGCCTCGTGGGGATAGGCGGCGGCAGCATGTCGGTGCCGTTACTCGTCTGGTGCAACAAGGGGATGCACAGTGCCATCGGTACCTCCGCCGCCATCGGTTTCCCCATCGCCCTCTCCGGGGCCATGGGCTATGTGGCCACCGGCCTTTGGGTGAAGGGTCTCCCCCCCCACAGCGTCGGCTTCGTCTATCTGCCGGCCCTCATGGGAATTGCCGCGGCCAGTTTCTGTACAGCCCCCCTGGGCGCCCGTCTGGCCCACCGGCTGCCGGTTTCGCGGCTCAAAAAGATCTTTGCCCTGCTGCTGCTTATCATCGGGACAAAGATGCTCTGGGGGGTGCTGACAAGGTAGCGAATTATTTTCAAGGGAGCTTAAAACCCTCTTGATTTCTTCGAAAGGGAAGAATAGAATCAGACCCACGTTACAAATTCTCTCTACTGTATTCGTGATGTTTCCACAGCCCAGGCGGAATACTGAAAAAACGGGAGCCTTTTCAAGTCGTGGTGTGCTGCCCCATTACGCGGGATTTGCCTGAAGCGGCATTAAAGGTTCCCACCTGTTAGGGAACTCGCTCGGAGGCCCCTGAAACTAACGGTACAGTGGAGAGATTTTACCAAGAAAGGGAGGACGGTTTACCGTCCTCCCTTTTCTTTGTCTACTTCCTTCCTTCGGCTAACCTCAATATCGGCTCCTGCGGGAGTGTCCTTCTAATTCTTGACGGAGATCATGGATGGGTATAAGTTCGGGGCTTACTAACCAATGAATCCCTTTGGAGGATCACGTGAAAGCTTTATCTACCGCCCTATTGCTTCTCTTCCTCTCCATCCTCCTGCCCGGTTGCGGCAATTTCGAGTGGCTTCCGGACAGTAATCCGGTGATAATCAGCACGGCGAGCCTTCCCGACGGCACCATCGACACTCCCTACACATCAACGGCAATGGCCGCCACCGGCGGTACGGGGCCTTACACTTGGACCTTGAGCGGAGCGCCTCCAGGGGTCACCATGAGTTCATCCGGTGCCTTTGGAGGAACCCCTACCCAGGCAGGAATCTTTACCGTCAGCATTACGGCGAAGGATGCATCGACATCGAATCCACGTACTGCATCAAAATCCTATATCATAAGGGTGTAGATCTTTTAGGGCAACCAGATTACCCCTTCACCAAGCGAAGCTGGCCCCTCTTTTTAGGGCAGGCGTCCTCGGAGTTGTTATCTCTTAAACGTGGCAACCCATTTTCGTACTTGGAGCTATGA
>CAIUWK010000033.1 GCA_903902855.1 uncultured Geobacter sp. | reverse complement strand
AGTCAATGGAAATTTAAGGTTGCGCCCGACGGCCACGGCAAGAGCGGTATCCCCCACGGGACGCTCAACGTCGTTATGGGGAGTAGGGAAGATGTACGCCTTGCCGGTGCTCTCACCGATCAACTCAAGTGCCGTAGCGGTCAAGTAGGCGGCCTGTAGCGACAGCACCAGGTTCATCAGGATAAACGGATATGGGTCCCAATGACGCACCCAGGCAGTGGCATTCAGAAGCGCCCATATACAGAGAAGTGCCGATTGGCTGATGATGAATTGCCATGAGCCCACTTTATCGGCAATCCAGTCAGAGGCTCTTTGACCAAACGTAAGTTGTTCCTTGACAACCTCGTTGGCATTTTTCACCGGGCCGTGTTCATGCCGGTAGGGTGGTGGAAATGGAGGAATGGACATCGGATTCTCCTTTTAAATCGGAAAGTTGTTTTCGATTTTACAAATTGCCAAACTCGCCTTGGCTCTTTTGAATTCCAGCCACCACCCAAGACCCTAATATTGTTCCAGGGAGACCTCGGCGCTATTTAAAGTCTCCCGGGACAAGAGCCACCCTGAGAGTCAATCATGGTAACTGTATCGTTTCATGATACGCTTATTCAGCAGAATCATATTCCCGTGAACCGGTTAACATTCCGATATAATACAGGTAATCCTGAATCGGTTGCAGAGCTGCTGTCTCTGGTTATCATACACCCCTCTTCTCTCCGGTCATGTGGTGTATGGAATCGATCCGAAATAATGACGCTACTACAGCGGGTTGTCACTATTCTTACAATCATTGCCGGTTTGGCGCGGTCTATGCTAAGTACCGATCAAGAAGAAAATAACAGCAGAGCATGGAGGACGCCATGAAAACCACACTGAGAACGATAGCTTCCGCGGCAGCAGCAACGATGGTAACCGCAGCCCCGGCATTTGCCGCCCCCGCCTACAGCGACAATAGCGGTCTTCTGGTTTGGTCTTTCCTCGGCTTCTGCGCCGTGATAGTGGTTGCCCAGGTACTCCCCGCAGTGATGATGATGGTCGGGATGGTGAAAGGGGTTGCTACCCAAGGGACCGAAGTCAAAGCCCATAACTGATCGGCGGCATTTGGACAGGAAGAAGGAGTGGTGGAAAGGGCAGGAAGGTCGGCACCATAAGGTAGCCGGCCTTTCTTTTGTTGATAGTGAGATGCTACCTATGCCCCGCAGGGGAGGGTGACGGTGAAGAGCGCTCCGGCGCCGGGGGGACTCGTGGCCGTGATGCTCCCCCCGTGCTCCCGGACGATGCCGTAGGAGACGGAGAGCCCGAGTCCGGTGCCGGTCCCTTTGGTGGTGTAGAAGGGGTTGAAGATCTTGGAGAGACGCTCCGGGGCGATGCCGCCACCGCTGTCGGCCACTATGACGGTACAGGTCGCCGTTTCCGGATCGAAGCGAGTGGTCAGGGAGAGAGTTCCACCCTGGGGCATGGCCTGAGCGGCGTTGACCATGAGATTGGCGAAGAGTTGCCGCAGTTGGTCGCCGTCGGCAATGAGCTCAGGCAGGGCCGGGTCATACTCCTTGAAAAAAGTGATTCCCTCCAGAGAGACCTGATGTCCCATACTCCCCTGAACATCATCCAGGAGGCGGTGCAGCTCCAGTCGCTCCAGCCGCCGCTCCTCGTGCCGGGCAAACCGGAGTAGTCCGGAGACGATCCGCTCCACCCGTCCCACCTGACGGGTAATGATCGCCACCTCTTCGCGGCTGGGTGAGTCGGTGGGGAGTTCCATCTCCAGCAGTTCTGCATTTCCCCGAATGATCGCTAGGGGATTGTTGATTTCATGGGCAACCCCGGCTGCCAATTCTCCCACCGCTGCCAGCTTTTCCGCCCGGTAGAGTTCTTCCCGAGTGGCAAGAAGCTGTCGCCCCTGCTCCTCCAGTTCCACGGTCCGATCCCGCACCTTCTCTTCCAACCCACGGTTGAGCCCCTGGATCTCCTCCTCCTGCCGGGTGAGGGCTTGGGTCATGGCGGAGAATTCGGAGGCCAGATCACCGATCTCATCCCGTGACGCCGCCTCGATCCGGATCCCCCGTTCCCCTGCTGCCACCCGTCGCACCAGCCGTTCCAGTTCATGGATGGGCGCCGCCAGCCGGGCACTGAGCAGGTGGGAGACGATGAGTCCCAGCAGGGTCCCCACCAGGAGCACACCGCTATAGAGAAACCCCATGCTCAGCTTGACCATGGTATAGGGTTGCTCCGGCATCCCCACGTAGAGGGCGCCGATGGGGACCCCCGTGGGGGAGAGGAGCGGCTCGTAGGCCGAAAAAAACCAGTCGTTGACCACGAAGGCCCGGTCGAACCACTTCTCCCGGCGCAGGAGAACTCTGGCATAGACCTCATTGGACATCCGGGTGCCGATGGCCCGCTTTCCGTCGGAGAGTTTCACGTTGGTGGCGATGCGGAGATCGTCAAGAAAGATGGTGGATGTCCCGGCCGAGCTCTCACCGTCGCTGCCGAAGACGATTCCCCTGATCCGGTCCACCAGCAGATTGTTATTGTTGAGAAGTACCCCGCCATAAAGGGCCCCCACCACGTTCCCGGAGGCGTCACGCACCGGCGCGGCGGCCATCATGACCATGCCGGACTGCTCCGCCTCCTCCCGGCGGGGCCGGGCATGGGGGGTCGGTACGAGAGGAATGACGGCCCGGCGGGCCAGTTCGATTCCCTCCACCGTCAGCCGCCGGGGAGGGAGGATGTCGGCCCCCGCAGGGGCCTTTCCGGCAAGGGCCTCGACCACGAAGGGATTGTCACCCTGGCTGTCGGAGAATACCGCAGGGTTCCCCCCCCGGAAGATGACGGTGCCGGTGGCATCCACCGCGGTGAAGATATCCAGATGCTCCCCTTTCAGGAGCAGTGGAAGAATGGTGGACAGAGCCTCCCGGTCTCCCCGTTCCACTGCCCGCACCGTTGACGGGGCCACCGCGGTGAAACGGACCACGTTCCGGATGGACTCCAGTTCGTGAACGTAGCTCTCCCGGGCTGCGTTCAGGTCGTTGCGAACCTTGTTCTGGGCCTCAGCCACGATCCGGGTGTTGAGGACAAAGACCCCCACCAGCCAGCAGGAGGTGATGGCCACTACCAGGGGGACGAGGGTGGCCAGGGCGAGCTTGGCCTTGATGGGGAAACGACGGGGCATGGTAATACCGGCTTGCGGCTATAGGCGCTGGGCCCGTGGCGATGAATAATACTGCGGCACTGTCGTACTGTTATTCCTGAATGCCGTACTCGGCGATTTTTCTGTCCAGCGTCTTGCGGGAAATCCCCAGGATCTCGGCGCTGCGGGATTTGTGGAAACCGGTCCGGGCCAGGACGCGCCGGATATGATCGATCTCCACCGACTCCAGGGAGACGCCGTCACAGGTCGCCACCGGTTCCGGTGGAGCAGTCGTCAGTTTCAGGGGGAGCACCCCCGGCTCTATCTCTTCTCCCCGGGTGAGGATTACCGCCCGCTCCATGACATTTTCCAGCTCACGCACGTTGCCGGGCCAGGCATGGGCCTCCAGGGCACCCAGAGCCTCCTGGCTGATGACGGTGATTCCCCGGTTCATCCGGCGGGCAAAGCGGTCCAGGAAATGGTAGGCCAGGGGAGCCACATCTTCCAGCCGCTCCCGAAGGGGGGGGAGATGCACAGGAATGACGTTGAGCCGGTAGTAGAGATCTTCCCGAAAGCGCCCCTCACGGATCTCTGCTTCCAGATCCTTGTTGGTGGCGGCCACGAAGCGGATATCCACGCTGCTGGAGCGGGTGGCCCCCACCGGAAGGAACTCGCGGGTCTGGACCACCCGGAGGAGTTTCGCCTGGATGGCGGGGCTCATATCACCAACCTCGTCCAGAAAAAGGGTGCCGCCGCCAGCCTCCTCCAACAGCCCCTTCCGGCTGGTGAGAGCACCGGTAAAGGCACCTCGAAGATGCCCGAAAAGCTGGCTCTCCAGGAGGGTATCGGTGAGGGCTGCACAGTTGAGAGAGAGGAGCGGCCGTTCCCGCCGGGGGCTGTGGTGATGGACGGCGGCGGCGATAAGCTCCTTGCCGGTCCCCGATTCACCGCTGATGAGGACATTGGCGTCACTGTCAGCCACCTGAAGCGCCAGGTCATAGACCTCCCGGAACCGGGCGCTCCGGAAGATGATGGGGGAGGTCGTGGGGCCCCGTCCCAGCTCCCCCCGTAGTGCCCGGTTTTCCTCCAGGAGTCGGTTACGCTCCAGAGCATTTCCCAGGACCCCGAAGATCTTCTCCTTGGGAAACGGCTTGGTCACATAATCGTAGGCCCCCATCCGGATGGCTGCCACGGCATCATCGATGGTGCCGAAGGCGGTCATGATGACCACCGGCAGCTCCGGCCGGAGCCGCTTGACCTCCTTCAGCACCGTGATTCCGTCACTGTCCGGCATCCGGACGTCCTGTAGCAGCAGGTCCGGCTCTTCGCCCGGTTTGGCAAGCCGTTGCAAGAGCGCGGTTCCCGAGGAGAAGGTCTCAACGCCATACCCCTGACTGGTGAGAATCTTGCGGAGATAGCGGAGGATCTCTTCCTCGTCGTCACAGATGAAAACATGTCCTGGGGTCATGACTGAATTTTCTCCCTCGTCCCCACGGAGGGGAGGAGTGGTCTGGTCGGCGTGGGCAGGGGGTGCGGGACAAAATGATACAGGGAGGAGCCGTTGTAATCAAGGGAAAGGTAGGGGGCATCCGTCGGATGGCCGGACGTGCTTGGCCCGGTATTTGCTTGCTTTCCGCAGGGGGCGCTCCGATGATGGGGCGCCTTGTGCGTCTCTGAATCGTTACAGTGGGGAATTATTCCAATTATGTCAATCTGTTTGTCCGAATTGACCGCTATCCGTCTTTTTGCCGGACTGACGGACGGGGTGCTGGAGCGGATCGCTTCACGACTGGAAGAGTGTATCTTTTTGTCCGGGGCGGTCATATTGACCCGGCAGGTGCCGGCGGATGCGCTCTTTTTCATCCTCTCGGGAAAGGTGCGGGTGGAGCTGCGCGACAGTGCCGGCCAGATTTTCAACCTGGCCGAACTGGGGAGTGGGGAGGTGGTGGGGGAGCGGGCGATCCTCACCGGCGAACCCCGCAGCGCCGATGTGCGGGCGCTCTGTGAGACACGGGCCGCCCGGCTTTCCCGACCTGATTTTCTGGAGCTCCTTAGTCATACGCCACAGCTCTACGCCAATCTCTGTCAGGATCTGGCCCGGCAGCTGGGAAGTTGGGCCCAGCGCCACCAGCGGGAAGAGCATGAGCACCGTGACGTCATCACCAGCGTCATCGGCTGGCAACTCCTGCCGGAATTCGGGGCATTCCCCGGCAGTTCCCCCTGGGTGAAGGAGCTGAACCGGCGGCTGGAAATTCTGGGGGGCTCTCCTGCCAACATCCTCATCACCGGTGAGGCGGGAACCTGGAAAGACCTTGCAGCCCGACTGGTTCATTTTCATGGCGCCCCCGGCCGGCCGGTCCTCTTTCTGGACTGCGCCACCCCCCCACCCCTCCTCCAGGGGGAGACGGTGCAGGGGGACCTGGGGAACCGGCTGCTGCTGGAGATGAGTCAGGAGGCGGCCCTCTTCGGCTTTGCCCCGGAAGGTGCGCTCTCCGTCCGCCGGACCCGGCGGGGGATGCTGGAGTTGGCAGCGGGAGGGGACCTGATCCTCCGGAATGTTGATTGTTTGACTCCGGGGGCGCAGGCGAGCCTCTGTTCCTACCTGGAGAGCGGGCGGTTCCGGCGGCAAGGGGAGAGTGAGTTGCGCGGCAGCCGGGTCCGCATCATTGCCACCAGCGGTGAATCACTCACCGAGCCGGGTAATTTCAGTGTCGCGCTGTACGAGAGAGTGGCCATGGAAACCATAAGCATGGTCCCCCTCCGGGAGCGGAAAAAGGATATCCCGGTCATGGCCCGGAGCCTGCTGAAGAGCCTCAATGCCAAACATCACAAGGAGGTGCGCCGCATCTCCCAGGACGCTCTCAACCGGCTGGTGGATCACGACTGGCCTCTCAACGGCAGTGAACTCTACCAGGTTCTCAGCCGAGCCGTGGTGGTCTGCAGCGACGAGGAGATTCATCCCGAGCAGATCTTTCTCCAGGGAGACCCCTTCGGCGATGGCCGCTTCAACCTGCTGACCCTGCCGGCCGTGGAACGACTGGTGCGCCGACCCGATTTCCCCCGTATTCTCCGCTGGAGCACCGTCCCTCTCTTCCTGCTGGTGTTGATTGTTACTCTGGTGGGCCCTTCCACCGGCAACGCCGCTAACCTGGCGGTCTGGACCCTCTGGTGGCCGGCGCTCCTGGTGACAGTCTTTTTCTTCGCCCGGGGATGGTGCAGCTATTGCCCGCTGGAGGCCATGGGGGGCTTTGTGGGGGCCACGGAACGGGTGGTGCGGGAGCCGAAAAACTGGCTCCGGAAGTGGGGACCGGTCTTGAGCCTCTCCGGGTTGGTGGCGATCCTTGTGCTGGAGCAGGCCATCGGGATGTTTTCTCATCCCGTGGCAACGGGGCTGCTCCTGTTGGGGCTGCTCCTGGCCACGGTGGCAGGTGATCTCCTCCTGGGACGGCGGGGGTGGTGCAAATATCTCTGCCCTCTGGGGCGTCTGGTCAGTCTGGGGTCGCGGATCTCACTTCTGGAAATGCGGAGCAACCACACGGTCTGCGCCAGCCGGTGCCGCGTGGACGACTGTGTCAAGGAAAAGGGGTGCCCCATGGGGCTGCACCCCACCGGCATCGACAATTCGGACCATTGCGTCCTCTGTTTCAACTGTGTCCGCAACTGTCCCCATCACGCCATGCAGCTGGAGCTGCGTAATCCCGCCTGGGGACTCTTCCACCGGAGCAGGCGGAGCGTGGCGGAAGCTATGGTCAGCGTCACGCTGGTGGGAGCGATTATCGCCGCCAAGGGGACCCCTTTGCTCACCGGACGACGCCCCGAGCTCTTTCCCCAGACCCTCTGGAGCGCCAAGGAATTATTTCTGGCACTCCTCATCACCCTCCTCTACGTGGGGCTCTCCCTGCTGGCGTCAACCCTGGGACGGAGCCGTCGCCGTCTGCGCGATTTCGCCATCTGCGGTCTCGCCTATCTCCCTCTGGCCTTTATCGGGCTTTTTGTCGTCTACTTCCGGGCTCTGGTGGAGGGGGGCGCCTCCCTCGTTCCTCTGGCGTTGACCGGGCTGGGGCTTGCCGGGTGGCTGGATCTGGAGCGACTCACCCCTGATTTTGGGACCTTGCGGCTCCTTATTTATCCCCTTTTGGCGGGAGGGGCATCCATCTCCTGGTGGGCTCTGGGGCGACTCCGGAGGCAGCACAACCTGAACCGGGCCGGCGTCATGGGGCATCGCCTCCTGATTCTTCTTGCCGTATTCGCCTTCTTCCGGTTACTCTGATGCGGTACTCTCCACCGTGACAGGTAACCGGGCTCTTTCCGATGCGTGGTTGGGAATGATAGATATCTCTGGATGAGTCCCACAACCGTGGCTTCTGTCGTTGTGGGTGTCATCGACTGTTTGCTGGAGAAACATTGATATGAGCAATGAAATTATTGGGAGCCTGCTGTGGGAAGAGTCCTGCCGGAATGCTCCGCCCGGTTCATTCCTCTGGCGAAAAGGTATGCTCCGGACCTTGCTCAGTTGTATGTTTTTACTCATCTGCGCTCGGGGAGTCTGCTGGTCGCAATCTCTGGGGAAACCGTTTCTGGTCAAGGATAGTAACCCCGTCGCCGCATCCTATGGCAACTCTCCGGTAAATGCCGGTGAATTTACCTACTGCGGAGATACGGTCTACTTCGTGGCCAATGACCAGATCCACGGCAGGGAACTCTGGAAAACCAACGGTACCAATGGCGGTACCGTCCTGGTGAAAGATATCAATCCCACCCCGTTGACAGGGTCGAATCCCAGGAGCCTCTTCGATTACAACGGTACTCTTATTTTTACGGCAGATGACGGCCTGCACGGACAGGAACTCTGGAAGAGCGATGGGACAGCGGCCGGTACGGTACTGTTGAAGGATATTTTCCCGGGAAACTACGGAGGCGTGGATGTCGTGACTCCGGCATCCTTTGCCGTCTACAGGGGGGGGCTCTATTTTGCCGCCTATGACCCGACCACCGGCGTTGAACTCTGGAAAAGCGACGGTACCAGCGAAGGTACGGTGCTGGTTAAGGATCTCGCTCCCGTGGGAAGCTCTATCCCAGCTGGTCTGACGGTGGTGGGCGGCAGCCTGTACTTCGGCACCTCCGGCGCAACCGGCGGCGCCCTCTGGAAAAGCGACGGGACAGCGGAAGGAACGGTGCTTGTCAAGGCAGTTTCGGCGTCGAATCTTACCGGCGTTAACAGCACGCTTTATTTTGCCGGAACCGATGCAACCCATGGCACGGAACTCTGGAAGAGCGATGGAACTCCGGAAGGGACGGTTCTGGTGAAGGAGATCGGTCCCGGTATGGCCAGCGCGCTCCCGACGCAGCTTACCAACCTGAACGGCATACTGTTTTTTGTCGCCTACGGGATAGGTCCTTCAACTCTCTGGAGAAGCGACGGAACGGAATATGGAACGACTAACGTCAAGGAGAATGGTCCAACATATCCGACCGAACTCACCATCGTAAACGGTCTCCTTTTTTTCACTGCCTATGATGGTAGCCATGGGCGAGAACTTTGGAAAAGTGACGGAACTGCCGAGGGGACTCAACTGGTAAAAGATATCGTCCCCGGGGGAGCTGGATCCTATGCTCACGCCCTTACCAACATGAACGGGGTGCTCTATTTTATTGCCAGTGCGGCACAGAACGCCGGCGAGCTATGGAAAAGCGACGGGTCGGAGTCGGGAACGGTTACAATCAAGGATATCAATCCCGGGGTGGACGGTTCGATCCCACAGTTCCTCGTAAACGCGAAGGGATTTCTCTACTTCTCTCCCCAAGACTCGGGCAGCGCGTGCGGCCAGGTCTGGAAGAGCGACGGGAGCGCCTCTGGTACAATATTGGTGAAGACGATCTTTAGCGGGACACAGGGTTCCAATCCCACGCAGTTGACCGATTTCAACGGCTCTCTGTTCTTCATGGCGGATGGCGGCACAAATGGCAAAGGGCTCTGGAAGAGCAATGGCACCAAGGGGGGGACCGGACTCGTCAAGGATGTTGCTCCCGGAGAGCTGCTGCAGGTTGTGGGAGATGATGACAAGGGGATTATCACCCTGAACGGTACACTCTATTTCTTGACGGTGGAAGGGTTGGCAACCCATCTCTGGAGAAGCGACGGCACCACCAGCGGGACCGTAGTCATCAGGGATTTTATCGCCACCCCCTCTCCGTCTCTGGGTGAGGGCTGGTGGATGGTTTCACCCGAACCTTCTCCTGCCCTGATCCGTGTTAACGAAAGCCTGTTTTTGGCCGTTAACGACGGTGAGTATGGCGTGGAGCTCTGGAGAAGCGACGGCACGACTGCCGGGACCACCCTGGTCAAGGATATCAATCCCTTTGGCGGGTCATACCCCTCGCACCTGACGGGTGTGGGAGACACCCTGTACTTCACTGCGGATGATGGCGTAAACGGCATGAGACTCTGGAAAAGCGACGGCACGGCAACAGGCACGGTGATCGCTACCAGGGTTAATCCGTCGGGGTATATCGGCGTAGCTCCCACGAATCTGACTGACCTGAAGGGTACTCTTCTGTTTACCATCGATGGCGGCGCCGGATCTTTACAACTCTGGACAAGCGATGGGACGGAATCCGGAACAACCTTTTTGCAGACGTTTACCCCTTCCTCTGGTCAGTACCTCAGCGCCGCCATGGGACCCGTGATGAACGGCACTCTCTTTTTCAGGGTGGTGGCGAACGGCTCAACTGCGCAACTCTGGAAGAGCGATGGCACTGCCGTCGGGACAGGGCTTGTCAGCGACCAGATCGATCCCTATGTCGGATTGCACCTCCTCAACGGGGCGCTCTATTTTTTGACGTACGGGGATGATGGGATGTCGGTAAACCTTTGGCGCTGTGACGGAACTCCCACGGGGACGCTCCTGTTGAAGAGTGTCCCGCGTTACGGCCTGTCGATCTATCACTCCTCCCTGAGCCAGGCAGGTGTCGGCGGCAATCTTTACTTTTCCGTCTCGGGGGGACTGAATCTCGTTGACCTTTGGCAAAGCGACGGGACCGCGGAGGGGACGGCCAAGGTTCAGTCCATCGACAACTATCGTTCGGTACTTTTTCCCAGTGGGTTCCATCGGTTCCAGGACACCATCTTTTTTACCGCAGACGACGGTATCCATGGCTCAGAGCTCTGGGCCATGGGGCCGACACTGGACGCAGACCTGGTGGGGGAAAGCGGCCGTTTATTGTCGGTGATGATTCAGTCCATCGGAAAAGGTCTCGGATCGGTTCACAGCATCCCGGCCGGAGTCGCCTGCTCTTCAGCGCTCTGTTCCTCCCTTTTTTCCAACTCGTCAGCAGTGGATCTTGTGGCGACTCCCACAGGATTTTCTCTCTTTACCGGTTGGCAGGGGGACTGCAGCGGTATCGGTTCCTGCTCGGTAATCATGGATAGCGACCGTTTTGTGAGCGGCTCTTTTACGGCAGTTCCCCCGGTCATGATGAACGGGGGGACTTTCGGGTCGCTTCAGGCAGCCTGCGACGTAGCGCAAGAAGGGGATATTATCAGGGGGCTTGCTCAGGAATATATGGAGGAGTTACGTCTTCACCGAAGCGTCAAGGTATCTCTGGTGGGTGGTTTTGATGCGAGCTTTGCCACCGGCACCGGAGCCTACACCACCGTCAATGGCAGCATAACAGTTAGAGCAGGATCTCTTTCGGTTATGAATCTTATTGTCAGGTAAAAGGTATCAACTCCCCATCGGTTTTCCGGACCATATTGGTGTTGTCGAAAGCCAACGGTGTATCTTACTTTGTAATATTAAAACGTTGACTTTTTGTCGTTGGTGGCGCAGACATTTTGTCCTTGATAGTCCGGTCATGGATGGGGTGATGGTACGGTAGAAATGAAGAGGCGGGACTGCTGTTTCTTCTCCGCGACCAAGTCCGTTGCAATTCAACAGGAGAATACCTTGAAAATTACCTATGTTGTACGTGAATCAAATAATCTGGTTTTTAATGCAGAAAGTGAAATCCTTACCTTTTCGGCCAGGAGATTGACGGATGCAAAACGGAGAGCAACCCGTAAGCAGTCCCATGAAAAAGCCAATCTGCGGCTGGAAGATGAGCGCGGCAATGTGATCAGCATTAAGCGGAGCGGTTTCAAATGGGAAGATAAACTGTAATGCCGGAGGGGGCCCCCCCCTGGAAGTGGCAAAAGAGGAACGGATTCCCGACATGATTCAAGAGTCCACTTTCACCTATCGCCCCATCGGCATCCTGAACTCCCCCTATTCCCGCCGCATTGATGCCCCCCATCAAAGTACGGTGGTGGCAGGGACGGAAACCGGGGATGTCGCATTGGCTACGTTGGAACTTGAGGATTGGCTGGACGAGAAAGTTCTTCAAGATCTGTCCGGCTTTCAGAGGCTTTGGCTCATCTTTGCCTTCCATCGGAGTGAAGGGTGGAAAAGCAGTGTCAAGCCGCCTCGGGGGGGACCAAAACGGGGTATTTTGGCCACCCGTTCCCCTCATCGTCCCAATTCTCTTGGCCTCTCGGCCGTGGAGTTAGTGAAGATTGAAGGGAGGACGCTCCATCTTCGAGCTGTTGACCTCCTGGATGGCACACCGGTTCTGGATATCAAACCCTACGTCCCCTATGCTGATGCCTTTCCGGACTCCAAAGCCGGCTGGATCGACGAACTGGATGCCAAGCTGGGGCGCTATTTTGCGCCGGGACCTCGAAAGCCGAGATAACCGGGGCATGTCGGGATAAAGGGCTCAATCTTTGACAAATATCGCAGGTGACAGTAGAGTGGCGGCCATCATGGAATGTAATCTGCTCGTCATACTCGGCCCCACCGCATCGGGCAAGACCCGCCTGGGGGTGGAACTGGCCCGTCGCTTCAACGGCGAGATCATCTCCGCAGACTCCCGCCAGGTCTACCGGGGGATGGATATCGGCTCCGGCAAGGACCTGACGGAGTACGGTGACGTCCCTCATCACCTCATCGACATCGTTAATCCGGGATACGAGTTCAATCTCTTCCAGTTCCAGCGCCGCTTTCTCGCGGCCTATGAGGAGATCAGGGGGCGCGGGAGGCTGCCGCTTCTGGTGGGTGGGACCGGTCTCTATCTTGATTCCATTCTGAACGGCTACCGGCTGACAGCGGTCCCCGAAAACCTCCAACTGCGGGAAGAGTTGGCAGCATTCTCCCTGGATCGCCTGATCCATCGGCTGCGGGAGGCGCAGTCGCGACTGCACAACAGCACCGACCTGTTGGATCGGGAGCGGTTGGTGCGGGCCATAGAGATTGCCGAGTTTCAGAACCGAACCCCTCCGGAACCGTTGCCGGAGTTCCACCGTCTCATCCTGGGGCTCCGCTGGGAACGCTCACTGCTGCGGGAGCGGATCACTGCCCGCCTGAGGCAACGGTTGGGAGAAGGGCTCATCCAAGAGGTGGCGCGGCTCCACGGCGAAGGAATCTCCTGGGAACAGCTTGAGTTTTACGGTCTGGAATACCGCTACGTGGCGCGCCACCTCCGGGGAGAGCTGACACGAAATGACCTGTTCCAGAAGCTGAACAGCGCCATCCACGATTTTGCCAAGAAACAGGACAACTGGTTCAGGCGGATGGAGCGCCACGGCACGGTCATCCATTGGGTGGACGGAGCCGCGGACCCTCTGGCGGAGGCGACAACTATCGTTTCGCCGGCGCTTCCATTCCCAGACGCTTCATCACCTTCTGCATGTCTTCCCATACTTCCCGTTTCATGGACGCATTCCGGAGCAGATAGGCCGGATGGAAGGTCGGCATGAGCGGGATGCCGTGGTAGTCGTGGAAGACCCCGCGCAGTTTGGAGATCGGCTCCTTGGTCCGGAGCAGGGTCTGGGAGGCAAAGGTCCCCAGGGCCACGATGATTTCCGGCCCGATGGCCTGGAGCTGCTTGAGGAGAAAAGGGAGGCAGTGCCGGATTTCGTCGGGGTGCGGGTCCCGGTCCTGGGGGGGGCGGCATTTGATCACGTTACAGAGATACACTTCATCTCGATGAAGCCCCATGGCCTGGATGATCTTCGTGAGGAGCCCTCCCGCCTCGTCGGCGAAGGGAATCCCCTGTCGATCCTCGTCCCCGCCTGGGGCATCCCCCACGAAAACCAGCCGCGCCGCAGGATTCCCCGCACCGAAGAGGAGCTTGGTTCGGGTGCTGTTCAGTCCGCAGCGGCGACAATCCCCCAGCTCCTCCCGGACCCCGTTGAGCCCCACCGCCTGACCATGGGAGAGAGAAGCCAGCGAGGAGTCCGTCACCGGCGACTCAGCCGGCTGAACGGGAGGCTGTGGCACTGCTTCGGAGGGAGCCGTGATCGTGAGGGGAGCGGTCGCACTCCTCACGGGAAGTCCGTCAACCCCCGTATCACGGAGATCGTGCAGGTATCCTTTAAGGGAGGCGATGAGTTCCAGCGCTTCGGTGGTGTCCATTGACTACCTCTTTACATTTTTGTCACAATGGACTAACGTGACTTTCATGATTGGCTTCTTGTGCGCCGTTACGGCGTTTTTTCTCCTCCCCTCTGACGCCTTCGCCTGGGGGAGCGGTATTCATCTGCAGCTTGGCTCCGCTGTGCTGGAAAACCTCCCGGCTATCCGTCCCGCGGTGGCCGCCATCATCGGCGCCTACCCCTTTGATTATCTCTACGGCTGCATCGCCGCCGACATCACCATCGGTAAAAAATTCACCCACTATCTCCTCCACTGCCATCGGTGGCAGATGGGGCTCAATGTGCTGAAACAGGCCGAGACTGATCCCCAGCGCGCCTGCGCCTATGGCTATCTCTCCCACCTGGCCGCCGATACCATTGCCCACAACTACTACGTCCCCTACAAGCTGATGATGAGCTTTTCCAGCCTCACCCTCAAGCATACCTACTGGGAGATGCGGTTCGAGACCTTCGTGGAGCGGGAGACCTGGGACGTGGGGAAGAAGGTGGCCAAGGAGCATTTTCGGGAGAATGACGTCTTGCTGAGCCGGGTCCTCTCCGACACCATCTTCTCCTTCGGCACCAACAAGCGGATCTTCAACTCCATCCTGCTTTTGAGCCGTTTCGAGAAGTGGCAGCAGGTGAGCCGGACGTTGACCGGAGCCTCCCGTTATGCCCTCACGGAAATCGACCGGGAAGAGTATATGACCCTGGCCCGGGAGGCGCTCTTCGATTTTCTCTCCCACGGGGAAGGGTCCCGTACGTTCCTGGCCGATCCCACCGGGGAACGGGCGCTGGCCGCCGCCGAGACCGTACGGCGGAATTTTCGGACCCGTTACCTAACCCGAAAAATAACCAGGAAACAGGCCACGGAACAGTTGCGGGAGCTGAAGCCGCGGCTCAGGAGCGCCATCTGGGAACCGGAGAAGCTGCTGGAGATCCTTTCCGCCGAGGATGAGTACCCCCTGGCGTTGAGACCGGTTCGGAAAAAACGGGGAGCGGTGCTCATCTAAGCTACGCGGCAAAAACGGTACGCAGGTCGATGGAGAGGTCATGAAAGATCCCCACCGGTGCGGTATCCTCCCTGGTATAGACCTCGGGACGGTGGTAACGTCCGTCTCCTGCCAACCTGAAAATCATCACCGTTTCGCCGGACGGATCCACGATCCAGTACTCTCGCACCCCCCGTTGTTCATAGAGATTGAGCTTCTGTTTCATATCCTTGCCGGAGGTGGAGGGGGAGAGGATCTCCACCACCAGATCCGGTGCTCCCCGGCACCCCTTGTCGTCCAGCTTGTCCGGATCACAGACGATCACCAGGTCAGGTTGGACCACCGTAAAGGTCTCCTCATCGGACTCATTCCCTTCGGGGAGGCGGACGTCAAAGGGGGCGTGGTACGCCCTGCACGGTTTGTCCCGGAGGTAACCGTGAAACTGTGCTGACAGCTCCATGGATATCCCCTGATGCCTGCGACTGGGCGCAGGGGACATGTCGTAGGCTACGCCGTCGATCAACTCCCACCGCTGTTCATCATCCCAGGTGAGGTAATCACCGTAGCAGTACCGCTCTTCCAGTTTCAGGGCCAGTGGTCCCATGTCAGCTCTCCTTGTCTTTGCGGAGTTCAGCCACCCGGTCCAGGATCAGGTTCGCCACCGCCTCCTTGGAGAGGATACCCGGCTCCTCCACTCGACCGTTGCGGTGGAGCAGGCGGACGATGTTGGTCTCCACGGAGAACCCTGCCCCCGCTTCAGTGACGTCGTTGGCCACCAGCAGGTCCACGTTTTTTTCCATCAGCTTTTTTCGGGCGTTGGCCAGCAGTTCCGTGGTCTCCGCCGCGAAACCGACCAGCAGCGCCCCGTTCTTGTTCCTTCCCAGCTCAGTGAGGATGTCCCGATTCTTCACCAGCTCCAGGGTTATCCTCTCCCCCTGCTTCTTGAGCTTCTCTCCGGCGCGGGCAACTGGTCGGTAGTCGGCCACTGCCGCGGCTTTAATGACGACGCTGCTCTCTCCGACCCTGGCCATGACCGCGTCATACATCTCCCCGGCGCTTTCCACCGGCACGAACGTAACCCCCCACGGCGCCGGGAGAGCGGTGGGGCCGGAGACCAGGGTCACCTGTGCGCCCCGGCGTCGGGCGGCCCGGGCGATGGCGTATCCCATCTTGCCCGACGAGTAATTGCTGATGTAGCGGACCGGATCGATCTCTTCCCGGGTGGGGCCGGCGGTGATGAGGAGCCGCTCCGCGACAAGGTCGGAGGGGGTCAGGGCCGTTACCGCCTCTTCGAAGATTATTTCCGGCGATTGAAGTTTCCCTTCACCCTCCCAGCCGCAGGCCAGTTCCCCCTTCACCGCATTCACAAAGAGATAGCCATACCGGCGCAGACGCTCCTCGTTCTCTTGGTACATGGGGTTACGGTACATGTTTACGTTCATGGCCGGAGCCAGCAGGACCGGCGCCCTGGTGGCCATGACGGTGGTGGTGAGCATGTCGTCGGCAATACCGTTGGCCAGCTTGCCGATGACGTTGGCCGTGGCCGGGGCGATGACGAAGAGGTCGGCCCGGTCCGCCAGGGAGATGTGGCCGATCTCCTGCTCGGCAATGAGATTGAACAGTTCCGTGTGAACCGGGTTATGGGAGAGGGTCTGGAAGGTGAGCGGGGTGACGAATTCCTGGGCCGACCGGGTCATGATGACATGGACGTCGGCCCCCGCCTTGGTGAGGAGGCGGAGCAGCTCGACCCCCTTGTAGGCGGCGATGCCCCCCGTGACGCCGAGAACGATGGTTTTGCCGTGCAGCATGGGAACCTCGTCCGGTTAAAGATACGGGTTGTGCCGTTTTTCGTGGACGATGCTGCTCTCCGGGCCGTGACCGGGATAGACGGAGGTCTCTCCGGGGAGCGGCAGGAGCTTGGTCCGGATGGAGTTGATGAGGGTCTCTGAGGAGCCTCCGGGGAGGTCGGTTCGTCCCACGGATTCGGCAAAGAGGGTGTCTCCCGTGATGACCTTTCCCTCCTCCGGGAAATAGAGGCAGCACCCCCCCGGAGTATGTCCCGGGGTATGGAGGACGGTCATTCGGCAGTTGCCGAAGGTCAGCTCCATCTCATCGGTGAGGAAGCGGTCCGGTATCGGGGAGTTGTCGGCACGCAGGCCGTACATGGTCGCCACCTCTGCGGCCTTGTTGAGATAGGGGGTGTCTTGCTCATGAATGAGCAGCTCAGCTCCGGTGGCATCTTTCACTACCTTGTTGGCGCCGATATGATCGAAATGGCCGTGGGTGTTGATGATTTTTTCGATCTTGAGCCCTCGTTTCGCAACCAGTGCCAGGATCTCTTCCCCATCGGCTCCCGGATCCACCACCACACCCATACCGGTTTGCTCGCACCCCAGCACGAAGCAGTTGACCCCCAGATGCCCCACCACGATAATATCGAATGTCATAGATTTCTCCCGTTGCAAAATTTCGGCTACTATACCCTCACCGGTTCTGTTCAGTCAATGGCGGACGAAAAATCATGCCCCTGAACTATCTCCGGTTTTCTCTTTCCTTGCCTCTTTACCACCTGCCCAAACTTGTAATTCCTCTGATTACTCTTGAATTCTTCGGCCATGGTCTTGATCCGGCAGAACCCTTTTCAGCTTTTTTACCAATTCCTGCCGGCAGGAAAAGCGACTTATCTCTCCGGAAAATAAGAATTAGTGCAAAATAGAACGCAATTTTTATTTAGTCAAAATCTAATGAAGCCTGCCAAAATATATCAAATCCTCCGATTCCGGACTCCTCTGACGGCATCCGGAGCTGTAACTATTCAGCTCCTCTGCAACCCGATCATCATAACTCCCCCTGCCTCCCTCTTGTCTCAGGAGGGGTTACGATAGCCGCGCATCTGCATTGAGCTGAATAGTTACCTTCTCGGAACTACGCGTTACACTTTCTCCTTCAACGCGGCAAAGGGGCTGTTCTGAAACGTCGGTCGCGGTTCCCGCTGCCGGGGAGCCTCACCCCTCGGCGGAGTAGCCGGCAGCGCCGGATCGGGTTCCCGGACCAGTTCGGGCGCCGCCTGCGGATGAACCGCCACCGGTGAGGAGAGCTCTTCATCTTCCTGGCGGTTGTCACGGAAGTAGTAGCGGTCGTAGAGCCGGTGGTAGCCGGTCCAGCGGTTATCGTTGTCCAACTCCTTGCT
>CAIUWK010000032.1 GCA_903902855.1 uncultured Geobacter sp. | reverse complement strand
CGAGTGGCGAAGCACCTTCGATACCATCCCGGACCTCATCGCCATCCTGGACACCGACTATCGGATCACCCGGATCAACCGGGCCATGGCGAATCTCTTGCAGAAGTCCCCCCATGAGGCGCTGGGGTTCACCTGCCATGAGGTGCTCCACGGCACCGCTACCCCCCTGGAGTCCTGTCCGCACCGGCAGTTACTGGAGGACGGCCTGGAACACACCGTCGAACTGTATCTCCCGGAAGTCGACGGCTGGTATCAGGTCACCACCTCTCCCATGCGTGATGATCGGGGCAAACTCTTCGGCAGCGTCCATGTGGCCCACGACATCACGAGCCGTAAACGGAAGGAGGAGGCGCTGCTGGTCAGTGAGTCCAAGTATCGGCAGCTCCATGAGAGCATGATGGATGCCTTTGCCAAGGTGGATATGTCGGGGAAGATCATCGAGAGCAACCATATCTACCGGGAGTTGGTGGGGTACACGGCCCAGGAGCTGGTGACCCTCACCTATCAGGAGCTGACCCCGGTCCGATGGCGCACCATGGAGGCCCGGCTGATTGAGGAACAGGTTCTGACGCAGGGGTTTTCCGATGTCTATGAAAAGGAATATGTCAGGAAGGATGGCGCCATCATTCCCGTGGAGTTACGAGTCTTTCTCCTGCGGGATCAGAAGGGGGCGCCTGAGTTCATGTGGGCCGTGGTGCGGGATATTTCCGCTCGCAAGGAGGACGAGGAGCAGGTGCTGGAGATCAACCGTCAGCTGGACGCGGCTCGCCGGCAGGCCGAAGCGGCGAACCGGGCCAAGAGCGAGTTTCTGGCCAACATGAGCCACGAGATCCGGACCCCCATGAACGCTATCATCGGCCTGGGGCATCTGGCGCTGCGCACCGTCATGACGCGGCAACAGCGGGATTATCTGAACAATATCAAAGCCGCCGCCGATGGACTGCTGCAGCTGCTCAACGATCTCCTGGACCTCTCCAAGATCGAGGCCGGCAAGCTGGAACTGGAAGAGATCCCCTTTTCCCTCCAGCTGATTCTGGAACATCTCCTGACACTGGTGGGGGTGGGGGCTGCGGCGAAGGGGGTGCGCTTGCGTTTCGTCACCCACCCGGACTCCCCGCCGTACCTGGTGGGGGACCCCTTGCGGCTGGAGCAGATCCTCCTCAACCTCCTGGGGAACGCCGTCAAGTTCACCCCTTGCGGGGAGGTGGAACTCACCGTCACCCCTGTCGCCGGGGAGGGGGAAGGAATCACCCTGGAGTTCGCGGTGCGGGACACCGGTATCGGTCTCACCAGGGAACAGATCAGCCACCTTTTCCACCCCTTCTCCCAGGCGGACGGTTCCACCACCCGTCGTTTCGGCGGCACCGGTCTGGGGCTGGCCATCTGTCGTCGCCTGGTGGGACTCATGGGAGGAGAGATCGGCGTAACCAGTGAGCCGGGGAAGGGGAGCACCTTTACCTGTACCGCCCGTTTTCTCCGGGGGGTGACGGCGGCAGTGGAAGTAGAGGAGCCGCCGGACCAGGGGGCTATTCGTAAGGCGCTGAAGGGACGCCGGATACTGGTGGTGGATGATCAGGAGATCAACCGGCAGATACTCCTGGAGCTCCTGGAGCAGGTGGGGGCTCTGGTCACTCTTGCCGCCGACGGCAAGCAGGCGGTGGCCGTGGCGCTGGCGTCAACCGACAGCTTTGACGCGGTGCTCATGGATCTGCAGATGCCGGAGCTGGATGGGTACGGGGCGACCTTGCGGTTGCGGGAGCGGTGGTCCCTGGAGCAGCTCCCCATCATCGCCATGACGGCCCATGTCATGAAGGAAGAGCGGGAGCGCTGTCTGGCCGGCGGCATGAACGACCATCTGTCCAAGCCGGTGAATCCTGATCGGCTCTACAGCTGCCTCATGCGGTGGCTCCGTTCCGCTGGGGGGGAACTGTTCAGTGACGCAACCGAAACTCCCCTGCCTTTGCCGGAGAGCTCCTCACCCCTCCTCCCCGTGAGTATCCTCATCGTGGCCCAGGAGCCGGGCGTCATTACCCGCCTGAACGAGATGCTGCCGGAGGAGTGTACCTGTCTTGCCGCCACCGATGGCCCCACCGCCCTGGAGCTGGCGCAACGGCGTCTGCCGGATCTGATCCTGCTGGATGTGGCGCCGCCGGAGATGGATGGTTTTGAGCTCTGCCGCCTCCTCAAGGAGAATCCGGTAACGGCAGCCACACCGGTCATCCTGATGATCCCGGTGTGCGAGAGCCGGGAGATCGCCGGGGTGTTCAGCGCAGGGGGGGTGGATTACCTGACCAAGCCGTTCAACGCCGGGGAGGTGAACGCCCGGGTGAACAGCCGTTTCAGTTGTTTAGTTTCCCCACTGCCGTTGCCATTCTCCTGAGCGCCTCTTGCAGCAGGGAACGGCTGCAGCCGAAATTGAGCCGGACAAAACCGGGAGCGGCAAAATCGGCGCCGTCGGAGAGACCGACCCCGGCCTCTTCGAAGAACCGGGCGGGATCGGTCAGGCCGGTGGCGCGGGCATCGATCCAGGTCAGATAGGTGGCTTCCACGTGGGTGGTTGAGAGTCCGGGCATCCCTAGAATCGCCTCCGCCACCAGCTCCCGGTTCCCTCTCAGGTAGGCCAGAAGCGCCCGGCGCCACTCCTCCCCTCGGCTATAGGCTGCCTCGGCGGCGGTGAACCCCAGGAGGTTCACATGGGGGACCATCCTCCCCGCCGCTTTTTTGAAGCTCTTCCGGAGTCCGGGGTCGCTGATCACGGCAAAAGAACAGCCCAAGCCGGGGATGTTATAGGTTTTGCTGGGGGCCAGCAGGGTGATGGTCCGCCGGGCGATTTCCGGCGACAGAGTGGCCAGGGGGATGTGGCGCAGCTCCTCATCCAGAATCAGACCGGCGTGGATGTCGTCGGAACCGATGACCAGGTCATGGCGCTCCGCCAGATCGGCGAGCTGCCGCAGCTCCTCCCGACTCCAGGCCCGCCCCACGGGGTTGTGGGGATTACAGAGGAGAAGGAGCCTGCTCCGGGGGGTGATGGCCCGTTCCAGCGCCTCCACATCCATCACCCACCGTCCCTCTTTCAGGAGGAGCGGCACCTTCACCGTGGTCCGTTCCGTCAGGGGAGGGGCCGACAGGAAGGGGGGATAGATGGGGGTAAAGGTGATCACCTCATCCCCCGGCTCTCCCACCGACTTGCAGAGGACGTTCAATCCGCAGACCAGCCCCGGGAGCCAGACCAGCCACTCCTCCCGCACCTCCCAGCCGAAATCCCGCAAAAGATGCTCCCGCACCGCCGTCACCAGCGCCCCAGGGGTAGAGGTATAGCCGAACACCCCATGTTCGATCCGCTCATGCAGGGCGGCGATTACCGGAGGGGGGGAGCGGAAATCCATGTCCGCCACCCAGAGGGGGATGATGTCTTGTCCCCGGTACCGGTCCCATTTTTCGCTGCTGCTGTCGCTTCGGTCAATAAGGGTGTCGAAATCAACATCGGTGTTGCTCATTTTTTCGCCTCCGGTTGCTCCACCTTCACAAAGACCCCATGATCCACCGGGTCCAGCTCGAAATAACGCCGCAGCGCCGCACGTTTGAAATTATCCAGGATGGACTCCTTTTCCAAAAGGAGGACCCCGGAACCGCTGTAGATGTTGCGACTGAGGGTCATGCCGTTTTCCAGGTTGTCGGGGGGGACCTCCCGTTCGGTAGAGAGTCCGTCGGCTCTTTCGGAATTTGCTCGGTAGACCTGGGGTGATACTCCTTCGAAAACCGCCTGCAGCCGGGGGTCCAGTCGTGACCTCCCCAACTCCTGGGCCTTCACAAGCGCCTGTTCCAGGGTGATGGCGTTCAGCCCGGAAACGGCATTGTCGATGAAATCGGCAAAGGCGATGATGCGTGAACCCAGGGGGATGGCATCGCCGCTCAGCTTGTCGGGATAACCGCTGCCGTCGAATCTTTCATGATGGTGGCGGATCAGGACACCGGCTGGGCGGAGGTATTCGATGACATCCAGCACCGTTTGCCCCCTGACGGCGTGAATGGCGTAATTGCGCAGATCCTGTGAATTCATCCGCTCCGGGTGGGTGTGAAGAGCCCGCTGGGGAACCCCCAGTTTGCCGATGTCATGAAGGAGCGAGGCTATCCGGATGGTCTCCAGCTCATCGGCGGTCATTCCCTGTTCCCGCGCCACGGCTAAAGAAAGTTCCGCAACGATGCCGGCGTGCTGATAGGGGGTGTTCCCCCCCAGCTTCACCATTCCCGCCAGGGCGATGACCATGGATTCGTAGTTCTCCTTGAGCTGACGCAGGGTAAGGTCCAGCTGTTCGTTCTTCAGCCTCAGGGAGGTGGTCTGCTGCAATACCCGCGACTTCAGATTACGGTTCCACTCCGACAGCTCCTCGTTCTGCTGCTGAACCACCTGCTGCAGCCGGTAGTTCTCTTGAACAAGGGAGTACTGGTTCATGGCGTCCCGCACCACCATGAGCAGTTCGTCATCGTTCCATGGTTTTCCCAGATAGCGTGACAACCCCCCCCTGTTGATGGCGTCGATGGTGGAGTGGAGGTCGGAAAAACCGGTCAAGAGGATTCGTATCGCATCGGGCGCCACCCCACGGCTGGCCTGGAGAAAATCCGAGCCGAGCATCCCGGGCATCCGCTGGTCGGAGACGATCACCCCCACATTAGGGGTTTCGGCAAGGAGCGCCAGCCCCTCGGCGCCGGAACGTGCGACAATGACCTCGAACTCCTCATCCATGAACAGGCGCCGGAGTGACTGGAGGATGTACTCCTCATCATCAACACAGAGGAGCTGCAGCGGCAACGGCTTATCTTGGGGTGTTGTCATGAAAAACCTCGTCTGTTTCTCCGTTTCGGCATTGGGGCTCCTCTCCTCGTTCCGGTCCGTTCACCGGGAGGGTAATGGTAAAGAGGGAGCCAACCCCCACGCTGCTCTCAACCCTGATGCTTCCCCCATGTCTTCTTATGATGTCACTGGAGATGGAAAGACCCAATCCGGTCCCCCTGCCGATCTCCTTTGTCGTAAAAAAGGGTTGGAAAATCCGGGGGATCTCTTCATCAGGGATGCCGCAGCCGCTGTCCCGGACGGTGATATGGACCAGGCCGGTTTCATGCCGGCTCTTCAGGGTGATCTCCCCCTGGGAGACAATGGCCTGTGCGGCGTTGATGAGCAGGTTCATGAGTACTTGGCTGATCTGCTGGGGGTTGCAGCTGACCAGGGGAAGTTCTCCCAGATCGAGGCTCAGAGTCGCCACATACTTGATTTCGTTGTTGACGATGGTGATCACGCTCCGGATGCACTCATTGAGGTCGGCCGGTTCCATGGGGCTGCTCTCATCCGTCCGGATAAATCGCTTCAAATCGGTGATTATCGCCTTGATCCGTCCGGTTCCGTCGGCTGACTCCTCGATGAGCTGGGGAAGCTCTTTCCGGATACGGTCGATCTTGAGACTCTCCCTGATGGCGTTGATCCCCATGAGACACTCTTCACGGTTATCCCCCTGAAGCGCCTGTTCCAGCGCTCCCAGATAGCTCTCAAGGCGCTCCCGGTATTTCTTGAGGGTCACGATATTGCTGCTGATAAAGCCCAGAGGATTGTTGATCTCATGGGCGATTCCGGAGGCGAGGAGTCCGATGGAGGCCATCTTGTCCTGCTGAAGCAGGTGGCGTCGGAGCCCTATCAGTTCCTTTTCCGTGGCGACCCGCTGGGAGATATCTTCCACCAGCACGATGAAATACTTGATACTGTTGTCCTCATTGCGCAGGCACCTCACGGTGTTCACCGTATGCACCGTGGCGCCGTCCTTGCGCAGGTAACGTTTCCGGACAACCGTGTCATTGATTGCGCCGGAGACGGTGCGGTCGAACCGGACAAGATTGGCGGCAAGATCATCGGGGTGGGTCAGTTCCGACCATTTCAGGCTCAGCAGCTCTTCCCGGCGGTACCCCAGCAGCTGGCAGAGGGCGGTGTTCACCGAGGTGAACCGCATCATGGTGTCGGTGGTGGCCATCCCCACGGTGGCGTTTTCGAAGAACGCACGAAAATGCTCTTCACTCTGTTGTAACGCCAGTTGGGCGTTGCGTTGTTCCGTGATATCCGGGGTGTAGCCCGCAAGGTATTTCTTTCCCCCCCGTTTCACCCCTTTCTTTGACACGGCTCTTTGCACCCACTTCATACGCCGGCTCCTCCCATCCATGGTGCAGCTGAACCCTCGTCAACGGGGAGTCTCACGGTAAACGTCGACCCGCTTCCCAGGATGCTTTTCACCGTGAGCTCTCCCCCATGCCGTTTGACAATGTCATAGGAAAGGGAGAGACCGAGACCGGTCCCCATTCCCACCTCCCTGGTGGTGAAAAAAGGTTCAAAGATGCGGGAGAGGTTCTCCGGGGGGATACCGCAGCCGGTATCGGCGATGGTCACGCAAATCGTCCCGGATTCCCGACGACTGTTGCCGGTGACGTCGTTCATGTCGTTCTCAGGTTCCGTCCCGGATTCCAGCCTGCTGCTGACGGTTATGACTCCGTTGTCCGCCAAAGCCTGGGTTGCGTTGATGAGCAGATTCATGAACATCTGGCTCAGTTGCCGGGGAGAGCAGAGAAGTAAGGGGATGGCGCCGTAGATTCGGCTGATCCGTCCCAGGGGAGCCACCCTGTTTTGGACCATGAGGATGGTCTTTTCCAGACAGTCGTTGATGTCGACCCGGGAGAGGTCGTTTTCTGCCACTGCTGCAAACTGTATCAGATACCGGATGATCTTGTGGACCCGCTCGGCCCCCGCAGCGGACTCGGTGATCAGCTGACCGGTGTCTTGCAGGATATGCCGGATCTTCAACTGTCGGGATGACTCCGCGGCCCGCTCCTGAAGCCGGGGGATGCCGCTTTCCGCCAGACACTCCGTCTGAACCTTGACGAATTCCATGATCCGGCTGAGATATTTTTCCAGGGTCCCCAGATTGCTGATGATGAATCCCAGGGGATTGTTGATCTCATGGGCCACGCCGGCGGCCAGTTGGCCGACGGAGGTCAATTTTTCCTGCTGGAACGCAAGAGCCTTCACATCTCTCAAGTCGGAATAGGCTTTTTGCAGTTCATCCCGCTGCCTGCTCATCTCCCTGGTCAGGACGTTCAACTCCAGAAAAATCCGCGCGTTTTTCAGGATGATGCCGGAGAGTTCACCGGTGCTCAAGGCCAGGTTCAGGTACTGCTCACGATACCTGGGGAGGGTGAGGCCGTCCACCATGACGATTCCCATGGTTTGTCCCCGATTTACCACCTTGAAAAGGAATCTCCCCTGCATCTCTTCGGGAAGAATGTAGTCGGAGTTCATCCCCGCTGCCTGGGCGAGAAGTTCCTGGTGGGCCCCCTTGGGGAACTCTCCCTGCATGGTTACCTTGTCCGGTACGCCATCAGTGAGGGAGGCGAAGGCTACCCCGGTGGCGGCGAAGAGGGCCTGAAACATGGTCAGAATTCTTTTGATGATCTCTTCTTCTTCATAGGACTGGGCGATGAGATCCAGAAGGTCGAAGGTCATGGCATAGTCGGCGCAGGTTCGCTGGAGCATCTCGCCGGACTGACTGAAGGTTTCCGCCTGCCAGAGTGTGGCGGCATTCTCGATCCTCAGCCGGAGTAGATCCAGCCCCACCGGAACGGCGGCAAAGGGGCGATCTATATATGCGGCAAATTCGGCCCCTGCTTCATGGGAATTATCCCCTGTCCCCGTGTCCAGCAGGAGCACCGAGGCGGCCGATTCTGCGAAAAATTCTCCGGCCAGCTCCTTCTTCCCCTCAAATCCCAGGAGGGCAAGCTGGTCTTGCCAGTTTTGCAGCCAGCCGGGGGTAACCAGGTAAGCCCCTTCACGGAGGTACCGGTTGACGCTGAAGGAGCCGGCAACCAGGGAAAAGCAGGAGTCCAGGCGTATGATCCGGCATTCCATGGAAGGATTCGGCTGGGATTCCAGCTCCGCCAGGCAGCAGCCGCCGAGGAGAATGACTCGATCGTATTCGGCGGTACTCCCCAGCGTCCCCCGGAGCTCGGCAACGGTGAGGGGGGGGCGGCCGCATCTGTTTACGTAGGTGGAAAATTCCAGCTCGGGAAAATCGCCGGAAGCAGCAATGGCCTTGATCTCATCTTTAAATAGCTCACAGACCATAACGGAGAGGCGCCCCGTACTCATGACACCTCTCCCCTGTTCAGGGGATAATGGCCGTAGCTATGGACGGCATCGGAAACGGCCATGAGCAGCTCGTCGGAGACCTGCCAGGGGATCTCGCCATGATTATCCGCCAGGATAAACCCACCCCCCCGGCCTCCCTTGGCGATCGCTTCCCGAACCTTGGCCCGGGCCTCGTCATTGCTCCAGTGCCGCATCTGGATGCCGTTCAGGTTGCCGATGATGCTGATCTTTCCGGCTGCCGCTTTCTTGACCTCCGCCAGATCCTCCAGGGAGCTGACCCCCAGGGCTGCGGTTCCGCTCTTTTTCAGGAGATCCATGATCCCCAGACAACGACCCGAAGCCAGATGAGTTGCGGTGGGCCCCTTGATCCGTGAAAGGGTCGATTGCGCCACGGCAAATCCGCTCCTCTCATACCGATCCCGGGGGAGGATGGTGGGGGATGCCACCGGATCGAAATAGCAGATGGCGGTGGCCCCGGCGTCAAGCTGGGCATTGGCCCACGCCACGCAGAACTCTTCATTGATGGCCATGAGTCGTCGGAACAGATCCGGACGTTCTTCCATGAGGTCCAGATAGAGTTCAAACCCCAACTGCATCACCGGGAGAGAAAAGGGGGACATTACCACCCCCAGAATCGGAACCTCATCTCCTGACTGCTGTTTCAGCAGACGCAGTGTCGCCAGGGTCCGCTGCAGCCCCACGGCATCTTCCAGACGGGGTGGCTGCAGCCGGAGGATCTCTTCCAGGCTTTTCACGGGGGGTTCCCCGGAATTGGGGGGGCCGTCGTCGTAATAGATGACCTCTCCGCCCCATGCCTCGATCTCCAGGGGGGCAAAGGAAAAGCCATAGAGGCAGTCATGGCGGTAGCGAGCCCGGAGCCGTAACTGCCCGGCTGCCACATGTTCGGCCCGGGAAAAATACTCCCTGATCCCCATCCCCAGTTCACGGGCGCCATGCATGGTGGCCAGGAGGAAAAAGGGGACCCGATCGGGCTCCTGGTGGCCGAGAGTGGTGAGCACCCGTTCCATGGAATTATATGTTTTCACACTCGACCTCCTGGGTCAGACGCCGGACGATGGCGATGGCTCCGGAAGCCGTGGGGCTGGTGGCGTCGGCGCCGACGTCCAGCCAGAGCCGCTCATCAAATCTGAAGGGGGCTCCCCCTACCACCAGTTTGACGTTGAACCCCAGTGAATCCAGGCGCTGGCGGAGCACTTTCACCCGGAGGGCCGACGAGAGCATGAGGGTGGAGACGAGGAGTATCCGTATCTTCTCCGACTGCACCCTGGTAACCAGACTCTCCAGGTGTTGTTGGCCGAAATCATGGATTTTGTAACCGGTGGCCCGGAGTACGGAACAGAGAATCCGTTTCCCCAACAGGTGTGAATCTTCCAGAACCGCCACGGCAATGGGGGGGGGCTGTTTCAGGTCGGGACCATCCGCGGGGAGTAGTTCATTCAAGAGCGATTCGCAGATGCGGCCGCTCATGTAGACCTGTGACAGAGCAACTTCACCCCGCTCCCACTTGCCGCCGATCCGGTCCAGCACCGGCATGAAAACATCCTCGGCAAAGCCGATGGGGGTAAGTCCGGATTCTTTATAAATCCTCCGGGTGGCAACCTTGTTGAGGCTCAGAAGCGCCGTTTCCAATTCACTGTGCAGCAGCTGCGGGGCAATCATGGCGCTCCTCGATGGTCCGTTTGGTCAGGCTCCAATGAGAATAATATATTTCGGAGGTCAGCGCAAGGTGATAACGCCCGCGCTTCATCGGGTTTTTTCCACATTGCCAAAATAAGCTGTGCAATGATAGTATCTCTCTTCATTTTGACGCCATGGGAGCAAAGGTATTCGATGAATGACTCAAAGATGAGACGACTCCCTGCCGAGTGGGAAGAACAGGATGGTGTCCTCCTGGCATGGCCCCATGGGGAGAGCGACTGGGCCCCCTGTCTGGAGCTGGTGGAGCCGGTTTTCAGCGCATTGGTGAGAGAGATCAGCCGGGAAGAGTTGGTGCTGGTGGTCGGTCCTGACCGGGAGCGGCTGGAGGGAACTCTCTCCCGGTCCGGGGGGGAGCTTGACCGGGTCCGAATTCATCAGCTCCCCACCAACGATACCTGGGCCAGGGATTTCGGTCCCATCACCGTTGAGGATGCCGGTACTCCGCTTCTCCTGGATTTCGGCTTCAACGGCTGGGGACTCAAGTTTGCGGCCGATCATGACAACCGGATCAGCCGGCGGCTTCATGAGGCGGGTTTTTTTGGGGAAACGAGGCTGGAGACGAAGGGGCTTATCCTGGAAGGGGGAAGTCTGGAGAGTGACGGCCGGGGAACCCTGCTCACCACGGCGGAGTGTCTCCTTAACCCCAACCGGAATCCGCAGTTCACCCGATCCGATCTGGAGGGGGCGCTGGGGAGAGAGTTCGGGATCGACCGGTTTCTCTGGCTGGAGCATGGCTATCTGGCCGGTGACGACACCGACTCCCATGTGGATACCCTGGCCCGCCTCTGCCCCGACGACACGATCATGTATCAAGGATGCCCTGATTCCGTTGACGAGCATTATGCGGAACTGGGACTCATGCGTCGGGAGTTGGAGGCGTTCCGGAGTCGTGAAGGGGCCCCCTACCGACTCCTGGAACTCCCCTGGCCAAGAGCGCGCTACGACGCCGGGGGGGAGCGGTTACCGGCCACCTATGCCAATTTTCTGGTCATCAACAACTGTGTGCTGGTCCCTACCTATGACGACCCCAACGATGAGGCGGCTCTGGTAATGGTGGCAACGGCCTTTCCCGGTCGTCGGGTCAAGGGGATCAATTGCCTGCCGCTCATCCTCCAGCACGGTTCACTTCATTGTGTCACCATGCAGATCCCCAAAGGAGTTCTACCCTCATGAACAGTCTGACCGTGGCTCTCCTGCAGCAGAGCTGCAACGCAAGCCGGGAGGCGAATGTCGCCGCCTGTATCCAGGGGATCCGAAAAGCGAGCCTTCTGGGGGCGAAGCTGGTGGTACTTCCGGAACTGCATAACGGCAGCTACTTTCCCCAGAACGAGGATACCTCCCTCTTCGACCTTGCCGAGCCGATCCCCGGACCATCCACCGATCTCTTTTCCGCTGCGGCCCGGGAGTTCGGCGTGGTTCTGGTCACCTCCCTCTTCGAGCGGCGGGCCGCCGGACTCTACCATAACACGGCGGTGGTCTTCGACAGCGATGGGAGCATGGCCGGCAAATACCGGAAGATGCATATCCCCGACGACCCCGCCTTTTATGAGAAGTTTTACTTCACCCCCGGCGATCTGGGGTTTAATCCCATCCAAACCTCCGTGGGAAAGCTGGGGGTTCTGGTCTGCTGGGACCAGTGGTTTCCCGAGGCGGCCCGACTCATGGCCCTGGCCGGGGCCGAACTCCTCATCTATCCCACCGCCATCGGCTGGGACCCCCTGGACGCCGCCGACGAGCAGGAGCGGCAATTGAACGCCTGGGTCACGGTTCAGCGAGGGCATGCCGTTGCCAACGGCACCCCGGTCATCGCCGTCAACCGGGTCGGTCATGAGGCCGATCCGGCCGGCATCGGGTCGGGTATCCGGTTCTGGGGGAACAGCTTTGTGGCAGGGTGTCAGGGAGAGTTTCTCTGTCAGGTGGGGAACGACTCGGAAGAGCTCCTCACCTGCCGGATCGACCTGCGCCGGGGTGAGGCTGTCCGGCGAATCTGGCCGTTTCTGCGGGATCGTCGCATCGACGCCTACGGGGATCTGCTCCTGCGGTATCGGGACTGAGTGAAAAAAACCCCCGTGGCGTCGGGCTCACGGGGGTTTTCTTCATCACGTATCGGTCCGGAGTGATTACTTGGCTTTTTTGACGTTGGCCGCCTGGAGCCCCTTGGGGCCGTTGACCACGTCGAAGGTGACTGCGTCCCCTTCAGCGAGGGACTTGAAGCCGTCTCCCTGGATGGCCGAAAAGTGGCAGAAGACATCTTCGCCGCTCTCCTGCTCGATGAACCCGAAACCCTTTGCATCGTTGAACCATTTTACTTTTCCCTGTGCCATGTTGCTCTCTCCTTTGTCTCTCCGGCTGCTCCGGAACTGCGGTGGAATGCCCCTCTACTTTCCGGAGTCCATAAGGGAGAAAAAGCCGAAACAGAGCTGATGCCATTTCGCCTTCTCGACTGGTTTGAATCATCCGGATCATCGTTCGGTACATTAATCATGAGTAATAAGGTTGTCAAGATTTTTCTTCGCATGGGGATAACTTTATTGGGGCAAGTGGGGGGAAAGCGTTGATTCTCCAGATGCAGGCGATGAGCAGGCCATAGTGATGATGGTCGAAGCTCATGAGGATGCGTGGGAGATGGAGCAGGTCCGGTTCATCCTGCTCCCCAGGGAGGGGGGGGGTCATGGTGATTCGGGTGCCTGGCTCAAGGAGTTCGGGAAACTCGGTTTCGATGGTCCGGATCTCCTCCGGTTCCAGTGCGCGGTTCAGGCGGATAACCAGTTTGCCGTTGACGAAGCGGATGGAGTGATAATTCCGGTAAAAGTTCTCGATCACCGCAACCGCCTCATCCACATCGCTGGTGAGGGTGAAGAGGGAGAAGTCTTCTCCGGAGATGAGGCTCATCCCCAGGAGTCGTTGTTTGATGAAGGCCAGCCAGTTATCCCAGAATCCCTTGCCGTCATCGATGAGCACCAGCGGTTTCGGTGAGGTCTTGCCGGTCTGAATGAGGGTAAAGACCTCCATCGCTTCGTCCAGAGTGCCGAAACCGCCGGGGAAGACGGCAATGGCCTGGGCCTCCCTGACAAAGGCCACCTTCCGGTTGAAGAAGTATTTATAGGTAATGAGCCTGGGGGTGTCGGACATGACCGGATTGGTTGCCTGCTCGAAGGGGAGCCTGATATTGACGGCAAAGGAGTTGTCGCTGCCGGCCCCTTCGTTCCCCGCCTGCATGATACCGGGGCCGCCTCCGGTGATGATCATGTACCCCCGGTCGGCCAGTTCCCGGCTGAAACGGAGACAGCTCCGGTAGACCGGGTCGTCCGGCGGAGTCCGGGCCGACCCGAAGATCGTCACCTTGCGCCGCTCCCGGTAGGGGGCGAAGACCTTATTGGTATAACGCATCTCCTTCATGGTGGAGAGGATCAGCTTGAGATCGGCGGGATAATCGTTCTCCTGCCCCGACTTGAGGGCGGTGATGAACATCTCGCGGATGATGGCGGGGTGACGTATTCCGCCGACGGTTTCCATGAGGGTGTCGATGAGTTCGTCGACGGCTCCGTTGCTACGGGCAAAGGTAAGTTTCATGGGGAGTCGTGCCCTTTCTCGTTGAAGTTTGAGACGAAACTATATCATGAGCAGGACGTCACGCAAAGGAGCTTGTAACGTAACTTCTCAGGTTGATAGGCTGAAGGCTGAAGACTATTAGGAAAACCTCCGTAAAATGAATAATGACGACCCATACGAGACGGCTTCTACCTTCAGCCTTCAGTCTTCAGCCTCAATACCTGAATTCGTTACCTTGTAACTTTTCTTGCTTACGATGAAATCCGGTATCGACACCAAACCTGCCATCTGGTACTATTTCAAATTTTCACCGCGGCATCTAGCAAACCCGCTGACAATCTGTCGCATACACTCTCGTCGAGAAAGGATACCTGCCCCATGGGGATGACCACCGCCGAAAAGATTTTTGCCAGTCACGTGATTGACGAGCCGTTCCCCGGAACCCGGGTGCTTCGTCTGGATGTCGTCATGTGTCACGAGATTACTACCCCCATCGCCATTGCGGATCTCATGGCCCGGGGGAAAGACCGGGTCTTCGATACCTCCAAGATCAAGGCCGTCATCGATCATGTCACCCCCAGCAAGGACACCAAGACCGCGACTCAGGCCAAGATCCTGCGTGAATGGGCTCATCGTCACGACATCAAGGATTTTTTCGATGTGGGGGCCAACGGTGTCTGCCACGCTCTTTTCCCGGAAAAGGGGTTCATCCGTCCCGGTTATACGGTCATCATGGGGGACTCTCATACCTGTACCCACGGCGCCTTCGGCGCCTTTGCCGCCGGAGTGGGGACCACCGACCTGGAGGTGGGGATACTCAAGGGGGTCTGCGCCTTTCGCGAGCCCAAGAGTATCCGGTTCAATCTCACCGGCTCGCTGCAGAAGGGGGTCTACGCCAAGGATGTCATCCTTCACGTCATCAACAAGATCAGCGTCAACGGCGCCACCGACCGGGTGATGGAGTTCCGGGGGGAGGTGGTTGATTCCATGACCATGGAGTCCCGCATGACCCTCTGCAACATGGCCATCGAAGCGGGGGGGACCTCCGGCATCTGCATGCCGGACATGACCACGGTGGAGTACCTCTGGCCCTTCATCTCCGGGGAGTACGCCACCAAAGAGGCGGCCCTGGCGGATTATACGCTCTGGTGCTCCGATGATGACGCCGTCTACGATCAGGTCATCGACATCGACGTCACCACCCTGGAGCCGATGGTCACCTACGGCTACAAACCGGATCAGGTGAAATCGGTGGTGGAGATGGCGGGAACAGAGGTGAATCAGGTCTATATCGGCTCCTGCACCAACGGTCGACTGGAAGATCTGCGTATTGCCGCGGCGATCCTCAAGGGGAGAACGATCGCCCCCACGGTGCGGGGTATCCTCTCCCCGGCCACCCCCAAGATCTACAAGGAAGCGCTGCAGGAAGGGATCATCGAGATTTTCATGGATGCCGGCTTCTGCGTCACCAACCCCACCTGCGGTGCCTGTCTGGGGATGAGTAACGGTGTGCTGGCCGAAGGGGAGTCCTGCGCCTCCACCACCAACCGGAACTTCATGGGGCGGATGGGGAAGGGGGGGGTGGTGCATCTCATGTCCCCCGCCACCAGTGCCGCCACCGCCATCGAAGGGGTCATCACCGATCCGAGGAAATATCTGTAGTAACTTCTTCCTCATAACTCCCCCTGTCCCCCTCTTGTCTCAAGAGGGGGAACGTTAACCGCAGTATTCTATCAGCACGTCCCTCCCCTTGGGTTAAGGGGAGGACAGGAGGGGTTACGAAAGGCGCAGGTTACTGTGATGACTCACATAACAACAACTGAATAGTTCCTATCCATAAGCAATAAAGGAGTTTGACATGAAGACTTTCGGCGGACCGGTCCTTTTTCT
Source organism: uncultured Geobacter sp. (assembly GCA_903902855.1). Lineage (GTDB taxonomy): Bacteria > Desulfobacterota > Desulfuromonadia > Geobacterales > CAIOGM01 > CAIOGM01. The sequence continues at coordinate 6,105 of CAIUWK010000032.1, read as the reverse complement.
GGACCGGTCGGATATCAATACCGACGAGATCATCCCGGCCAAGTATCTTACGGAGATCACCAAAGAAGACCTGAAGCCGTACATCCTGGAGGATCTGAAACTCCCCGGTTTCGACCCGAAGAGTGAGAGCTGTCGTAACGCCCGGGTCATCGTCTCCCGGAACAACTTCGGTTGCGGCTCTTCCCGGGAACATGCCCCTTGGGTGTTCGAGGTGAACGGCATCACGGCCGTCATCGCCGGCTCCTTTGCCCGGATCTTCCGCCAGAACATGTTCAACTGCGGAATGGCGGCCATCGAGTTCCCCCCGACCGAACTGGAGCTCCTCTTCTCCTTTGCGGGGTGTGACGATGCGTTCATCGACCTGGACCTTCAGCTTCATACCGGCGTAATTCGCGGCGGTGGGCGCGAGGAGCGGTTCGCTTTCGTGCTGGCTCCCTTTGACCAGGCCCTGGTCACGGCCGGCGGCTGGGTGGACTATGCCGACGGAAAATACTGATTTCCCCCCCGCTCTGCACCATGAAGAGTGAAGTTCATCGTATCATCCGGACGCTGCTGCTCCTGATGCTGCTGGCCTCCCCCGTCGCCGGCGCCCCCGGCCCGGCGGACGAGGGGAGTATCTTCACCCTCTGGCCCCTGGTGGACTACCGGAGCAGCCCCAAGGAGGGGTTCAGCAACCTGTCGCTCCTGGGGCCACTCTTCAAGTTTCAGTTAAGCCACGACGATGCCGTTCTGGCCGTGAGACCGCTTTATTACCGGGAAAAGGAGTCTGCCCTCAAGAGCGTCAGGAGCGACTACCTCTATCCGCTCTTCTCCTCGGAGTCGGGACCGGACGTGGAGCGGGTTCAGGCGCTGCGTGGTCTGCTCCAGGTCAACAGCTATCGCCGGAGCGAACCGGGAGGGGAGGATGAAAGTTCCATGCTCTTCCCCTTCTATGTCAAGGGAAACTCCGCCAAGTACGGCCCCTACCTCTGGCTCTTCCCCTTCTACGGCGATGCCTACGAAAAGTTCTGGAGAGACGAGTATCACTTCGTCATGTTTCCCCTCTATGGCCGGACCGTGAACCGGGGGACCACGACGCGCAATTATCTCTATCCTTTTTTTTCCACCATGGAAGGAGAAGGGGAGAGCGGCTTCCAGTTCTGGCCACTCTACGGGGAATCCCGGAAAGAGGGGGTGTACCGGAAGCAGTTCCTGGCCTGGCCCTTCTTCTTCTATGAAAAACTCGATCTGAACAGCGACAGCCCGGTGACCAAGATCACGGCGCTGCCGCTGTTTGCCTTTGCCGACGGCCCGCAGATCACCTCTCGTCGTGTTCTCTGGCCCTTTTTCGGCTATACCGATAACCGGAAGTCGGGGGTTCATGAGACCGACTGGTTCTGGCCCTTCTGGATCACGGGACGGGGGGGGGGAGTGGAGGTGGATCGTTTCCTCCCCTTCTATGCGGACGAACGGAGCCCCGGCAAGAGTAAAGAGTGGTATCTCTGGCCACTTTACCGTCACGACCGGATCGAAACCGATCTTTTCCAGCAGGAGCGCCGCCGCCTCGTCTATTTCCTCTATAACGATTTTCAGGAGCGGTGGCCCAAGGCCGGGATGAGCCGACGGCGAACCATGCTCTGGCCACTCTTTGTCTACCGTCGGGATGAAAAGGGGGTCAGCTCCCTCTCTTTTCCCGCACCGGTAGAGCCGGTGCTGGACCGGGAGGGTATCGACCGGAGCTGGGCCCCCCTCTGGCGGCTCTATCAGCAGCGGTGGAACGACTCCGGCGATTCGGCGGTCTCCCTCTTCTGGAACCTCTACTGGCATGAGGCGCGGGGGAGTGATCTGGCCTGTGAGCTCTTCCCCCTGGTTGCCTACCGGGGAGGAAGCTCGGCCACTGATCTGAAACTGCTGAAGGGGATGGTCCGGTACCGCAGCGGCGCCAAGGGGGCACATCTCAGCTTCTTCTGGCTCCCCTGGGATATCTCTTGGGGCGAAACAACGACAGCAGGCGGGGAAGGTGGCGGCAGTGCTCAGGTTCATTGAGAAAACAGGAAAAAAACTCATCGACTTCACCCAGATCGTCGGGGAATTCTTGACCCTTCTGGGGCAGATCCTCTACTTCTTCCGGGAGGCCCCCCGCAACCTGCCGGCCATTCTCCAGCAGATCGTGATCTTCGGGTATGAAACGGTCCCCATCGCCACGGTCATGGCTTTTTTCGTGGGGATGGTGCTGGCACTCCAGACCGGCGCGGAACTCTACAAATACGGCGGCCAGAACATCATCGGGGCCATTGTGGGGTACTCCATGGTGCGGGAGATGGGGCCGGTCATGACCAGCTTTCTCGTGGCAGGCCGGGTCGGGTCGGCCATGGCTGCGGAGCTTGGGGTCATGAAGGTTTACGAGGAGATCGATGCCCTCAAGACCCTGGATATCAACCCGGTCCGTTACCTGGCCATGCCCCGTTTCATCGCCAGCATCATCTGCGTCCCCATACTGGTGGTCTATGCCGATGTGGTGGGGATGATCGGCGGCGGGATGATCAGTCACCTTCACCCCAAGATTTTTATCTCCTATTCCACCTATTTCGACAGTCTCAGGACCTCTCTGACACTGCATGAGGTGGGGGCCGGGATGGTGAAGGCCTTCGTCTTCGGCGGCACGATCTCCCTGGTCTCCTGTTACATCGGTTTCCGGACGACCGGGGGGGCACGGGGGATCGGTGAATCCACCACCCGTTCCGTGGTGCTGTCGTTCATGTCGATTCTTGCCCTGGACTATTTCCTGACACGACTCATGATGTAGGAGTCGTCCGTTTCACTACTGGAGGTTCGGTAATGTCGGTATCAACTGAAAGAAAAGTCGGTTTCTTCTTCATCGTGGGGCTCATTCTCTTGGGGGTCATGCTGGAAATGGGGGAGAAATGGAATCCCTTTACGCAGAATGTACACTACAAGACCTACCTCTCCAGCACCACCGGTCTCAAGGTGGGGGACGGTGTCCGTCTGGCCGGGGTGGAGGTGGGGGGGATCAAGAAGATCGGTCTGGAAGGGGATAAGGTCCGGATCGATTTTGAGGTGAAACCGGGTACGGCCATCAGGGCCGACTCGGTGGCGACGCTGCGCCTCACCAACCTGCTGGGGGGGCAGTTTCTCGGCCTCTCCTTCGGCACCCCCGGCGCCCCGCTCCTCTCCCCCGGGGGGACCGTCCTGAGCCGCGATGTGGCCAATATCGACATCATCGTGGACAATGTCAGCGAGCTGACCAAGGACGCCAAGCTCCTGATCACCGATTTGAACCGGAACCAGAATGAGATCATGGGGAAACTTTCGTCGGTCCTGGATGAAAACCGGGGGAGCATCAGAGGCTCTCTCGCCAATATCGACAGCATCACCGCCAAACTCGATCGAGGGAACGGTTCCCTGGCGCTCCTCCTCAACGATCGGACTCTCTACGCCAATGCCAGCGAGATGACGGCCAATCTGAAAAACATCTCCGGGAAGATTGAGCGGGGGGAGGGGAGTCTGGGGAAATTGATGAAGGACGATGCCCTCTATGACAACGCCAAGGGGGCCATCACGGGGCTCAACGACGGGGCCAGAGAGTTCCAGCAGATCGTGGCCAAGGTCAACAAGGGGGAGGGGAGTCTGGGTAAAATGGTGAACGACGATGCCCTCTACCTGGAAGCCCGTGACGCCTCCAGGAACGTCAAGGAGATCGCGGCCAAGATCAACAATGGCCAAGGGACCATGGGGAAACTGGTGAACGATGACAAACTCTACCTGGAGGCCACGGCAGCTCTGAAGAAGACGGAAAAGGCCATGGACGGTCTGGCGGATACCGGCCCCATCTCTGTCCTGGGGAGCATCATCGGGACCCTCTTCTGACAAATTAACAGACTTGGAGTAACTTCAATTCACAGGGATATACAGGATGTACAGGATAATAAATATGAAGGAGAGCTTTATCCTGTCTATCCTGTTCATCCCTGTTGATTTTGTGTTAGTTTTCTTTTTTATTCCATGTTTTGGTTCTCAAGCCGTAAGGGAAACACGATGAGCGGTTTTTTTGATATGGCGCTGGGGACGTTCACCTGTAGACCCTACGTTTTTGCCTTTTTTGCAGCGTATCTCCTGGCGGCGGTGCTCCATCTGGGGTGGCGGGCCGTCCTCTCCTTCACCGTCGTGGGGTACCTGATCTCCTTTGCCTCGGAGCTTTCGTCCATCAACAACGGTTTTCCCTACGGCTGGTATTATTATATCGACGCCACCAGCAATCGTGAACTCTGGATCGCAGGCGTCCCGTTCTTCGATTCTCTTTCCTATGTCTTTCTCTGTTACTGCAGCTACAGCACGGCGCTCTTCGTCCTGGCGCCGCTGCGGGGGTGGCGTTGGCATCTGGTCCCTCTGGAAACCCTGGCACTGCGGAAATCCTTTGTCGTCCTCCTCCTCGGCTCTCTGCTCCAGGCCTATCTGGATATCATCATCGATCCGGTCTCTCTTCAGGGGAAGCGGTGGTTTCTGGGACAGATCTACGGCTACCGGGAGCAGGGGCATCACTTCGGGGTCCCTCTTACCAACTACCTGGGATGGTGGCTGGTCAGCGCGTGCATGATCTTCGCCCTGCAGCGGTTCGCCTCCCGCGCCGCCGGTGCTCTTCCCCCGGCTGGGGTCAGGCCGGTCCCTAGCAAGGCCCTGCTGGGACCGATACTCTATCTCTCGGTTATCATCTTCAATCTGGGGATGGCCACCCTCATCGGGGAGATGACCATTGCCGTCTCCGGCCTCTTCATCGTTTTTCTCCCCCTGGTGATCTGTCTCATCGGCATCCGCCGGCGGGTCAACCGGTACCGTCCGGAGGAGTTGGCGGAGTCAATGCGGGACTTTCCTTGGCAGGCGACGCCGAAAAAGAGTTAAATTTGCAACAAGTTGCCAGGATGAAGTGGTTCCGAACGCTGGAAAACCCGGACAGGCGAGGAACAGATATGGGACCATTGGCGTTAAAACTTGATGAGCGTTTCACCTCTGCCGATTATGTAACGTGGGATGGTGATGAGCAGTGGGAGCTGATTCGCGGGGTTCCCTATGACATGAAGGAGACGAGTTTGTATGAGCAGAATTGAGCAGAAATTTGCTGATCTCCGGAGCCGGAGCGAGAAGGGGCTGGTGACCTTCATCACCGCCGGTGATCCGGATCTTGCGGCCACGGAGCAACTCATCGGCGTCCTTGCCGACGCAGGGGCCGACGTCATCGAACTGGGGGTCCCCTTTTCCGATCCCATGGCCGACGGCCCCACCATCCAGCGCTCTTCCGAACGGGCGCTCTTGGCGGGAACGACCCTTCCGGCGATCCTGGAGTGCGTCAGGAGAGCACGACTCACCCGGCAGGTGCCGATCCTCCTCATGGGGTACTACAACCCGGTGCTCAGTTACGGCCTGGAGCGCTTTGCCGCCGACGCCGCCGACGCCGGAGTGGATGGACTCCTCATGGTGGACCTCCCCCCCGAAGAGTCGGGCGAGGTGCGGGAGCTTCTGAAGCGGGCCGGAATCGATCTCATCTCCCTCTTGACCCCCACCTCCGATGATCGGCGGATTGATCTGGCCGCCGGGCAGGGGAGCGGGTTCCTCTACTATGTCTCCGTCACCGGCGTCACCGGGGCCCGGCTGGAGGTTTCCGGGAGTGTGGCCGGCGCCGTCGCCCGCATCAGGGAGCGGACCGATCTCCCCGTTGCCGTCGGCTTCGGCATTTCCACCCCCCGGCAGGCAGGTCAGATGGCGGCAGTGGCCGATGGGGTTGTGGTGGGAAGCGCCCTGGTCTCTCTGTTCGAGCAGTACCAGGGGAGCGAACTCTCGGAAAAAGTAGCGCAACTGGTGAGATCTCTGAAGGATGCGGTACGTAACGTGGGCGAAAACCGGCACGAAGATTGACAGAGTGTGGATTTTCTGGTAAATCTCAACCGTTCGAAGCCTAGAACCTAGAACCTCGAACCTGATATGTCTGCCAGTAGTCAAGAAAAAACAGTTATCCCTTGGCACGGTTTTACGTGAGTTAGCAGCGGCTTTATGCTTCCAGAGTATAAACAGAGATGCAACCTGATTCGCGACGGTTGTTCACTCTGATATTCG
>CAIUWK010000031.1 GCA_903902855.1 uncultured Geobacter sp. | reverse complement strand
TTATTGAATACCCTCCGTCAGTAGTACGGATACCCCTTGCCGCGTCGCCGGATGAAATGTTCGACCAGGAAGAAAGCCCGGATGAAGGGAACTCCCTTTCGTGTCAGATCGATGATATCGAGCAGATGATGAAAGAGCATGCCGGCGACCACGGGACGGAGAAGCGGGAAAAACCAGGAAAGGATACCAATCAGGAGCAGGATGTCCGCAGTGTGGAAGAGGCAGAGGCCGAAGTAGGGGACGGTCCTTTCAACTGACTGGAACTCGTTAAAGTATCGGAACATCCTCCGGACACTCAGGTCTCGGCGACGAATGACGTACGCCAGATAATGGTCTGCATCGATGAGGATCCCGGCGGTGGTGAAGAGAAGCACCTCTACTCCGCTCCGGAACGTGAGCAGAATTGCGGCGGTCGCCCCGGTGTACATCAGATGCCGTCCCAAAGTCATATCGCAGATCTCCTCTCAAGGGACATGGCGCCAACCATAACGCCATGCCGAGTCCCTGTCAAAGGGAATGTCCTGGATGAGCCACGGGAATGAACCGGGCGGCACAGAGCGCAATGACGGCAAGAAACGATCCGGCCAAAAAGGGGATGCGGTAATCCACCATCCAGAGTAGTCCGCCGAGCAACGGCAGAATCACGGCGGCGATGTGATTGATGGTGAAACCCACGGCCATGCTCGGCGCGATGTCAGCCGGATCGGCCACCTTCTGGAAGTAGGTGTTGATGGCGACGGCAAAATTAAAAAGAATGAAATCTGCTATATACAATGACGCCGCCACCATGCGGGACCCTGTGAAGGCATAGCCGAGGAATACACAGAATATGCCGCAGTACTCAAGGGAGAGGATGCGGCGTTCGCCGAAGGTGACGATGGCCCGGCCGATGAGGGGATTTAGAAAATAATTGATGGCGTTATTTATGATGAAAAGGAGCGTCATCTCCCGGATGGTAAAGTGGAAGACTTTGACCAGAAGGAAAAGGGAAAAGGTGATGTGGATCTGACGCCGGGCGCCGGAGAGGAAGGTGAGGAGGTAGTAGAGAAAATATCTTCGGCGCAGGATCATCCGCTGACGCTGGGGGACGATGTCCGCATGAGTCGGGTCCTGGGAGAGCGCCCATAATCCCAGTACCGCGACCAGTCCGCCCATTCCCAGATACATCCCCGTGAACCCCAGATACCCTCCAAGGAACCAGATCAGACCCCCGGAAATAATGCTTGAGATGGCTGCCAGGCTCCGGATTCTGCCGTAGACGACCGGAGTCGCAGCGGTGGTGAAATACTGAAGGGTGAGGGAGTTGTTGCAGGTCTCAAAATAGTGGAACCCGAAGCTCATGAGAAGAGTTGTTCCGAGGAGCCCGCCAAGACTCGGGAAGAAACCGGTGAGGGCCACCCCAAGGCCGAGGCAGATAATTGAAAATGCCGCGAGACGGTGCTCCCGGACTATGAGGAGGGCAAAAACCACCAGCAGGGAGAGAAATCCGGGAATCTCACGTACCGACTGGATAAGACCAACTTGGCTGCCGTCGAGATGCACCGCTTCTACCGCAAAGTTGTTGAAGAGGATCGACCACCCCTGCATCCCCAAGGTTGAGGCGACCGTGAGGACGAGGAGGAACCGGAGCATGGGGAGTTGGGTAGAAAGGGGCATTTCAGTTCGTCCCCTGGTGAAGCGCTGGGTCAGACGACACGCTTCACCGTTTCAAGCAATTCAGCAAGGCTCAGGTTTCGAGCCACGGGGGAGCCGAGCCCCGGTAATCCGGAGCGGGAATAGAAATCAAACCGGGGAGAACGGCTACCGTCATCATCTTTTACCAGGCTGGATGACACGATGCCGTAGTCGGCAATCTGAGGCTGCGCACAGGAGTTGCGGCACCCGGAGATGGCCCACCGGGCGGCGCCGGCAACCTGCCCCAAGGCCGTGATAACCTGTCTGGCCACGTCGCGGGTTGGCGCTAATCCCATTCGGCATTCGTGGCTGCCGGGGCAAATCCTGAAGCAAACCTGCTCCTCCCTGGTTTCACCACCGAAACCGAGCCGGGACAGTTCCCGCCGGGCGATAGCGGCGTCCCCAGGAACCTGAAAGGCTATGTTCTGGTCAGCGGTTATAATGAGCCACCCTCCGGCCCACGCTTCGGCGCACCCGGCTAGTCGAATCAGGTCATCGACGGGCAGTTCTCCGGCAAATACAGGCGCCTCCAGACGAGTGGAGACATCGGGTGCAGACACGAAATGGTCCGGTAACCCTGCCGGAGAAGAAAACTCTTCTGAGGCGGAGGGCTGTTGCGCAATGAGCGCCTTGAGACGCTCCGGCCCCAGTTCCCGGGCAACATGCTTGAGCCTTTTTCCAGGTTGTGCCTGGGCGCTATAGACATGCAGTACTGCCTCGATAAGCGGGATGACCCGACCCTCGGCTACCCGTTCTTCCAGGAGAAAGCCGGCCTGCGGATCACGCCCCAATCCACCGGCAATCCAGACGTCACAGAAAACTTTTCCCTCTTCTTCTCCACTCAACACCAACCCCACATCCTGAATAAGATGGCCCCTGCTGAGTTCGTCGGGCGCAATGCCGATCTTGAACTTTTTTGGAAGCCGCTCAAACCGGCTATTTCCCGTGAAATGCCGGTGGAGCCGACGCGCCAGGGATTCCATCTGGGGGAAGCCGACACTTCCCTGACTGGAGCAGGTAACGCCGCGCACCGCGCCTCCGCAGGCCCCGCGAGAGGTGAGCCCCAGAGCGGCCAGCCGCCCTTTCACTGTGCTAAGGTTGTCCTCAGCGACCCAGTGAAGCTCGATACTTCCCCGCGTCGTCAGGTGGAGCGCTCCGCGGGCAAACTCGGTGGCGATCGCCGCTAT
>CAIUWK010000030.1 GCA_903902855.1 uncultured Geobacter sp. | reverse complement strand
GATAGTGTAAAGAAAACCGACAGCGATGGGGGAGTTCTCCATCAGCTCCATCGGCCCTTTGAGGGGATATTGATTGCAGGAGATCGCCTGAAGTGTAGTGAAGGGAAGGGTGGCGTCAGCTGTTACCCGGCAATGGAGGCTCGACAGAATGACCAGCAGAAGCGTATCCTGCAGCTCAATGCTTCGGTAAGGGACGACAAGGGGAGAAAGGGTTCTCGTCTCATGGCGAAACAGAAACGTAAACGTACTGCGGCCGAAAAGGCGGCAAGGAAGCAGCGAAAGCTGGAGATGTTGGGTGATTACCGGAATAACCGAAAAGGGAGGTTACATCATGGAACGGAATATTCAACAGGGGCTGGATCTGGTGAAAGGGAAGGGGAAATGGATTTTTTTGCTGCTCGTTCTTTTGTTCGTCTTCCCCGTGGCGAGAGGCTCGCTCATCAACTGGCGGGTCATCGAGCCTGGCTACACCGGGATAAAGATCAATCGGCTCATCAATCGCGGGGTTACCCGGGAAGATATCGTCACCGGGTTCGTCTTCTACAACCCCATCCAGTCCTCCGTGGTGGTCTACCCCACCTTCATTCAACGGGTCGCCTGGACCCAGGATGTTCATGAAGGGACGGCGCGCAACGAGCAGCTGACCTTCAACACCAAGGATTCGGTCCCCGTGGATATTGATGTGGCCGTCAGTTACCAGCTGGAGTCATCTCGCGTCCCGGAGTTTTATACGAAATTTCGCGCGGATCAGATCGACTCATTCACTCATGGGTTTTTGCGGGATACCACCAGGAATATCGTGGCGCAGGTCGGTTCGGAATATACCTTTGACGATATTAACGGAGCCAGGAAGGAAGAGTTTCTGGCAAAGGTCGGCAAGGAGTTGGGTGACAACGTCAAGTCCTACGGCGTCATCGTGCAGCAGTTCGGCCTGATCGGCTCCCTTCGCCCTCCCAAGGCTCTCCTTGAGGCGGTGAACTCCAAGACTCAGGCGATTCAAAAAAGCATCCAGGTCGAAAATGAAGTCCGCCAGGCAGAGGCGGAAGCCAAGAAGAAAATCGCCATTGCCAACGGCGAAGCCGCCGCCAACCGCGCCCTGGCCTCCTCTCTGGACCCGAAACTGCTGGAGTGGGAAAAACTGCAGATCATGAGACAGCAGATTGCCAAGTGGGATGGGAAAATGCCGGGGGTCATGGGTGGGGGGAACATGCTGCTCAATCTGCCGGCGCCGAAATAGTGTAGAGAAAACCTGCCCAACCTTAAAACCTTTGAACCGCAAAGACGCAAAGTACGCGAAGAAAACTGGGGGAAATAACTAAACCTGGATTCCATTCAGGCTTACCCCAAAGAGACTTTTTCTTTGCGGTTCCTTTGCGTCTTTGCGGTGAAATGGTTTCGTTATACATATATGACTTGCCATATTAAATATGCATTGACTCCCTGCGACCCCGCCGCTATCATTGCTCGATGTACATTCCACGCAGCATCGAAAGTCTGCTTCCAGGTATTCTTGCCACTTTTCCCTGTATGGCTGTTACCGGTCCTCGACAGTCCGGAAAGTCAACCCTCCTGCGTCACGCCTTGCCGGAGTATAGCTACACCACGCTGGACGATCCGGCAGTGCTTCAATTGGCGCACACCGATCCGGTCTATTTCCTGGACTCCCTTGGTGAACGTAGCATTATCGACGAGATTCAACTTGCCCCCGGCATTCTCTCTTATGTGAAGATGCGGGTGGATGCTGATCGAAGCCGCAATGGACGCTTCGTCTTCACCGGTTCCCAGCAGTTCGGCATGATCCGTAACCTTGGTGACTCCTTGGCCGGCAGGATAGCCCTGCTGGATCTTCTCCCCTTCGCCGCCTCCGAGTTGCAACAGGCCGTCCCCATGGAGAGCGGCATGGAACTCTTTGCCACCACCTGTCTGACCGGTGCCTACCCCCAGCTTGCTCTCACACCGAAGATTGACCGGCGACTCTGGTATTCATCATATATCCAGACATACCTCGAAAGGGATATCCGTTCACTCTACAATATCGGCAGTTTGCGGGAGTTCCACCGTTTCATGCAGCTTCTGGCGATCCGCTGCAGCCAGATGTTGAACATGAGTTCTTTTGCCACGGATCTGGGGGTGAGCGTTCCCACCATCAAACGATGGCTCTCTGTCCTGGAGGCCGGACGAATCATTTACCTGTTGTCCCCCTATTTCGGCAACCTGGGTAAGCGGATAACCAAAATGCCCAAAGTCTATTTTCTTGATACCGGCCTGGCGTGTCATCTCGCGGGGGTGCGTGATCGGGAACAACTCCTTGAAGGGCCGATGTCAGGGGCGTTGTTCGAAAATTATTGCATTCAGGAAACAGTCAAATCCTACGCCAATCATGGTCGGCAACCACAAATCTCGTATCTGCGGACCAACAACGGTCTGGAAGTCGATCTGATTATTGAGGGGCAAAATCTGCGACCGTTGCCGGTGGAGATAAAGTTAAGCCGGACACCGTCTGCATCCCTGGCTTCCGGCTTGGTCCGCTTCCGATCCCTGTTTGAAAAGACGGAACCCGAAGAGGGGCTACTCCTCTGTCTGGCCGACGGACAACGCCCCGTCTGCCGAGGGGTGTCCGCAATCGGTCTGGACGCCTATCTTGAGACTCTGGAGCAAATGCTCAGCCGGTAACGGCCTAACGCTATTCATCCCTCCCCAACATGAGACAGCAGATTGCCAAGTGGGATGGGAAAATGCCGGGGGTCATGGGTGGGGGGAACATGCTGCCCAATCTGCCGGCGCCGAAATAGTGTGCAGAAAAAATGGGGAGGAGCGGTAACGCTCCTCCCCATTTTTTCTCTCCCAAAGAGTACCCGAACCGGATCAGATCTGCTCGTACGCCCCCTCCTGCGCCCCCATGATCAGTTCCGGCTCATCGGCTTCGGTATCGGTTTCGCCGTTGAGGACCCGTTCCATCTGGGCCATGTCCAGTTCGTTTTCCCAGCGTGACACGACCACCGTGGCCACACCGTTTCCCACCAGGTTGGTGAGCGCACGGGCCTCGGACATGAAGCGGTCGATCCCCAGGATGAGGGCCAGGCCGGCCACCGGGATGGTGGGGATGGCGGCAAAGGTGGCGGCTAAGGTGACGAAGCCGCTCCCCGTGACTCCGGCGGCCCCCTTGGAGGTGAGGAGCAGTACCCCCAGGATGGTTAGAGTCTGGGTCAGGGTCAGGGGGGTGTTGGTGGCCTGGGCCACGAAGACTGCGGCCATGGTCAGGTAGATGGAGGTGCCGTCCAGGTTGAAGGAGTAGCCGGTGGGGACGACCAGGCCGACCACCGATTTGGTGCACCCCAGGTTCTCCAGTTTGGCCATGAGCCGGGGCAGCGCCGATTCGGAGGATGAGGTCCCCAGCACGATGAGCAACTCTTCCTTGATGTACCGGATGAACTTGAAGATGTTGAAGCCGCAGAGTTTGGCGATGGTGCCGAGAACCAGGAATACGAAGATGAGGCAGGTGAGGTAGAAGCTCCCCATGAGCATGCCGAGTTTGGAGAGGGAGCCGAGTCCGAACTTGCCGATGGTAAAGGCCATGGCGCCGAAGGCGCCGATGGGGGCGGCCTTCATGATGACGTTGACGATGCCGAAGAAGACGTGGGCCATCTGATCGATAAGCCGGAAGACCACCTTTCCCCGCTCCCCCAGGGCTGACAGGGCGATGCCGAAGAGGATGGCGAAGAAGAGAACCTGAAGAATATCACCCTTGGCAAAGGCATCCACGACGCTGTTGGGGATGACGTTCATGAGGAAGTCAACGGTGGAATGGGACTTGGCTTGGGTAGTGTAGGCGGCCAGGGCCTTGGTATCCAGCTTGGTCACGTCGGCGTTGAAGCCGACGCCGGGCTGGATGATGGTGACCACGGTGAGGCCGATGGCCAGCGCCAGGGTCGTCACTATTTCGAAGTAGAGGAGCGCCTTGGCGCCGACCCGCCCCACCTTCTTCATGTCTTCCATCCCGGCGATGCCGGTCACCACCGTACAGAAGATGATGGGGGTAATGATCATCTTGATCAGCTTGATGAAGCCGTCACCCAACGGTTTCAGCGCGGTACCGGTTTCCGGGGAGAAGTGCCCCACGAGAATCCCCACCGAAATGGCAAACAGGACCTGAAAATAGAGATGCTGATAGAACTTTTTTTTGCCCATGACTTCCTCCTCGTGCTGGTAGCGGTGCGGGTTAACGGTGATATGTCCGGTCGAAACGAGATGCTGTTTGTTTTTGCTCCATACGTTCCCTCTAAGCAAGAGGGATACCAAAAGCATGATATTCGTAACATGCTTAAATAGTTCTATTTTTCGTGCATATGCGCGAAGAGTGGGGGCAAATGGTCATAACTGAAATTATGACCGCAATGGTCCGGATGATTAAATAAACGGGAAAACAGCTGGTTGGATGCTATAACCTGGGTTATGACCATGACGAAGGTTATACCCCTTTGTCGGGAGCGGCTTTGATGGTGGGTGGCGGGGAGAAAGGGAATGCGTCATGTTTTATCTGTTCTGTAATGATGTATACGGTATGTGGGGCCGATGACGGCGCCGCGTCGGCAGCCGTCAGGTTTTAAGATTGCTTTTCGTTTATCTCTCATGCTATTTCGTACACCTTGACCTGAAGGTCACTCTTGACAAAGTAATAAACCGTGTGAAGGGAGGGAACTCGAATGGCACAATGGAAATGCGCTGCATGTGGCTTTACCAAGGAGGGGCGTTGCAAACCCCAGAAATGTCCCCAGTGTCAGGAAAAGGGGAAATTCGAGAAAGAGGGGGAGTAATCTCCCCCAGGTCAACGGCCTCCGCCGTTTTTCCCCGGAGGCCGTTGTTCTACGCCGCAGGAGTCTCCCCATGGGCATCATCCGTTTCGGCATTGCCATTGATGACGAGCTTCTGGAGCAGTTCGACAGCCTCATCGCCAGAAAGGGGTATGTGAACCGCTCCGAGGCGATTCGTGACCTGATCCGCTCCCTCATCGTGGAGGAGAAAGGAGAGGCAGGGGAAGAAGAGGCGGTGGGGACCGTCACCTTGGTCTACAACCACCATGTGCGCGATCTCTCCGATCGTCTCACCGAGCAGCAGCACGCCAACCATGACCGGATCATCTCGGCCCTCCACGTTCACCTGGACCCTCATAACTGTCTCGAAGTCCTCGTGGTCCGGGGGAAGTCGCGGGAGGTGAAACAGATCGCCGACGAGCTCATCGGGGTCAAGGGAGTCAAGCACGGCAAACTCGTCATGACCACCGCTGCTCTGGGCTGATTTCCAGGAAGTTATGCTTCATTAAATAATGACAGGCATCTGCGCCGATTTGCCTTGATAAAGCTGTTTCACCTGTTATAATCAGCGGCGCTCCGGACTCCGGCGCCCAATCGAGTAAGGAAGGTAGACAGGGAACCGTGGACTGGAACTGCTGCTGGACTAAGGAACAGATCGAACCGGGGGAGTGCCCGAACATCCGCGAGAGTGATGATTCACTGCGCACCCTTCTCTCGCGACGGATTGCGGAAAAGTGCTTCTACTGCGATCGGTTTCGCGATGACCTCCGACGCCTGTCCGAGGTGGATCAGCCTCTGGCGCGACTCGTTCCGCAACTCATCGAGGGGCTGCGGGACCAGAAAAACCAGATCGCCTCCATGGCCGGCTCGCTGGACAGTCGAAACCAGGAAATCAGCTTCCTCCATGAGTTGGCGGAGGTCCTTCAGACCACCATGAACCTGGACGAAGTCCTGTCGGTGGCCATGACCGCCATCACTGCGGGGAAAGGTTTCGGGATGAACCGGGCCTTTCTGCTCCTCACCGACAAGTGCCAGCATAACCTGGGAATCGGCCCTCGAAACCTTCAGGAGGCCTGGGAGACCTGGGAGGAGATCTCCCACCACAACTATTCCCTCACCGAGATGGCCTCCCAGTTCTTCAATACCAAGCTCCGGACGGAAAAAGCCAAGTTTCACGACATCCTCACCAGACTGGGGACCCTGCTGCTGGATGATGGGCATATCCTTTCCCGGATACTCCATGGTCACCGGCCGCTCATGGTGGACGGACGGGTTCGCGCCGCAGAGGGGGACGACGGTCTCTCGGAATTTCTTGAGGTCGACAGCTACCTTATCATGCCCTTGGTCTGTCGGAACCGGGCGGTGGGGGTTATCGTCGCCGACAACTATGTGACCCACAAGTCGATCACCCGCCAGGATCTGGAGTCGCTGGAGACCTTCGGCTATACGGTGGCCTTCGCCATCGAACGGGCTTCGCTCTACGATCAGCTTCAGGAAAAGATCGAACGGCTGGTGGACGCCAACGAGCAGCTCCTGGAACAGCAGGAACAGATCGTCCGGATGGAAAAGCTGGCTCTGGTGGGGGAGATCACCTCCTCCATCGCCCATTCCATCAGGAACCCCCTCATGACCATCGGCGGTTTTGCCCGTTCCCTCCTCCGGAAAAAAACCGATGATGACCCCCTGCGCGAGCACCTCCAGTCCTTGGTTACCGCGGCCCAGCAGCTGGACGATGTGCTCAATGAGGTCCTGACCTCATCGGATTCTCTCTATCCCACCCGTGACCAGTGGGACGTGAACCTGCTGGTCTACCGGGTGAATGAGGAGCTGGCCGAGCGGCTGGTCCAGCGGAACATCGCCGTCCGGCTGGATCTCCCCCAAAACCTTCCCATGGCGTTCATCGATTTTCGTCAGATCACCTTCTGTGTCAAGACCATTATCATTAATCTTCTGGACTCTCTCCCCGACGGGAGTGAGGTGACCGTCACCACCCGGCTCATGCCCGAAGGGATCGTTCTGGAAGCCTCCGCCACACCGGTTCCCCTGGGGCACACGGTGAGCGGGCTGGGGATCATGGTCTGTCGCAACCTTTTGGAAAAGCAGGAGATCCCTTTTACCATAACCACCACTGACCAGGAAATCAGCTTCAGGATAACGGTCCCGGTCGAAAGGAGAGAGTAGTGGCGCGCTTACTGGTTATTGACGACGAGGCAAACATCCGACTGCTGTATGCACAGGAACTGGGCGATGAGGGATATGAGGTGGTGACCGCCGCCACGGTGAACGAGGCGTTGCAGCGTCTCGATGAGCAGAGCTTTGATCTGGTGGTGCTGGATATCAAGCTCAAGAGCGAGAGCGGTCTGGATCTTCTGCAGCAGATCGTCAGGGAGCGGCACAACCTCCCCGTCATCCTCTGTTCGGCCTTTTCCTGCTACAAGGATGATTTCTCCGCCTGGCTGGCCGACGGCTATGTGGTGAAGTCCAGTAATATCGAAGAACTCAAGGTGGAGATCGACAAGGTTCTCGGCAAGAAAACCCATCGCGGGTGATGATCTTCACCCATATTCTCCGTAATTCGTTTCAGAGCATCTGAAAGGAGTACCTCCCATGAAAGCTGTCATCATGGCCGGCGGTTTCGGCACCCGTATCCAGCCCCTTACCTCCAGCATGCCCAAGCCGATGATCCCCCTGGTCAACCGGCCCATCATGCTCCACATCGTGGAACTCCTCAAAAAACATAACATCACCGAACTGGTCATGCTCCTCTATCACCAGCCCGAGGTGATCAAGAAGTTTTTCCGGGACGGGAGCGACTTCGGCGTCCGGATTACCTATGTGACCCCCCTGGAAGACATGGGGACCGCCGGCGCGGTGAAGTCCGCCGAGAAATATCTTTCCGAGCGGTTCCTCATCATCAGCGGCGATCTTCTTACCAACTTCGACCTGCAGAAGGTGCTGGATTTTCACGAGGAGAACCAGGCCTTGGCCACTATCACCCTCACGCCGGTGAAGGACCCGTTGCAGTTCGGCGTGGTCATCACCGACAAGGAGCAGAAGATCATCCAGTTCCTGGAGAAACCGGGGTGGGGCGAGGTGATCTCCGATACCATCAACACCGGTATCTATGTCCTGGAGCCGGAGGTGCTGGCCCTTATCCCCGAAGGTGAGAACTACGACTTCTCCCAGGATCTCTTCCCCAAACTCCTGCAGATGGAGGCAGAGCTTTACGGTTTCCCTGTGAAGGGGTACTGGCGGGACATCGGCAATACCGACTCCTACCGGGAGGCCCACCACGAGATCTTCAAGGGAAAGATCAACGTGAAGATCGACGAACCCAAGCAGGATGTGGTGGGGAAAGACCTTCGCATCGGCGTGGATGTGAAGCTGGCGGAATCCGCGCTCCTGGAAGGGACGGTGATCATCGGCGACAACTCCCAGATACTGGGGAGCTCCGCCATAAAGGATTCGGTCATCGGTCGTAACTGCACCATCGAGGCCGGGGTCAAGCTGGTCAACTGCGTCATCTGGGACAACGTCTACATCAAGAAGGGGGCCCGGCTCACCGGCTGCGTCATCTGCAACAACGTCCGGGTGGGGCAGGGGGTTGTCATGGAGGAGGGGGCCATCGTGGCCGACGACACCTCCATCGGCGAAGACGCCCTCATCCGGCAGGATGTGAAGATCTGGCCCCGCAAGGTCATCGAAGGGGGCTCCATTGTCTCCGGCAACCTGATCTGGGGAGAGAAGTGGAAGAAATCTCTCTTCGAGGGGGCGATGATCAAGGGGCTCACCAACATCGAACTGACCCCGGAGTTCATGGCCAAGCTGGGGTGCGCCTACGGCAGCACTCTCCCCAAGGGGAGCCATGTCATTACCGGTCGCGACCAGCTCCGCTCCTCCCGGATGCTTAAGCGGAGCTTCATGAGCGGTATCCTCTCCGCTGGAGTTAACGTCCGCGACCTGCAGATGACCCCCCTCCCGGTACTGAGGTACAAGCTCAAGACCTTCGGCGAGGTGGGGGGGGTTCACTTCCGCCAGGGGACCGACGATCTTTCTTCCACCGAGGTGGTCTTTCTGGATGCCGACGGCCTGGACTTCTCCAGCGGCATGGGGAAGAATGTGGAAAGAATCTTCTACAAGGAGAACTTCCGGCGGGCCCATTACTCGGAGCCGGGGGGGATCGCCGACCTGACCGGCAACATCTTCGCCTACTACCGTGAAGGGTTCCTCCGGGCTCTGGACGGAACCCTCAAGAAAAACTTCAAGGTAGTCATCGATTTCAATTACTCCCCGGCAAGCCAGCTCCTTCCCGCCATCCTTAATGAGCTGGGGTGCGAGGTCATCGGTCTCAACGCCTATATCGACAAGGAGCGGGACGTCAACCTGGAAGAAGAGAAACAGCACGGGCTGGAGCAGCTGGTCAAGATCGTTCCCACCCTGGAAGCCCAGGCAGGGTTCTGGATCGACCCAACCAATGAGTTGGTCATCCTGGTGGATGAGACCGGCGCGATCCACGCCGATGTGGAGCTCCTCACCCTTATGACCGCGCTTATCCTCCGGTCTGGGGTCAAGGGGATCTTCGTGGTCCCGGTTTCCGCGCCATCGGTGGTGGAGCAGATGGCCCAGGAGAAGGGATGCTCCGTGGTCCGGACCAAGAGCTCCGAGCGTTCCATGATCGAGGCGTCCCTCGGCCATGAGGTGGTCATGGCCGGTTCCATGAACGGCCGTTTTGCCTTCCCCGGCTTCCAGGCGGCCTTTGACGGCATGTTCACCATTGCCAAGAGCATTCAGCTCATGGCCCAGAGTGGAGTCCCCATCTCCAGGGTCGTGGCTGACGTCCCGGCCCGGACCTTCCTCCAGGCCGGCGTCCCCTGCGCCTGGGAGATGAAGGGGGGGATCATGCGGAAGATGAGCGAGGACAGCCTGGAAAAAGAGGCGACCTTCATCGACGGCATCAAGCTCCATTTCGGGGAAGAGTGGGTCTTGATTCTTCCCGACCAGTACCTCCCCTGCGTGCATATCTTTGCCGAGGCCAAGAACCCCAAGCACGCCCAACAGCTTCTCACGGAGTACAAGGAGAAGGTGGAGCGGTGGAAGAGGGAGTTGGCAGGCCCGTAGTCGTTCTCATTGTGCGGGCACGGCGTGTCGCGCCCCCACGTTGCCCCTTAATCGGTATCTTATGAAAATTCTCCATGTTGCATCCGAAGTAACCCCTTTTTCCAAGAGTGGTGGGCTGGCCGACGTGGTGGGCTCTCTCCCCGTGGAGTTGCTGCGTCTCGGTCACGATGTCCGGATCATTACCCCCTTCCATCGGTCGGTGGAGTTCGGGGGAGGCAGCGTCCGAAGGGGGCGCAAGAGCGTCGAAGTTTCCCTGAACGGTGTCAAAAAAAAGGGGGGGCTCCGGGTCGGGGAGTTGGCCGGGGTCACGGTCTATTTCATCGAGAACAAGGAATATTTCCGCCGTGATGCTCTCTATGGGACGGCAGACGGCGACTATCCCGATAATCCGGAGCGGTTCTCCTTTTTCTGCCGCGCGGCCCTTGAGTTCTGTAAGCGGCTGGATTTTCGGCCTGATATCATCCACTGCCATGACTGGCAGAGTGCGCTCATCCCTCAGCTCTTGCGCCATGAGTTGAAGAACGAACTCTTTTTTCAGAAGATCGCCACGCTCTACACAATCCATAATCTTGCCTATCAGGGGCTCTTTTCACGGGACTCCCTTGCCGCCATGGGGTTTGACGGGGCATGTTACACCGGGGAGCGGCTGGAACAGCATGGTTCCGTGAACCTCATGAAGGGGGGAATCCTGGCAGCCGATCTGGTCACTACGGTTTCTCCCACCTACTTGGCGGAGATCCTGACCCCGGAGTTGGGGCGGGGGCTTGACGGCGTTCTTCGGCAGCGGGAAGGGGATCTTTACGGGATCATCAACGGGATCGATCTGGAGCGGTGGAATCCGGAAACCGACCGGAATCTCCCCCAAACCTATAGTGCCGCTGCTCGATCGGGAAAAAAGGTTGTGAAACGGGAACTGCGCAAGGAGCTGGGGCTGGAGCAGCGGGAGGCGCCGCTGTTGGGGATGGTCTCTCGCATGGTCACCCAGAAGGGGTTCGACCTGCTGGTGGAACTTCTCCCCCGGCTGGAAGCTGCCGATCTGGACCTGGTGATTCTGGGGAGCGGTGAGGAGCGGTATCTGCGGGAGCTGGCAGCGGCGGGAGAGCGGTGCGGTCGGATCAAACTCTGCACCGGGAGCTTCAACGATTCCCTGGCCCATCGGATCTACGCCGGGAGCGATCTGTTCCTCATGCCGTCTTATTACGAGCCGTGCGGCCTCAGTCAGCTCATTGCCCTTCGTTACGGCGCGGTCCCCATCGTGAGGAATACCGGCGGTCTGGCCGACACGGTGACGGACGCCGCTCAGCCGGGGGGGAACGGGTTCGTCTTTGAGGAGCCGACGGCTGATGCGTTCTGGGAGGCGATCCAGCGGGCCCTGGCTCTGTACGGGAGCGAGCAGGAGTGGAAGAAGCTGGTTCGTAAAGGGATGCGAACGGATGTCTCCTGGAGTGCCTCGGCGGTTCGGTACGAGGAACTGTACGGGATCGCCCAGACGCGCCTGAGGGAGAGATGACCGACTCCAGGGATGACCTGCAGGAGCTGGCGACGGGGATCGCCCGGATCATCAGCGATAACAAGAAGTTTCTCGATCGGCTCATGGATGATGATTACGAGCCGGAGGAAGAGGCGCCGGTTGAAGAGGAAGAGGACGACCTCCCGTCATAACTCCCCCCGTCCCCCTCTTATCTTAAGAAGGGGAGCGCAAGGGGCGACATTCCCTTGGCACGTCCCTCCCCTTGGGTTAAGCCTGCCCTGAGCGACCTGCCCTGAGCGTAGTCGAAGGGAGTCGAAGGGGGGAGGACAGGAGGGGTTACGAAACAAGCAGTTGTGAGAGCACCAACCAATCAACAAGGAGAAAAACCATGTACGGAGAAGATCGCGTTTACAAGAAGATTGAAGTCATCGGCACCTCCAAGAAGAGCATCGAGGACGCCATCCAGACGGCGGTGAGCCGGGCCAATACGAGCCTGGAAAAACTCTCCTGGTTCGAAGTGGGTGAGGTTCGCGGCCATGTTGGCGATGACGGGACCGTGAGTGAATATCAGGTGGTGCTCAAGGTGGCGTTTCAGCTGAAGTAATAACCCCCTACCCATCCCCACCCTAGCCCTCCCCTTGAAGGGGAGGGGATTTTAACACCTTCCCACCGCGGGGGAAGGGCGGGAAGGGGGGCGATTCACGATTCACCATTCACCATTCACTCTTCACCCTTCACCCTTGTTTTTCCCTCCGGAGGTTCCATGAAGGCACTGCTCCTTACCAATGAATATCCCCCCTACGTCTACGGCGGCGCCGGCGTGCATGTGGAATACCTGACCCGCGAACTGGCGCGTCTCATGGAGGTGGAGGTTCGCTGCTTCGGCGACCAGGACGTCACCGCAGAGAACCTGCGCGTCAAGGGATATCCCGTCCCCAAGGAGTTGACCGCGGCCACCCCGCCCCAACTCCGGTCGCCGGTGGAGATGCTCCAGCGGTCGGTCACCTGGATGGCTGATCCCATCGATGCCGACGTGGTTCACTGCCATACCTGGTACGCCCAAGCCGGCGGGCTCCTGGCGCGCCTGCTCTACGGTACCCCCCTGGTCATCACCACCCACTCCCTGGAGCCGCTGCGCCCCTGGAAACGGGAGCAACTGGGGCGGGGGTACGATTTCTCCTCCTGGGTGGAGAAGACGGCGCTGGAAACCGCTGACGCCATCATCGCGGTCTCCACGGAGACCCGTGAGGATATCCTGAAACATTTCAACGTCGATCCCGCCAAGGTCCGGATCATCCCCAACGGCATCGACGTGGAGCAGTACCGGTTCACCCCGGAGACGGCTGCCCTGGACAAGGCCGGCATCCCCAAGGGGCTTCCCTATGTCCTCTTCGTGGGTCGGATCACCCGGCAGAAGGGGATCATCCATCTGGTGCGCGCCATCAAACATCTGGCGCCGGGACTAGGGGTGGTGCTCCTGGCGGGGCAACCCGATACCCCGGAGATCGGCGAGGAGATGAAACAGGGGATTGCCGAGATCCAACGGAGCCGGGAGCATGTCTACTGGATTCCGGAGATGGTCTCCAAGGTGGACGCCATCCAGTTCTACTCCCATGCCCAGGTCTTCTGCTGCCCCTCCATCTATGAGCCCTTCGGGATCATTAACCTGGAGGCCATGGCCTGCGGCGCCCCGGTGGTCGCCTCAGCGGTGGGGGGGATCAAGGAGGTGGTGATCCCCGAGGAGACCGGTCTTCTCATCTCCTTTGAACAGCAGAGCGAGGCCCCCTTCGAGGCGGTTGATCCGGAGCGGTTTGCCCGGGAGCTGGCAGCGGGAATCAACCGGGTCGCGGGTGACCCTCTCCTGCGGGAGCGGATGAGTGTCGCAGGACGCCGCCGCGCCGAGGAAAACTATTCATGGACAAGCATCGCCGAACGCGTACGAGAACTCTATGGGGAGGTAGTCGGGCAATGATTCCTGATATTCATACCGTTAATGTTGAGGCAGTGACCCCCGCCATCAGCGGCGGCCGCTTTCCGGTGAAGCGGGTGGTAGGGGATATCCTGGTGGTGGAGGCAGATATCTTTACCCACGGTCATGACGTGGTCCGGGCCGTGGCCCAGTGGCGCACGCAAGGTGAGCAGGAGTGGCGGGAGGTGGAGATGCTCCACGTGGTGAACGACCGCTGGAGCGGCTCTTTTCAGCTGAAGGAGAACGCCACCTACGAGTACACCGTCTTTGCCTGGCGTGATCCCTTCCTTTCCTGGGCTCATGACACCAAAAAGAAGCATGATGCTCATCAGGATCTTACCAGCGACCTCCTGGAAGGGCGTAAAATTGTTGAGGGGGCCGTTGCCCGGGCCGACCAGGACGACGCCGCCCGTATCAGTGATAAGCTCCTCTGTTTCCAGGAGCGGCTGGAGAGCTCCACCACCGCGGAAAGAGCCCTGGAACTCCTCAGGAGGGTGAGCGAGGCCGCGGCCGCCAAGGAGCCGGTGAGCGATCTGCTGGCGGATGTCTCGCTGTTGCTGCACCGGCTGGCCGCAGGACAGAAAATGGGGGGTGGGGACCCGGTGAACGATGTTGTTCTGGGGGAAGAACTCCGCCTTCTCATGGCCAAGTACCCGGACCGCTCCGACTTCGGTCGGTACCATCAGATCCTTGAGGTGACCGTGGACCGGAAGAGGGCCGAGTTCGGTTCCTGGTACGAGATGTGGGGGCGCTCCCAGGGGACCGATCCCACCCGCTCCGCCACCTTCGGCGAGATGGAGGGGCGGCTGGACGAGATTGCCGGGCTGGGGTTCGACGTGATCTACCTCCCCCCCATTCACCCCATCGGCTTTACCAACCGGAAAGGGCCCAACAACAGCCTCATCTGCCCGCCAGGTTCCCCCGGCTGTCCCTATGCCATCGGCAACGAATTCGGCGGGCACACGGCGGTGGAACCCTCTCTGGGGACCATTGACGATTTCCGCACTTTCGAGCGGGCCTGCCGGAGCCGGGGGATGGAGATCGCCCTGGACGTGGCCCTGCAGACCTCGCCGGACCATCCCTGGGTCAAGGAACACCCGGAGTGGTTCAAGAAACGCCCCGACGGTACCATCAAGTTTGCCGAGAATCCTCCGAAAAAATACGAGGATATCTACCCGCTGGACTTTACCACCACGGATCGGGAAGGGCTCTGGAACGGGGTGTTGGAGGTCTTTCTCTTCTGGATGGAGCAGGGGGTCCGGATCTTCCGGGTGGATAATCCCCACACCAAGCCGGTGGAGTTCTGGAAATGGCTCATCGGCGAGGTGCGAAAAGTGGGGCCGGATGTCATCTTCCTGGCAGAGGCGTTCACCCGGGCCAAGATGATGCAGATCCTGGCCAAGTCGGGCTATACCCAGTCCTATACCTACTTCACCTGGCGCAACTTCAAACACGAGATCATCGACTACTTCACGGAGTTGACCCAGAGCGACGTGGCCGAATATTTTCGGGGGAACCTCTTCGTCAACACGCCGGATATTCTGCCGGAGTTCCTCCAGGACGCGCCACGCTCCGCCTTCAAGATCAGGGCGCTGTTGGCCACGACCCTGGGACCGACCTGGGGGATGTACAACGGGTTCGAGCTCTGCGAAGGGGCACCGCTTCCGGGGAAGGAGGAGTACATCAACTCGGAGAAGTACGACTTCAAGGTATGGGACTGGGACCGTCCCGGCAACATCAAGGAGTACATCGGCCGACTGAACCATATCAGGCGCGATCATCCTGCCCTCCAGGAGAACCGCAACCTCCGCTTTTACCGGGCCGACAACGAGCAGGTCCTCTTCTATGGCAAACATCGGGAAGAGGAGCGGGATCATATCTTCGTGGCGGTGAACCTGAATCCCTTCGAGCCCCAGGAGACGGCGGTCTACGTCCCCATTCACGACCTGGGGATCAAGGTCGACGAGACCTACCAGCTGCACGACCTGATCACGGGACGGCGCTACTACTGGAAAGGGGAGCGCAACTTCGTGAAGCTGGACCCGGGGAATGAGCCGGCGCACATCTTCCACCTCCTCCGCTGGTCCCACCGGGAACAGGATTTCGATTATTTCCTGTAGCAGCGTTCTCCCTTAACCATAAGAGCCGCCCATGCCGGTACCTGCCGGACGGGCGGCTTTTAACATTCCTCACGCAGAGACGCAGAGAAAACCGGACAGAGTGATCTGCTCCGCGTTCTCTGCGCCTCTGCGTGAGACGGTTTTCAGGTTTTTTTATGGACAACGCCCACGATCTCACCGTCGCCCCCATCCCTCAGCTCCTGCGGCGACTTGCCGTGCCGGTGGGGATCGGTTTTTTCTTCAATACCATGTTCAATGTGGTGGACACCCTCTACGCCGGGCTTATCTCCACCCAGGCGCTGGCAGCCATCTCCCTCTCTTTTCCCCTCTTTTTTCTCATCATCGCCGTGGGTAGCGGCATCTCCACCGGCGCCACCTCCCTCATCGGCAATGCCCTTGGTTCGGAGCGGCGGCCGGAGGCGAGGCTGTATGCAACCCAGGCCATCACCTTTGCCGCGCTCCACGGGCTTTTCATGACCTGTGCCGGATTGGTGGCAGCCCCTGCACTCTTTCGCCTCCTGGGTGCCCGGGAAGAGTATCTCTACCTGTCTCTGGGGTATATGAACGCCATCTTCGCCGGCTCCACCTGCTTCATCCTCAACCAGTCCCTCAACGCCTCTCTCAACGCCACGGGAAACACCCGGTATTTCCGTAATTTCCTCGTTGTGGGGTTCTTGCTCAACCTGGGGTTGGACCCCTGGTTTCTTTTCGGCGGCTTCGGTCTCCCTCCCCTGGGGCTTTCGGGGATCGCCTGGGCCACGGTGCTGGTGCAGGCCCTGGGAAGCGTCTACCTGGGAGTGCGGGTCCGGAAAATCGGCCTCATGGCCGGCATCCGCCTTGGCGATTTTCTCCCCCGGAAAAAGGAGTTCCTGGAGCTGGCCAAGCAGGGGTTTCCGGCCAGTCTCTCCATGCTCACCGTGGCCCTGGGGATTTTCGTCATCACCTGGTTTCTGGGACGTTTCGGCCGAGAGGCGGTGGCGGCCTACGGTATCGCCACCCGCATCGAGCAACTGGCCCTGCTGCCGGCCATGGGGCTGAACGTGGCCACGCTGGCGCTGGTGGCCCAGAATAACGGCGCGGGGCTGGCATCACGGGTGCGGGAGACGGTACGGACGGCTCTGACAACGGGGGTGCTGATGATGGCGGGGGGAGGAGTGGCGGTCTTTTTTGCTGCGGAGCGTCTCATGCGGTTCTTCACCGCCGATGCCCAGGTCATCAGCATCGGTATCGGCTATCTGAGGATCGCTGCCTTTGTCTTCGGGGCCTACGTCATTCTCTATATCAGCGTCTTCACCCTTCAGGGGCTCAAGCGGCCGCTCTTTGCCGTGGTCATCGGGAGCTTTCGCCAGATCATCGCCCCGATCCCGATCTTTTTCATTCTCTCCACCAACCTGGGGTTGGGGGTCAGGGGGATCTGGTGGGGGATCGCCGTCGTCACCTGGTGCGCGTCCCTCATCTCCCTGGGGTATGTCAGGTCGGTGCTCCGCCGGTTGCCCGACGTAGAACGTTCCCTCAGAAACTCTCCTCAAGACAGTGGTAGCCGACTCTCACCGCACCCCAGTGACGCCCCCGAATCATGAGAGGGGTGGAAATATCGTTCATGATTTCACCGGTATCGCGCATATAGGTCTGCAGGAGATACGGTTCCCGATTGACGGCGGCCCGCAGCCCCGTACGATCGTCGAAGATCCGCTTGGTCCGGTTATGTACCTTGTCCACCGCCTGATTACCGGTCAGGGGGTGGGAGTAGCGGAGGTTGTGGGTGGGGACATAGCCATGGTCATCCACGCAGATGGCAAAGAATATCCCGCTCTCCTTGGCCAGTATCTGTTCCTGGAGCGGAGAGATTTCCCGGTCGAAGAATGCGTCGAAGGAGGTGCTGAACTTCCGGGGAGAGCTCCTGGGGATGGGGAGGTATTTTCGGTCAAAGAGCTCATCCATGGTAACTCTCCCGTCGGACAGTGCTTTTTCCAGTAAGGCCGCGGTGGCGTTACGCAGATCGTCGGCATACCCTTTCATGGCGTCATGCTGGTTCCCCACGCGAAAATTGCCCACGGTGGAGAAGACCTGTTCGGACACTTGGGCGAGTTTGCGAAACATCACCCCGCTCGTCTGCATTTGGGAATGGATCTGTGACGCCAACTGGGAAATCTGATGGATCCTCATGGAAATATCTGCGGTTGTAATGCTCTGTTCCTCGGTGGCGCAGGCAATCTGATTGATCATCTCCGTGGCGTCACCGCTGAGAGTCAGGATGTTTCCCAGGGAGTTCCGGGCCGCGACGGATTTGGCGACCCCTTCCTCCACCCGTTCCCGTACCAGGAACATGGCAGAAGTGGCCGCCGAACTTTCCTGCTGAATATTGTGGATGATACGGGAAATTTCCTTGGTTGAGACGGCTGTCTTGGCGGAGAGGCTCTTCACTTCATCGGCAACCACCGCGAACCCGCGTCCATGTTCCCCGGCCCGGGCTGCCTCGATGGCAGCGTTCAGCGCCAGGAGGGAGGTCTGGCCGGCGATATCCTCGATGAGCGTGGTGATCTCCCCGATGGTGCCGGAGGAAGCGGCCAGTCGTTCCACCGTCTTCAGGGTGTCCCCCACCGTGCCGCTGATCGCCTCCATGCAGGTGAAGGTTTCCCCCACCGCGGTCATTCCTGCGCCGGCAGCACCATCCACCTGACGGGAAAGCTGGGACGCCCGATGGGTATTGGCGGCAACCTCATTTAATGTTGCCGCCATCTCTTCAGCGGCCACCGCCAGGGTGGCGGACTGCTCTTTCTGGCTTGACGCCGCAGCCACCGTCTCCACCGTATCCCTGTCGACTTTGCAGATTGCCACTGCGGTCTGTTCGGTCTGTCCATAGAGATCCGAAATGGTATGACGGAGGGTGCCGGTGAGTCGGTTGATTCCCGCAGCGAGTTGGCCGATTTCATCGTCGCTGCGCACCGGCAGTTCTGTGGTAAGGTCACCCTTCCCCTCCGCCAGTCGCTTCACCGTTCCTGCGCAGATTTGAATATCGTTCACGATGGTTTTTTTGAAGAAGAGAATCATGCTGCAGATGATCATGATGAAGAAGAAAAACCCTGCTCCGGTGAGCAGGAGGGTGAGTTTTCGTGCGCTGGTATAGCCTGAATCCAGAGAGGTGGCGAGCATGATGGCGCCAAGAGTGCGGGGGGAGGCGCCATGACACCGCATACAGCGTTCCTCGTTGGGAAGCAGGATGATGGAGTTCATCAGATGTGATCCCGCCATCGTCAGGACCCGATCCTGGGATCTCCCCGTGGCAATGGCCTTGACGATCTCACTGTTTTTACCCAAACTCGGGGTTGTTGAATCGACTCCCTGGGGGGTGAAGAGGGTGAGGTCATGGAAAAGCTTTTTTTCCTTCATCCCCTTCACATAGCTCTTGATCTCCTGCGCCTCCCCCTTCATCATGGCATCGGTGATATTTTTAGTGACTATGGCAGCCAAGCTTCGGTTGTTAGTTATCTGAAGCTGCAGGATCGCCTGGTATTCCAGCCAGAGAGCCAGAAGCCCCATGGCGGTGAATCCCGCCAGGAGGGTCATCCCCGTAATCCCCACTACCTTGTAGAGCAGCTTGCGTCGAAACATCTGAACTCTCCAGTTCTTGCCGTTACATCGTTTCTGTCCGGTCCGGCTCCTCGCTGCTCTCCAGGGGGAGTGTCCCGGTAACTTCCGAAGAGTTGTCGATCTCCGCCGGTTCTTCCATTTCCTTGCGGGGGGTGGCCACACTCTGTGCCTCAATGAGACGGTCGGGCCGGAGCCGGAGCCGGGTCTGCTCCACCTGGTCCACACCCAGGACGCTGATGGCCAGCAGTCCCGTTTCCAGCCGTTCCACCCACCCCTTGGCTTTGAGATACCACATGTGGAAATTCATCAGCTCCGGCGGCACGCGCAGCAGTCGTTGAATTTCGTGTTCACCCAGTCCCGGGTTGTTCATGGTACGTCGACGCTGCACGTACAACAGCGATAGCAGTTGCTCGCGAATCACCTGATCGTCGCCGAAGGCGGAGCCGTCGCCGGCCTCCGCCGCCAGTTTCCATTTCCGGTTCCAGTAATCCTGGTACCTGACGTCGTACCTGGCCCGTCTCTCCGGGTCTGCCAGTATCCGGTAAGCCTCCACGATCTGGTAGAAACGGTCATTGTCGGCACATTGAGGGTTATCAGGGTGGTACTTCTTGGCCAGGTGCCTGAAGATTCGCTCGATACTCTCGGTATCGGCGTTGGCGCTCAGTTGCAGCAATTCGTAGTAATCGATGAAGAGTGTTGTGCTCACAGGAAACTCCCTCTGGTGTCGCCGTCACTGATCATCTCTGCCGGTCAGGAAAGCAGCTCAACCCCTCTCATGTTAAAAAACTTGCAGGTGCCCGGTTTGGCTTGGACAAGGAGCATTTACAGCGGTTGACAATATCGTTGCCTGCGGGCAATCGTTTTTCGGGCTATTTGGGGGGTAGCCAGGGGGCACCCCCCTTTTTCAGGAGGGCGAGCTGCCGGGCCACCTGCTCCAGCAGGGAGGCCGGATCGTTGTCGCTCCGGACGAGGGTCTCCTCCAGCGCCTGAACGCTCCCCACCAACTCCAGCGCCCCCAGGCTCCCTGCCGTCCCCTGCAGGTTGTGGAGCAGTCGCGCCGCACTCTCCCGGTTTCCCCGGGCCAGATCTGTCCGGACCCGCTCTGCCGCGTCACCGTATCTGGTCAGGAACATCTCCAGCAGTTCCAGAAAAAATTCCCCGTCGTTTCCCATGGTGGAGATCACCCGATGGGTATCGATACCTGGAATTTCGGGAATCCCCTGATTGGTCTGATTCATGGTCGTTCCTTTCAGGTCTCTTCCGGCTCTCCTTCCCCCTGGGAGACCCACGCCTGGAGCAGAGTGTAGGTTACGGCAAGCATCACCGGCCCGATGAAGAGTCCGATCACGCCACAGGCAATGAGTCCTCCCAGAACACCGGCAAAGATCAAGAGCAGGGGGAGATCGGCTCCTCTCTTGATGAGAAAGGGGCGGAGGAAGTTGTCCACGGTGACAACTATTAGCGTCCAGACCACCATGGCCGTCCCCCAGAGGGTCTGATCCTTCCAGAAGAGCCAGACAACCGCCGGGATGAGTACGAGGGCGGGACCTACCTGAGCCACGCAGAGGATGAACATGAGCGCCGTGAGGAGCATGGCTGCCGGGACTCCGGACAGGGCCAGGCCGATCCCCCCCAGCAGAGACTGCACCACGGCGGTGACCACCACCCCCAGTGCGACTCCACGCATGGCCTTGGCCGCCAGGATGACGGCATCCTCACCGCTCTTCCCCCCCAGTCGCCGGGCAAAGAGGCAGATGCCGTCGGCCCCCTTCTCGCCGGTGGCGTAGAGGACGGCGCTGATGATGACGGTGAGGAGGAATTGAACCGTCATCATCATGATGCTCCCTGCCTGGGCAACCGACCAGCTTACGATTTTCTGAACGTAGGGGGTGAGACGTGCAATCATCTCCGCCTGTCCGCCTGTGGCAAGACGGCGCCACTGGGCGACCACCCTGGCCCCCACCAGGGGGAGTTTTTCAACCCACTCCGGTGGCGGCGGCAGGGTGTAGGCTGCCAGGGATCTGGCTCCGGCCACAATCTCGTCCGACCGTTCGATGATGCTGACCACGGCCAGGGTGAAGGGGATGACGAAGAGGAGCAGCAAGCCGACAATCATCACCGTGACGGTGAGCCCTCGTTTCCCCCAGAGACGTTTCTCCATCCCCAGCATGAGGGGCCAGGTGGTCACCACGATCATGGTTGCCCAGACCAGCGCCGTCAGGAACGGCCGGAGGATCCAGATGCTGGCGGTGATGAGGATGCCGATGAAGAGTACCGCCAGCGTCCAGCGGACGATGTCCGGGGAGGAGTTGCCGGGTTTCATTGCCGAATCTCATGCTCCAGGAATCCGTCCTGGCGCAGTTTTTTCAGAAAGAAGTGGGCCAGATCCCGGCTTACCCGTGCGGCCCGCCCGGCATCGTAGGTGGCTATGGTGGCGCTCCAGACCAGACCGGTGGTGGCGCTGTCGTAGAGAGTGGCTTGAAGAGTGGCCCGGTCGTAGGTTCTGGTTCCCGCGAGGGGTGAGCCCCCCACATTAGTTGCGGTTCCGTAGATCCCGCCGCTCTTTCCCCCCTGGGTCACGTTCGTGTTCCCCCTGGCGATGGGCCGGATGGTCAGGACTCCGTCGGCGCCGACCGAGCGGACTGCCGTCACGATGTCGTCACGTTCGGCACTGTCGATCTCTTTAACCAGGGTATGACTGGCCACGGCCGTCACCCCGCCCCGTCGCAACTCTTCCACCAGGATGTTTTCAGCCTCGGCGCGAATCCCTTCGTCGTGCCCGATGCCGACGATCATCAGCTTCCGGTACTGATGCCCCGCAACGGCAGGTTTGTTCCATGTTTCCACTACGTTGATGGAGGAGCAGCCACAGAGGAACAGGGGGGCGGAGAGGCACGCCAGGAGTACCGTTGCGTGACAGTTCGGCAGGTAGCGCTTCATGGGATCAATCCCTCCTTGTTCATACTCTTCATGACGACGTCGGCAAACTCCTCACTCACCGTGATGATCCCCTTGGGGTTGGTCACGGTGGTGGTGCCGGACCAGACCATCTTGTTGGTTATGGCGTCGAAGAGGTTGGTTTCCAGGGTGAAGGTCGTGGAAGTCGTCACCTGAACCGGTTTCATGTCGAAGGTGGCGTAGGAGACGACGGAGGCTCCGTAGAATCCGTACAGGTCATTGGGCAGCACATCGTAGTTGCTCAGATAGGGGTTAGTAAAGCCTTGGCTGGTCATGACATACCCCACACGGCTGTCCGTCACCTTTTTGCTGGAGGTCACCCGCGTGGTCAGCACCCCGTCCGACGTTGTCTTGCGTACGGCGTTTTCAAGGGAGTCCCGTGTCTGCTTCTCCTCCACGCCGGTAATGGTGTAGCTGGGAGTGGCAACGACCCCTTTCTTGCGTAACTCCCCGGAGAGGACCTCTTCAAAGAGCTGGCGCATCAGCCGGTTTTCCGTAATTCCGGCAACGAGGATCTTCCCATACCTCTTTGTGGGGGTGGCCGGCTCCTTCCAGGAAGCGACCATGGAGACGGAGGCGCAGCCGGTGAGGGAGAGGAGCAGCAGCAGGAGTATCCGGGTAATTCGCATCGGTTTCAACCTTTCACGGAAATAGTGTCAAAAAGTAATGGTATTGCAGAAAGGGGGGATTTTTACCAGTCAATTTTCTCCCCAAGGGTTTTGCCGGGGCAAAGTGTAAGCGATTACCGTCGGCGTCACAAGCAATTTAAACAGCAATTTAAACCGTTCAGTTCTTTCCCTTGTCTTTTTTTCCTCTGTTCAGTATGTTCAGCCGGTCACTATGTCTCATCTATCTTCGCATCTGGAATGTTCATGAACGGGACGCTCAACGGCACACCACATCCGTCGCTACTGCAGCGGTGTCGCGCCGCAGTTCCCATCCTCTCCTGGCTCCCTCACTATCAGGGAGCGTGGTTCAAGGATGACCTCATCGCCGGATTGACCCTGGCAGCCTATGCCGTGCCGGTGGCAATGGCCTATGCCTCGCTGGCGGGTCTGCCGCCGCAGGTGGGGCTCGCCTGTTATCTGGTGGGTGGGGTCGTCTATACCCTGTTCGGTTCATGCCGCCAACTGGCCATAGGTCCCACCGCCGCCATTTCCCTCATGATCGCCGGCGTCGCGGGTTCCCTTGCCGTCGGCGATCCGGTCCGGTACGGGGCGATTACCGCCACCACGGCGCTGCTGGTGGGGATCATGAGTATTGCGGCATGGTTTCTCCGGCTCAGCACCGTCGTCAACTTCATTTCCGAGACGATCTTGCTGGGGTTCAAGGCCGGGGCCGCGCTGAGCATCGTCTCCACCCAGCTCCCCAAGCTCTTCGGCGTCTCCGGCGGCGGGCACAATCTGTTTGAGCGGTTGGAGATCCTCCTCCGTCATCTTCCCCAGACGAATCCCGTGGTGCTGGGCGTTGCCGCCGCTGCCCTTCTGCTCCTGCTGGCCGGTGAACGGTGGCTGCCGGGGCGCCCGGTGGCGCTGGTTGTGGTGGTGCTGGCCATCGTGACGGTGCCGCTCTTTCATCTGGAGCGGTATGGCGTGATAGTGGTGGGTGCTCTTCCCCAGGGGCTCCCCCGGTTCCGTCTCCCGGCCGTGACCCTGGATGACCTGAACCAAGTGATGTCTCTCGCCTTTGCCTGTTTTCTCCTCTCCTACATCGAGAGCATCTCCGCGGCACGAACCTTTGGCCTCAACCATGGGTACGGCGTGGATTCTCGCCAGGAGCTTCTGGGGCTGGGAATGGCAAATCTCGCCGCCGCCGTGACCCAGGGGTATCCGGTGGCTGGAGGACTCTCCCAGTCTGCGGTGAACGATCAGGCGGGCGCCCGGACCCCGCTGGCCCTGACCGTTGCCTCAGCCCTGCTGGCAGTGGTTCTCCTTTTTCTCACCGGGTTGCTCCGGCCCCTGCCGGAGGCGGTCCTGGCGGTGATTGTGATCGTGGCGGTGACAGGGCTCGTGGATCTGCAGGAATTCCGGCGGCTCTGGCGGATCAGCCGGCTGGAATGCGGAGTGGCGCTGGTGGCGCTGGCCGGCGTGCTCCTCTTCGGCATTCTGAAAGGGGTGGGGATCTCGGTGGTGGTCTCGCTCCTCCTGCTCCTCCGTCTCACGGCCGCCCCCCATGTGGCCACACTGGGGCGGATCCCCGGGACCCGGAGATTTTCCGATGTGGAGCGGCACCCGGACAATGAATTGTTCCCCGGGATCATCCTCTTCCGCGTGGAAGGGGCCATCCTCTACTTTAATGTGGAATTCATCGCAACAACCGTCCGGGAGCGGCTTCAGGAGGCGACGGTGCCGGTGAAGCTGGTCATCTTCGATCTCTCCACTTCCCCCTACGTCGACTCGGCCGGGGGGCGGATGCTGGCCGGAGTGGAAGAGGAGCTGGAGAGCCGGGGAATCCGGCTGCGGGTCGCCGATGCCCATGCCGGGGTACGCGACCTGTTGCGCGCCGCAGGGTTGGAGCGGAAGCTGGGGGGGATCAGCCGGCTGACCTCTCTCTCGGATATCGTACAGGAGTTTCAGAGCGGTCAGTAGGTGAGGCCGGCATAGGATGAGCTGCGGGAGGCTTTCAGGGCGTCGTCCAGGGTCACGATCCCCTTTGACTCCAGCAGCGGGATCAGCTTGAGCAGGATCTCGGCGGTGACCAGGGCGTCCCCCAGGGCGGTGTGGCGGCGGACCACCGTGAGATTCAGCCGTCGGGCGATCCCCTCCAGGGAGTGTCCCTCCTGATGAGGGTGGATCAGGGAGGAGAGGATGAGGGTGTCCAGCACCGGATTGTCGAAGCAGACCCCGCTCTGCTGCTCCTTGAGTTGCAGGCAGCGCATGTCAAAGGCGGCGTTGTGCGCCACCAGGACCGCCCCCTCCACGAACCGGTGAAAATGGGGGAGAACCTCCTCCACCGTGGGGTGCCCCGCAACCATCTCTTGGGTGATGCCGTGCACCGCCACCGCCTCGTCAGGGATCCCCCGGCGGGGGTCGATGAGCTGGTCGATGACCTCCTCCTGGAGTATCCGGCCGTTGACGATACGCACCGCGCCCAGCTGAATGATCTCATCCCCTTTTGCCGGGTTCAGCCCGGTGGTCTCGGTGTCGAATACCACGTAGGTCATACTCCGGAGGGTTCGGCTCCCCAGTTCCGGCAACCCTTGCCGGGAGAAGAGGTCGAATTCGTAGTAGACCGGGCGGGGACCGACCGCCGGTGTCGTCTCGTGACATGGCGCGATGGCGGGTGCCGAAAGGAGCGGGACGCGCAGGGGTTCGCCCTTTCCCTGCAGGTGCACCTCTTCCAGGGTCAGGACGAGACCCGTCATCTGCCGCCTCTCGCACTGGAGGCAGAGCTCATGCTGTCGGCAGCTGAAGCCGAAGACCGGGGCCAGCGTGATCCGCAGGCTCCGCCCGTCGTCCAGGGTCGCCATGAATCCTGTGGTCGGCGCGCTCTCTCCCTGGTTCACCCCCTGCTGCAGCAGTTCCAGGCCATGGGTAATCTGTTCCCGGGGGAGGAGGCCGAACAGCGACCGTCCCAGCCCCAGCCAGCCGCCGGGGCGGGCGTAGGTGAAGGTGGCCTGGGTGGGGAGGTGGAGCAGCGTTTGGGCCTGCTGGTTGTAGAGGAGGATCTGGCCGTCGCTGTTGCAGGCCAGCACCCCCAGGGGGAGTTCGGACATGAGCGCCGCAAAGCGGTTCCGCTCCTCCCGAAGCTCCGCCTGAGCCGTCCGGATGGCGTCGTCCACCTCCGACCGGAGTTTCCGGGACTCCTCTGCCGCGGCGTTGATGACCCGGGCCAGGCGGACGACCTCTTTTCCCCCTTCGGGGGTGATGCGATGGTCGGGATTGGCCAGGGCGATGAGCTGGGTCGCCTCGGCCATCTTCAGGATGGGGATGATGTAGGAGCGAAAGAGAAGGGTGACCAGGCCGCAGATGATCCCTGCCAGGATGATGGCCCCCATGAGCGGATAGGGGAGGATCTTTTCCGCCAACCCCGCCACCAGCTGCTGTTCCGCAGGGGTGAGGTTCAGCCAGGAGCCGACCACGCTGGCGAGGATGACGCCGAAGATGACCCCGGCGATTCCCAGGATGAAGATCCAGTATTTGAGTGATGGCTTCATGGAGAGAATCCGTCACGCTCTTGACGTTTCCTGACCATCCTGTTCATCCCTGTAAGTTGTTTTTTGTCAGGGCCATCTCCGCGGCCATGAGGATCGCCGCGGTCATGCTGGCGTCGGAGGCGCGACCGGTCCCGGCCAGGTTGTAGGCCGTGCCGTGGTCCACGGAGGTCCGGATGATGGGGAGTCCCAGGGTGACGTTGACCCCGTCGTCAAAGTGCAGGAGTTTCAGCGGGATCAGCCCCTGGTCGTGGTACATGCAGACCACGGCGTCATATTCCCCCTGCAGGGCGAAGTGAAAGAGGGTGTCCGCGGAGTGGGGACCCGAAACATCGAGACCTTCCTCTTGGGCAAGGGCAATGGCCGGGGCGATGATCCGCTCCTCCTCGTCACCGAACATCCCTCCTTCACCGGAGTGGGGGTTGAGGGCCAGCACCGCGATGCGCGGGTTTTTCCGGAAATAGCGCTCCAGATCCCGGTGGGTGACCCTGATGGTGGAGAGGATCTTCTCCAGGGTAATCAGGCGGGGGACCTCGGCCAGCGCCTCATGGATGGTGACCAGGGTCACCCGGAGCCTCTTCCCCGCCAGCATCATGACGAACTCCGGGGTAGAGGTCAGTTCCGCCAGCAGTTCCGTGTGTCCCGGATAGGGAAAGCCTGCCTTGTGCATCGCCTCCTTGTTGATGGGGGCGGTGGCCATGGCGGAGAACTCTCCGGAGAGGCAGAGGCGGGCCGCTTCCCTGATATA
Organism: uncultured Geobacter sp.; assembly: GCA_903902855.1. Classification (GTDB taxonomy): domain Bacteria; phylum Desulfobacterota; class Desulfuromonadia; order Geobacterales; family CAIOGM01; genus CAIOGM01. The sequence goes on along the minus strand of CAIUWK010000030.1, from coordinate 8,857 downwards.
GCGGACCACCGCGGTGCCGGAGGCAATGGTGGGGGCGCCGAAAATCATCTCGTCCGGGGCAAGGGTGGTGAGGGGACGGAGGTAGATTCGGCCCGGAGTGGAATCCTCCGGAGGGAGCGTTTCGGTCTCATGTAGCTCCAGAGGCTCTCCGGTGATGGCCAGAGCCCGCTCCAGTGCGGCTCGGTCCCCCAGCACCAGGGGGCGGCAGGCGGCCTGAACCTCGGGGCGGGCCAAGGCCCTGACGATGATCTCCGGGCCGATCCCGCAGGGATCTCCCATGGTTACGGCCACCACCGGTTTTTCCTTATTCGATTCACGCACGCTTCCTGGCTCCCTTTACCGCAGGTGATAGAAGCTAACAAAGTTCAGAATACCGCCAGACTCATTCTGAAACAATCACTTTTTCATCCCCAAAAATGCATTTACACCACAGAGTCACAGAGAACACAGAGAAATCAATGAAGAAAAACGCAGGAAATCCTCTCACCATAGGCTCTTGCAACTTCAGTCGTTACAATTTCAGAGCAAACTTGAAAATTCAAAACCGGTTTCACGCGGATAACTTCAGATAAAATCAGTTTAGATTCGCTTCCGCTTTTACTCTGTGGCCTCTGTGACTCTGTGGTGAGCGGCTTTTTCTGGGTTTATCCTGCCGGATATGGTAAGGAACTACACCATGAAATGGCCGCTTATCTGTTCCATTCTCCTCTACTGTTTCGGCTCCTTCACCCGGCCGCTCTTCGCCCTAGCGCTCCTGGGGGAACTCTTCTATCTCGGTCAACGGGGATCATGGCAGGTCTCTTTGGCCTGCTGGCGCTGTTGTTCCCGGCCTTTGCCATGCCGCTCCCACCCATTCTCCGGACCTACTGGTTCGAGGGGCATGTGCTCCTGGCGTTTTTCGCCTATGCCCTCTTCGGCATCGGCGCCATCCTGGGCACGCTCTTCCTGCTGGGGAGGGGGCGCACTCTCCTGGATTTTCAGTACCGGGTCATCCTCATGGGGTACTCTTTTTTTTCTCTCTCCATGATTTCCGGCGGCATCTGGGGTTACTACGCCTGGGGAACCTACTGGCTCTGGACCCCCAAGGAACTCTGGACCTCCATCCTCTGGCTCTTCTACTCCCTCTGGCTTCATCTCCGGTTGAAAGGGGGACAAGGGGACCGGATGGTAGCTTGGGGAGCGCTCATCGGTTTCGCCATCACCCTCTTTACCTATCTGGGGGTGAGTATCCTGATGAAGAGTTCACACAGTTTCTGATCCGCAGATTACGCAGATGGACGCAGATTATGCTCAGAAAATTCTATGATACCCTTGCTTCTCTGAATTTCGGGCTCCGACTCATGGCCGGAGTGACGCTGCTGCTGGCCATCGGTTCCTTCGTCCTCGGTCCGGAAGAGAGCGCCCGGCTCAACAGCATGCCGCTTCTTGTCTGGCTGATCAAGGCCCCTCTTGTCGTGGGGTGGTGGCTTTGGCTCTCCATCGCCCTGCTGGCGTTGCTGGGGCTCAACACCGTCCTTTGCAGTATGCAGTCCCTCTGCCGGAAGGGGGGACGTGCCGGACTCCTCCTGCGGCTGGCCCCCCATGCCATGCACGCCGGGTTTCTCCTCATCGCGCTGGCTCACCTGGTCAGTTCGGTGGGAGGTTTCAAGGAGGGGGTGGAGGTGGGGGAGGGGATGGTCATCGACCTTACCCAGGGGAGGGTTCTCATAGAGCGGCTTGACGCCCAGGTGGGAATTCAGGGGTACGTCACCGACTTCAGCGCCACGGTGATGGACTCCCATGGTCGGCGCGGGATCATCCGCCCCAACGAGCCGTTCTTTTCTCAGGGGCTCGGTCTCTACCTGAAGCAGGTGGAGCTTTATCCAAAGAAATTGGGGATCATGGAGATCCACCGGGAGCCGGGGGCCGGGCTGGCTCTGGCCGGGGCGCTCCTGTTCATCGTGGGAAATGTAGTCGTCGTGGCAAGGAAAAAGGAGAAGGAATCATGAAAATCTTTGTGGCGGGCGGAACCGGTTTTATCGGCACGCATCTCATCCGGGAACTGCGGAGTAACGGACACACGGTGGTGACCCTTAGCCATGAGCGGTCCCGGGGGACGGAACAGGGGATCGATCTGGTCCGGGGAGACGTCCTGGACCGGCGTTCGGTGACTGACGCCATGAAGGGGTGCGACGCGGCCATCAATCTGGTGGGGATTATTCGGGAATTCGCCGGAAAGGGGATTACCTTTCAGAATCTCCATATTCAGGCCACCCGGAATATGGTGGCTGCCGCCAAAGAGGCGGGTATCCGGCGCTACCTTCAGATGTCCGCCCTGGGGACCCGGAAGGATGCCGTCTCCGCCTATCACAAGAGCAAGTATCTGGCGGAGGAGGAGGTGCGGGAGTCCGGTCTGGAGTGGACCATCTTTCGACCCTCGCTGGTCTTCGGTCCCAAGGATCTCTTCATCAACATGCTGGCCGATCAGCTCCGGAAGTTCCCCCTCATCCCGGTCATCGGCGACGGTTCCTACCGGATGCAGCCGATTCATGCCGACGACGTGGCCCGCTGTTTCGTCCGGTCGCTGGAGATGCCGGAAACCGTGGGGCAGGTGTATGATCTCTGCGGTCCGGACCGGTTCACCTATCTCCAAATGCTGGAGGTCATCGCCAGGGTTCTGGGGAAGAGCGGGGTGACCACGGTCAAGAGTCCCTTGAGTCTCATCAAGCTGGTGGTGCCGTTTCTGCAGAAGATTCCGGCATTTCCGCTCACCTCCGACCAGTTGCAGATGCTTCTGGAAGAGAGTATCTGCGACTGCTCCTGGCAAAAAACCTTTGATTTTCAACCGATCGGATTCGAGGAGGGGATCAGGGGGTATTTGGGGAAAAGCATTTAAACCACAAAAATTACGAAATAGACGTACAAAACAGGCGGCCTCGCGGCCGCCTGTTTCAGTCTATCCTATCTGCGCACCGTCCGGCGGCGCATGCCACCCATGGCTTCCATCTGATGCTTCTGTATCGCGGCGACGCTTTCCAGATGGAACTGAAACCAGAGATCGCCGTAGGCCCGCATCTTCATCTTCTTGCCGTTGGACACGGCCTCCAGATTGGCTGTCAGCTTCTCATCTCCCGGCAGCTTCTTGAGCCCCCGGTTGAGTACCTCCTGGGCCTTCTCCGTATCTCCACCATCGGCGAGACAGTAGGCATAGAGATTCCAGAGGAGTCCCTCTTTGGGAGAGGCCTGCACCCCCTTCTCGAAGGTCTCTTTCATCTTCTCTCTTTTCTGCCGTTTCATATATGAGATTCCCAGCATCCCCATGGCAACCCAGTTCTTGAAGAAGGCTTTTTCCAGGTAGGGGAAGGAATTGGCAAAGTCGCGTTTCATGTAGTAGATCATCCCGATCTGGGCGTTGAGCTGGCCGGTGACGTAGATCTGCCAGGGGCCGTACTTCATGGCCGTCAGCAGGGTCTTGATCCCTTTTTCGATGCGTGGCGGATTAGCCTGCAGGTCCTTGGTGGCCGATTCCATGATGGCCATCACCTTTTTCATGATGATCCGGGAGATGAGGTAGAAGCATCCCACAAACAGAAGAATTCCCAGGGGGAACGCGCCCCAGAGTGGAAGGCCGACTGCGAATTTGAGAAGGAGGAGGAGGAGCAGGCCGGCGGCGCCGGAGATGAAGAGGTTGTACATTGGGTAGAGATCCTTTCAGAAGCGGGAAGAAACGTGAAAGTCGAGTGCTGTCCTGGGTTTACCTGCGGGTTTAACTGTTTTCGCCGTCGGCCACCATGGCCCCTTTCTTCTCGACGAACTTGGCTACGACGATTCTCTTGCCGGGCTTGAGGGCGAAACGCCCTTTCACGTTATTCCACGCCTGAAGGATACTGGTGGATACGTTGAATTTTTTCGAGACCGACGCCAGGGTGTCCCCCTTCTGGACGGTATAGTACTTTTTGAAGACCCCTTTTTCGGCGGAGGCCAAGGCCGCAGCGTTCCGTTTTGCCGGGGTGATGCGATCAAGGTTTGCCGGCGCCATGGGGAGGGTGAGAAGTTTTCCGGAAATCTTCCGGTTCACCGGGATACGGTTCAGTTCGGCCAGAGCCTCGGGGGTCGTGGAGTAACGGCGCGCCAAGGAGGCGAGAGTATCCCGTCTGGTTGCCCGGTACCGGATATGGGCGACCTTCTCCACATAGCGCTGGTCTTCGGGAATCCGGGCGAATTCCGCCTCGAACAGCTCTTTTTTTCCCTTGGGGATCTTCAGCTGGTAGTCAGGGTAGTCGGGAGGGGTGCACCAGCGACGGAGTTCCGGGTTGAGGTCGTGGAGGGTCTGGAGCGGGACATCGCTGAGCCTTGCCACAAGATCCAGGTCGGTGCGGGTGGGGATCGCCACCGTGTCGAATTCGATGGGGGGGAGATAGGCCACATCGGCAAAACCATACTTGGCCGGTTCCTTGGCGATGATGGCTGCTGCCAGGAGTTTGGGGACGTAGTCCTTGGTTTCCCGTTTTAGATACTGTCCCTGGGAAATCTGCCAGAAATCCCGGGTATTGTACATGTTGATGGCCCGGAGAATCTTGTTCTCCCCTGCATTATAGCCGGCAGTGGCCAGGTACCAGTCGTTATTGAACAGGGTATAGAGCTCTTTGAGATAGAGGGCAGCGGCCACGGAAGACTTGAGCGGGTCACGCCGTTCGTCGATCCAGGGATCGATCCGGAGAGAGTACCGCTTGCCGGTGCCGGAGATGAACTGCCACGGCCCCACGGCGCTGGCCACGGAATAGGCGTGGGGTGAAAAGCCGCTCTCGATCATCGCCACGTAGACCAGATCCTCGGGGAGCCCTTCCTTTTTGAGGACCTGCTTCATCATGGGGATGTAGCGCTCGGAACGGGAGAGCCAGATGGCGAACGACCTCCGGCCACTGGTCTGGAACAGGTTCAGCATGTACTCAACCTTGTTGTTGAGCGTCAGGGGGATATCCGAGACCGGGAGTTCCTCATCGGGGAGTTGGAGCTCCAGTTCCTGTGCATCATGCTGCAGAGTTACTTCATCAACGGCAAACAGTTCCGAGGGTTCCAGTCCCAACTCCTGCCCCAGTCGACCTTCGGCGGAGAGTTGTGCCAGTTTCTGAGGGGAGCGCCCCAAGGTCACCGAGGTGGTCGCCGCAGGGGAAATGGTCGAGCCGTTCAAATCATAGAGCGTCGGCAAGGGTGATTCCGCTGCAAGGGCGGACAGTGGGAACAGGCAGACAAGAGCCAGAAGCAGTGGATGTTTCATGGGGTCTCCTTCCTCGCAGCTTTTGTTGAAGTTGTGGGAAGTGGTAGCCGGCTGGACAGTATAGGAGATTAACATCATGAGTGTCAAGGCAAACCGCCAAGCTGAGGAAAGAGGTTTTTTCCCAGAATTACGTTGCCGAGGAATAGTCGCTCCTGTTATGCTCTTGCCAACTCCAATGTCCATGTGGGAATCGGCTTATCCCGTCATCGCGGCGTCTCGTTGTGCTTTAGGAGGTAACGGTGAATTTCATTGCTGCCCTCAGCGGTACATTTTTCGTCCTTCTCTCTCTCTGGGAAGGGTTTGAGACCATCGTTCTTCCCCGGCGAGTGACCCGTCGTTTCCGGCTTACCCAGCTTTTTTATCGGAGTACCTGGCGCTTTTGGACATCGGTGGTCAGATTCCTCGCGTCTCGCCAGCAAAGGGAAAATTATCTCGGCTTCTTTGGACCGCTGTCGCTGCTGCTCCTTTTTGGTATCTGGGTCGGTGGGATAATCTTCGGTTTCGCCCTCCTGCATTGGTCTACCGGCGCGACCTTCAGTACGCCTGAAGGGACGTCCACTTTTCTCACCTGCATCTATTTCAGCGGCACGACCTTTTTTACCCTGGGGCTTGGCGACGTTGCGCCGCTCATGACCACGCCACGCATCCTGTCAGTCTTGGAATCGGGGATGGGGTTCGGGTTCCTGGCGTTGGTCATCGGGTATCTCCCGGCACTCAATCAGTCATTTGCTCGTCGCGAGGTCAGGATCGCCCTGCTGGATGCTCGCGCCGGTTCTCCGGCCACCGCTGCCGAGATGATCCGGCGTCATGGCCGTGACCTGGCGCTTGAGGAGTTGCGCCACCTGCTTCACGATTGGGAACTGTGGACCTCTGAATTACTGGAAAGCCATCTCTCCTACCCGGTGCTTGCCTATTTCCGCTCTCATCATGAAAACCAGTCATGGCTGGCGGCCCTGACCGCCATCCTGGATACCTGTGCCTTGGTCATGATCGGACTGGAAGGGGCCTGTGAACGGCAGGCGGAGTTGACCTTTGCCATGGCCCGGCATGCGGTGGTGGATCTATCGCATGTTATTCAGGCTCGCCCTGACCGGGGAGGAGAGGATCGCCTTCCGCCGGAACGGTTGCTTGAGATGCGCCGGTTCCTCGCCGACTCCGGGCTGAAGCTCCGTTGCGACTGGGAAGCCGATGAACGGCTGAGCGCCCTTCGCTCGATGTATGAGCCGTACGTCGCCTCCATCGCCCGGCATCTTCGTCTCACCGTCCCCCCCTGGTATGCGCCTGGGGACCATACGGATAATTGGCAGATCAGCGGGTGGGAGCACACGTGATGATCTACACGGCTTTTTAGGAGAAATCTGTTTGTGGCAGGGGTTTGTTGTGGCAGTGTCTGGTTGGGGTGATGCCAAAGGATGTCTGAGGGATATATGAAATCGATTACCGCCTCTGTTTCATACTTACCAATGCTGGATTAAATCCCTTTACTTTCTTTTTGCAGATCATAACGGCGGCAGCCTTGGCAGGGGTTTGCGGTCCACTGGTTTCCCATACAGACTCGTAGTCAACCGTGGTGGTCATTTTTGTTTCTTTGTCGAATTCAATGGATTTGATAAGTTTGGTTTTTTCCTGGGAACAATCAAAGGCAAGCAGGGTCTTGGTATAGTTGCCCCCCTCTTTGAAGCGCTTGATCCATGCTGAGATAATCCCCTTTTCCTGGACGACGTCATCCCGGTCCAGGCAGATTATGTCACCATCCGTCTGAGCCCCCGGCACAAGAATCCAGTCCATGGCAAAGGAGTTTGTTGCAACCAGAAACATGACTGCCAGAATTATCACCGCGCTTTTCATCGCACACTTCCTTTTGTTTTATACAGAGTACGTTCAGTTTTGTTTATTGGTGCATGTAAATTTTTCACATTGTAGCGATGCTGGCTGGGGTTTGCAAGAGGAATCTGAAAAGGCACCAGGAAAAGGGTGCAAGCGAAGGTTTTGGAAGCGGTAACATGGCAGGAGGTAGGGATGATGTCACCAGACTCTAAAACGGCCACCCTATTAATGGTGTGGCCGTTTTAGAGTTTTATCTGCCGGAAAGACTATTTTTTCTCGATTATTACCGTCTGATTCATCTCGACGCGGCGATTCTTGTAACGCCCCGCCGCAGTTTTGTTGTCATACTTGAGGCTCTTTCCGTGACCTACTGCGGTGATTCGGGTAGGGTCAATCTTGTGCTTGCTGACAAGGTATGATTTGACGGCATCGGCCCGTTTCTGGGAAAGTTCTTTATTGTACTTGTCTGCGCCAATCCGGTCGGTCCAGCCATCAAGCGTGATCACCATCTTGTTGTTTTTCTTCATGAACGCGCCAACGGCGTCAGCATTGGGATAGAACTCTTTTTTGACAACCGCCTTGTCGAAGTCGAATTCGATAAGCATGTTGATTTTCTCTTCTTCCATACAAGCCTGGGTATTGCACCCACGGCTTTCATTCAGAGCAGGCAGCGGTGCGCCACCGTTAGCCGGTTGGGTCACCACGGGGCGGGTGCGGTTCTGGGTACCACCACCGCAAGGAGCTGAACAAGCACTCCAGTCGGACCATGCGCCGACCTTGCCGTCAACGGCTACGGGAGCGGGAGGAGCCGGGGGGGGCTGAATTGCCTTAGGTACGACTACTGGAGCGGGGGGCGGTTCCACAACCTTTGCCACCAGCGGTTTTTTGCCGCCGAAGAGGAACTGGAGGCCGAGGGTATACTCGTAGTTCATCCAGGTATCACCACCACCTCTGAAATCTATATTATGGTGAAACGACATGATGGCACGGGTATCTGCGCGCAGGGCCAGGTCTTCTCCGAGGAAGTACTTGAAGCCGACACCGGCATTAGCGGTAGCATCGTTGTTGCTCTTTTCATTGCTTCTTCTATTGGTAATAGTGCTGCCGCCGCCACCAACAGCCACGAAGGGGACAAATTTGCTTGTCGGCATGAAGTTGTAGATACCTTCAAGTCGATAATTGAAGACGTTGAGATTGCTGCCGTTGTTGGGGCTTATCTGGCCTGGGTTGTTACTGGAAATCTTCGTGGAGACGTAATCGAAGGTTGTCTCGACACCTAAACTCTTGGTGATGTCGTACCCGAGTCTCAGGCCGTACACGGGGCGCGTTTCCAAACGCTGTACACCGTCAAACGTGTATCCACCAATAAACGGCGAGAGTGTTATTGCTCCGGCCCTTTGCTCAGCGATGGCGGTTCCTGCCGTGGTCAGCAGCAAAACAGCGACCAATCCTGCCATTCTTTTGTTCATTTCGGTTGTTCCTCCTTTGATTTTTCTTTGTTCAGTGGCATTGAGTCTCTTGAAATCTTGCGATTTTCACAGACCGTAATTTCACGTATGTTTAGTAAAATTTCGTCAACTATACTGCCATGCAGTATGCCTGTCAATAGTCTTCCTGGCTGCTGCTCTGCAAAACGATATGCGGGGGAGTTGTAAAGATTGCGGCACTTGAAATTTTTATCAGATGCAATATGATCATTTTTTGCTTGACTTTAGGTGATTGCTGAGTTAAAAGTGTTACCTCTTCAAGGCAATCTATAGACAATTGTGTTTT
>CAIUWK010000029.1 GCA_903902855.1 uncultured Geobacter sp. | reverse complement strand
CTCAAGGATGTCTCCGAAGATTTCATGCTGCAACTGGTCACCGAGTCCGAGAAGGGGGATGAGATTCTCTCGGTGGAGAAGATCTCCGAGGACACGAGCCCCATCATCAAGCTCGTCAACTCCACCATCATGGACGCCCTGAACCGGAGAGCCAGCGATATCCATATCGAGGCCGCCATGGAAGGGGTGGTCATCAAGTATCGCATCGATGGCGTCCTCTATAAGGCTACCGACACCATCGACGGCCACTTCCAGGGGCCGATCATCTCCCGGCTCAAGGTCATGAGCGAACTGGATATCTCCGAGCGGCGGGTCCCCCAGGACGGCCGGTTCAAGGTCCGCCTCAGGGACAAGGCAATCGACTTCCGCGTCTCCATCATGCCAAGCGCCTTCGGTGAGGATGCGGTTATCCGGATACTGGACAAGGAGTCCATCGCCAACAATCTCAAGGGGTTGACCCTGGAGATCCTGGGGATCAGCGACCGGGAGATCAACCGCCTGAGGAAGAAGATCCGGGAGCCCTACGGGATGGTGCTGGTTACCGGCCCCACCGGTTCCGGCAAGACCACGACCCTCTACGCCGCACTCTCCGAGATCCATTCGGGGGAGGAGAAGGTCATCACCATCGAGGACCCGGTGGAGTATCTTCTCAAGGGGATCGTGCAGATTCCGGTGAACGAGAAGAAGGGGCTGACCTTTGCTCGGGGGCTTCGCTCCATCCTGCGCCATGATCCGGACAAGATCATGGTGGGGGAGATTCGCGACCCGGAAACCGCCCAGATTGCGGTGCAGTCGGCTCTTACGGGGCATCTGGTCTTTACCACGGTGCACGCCAACAACATCTTCGACGTCCTGGGGCGGTTCCTCCATATGGGGATCGATCCCTACAACTTCGTCTCCTGTCTCAACTGTGTCCTGGCCCAGCGGCTGGTGCGCAAGCTCTGCCCCAAGTGCAAGCGTCCCATCAAACATACTGATGAAGCGCTCATGGCCTCGGGGCTTAATCCGGAGCTGCACCGGGACAAGATATTTTACGACTCCCGAGGGTGCACCGACTGCAACGGCACCGGCTTCCGGGGGCGCTCCGCCATCGTGGAACTCCTTGACCTGGATGATGACATGCGGGAACTGCTCAGCGCCAAGACCCCCATTGCCCGTCTCAAGGCCGCGGCGCGGGAGTCAGGGACCCAATTCCTGCGGGAATCGGCCCTGGAAAAAGTGTTCAACGGCGACACCACGCTGAAAGAGATCAATCGGGTAACGTTTGTGGAGTGAAACTGTTCTATGTTCTACATTCTATGTTCTACGTTTAGAACCTGGAACCTGGAACCTGGAACCTAGAACCGGGTATTTATGCTTTTCAATTCACAATCACTGGGGCTGGAGATCGGCCGGGACGGGTTGAAGTTTTCCCTGGTTTCCCTTCGGAAAAAAGAGTATCGGCTGGATGCCTTCGCGGTGGCCCCGCTGACGGCGGAGTTGATCCGATTCTCCCACCGGGACCCCTCAGTCCTGATCCCACCCCTTTTTGTCACCCAACTCCGGGCCTCGTGGGAGAAGCTCCAGACAAGAAAAACCAGGGTGAGCGTCTCTCTTCCTGACGCCTGCGGCAGGGTCATGCTGCTGGATCTGGAGACCCGATTCCGGAGCTATGAAGAGGGGGCCGGCATCATCCGCTGGAAATTGAAAAAACATAGTTCCCTGGATATACATGAGACCCATCTGGATTACCAGATCATCAGGGAGAAGGAGTCCGGCGAGCAGACCGCTCTGGTCTCGCTCATAGCCAAGCCGGTGATAACCCAGCTGGAAGAGCTGTTGATAGAGGCGGGTCTTGAACCATATTCAATGGATTTTACCTCCTTTAACCTCTACCGACTCTTTGCCCGCAGGATCGAACCCACCGAGACCTGTCTCCTGATCTCTTATTTCGGCGGCTCCCTGGGGATCATGCTCTTTTATGACGGTCTTCTGGATTTTTACCGGAGCAAGGAGTTGCCGGGGGGGCAGTTTGATGCAGGGCGGCTCTTCCAAGAGATCAGCAGTTCCCTGCTCCTCTACCGGGAGAAGCATCCGCTGCGGGAGTTGGGGAGTTGTTTCTGCATCGTGGCTCATCCTCAGTGGGAACCACTGCATGATCTCGTCACCGAGGCAACCGGTCTCGAACCGCTCCATCTGGAGACGGAGCGGTTTATCCAGGCTGCTCCCGGCGTTACTCTGAACAGCAGTGCCGCTTTTATCCTCTCCGCGTCTCTTGGCGCGGCTGTGAGGGCTTTTTGATGCGTTTCACCCTCAATCTCGCCACCCGGACGTATATCAACTCCCGCCAGGTCAATCTTCAGTTGGGTGGCGTGGGGATCGTGCTGCTTGCGCTTCTTGTCTGGAACACCTCCGTGGTTCTCAGCAACAGCGCCCGGCAGAAAGAACTTGAGTCCGATCTGGCGGTCGTGGAGGCCCGTGTCAAGGCCAGCGCTAAAGGGGTCTCCGATAAGGAGTACCAGGCGCTCCTGGGGAGGATAAAGGGAGTCAACGGCATCATCCAGCGCAAGTCTTTCAACTGGCTGGGATTTCTCACCTGGCTGGAAGCCGTGGTCCCCGATGGCGTTATGGTTACCTCTCTGGAGCCGTCGCTGAAGGAGGGGAAGCTGACCATCAACGGGGTGGCCAGAAATTTTCAGCTTATGAGGAAATTACTGGAAAACCTGGAAGATTCCAAGTTCTTCACCGATATCTACCTCCTGAGTCAGACCGAAGTAAAGGTCGATGAGACGCAGAAGGGGATTTCCTTCAGCGTGAGCTGTAAGGCGGATGTGACTAAACTATGAAGCTTCTCCTGGAAATCATCAGCTTGCGCCGGAAGAGTTTCATCTTTCTGGGGCTCCTGCTGCTTCTGAACCTGCTGCTGGTGATCTATACCCAGTTCCGGCAGGCTCCCCGCAACGAGGCGCTGCAGATCCGCCGCAATGAGCAGCAGCGGCTCCTTGGTATGGGTGGAGGAGATATCTCCGCCATCTATCGCCAGGGGAGCGCGGACCTGGCAACCTTTTTTGCCATGGTCCCCCCACGCAAGAGTTTTGCCCGCGTGGTGGGGGAACTCCTGGAAATGGCTCACAACAGTGGCCTCATCGTCTCCGCTGTAACCTATAAACCGGACCCGGTGGTCAGCGGCGGCCTGGTGGACTACTCCCTCTCCTTTTCCGTGTCGGGTAACTACGCCGGGGTAAAGAGCTATTTTGCCGATCTCCAGCGTTTCAAGGAGATAGTGGTGGTGGATCAGTTTTCCCTGGCGGGGGGGCGGAGCACCGAGGAGGTCGTCGACCTGAGGCTCAATCTGACGCTCTATCTTCAGGCGGTGGCGCCATGAACCGGCAGCGGTTGATTCTGGCGGTACTGCTGGTTGTTCTGGCCCTTGCCGCCGGTTACAGTATTCTTGTGTCCCCCCATCAGCAGAAGGCTGAAAAGGGGATCGTCACTCCCGGTTCCCGCACTCCCGGTGCGAAACGAAACCCTGCGGCGGGAGAGGAACGGCGTGTCCGACTGGATCTCCTGCAGAATACCAAGGTGGGGTTTACCGGGTTTAAAAAAAATATCTTTGCTCCGATTTTTCGTGACCAGAGCAAACTCCCACCCGTAAAACCGGTCATCGCAGCTCCTCCGCCACCGCCGCCACCCCCCGTGGTGACCCTTCCCACGGTTTCCCCCCTGGAACGGGATCTGGCTCAGTTCATCTTCCTGGGACTGCTGGAGAAAGAGCGGAAAAAAACGATTTTTCTCTCCAAAAACAAGGAGATCTTCCTGGTAAAAAAAGGAGATCGCATCGCCGGCAAGTACGAGGCCGCGGCTATCACCGACGACGCGCTCACGATCCGGGTGCTGGGGGGGGATACCCTGGAGATTATTGTCCCGTTAATCGACAATCAGGCGCTCAAGCCTTCATCACATCAGGAAAGCGTGGCTTCTCCACCGCCGTCGGCTGCGACACCCCAGCAGACAGCAACACCTCAGCAGGGAGCAACACCTCAGCAGCCGGCGCGTTCCCGTCGTTCCGAGAGGACTCCCCTCTCGCGCATTCCGGGTGCTGGTTCCGGGGCGATGGAAAGGAGTCCGGCCGGTGAGTAGCAGATACAGAGATGTGCCGGTCGGCGCGGCGGCAACGTCAGCGGTAGTCCGCGATTTCCGGATAAAGGAGTAACCGATGCGGCAGAAAACAGTCCTCTCCCTACTTGCCTGTACCCTCCTCTTTCTGGGGGGATGTACTGCGGGACGTTCTCTCTACTCCCGGGGCGAAGAACTTCAGTCAACGGGGAACCTGGACGAAGCGGTCCTCAAGTTTTCCGAAGCGGTGAGAAAGAATCCCGAATCATCCGAGTATCGGATGGCCTTTCTGACGACCAGCGAGAAGGCCGCCGTGCTGCATATGAAGAAGGCCGATGCGCTCTTCGACGAGGGGGAGTTCGACAACTCCTTGCGGGAATATATGTCGGCCCAGGCGCTGGACCCCTCTCTCAAGCGGGCGAGCCAGAAGGTCCAGCTGTTGACCAAACTGCGTGATTCCGATCTCTACCTGAGGGAGGGGCGGGAATTCGAGAAGAATAACAAGCAGAAAGAGGCGTATCGCAGTTACAAACAGGCGCTGGCCATCTATCCCGACAACAAGGATGCCAAAAACGCCTATGATCGTCTTCGCCAGGGGAAACGGACGAAGATGGACGGGTTCGAACTCAATCTGAAATCCAACAAGCCGATTACCCTCAAGTTCAAGGATGCCCGGACCCGGGATGTCTTCTCCATCCTCTCCCAGCTTTCCGGCATCAATTTCATTTTTGACGACACGGTGAAGGATCAGAACATCACCATCTTTCTGGAGAACGCCTCCTTTCAGCAGTCCATGGATATCATCACCAACCTGAGCAAGCTGGGGAAGAAGGTGCTCAACGAGAGCACCATCATCCTCTACCCCCGGACCCCGGACAAGACCAAGCAGTATGACGAGTTGGTGGTCAAAACCATGTACCTGACGACCCTGGAAGCGAAGAAAGGGGTAAACCTCCTCCGGACCATGCTCCAGCTCAAGAAGATCTATGTGAACGAGGATCTGAACGCCCTGGTCATCCGTGATACCCCGGAGATGGTGGACGTGGCCCAGAAGATCATCGACGCCAATGATATTCCCGAGGCCGAGGTGCTGCTGGATATCGAAGTGCTTCAGTTGAGCAAAGGCGATCAGGTCAACTTCGGACTTGCCTTGAGCCGGTATGCCGTCTCCGCCTCGGCCGCCAAGAACAGTCAATTCATGTCGGATACCCTCAGCGGCGCCACGACCTCTGTGGCCGCAGCTGGCAGTTCTGTCACCCCCACCACTGTCGACAATCTGCTCAACCTCTTTGCCTGGAACGGTTACAATGCCTTTCTTACCATCCCCAGCGCCACCTATAACTTCAGCAAGAACATCTCCAACGGCGAGGTCCTCTCCAATCCCAAGGTCAGGGTGAAAAATCGGGAAAAATCCAAGTTCAATGTGGGGTCCCGGGTCCCCATCACCACCACCTCCACCACCGGCACCGTGGGGGGGACCAATGTGAACGTCCAGTATGTGGATGTGGGGGTCAAGGTCACTGCCGAACCGACCATCCAGCTCAATAATGAGATCACCATCAAGTTGGGGCTGGAGGTCAGTAATATCCTCAGCAAGGACACGGTGGGGGGGAAAGACAGTCTCACCACCGTCGTGACCATCGGGACCCGTAACGTGGACACGGTGCTCAATCTCAAGGATGGCGAAACCAGCATCATCGGCGGCCTCTTGGAAGACACCGTGAACAAGAGCAAACAGAAAATCTGGCTCCTGGGGGATATCCCGATCCTGGGGCCGATGCTTTCCAGTAGCAATGATACCAAGAGCAAGAGTGAGCTGGTCCTGGCCATAACCCCTCGCATCGTTCGTGCGCTCATGGTTCCCGACTCGGATGTCTCTTCCTTCTGGTCGGGACGTGAGGACGAACCGTCAGCCTCCAATCCCTATGCCGTCTTTGCTCCGGAGCCTGAATTCGACAAACTCGAATCATCCCTCCCCACGGCAAAGGAGTCCGGCACGGCTCCGGCCTCCCCCACGGCTCCAGGTCGTCGACCACTCCCCCCTGCCGCAGCGGCACCGGCGGTGATCGAGCGAGGCTCCATGACTCTGGATGTGCCGGCCACGGTAGCTGCCGGCCAACAATTCACGGTGGAGGTCAAGGGTGACGGGATCAAGGAGCTGTACAGCGCCCCCTTCACGCTCATCTATGATCCTCTCTTTGCCGACTATGTGGGGGCTACCGAGGGAGGATTCCTCAAACAGGACGGAAAACCGACGACCTTCGCCGCCGTCAATGACCCGGCTGGGGGGAAGGTGGGGATCACTCTCCACCGGAATGGGGACGTGGGTGGAGTAACCGGAGCCGGCGTACTGCTGAAGGCGACCTTCAAGGCGAAAAGTGCCGGTCCGCTGAATCTGGGGTTCAGTGGGGTCAATTTCACCTCTACGGCTGGAAAAAATATTCCCATGGTACCCTATAACGTCCTCGTCGACGTCAGGTAGGCTGCTTCAATGAACGCAGCAGTGAACAACAGACGCGGTCTCAGCCTCATAGAGCTCATTGTCACGGTGGTTATCCTTTCCGTGCTTGGGATGCTGGTCTTGCCTCTCACCCAGATGACCGCCAAGCGAAGCAAGGAGCTGGAGCTTCGCCGCGATCTGCGAGAGATTCGTACTGCCCTGGATGAATACAAGAAGGGGTACGATGAAGCGGTAAAGCAGGGTAAAAAACAGAATGTGGCGGACAAGTCGGGCTATCCGGAGACCCTTGAACTGCTGGTTGAAGGGGACGACTTCGGAGGTCTCTCCAAGGAGAAGAAAAAGTACCTCCGGAGGATCATGCCCGATCCGTTTCATAAAGCCACGGCAAAACCTGACTCTGCCGACAAGGAGGGGAAGGTTGCCAAGGAGATGTGGGGGCTCCGTTCCTACAAGGATAAGCCGGAGAGTACCCAGTGGGGTGGAGAAGATGTCTTTGATGTGTATTCTCTCAGCGAGGAAACAGCCATAGACGGCACGAAATACAAGGACTGGTGATGGTGCGACGTCTGCGTAACAACCGGAAAGGGTTCACGCTCATCGAGTTGATGATCGTGATCAGCATCATCGGCATCCTTGCGGCCATTGCGGTTCCCAATTATATGGGGGGAATCACCAAGGCCCGGGAGGCGGTGCTCCGGGAAAATCTCTGGTCCATGCGGCGGACCATCGATCAATTCTCTGCGGATCAGGGGAAATTCCCCGACTCTCTGGATGAACTGGTTGAAAAAAAATATCTCCCTTTTATCCCCAAGGATCCCTTTACCAAGAAAACCGATACCTGGAAGATCATTGCGCCACCGGCCACCACCGACGGTTCCGAAGTGAAGGGGGCCGTGGGTGACGTGAAGAGCGGTTCCGATCTCATGGGGACCGACGGCACCCCCTACAGCGAATGGTGATCTGTGATCCAACTCCATAACGTATCAGTAACCTACCAGCAACATATCTGCGCTCTGAACGATGTCTCACTCATGATCCCCCGAGGGGATTTTGTTTTTCTGACCGGTGCGTCCGGCGCCGGGAAGTCGACCCTGCTCAAGCTGCTCTATGCCGCAATCACTCCCAGTCACGGGCAGATCATCATCGACAACCAGAATGTGAGCCGTCTGACTCGTTCGGAGCTTCCGTACCTCCGGCAGACCATCGGTGTCGTCTTTCAGGATTTCCGGCTTTTACCCAACCGGACTGTCAGGGAAAACGTCGCCATCACCCTGGAGGTACTGGGGCTGGGGCGAAAGGAGATCGGCGAGCGGGTGAACAAGATCTTGACGCAGGTCGGTCTGGAGGAGCGGATGCAGGCCACCCCCTGCCAGCTTTCGGGGGGGGAGCAGCAACGGGTGGCGTTGGCCCGGGCCCTGGTGAACGAGCCCAAGATCCTCCTGGCCGATGAACCCACAGGCAACCTGGATGACGAGAACAAGTCGCTCATCCTGGAGATCCTGGGGGAGGCCAACTGTCGTGGGACCACGATCGTCGTCGCCTCCCATGATCTCCGGCTGGTCGCCTCCAGTAATAGGCGCTCCATGATGCTCGACCGGGGAGAACTTCGAGAGGCCCATGATGAGTCACGTTAAATTCAAGAGACGGCACGTGCCGGGGCGCGCAGGTATCCTGGCGCTGACCGGTTATTTTTTTCGCCGTTCGCTGCTCAATATCCGGCAGAACCTGGTGATTAACATTCTGGCGGTGATCACGATTACCCTCTCTTTTCTCATCATTTCACTCTTTCTCCTTGTCTTTGTCAACCTGGAGGGGGCCGGTGAGATCTGGAGCGAAAAGGTGCAGGTGACAGTTTATTTCGACCGGGAGCTGAACGACAAGGAGTTTGCCGCGCTGAAGAATGTCATCATGACCCTGGACGGGACAGACAGTATCTCCTACGTCTCCAAGGGGGAGGCGCTGAAGCGATTCAGCGCCCGGCTCAAGGGACAGGAGTCGCTGCTCAACGGTGTTCCCCAGGAGGTACTCCCTTCCTCTCTGGAAATCCGCTTGAAGCAGCCGTTCCGAACCAGTGGCGGGGTGGAGGCGTACGTGACCAGGCTCAAAAAAATTCCCACCATAGTCGAGGTCCAGTACGGAGAAGAGTGGGTTCGCCGCTTCAACACCTTCATGAATTTCATGCGTTTTGCCGGGGCGCTCCTCGGCGGCTTCATTGCCCTGGCGGTCCTCTTCATCATCTCCAATACCATCAAGATCACCATCTACTCCCGACGGGAGGAGGTGGAGCTGCTGGAACTGGTGGGGGCCACCCGGTTCTTCATCCGGATACCGTTTCTCATTGAGGGAATGCTCCAAGGGCTCTGCGGAGCGCTCCTGGCGCTTCTGATCCTGGCAGGGGTCTCCTGGGCGTTTCTCAACCATGCCGGTGATTTTCTCCTCTTTAATCCCCAGCAGGCGGGTCTGGTCTTTATCCCGGTTACCTTTTGCGCCGCTCTGGTCGGGGGGGGGATTCTCGTGGGATTCATCGGGAGTCTCACCTCCCTGCACCGGTTCGTCGAGCAGTCATGAGACGGGCAGCGGTGCTGCTTCTGCTCTGTTGCTTCACACTCTCCCGGGGAGCCTTAGGCGCCGATGCCCGGAAGGATCTGAAGGGGATACAGCAGGAGATCAAAAAAAAGGAATTTCTCCTCAAGACCACCAAGAAAATCGAGAAGCAGGTTTCCGGCGAGTTGCTGCTCATCGACAAGGGACTCCGGGAGAAGGAGGGGGCTCTCCGGCGTTTCTCCCTGGATCTGAAGAGTCTCGATCAGAGTCTGCTGAAGACCCAGCAGCAGACGCATACGAACCAGTCCGAGGTTGACCGTAAACAGCAAGAGATCAGAACCCGCCTGGTTGCCCTCTACAAGGCCGGGGATACCGGTCCTGTCCGGGTATTCTTTTCCTCGGGATCATTTCCCCAGATGCTGGAGAGTCTCCGCTACATGCAGGCGATCCTTCAGAGTGACCGGAAGATGATCGATGATTACGGTTCCCGGATCAAGACCCTCAGCCTGCTCAAGGTAAAGCTCGAAGAAGATGCCCGGAAAAAAGAGGCGCTGCGAGCCGGAATCGAGCTGAAAAAGCGGGAGATCGAAGTCGAGAAGAAGCGCAAGGCCGAGTATCTCATCAAGGTGAGGCAGGACAAAGTGGGGTACGCCGCCTCCATCAAACAGCTTGAAGTAAATGCGGCCCGGCTGCAGGCGATGATGCAAAAGCTTGAAGCTCTCAGCCGTAAGAGCTACAATAAAAAGTCCATCCGCCCCCCGGCCAAGCAGACCAAGCAGGCCGGGGAGAGCAGGGAGAGTGCTTCCCCGGCGTCCCGGCCGGTTGTGGTCCCCCCCTCCGGATTCGGCGGGCGGAAGCGGCAACTGAGCCTCCCGGTGCGCGGCCCCATACTTCAGGGATTCGGCAGGCACAAGCACCCTGAATTCAATTCATTCACCTTCAGTAACGGCCTTGCCATCTCGGCCGCCGCCGGAGCCGAGATTCATGCCGTTGACGCCGGCACGGTGATCTTTGCCAGCTATTTCAAGGGATACGGTAACATGGTCATTGTTGACCATGGGGATGGTTTTTTCAGCGTCTATGCTCACGCCTCGCAAATATCCAAAAAAGAGGGGAGCAGTGTGGTCCGTAATGAGGTCATCGCCTCGGTGGGGGATCTGGATTCCAGCCGTGGTCCACAGCTCTATTTCGAAATCCGCTATCAGGGGAAACCGGTAGACCCGTCCCCTTGGTTCAAATAGGTACTTTTCAGCACAAACCGCTCAGGAGGATTTATTTCATGTTCAGACCTGGTAACTATCGCAAACTGACCGCCGGTGTCGGCTTCGTCCTGCTGTTGGCCGTGGCCATGGGCTTCGGCGTGCACCGGAAATGTTCCGCCAAGGAAGGGGGAGGGGGAGATTACGAATCCATCGAGATGTTCACCGATGTCCTCTCCATCGTAAAGAAGAGTTATGTGGAAGAGGTGGACACGAAGAAGTTGGTATATGGCGCCATTAACGGGATGCTTGCCTCCCTGGATCCTCACAGTTCCTTCATGCCTCCCGAGATGTTCAAGGAGCTGAAGACCGAGACCAAGGGGGAGTTCGGCGGGTTGGGGATCGAGATCACCGTCAAGGAAGGGATGCTGACGGTTATCTCCCCCATCGAGGATACTCCGGCCTTCAAGGCGGGAGTCAAGGCCAATGACCAGATCCTGAAGATCAACGACAAGTTCACCAAGGACATGAATATCATGGACGCGGTGAAGCTGATGCGTGGCGTCAAGGGGACCAAGGTCACCATCACGATCATGCGGGACGGCTTCGACAAGCCGAAGGAATTCCCCCTGGTTCGTGATGTCATTCAGGTGAAGAGTGTCAAGTCCCGGATGCTGGAGGGGGGGATCGGCTATGTTCGGGTGGCCCAGTTCCAGGAGAAGACCGATCTGGATCTGACTAAAGCCCTGGCGGCGCTGAAAGTGGAGAATAAGGGGGATTTGAAAGGTCTTGTGCTGGACCTGCGTAACGATCCCGGCGGGCTTCTGGATCAGGCGGTGAAGGTCAGCGATCATTTCGTCGAAGATGGTCTCATCGTTTACACGGAAGGGCGCGAAGCCGACTCCAAGATGAAATTTTCCGCCCGGAAGGGGGGGAAAGAGCCGAACTACCCCATGGTGGTACTGGTCAACAGCGGCAGCGCCAGCGCCTCCGAGATTGTGGCCGGGGCGCTCCAGGATCACAATCGGGCCGTCATCATGGGGACTCAGACCTTCGGCAAGGGATCGGTGCAGACCATCATTCCTCTTTCCGAAGATTCGGGGTTGAGACTGACCACCGCCCGCTACTACACCCCCAAGGGGCGTTCCATTCAGGCCAAGGGGATCATCCCCGACATCACCGTGGAGCAGGTGGACCTGCAGTCCACCGAGAAGAAGCCCTCCCTTCACATCAGGGAGAAGGATCTGGATCATCATTTTGAGAATGAAGATCCGCAGGGTGAAGATAAGATAAACGGGAAGGACAAGAGCAAGGAGAAGGTCAAGGAGAAGGAACAGGAGAAAAAGCCGGCGGACAAGGTGGACGATCAGACGAAGAGTGATTACCAGCTGATCCGCGCTCAGGACCTGCTCAAGGGGTGGGACATCCTCCAGAAGCTGGGGAAGAAGAGTTCCTGATCCATTTTCGTGGCCTGAAGGCAATGGAAGTCAGTTCAAAAAAAGCCCCGCGCAAGCGGGGCTTTTCTGTTCTTGACGGCGGGATGTCGGCACTGTTCAAGGTTCCGGGGCGATTCACCGCTGGGTGGCCGGGCACTCAAGCTGCGCAACCTGTGTATAATGATCCTAAAAAAAGCATTTATCCACGAAGGACACGAAGTTTCACTAAGAAAATCGAAACGTTAAGTCGTCAAGACGGTTAACCGGACAGGTTAAACTCTATGTTCAAGTTTTCAGATCTTCTGAATTTTGGCAGCTAGCCTTACAATGGCGCCTCGCAAGAATGTATGCGCTGGCAAGTTTCATGACGGCATAATATTTCGCTGGACATTTGCCATCTCTCCCGGTAGGTTATTGTGGGG
>CAIUWK010000028.1 GCA_903902855.1 uncultured Geobacter sp. | reverse complement strand
GGGGGTCGGAAGTTCGAATCTTCTCGCCCCGACCAAAAAAATCAAGGGGTTACGGCATATGCTGTGGCCTCTTTTTTTGTTCTTATGTGTTCGTGTGGTCTTTGGTGTGGTCTTTGTGCTCCAGTTTGCCCCCTGAAAAATAATGAAAAGGGCCACTGACCCAATAATGGGGAGCGGCCCTTTCATTTTTCTCTTCCGACTACTACGTCGGTTCCGACCACGCATTGTTCAGTTCAATCAGTCCCCTCTGTACTGGTTTTTGACCGCAGAGATAATTCAGTTTCGATGATTATCTGTAGGCTCAAATGCTATTGGCTTGAGCCACGGCCTTTCGTGTCAGTGTGATGAGTTCGAGCATCGAGTGGGCAGCCACGTTTGGATCCTCATCCACCGAATATTGGACGGTGAGTCGACCTCGATGTTGCTCCACCGTGGATCCCACTCGAGAGGCTTGTTATAGGGGCCTATCGTCCGTCCACTGAACTCCCGGCATCGGCGCCCAAGATTAACCCCGCTAACAGGATAAATTACGTTTAGTTGCAATCACTTATAAGATAACGGCTGGGTCACCTTTGAACGCCGATAGTGCACGTAACTGGGCCTATATTCAAAGTCGATCAACACTCCTCCATGCTCACCCGTCCTTTTCCCGGTTGTAATCCGCGATAATCTCCCTGTGCCGTTTGTAGAAATCCATATCGTTGTGAATTTTGCCTCAACGTCAAGGCCAACTTCCGCTCCACGATTCCCGGATATCCTGGATGGCGGTGGCTGGATAGGTCTTGGAGGAAATAAGGGCTCTGTATCCTCGATAGTAACCCAACCATAACATCATTGCATTTCAGTAGTGACTCCCGTCCTTGAATAAATCACTTATAGTCTGATATGTTATGTCTTAAACGTAGCCGCTGCTGAGTAGTATTCACAGGTTAATCGTCTGCCGCATATTTCTGTATAATAAGGTTTTAAAAGTAATTGACATGCACGTAAACGAAATATATACTCGCAACCAAAACGCCTCCTGGAGCTGAACGATGAGCAGGAAAGGCTTTGATAAATACTCTGTGAAAATCTGCGTAATCTGCGGATAACGGCTTGAGGAGAATATACTATGGTTCAGACAGTGGGAGTGCTGGGGGCGGGACAGATGGGGAACGGGATCGCCCATGTCTTTGCCCAGTTCGGTTATGACGTGCTGCTGTTCGACATCGCACAGCAGCAGTTGGACAAGGCGGTAGCTACCATCCGCCAGAACCTGGAGCGCCAGGCCAAGAAGGGGGCTATTCCGGAGGCACTCATCGCTCAGACCCTGGGAAGGATCACCACCACCCAGGCCATGTCTGATCTTGCCGGCGTGGATATCGCCATCGAGGCGGTCACCGAGCATGAGCCGCTGAAGCTGGAGATCTTCCGGAAGCTGGACGAGACGGTGAAGGAGGGGGGAATCCTCGCCTCCAACACCTCCTCCATCCCCATCACCAAGATCGCCTCGGTAACGAAACGGCCGGACAAGGTCATCGGCATGCACTTCATGAATCCGGTGCCGGTGATGAAGCTGGTGGAGGTGATCCGGGGGCACGCCACCAGCGATGAGACGTTCCGGGTCACCGCCGAGCTGGTGGCGAAACTGGAGAAGGAGATGGCGGTCTCCCAGGATTACCCCGGCTTCATCGTCAACCGGGTCCTCATCCCCATGATCAACGAGGCTATCTTCGCCCTCTATGAAGGGATCGCCACTGCGGAAGATATCGACAAGGGGATGAAGCTGGGAACCAACCAGCCCATGGGACCGCTCACCCTGGCCGACTTCATCGGCCTGGATACGGTGCTGGCCATCGCCAACGTCCTCTATGACGGTTTCAAGGATTCCAAGTACCGCCCCTGTCCGCTCCTGGTGAAGATGGTCAACGCCGGATATCTTGGCAAAAAATCGGGGAAAGGCTTTTACAACTATTAAAGCAGAAAAATCAATTTAACAGGGATGGACAGAATGAGCAGGATCGGTTCAAGAAGCGAACAGCAGTTATCCTGTATATCCCTGTAAAAATAAGTCGTTCAGGAGTTTTTATGGAATTCAAAAATCTGCTTGTTGCCACGGTGGACGGTGTCGCTACCCTGACCATCAACAGTCCCCGGACCCTTAATGCCCTCAACAGCGAGGTGTTGGGGGAACTGGAGTGCGCCCTCTACGAACTTAACCTGGATGACTCGGTGAAAGCGGTGGTTATCACCGGTGCCGGGGAAAAGGCCTTCGTGGCCGGGGCGGATATCAAGGAGATGTCCGCCATGACCGCCTATGAGGGGCATCAGTTCGGCCTCAAGGGGCAGCGGGTCATGCTCCTCATCAAGAAGATGACCAAGCCGGTCATCGCTGCGGTGAACGGCTTCGCCTTGGGAGGGGGGCTGGAACTGGCTCTGGCCTGCGACTTCATCTATGCCTCGGAAAAGGCCAAGGTCGGTTTCCCCGAGGTGACCTTGGGGATCATGCCCGGTTTCGGCGGCACCCAGAACCTGGCCCGGCTTATCGGCAAGAACAAGGCCAACGAACTGATCTTCACCGGGAAGATGATCGACGCGGCCAAGGCCCTGGCCTGGGGGATCGTTAACGAAGTTTTCCCGCCGGAAGAGCTCCTCCCCAAGGCACTGGAATGCGCCGCAGCCATGGCCCGGGTGGGTACCCTGGGGGTGGCCTATGCCAAGGACGCCATCGTCAGCGGCCTGGACATGACCCGGGAAGACGGCTTCCGCTACGAGGCATCCCTCTTCGGAGTCCTCTTCGCCACCGGGGATCAGAAAGAGGGGATGGGGGCGTTCGTGGAGAAACGGAAGGCCGAGTTCAAGGGACGATAACCACAACAAAAAACAATTTACAGGGATATACAGGATAAGCAGGATAAAAACAGGCGTGCGTCGTTACCGGTTTTAAAGAGGTTATCCTGTCCATCCTGTCCATCCCTGTAAATGTAGTCTGTTTTTTCAGTGCGTCAGGAGTGAACATTCAAGGAGGAGACGTTATGGATTTCGAACTGAGTCTGGACCACAAGGTATTGCAGGACAGCGTGCGGGATTTCGTGAACAAGGAGATCAAGCCGCTGGCCATGCAGATTGATGAAGAGCATATGATTCCCGACAGCCTGGTGAGGAAGATGGCGGATATGGGGTTCCTGGGAAGCTACCTCCCCGAGGAGTACGACGGCGCCGGGCTGGACATGCTCTCCTACGCCATCGTGGTGGAAGAGGTGTCCAAGGCGTGCGGCTCCAGCGGCGTCCTCATCTCCGCTCATACCTCCCTTGCCTGCGGCCCCATCTATACCTTCGGCACCCCGGAGCAGAAGATGAAGTGGCTCCCTGCACTGAATCGGGGGGACATCATCGGCTGCTTCCTCCTCACCGAACCGGATGCCGGGAGCGATGCCGGGGCCATCACCACCACCTACCGCCGGGAAGGGGATGAGTTTATCATCAACGGCGCCAAGATCTTCATCACCAACGGCGGCTACCGGGGGACCGGCGTCCTCTTCGCCACCAGCGACAAGAGCCTCAAGCACAGAGGGGTGTCGGCTTTCATCATCGACCTTCGGTCCCATGGGGTGGAGATCCTGAAAAACGAGAAGAAGCTGGGGATTCGCGGCAGCTACACCACCGCCTTTGCCCTGGATAACGTCCGTATCCCCGCGGAAAACCTGTTGGGGCAGGAAGGGCAGGGGTTCAAGATCGCCATGGACACCCTCAACGGCGGTCGCATCGGCATCGCCTCCCAGGCACTGGGGATTGCCGAAGGGGCCTTTGAACGGGCCCTCGCCTACTCCAAGGAGCGGAAGCAGTTCGGCGCTCCCATATGCGACCTCCAATCCATCCAGTTCAAACTGGCGGATATGTGGACCAGGATCGAGACCAGCAAGCTGATGACCTACAAGGCCGCTTGCCTGAAGGATGCCAAAAAGAGCTACACCATGGAATCAGCCATGTGCAAGATGCTCGCCTCGGAGGCAGCCACCTACGTCACCAAGGAGGCAATCCAGATTCATGGGGGGTACGGTTTCATCTGCGATTACGAGGTGGAGCGGATGTTCAGGGACGCCAAGATCACCGAGATCTACGAAGGGACCAACGAGGTGCAGCGGGTGGTCATCTCCAAGCTGCTTCTGGCATAGGGGAGTGAAACCATGAAGCCGCTGGATGGTATCCGTATTGTTAATCTGGCACTGAACCTGCCGGGACCGGCTGCGGCCCAGCGGCTCTCCCGCATGGGGGGAACCGTCGTCAAGGTGGAGCCCCCCGGGGGAGACCCCATGGAGCTGTACCATCCCCAGTGGTACCGGGATATGGCCGCGGGGCATGAGGTCGTCAGGCTGGATCTGAAGTTGCCGGCGGATCGGAGTTCGCTGGACGAATTGCTGGCAAGAGCCGATCTCCTCATCACCGCCACCCGTCCGGCGGCCCTTGCGCGGCTGGGACTTGACCGGATAGCACTGCAGCGGCGTTTTCCCCGTCTCTGCCAAGTGACCATTACCGGCTTCCCCTCTCCCCGGGAGAGCGAAGCGGGGCATGACCTCACCTACCAGGCCTCCCTGGGACTCATCTCTCCCCCTGCCATGCCCCGAACTCTGTTGGCGGACATGGCAGGAGCGGAGCAGACGGTTGTCGAATCCCTGGCGCTGCTGCTGGCTCGGGAGCGGGGGGGAGAGGCCGGTCATGGCGAGGTGGCGCTGTCGGAGGCGGCCGAGGCCATGGCGCAACCGCTCCGCTACGGGCTCACCGCGCCGGGGGCGCTTCTGGGAGGGGGAATCCCCGAATACAATATCTACCGGGCCAGTGACGGCTGGATCGCCGTTGCCGCCCTGGAACCCCACTTCAAACAGCGGCTGGAGAGCATCCTGAAGATTGCCACCAGGGCAGAGTACCAAGCCCTGTTTGCCGCACAGAGTTGCACCCATTGGCAGGAGTGGGGAGAAAAGATGGATGTCCCCATAGAGACCGTGCGAGACAAATAAAGGGGGGAAGAGATGTTTTTTGATCTTACCGAAGAGCAGAAACTGATCCGGGAGACCGCCCGGGATTTTGCCAGAGGGGAGCTGGAACCGCTGGCCGCAGAGCTGGATCAGGGGGATGACCGGGCTCCGTTTCTGGCCAACCTGAAGAAACTGGCGGAACTGGGGTTCATGGGGCTGAACGTCAGGGAGTGCTACGGCGGCACCGAGGCCGGGGTTATCTCCTTCAGCCTGGCCGTGACCGAGATCGCCCGGGCCTGCGCTTCCACGGCAGTAACGGTTTCCGTGAGCAACATGGTCTGCGAGGTGATCCAGGCGGTGGGCTCCCCGGAACAGAAGGAGGCCTACATCCCCAAAATCTGCTCCGGCGAGTATCTTGCCGGGAGCTTCGCCCTCACCGAGGCAGGGGCCGGCTCCGATCCCTCGGGAATGACCACCCAGGCGGTGGCCGACGGTGACGGCTTCGTGCTCAACGGCACCAAACTCTACATCACCAGCGCCCCCTATGCCGGGGTGTTCGTGGTCTGGGCGGTCACCGACAAGAGCGCCCCCAAGGGGAAGGGGATCAGCTGCTTCCTGGTGGAGGCCGGGACACCGGGGCTCATCATCGGCAAGGAGGAGAAGAAGATGGGGCAGCACGCCTCGGCCACCAACGAGGTGATCTTTGACAACTGCCGGGTCCCTGCAAGCGCCCTCATGGGGAAACTCAACGACGGTTTCCGCATTGCCGTGGGAGAGCTTGCCGGGGGGCGCATCGGTATCGGCTCCCTGGGGCTGGGGGTGGGGCTGGCGGCCATGGAGTACGCTACCCGCTACGCCACGGAGCGGAGTCAGTTCGGCCAGAAGATCGGCAATTTTCAGGCGATCCAGTGGATGATCGCCGACTCCTTCACCGAACTGGAGGCGGCCCGGTTACTCCTCATGAACGCGGCATTCCGGAAGGAGCAGGGGAGATCCTTCGGCAAGGAGGCGTCCATGGCCAAGCTCTTCGCCACCGAGTCGGCCAACCGGGCCTGCTATGCCGCGCTCCAGATCCTGGGGGGGTACGGCTACACCCGGGACTTCCCTCTGGAGCGGTACGCCCGCGACGCCCGGATCACCACCATCTACGAAGGGACCAGCGAGATCCAGCGGCTCATCATATCAAGGGAAATACTCAAGAATCTGGGTGAAAGGTGAAAGGAGGCGTGCATGAGTAACAACAAGCGGATCACCCTGCAGCAGGCGGCCGAGATCATCAAAAACGGTTCCACTCTTACCTTCTCCGGCTTCACCATCTGGCGGCGCCCCATGGCCATCATCTATGAGCTGATCCGACAGCAGCGCACGGGGCTCCACCTCATCGAGGTGAACGGCGGTTCCCATACCGAGTTTCTGGTTGGGGCCGGGTGTGTGGGTATCTGGGAATCGTGCTGGGTGGGGCACGAACTCTACGGCAAGTACGGAGCCAACCTCTCCCGCAAGGTGGGGAGCAAAGAGATCATCGTTGAGGATTACAGCCACGCGGAGATGATGTTCCGCTTTGCCGCCGGGGCCGCCGGGGCCCCCTATGCCGCCACCCAGAGTTCCCTGGGAACCGATCTCCACAACCCTGAGTACGACATGTTGGGGAGGGCGGGGTTACGGGACGGCAAACGGATTCCCCGGCACAAATACGTCTTCACCGAAGACCCCTTCTACGACGCCGGTTCCTTGGTGCTGGTCCCGGCAGCCAAGGTGGACATCGCCGTGATCTGCGTCCAGCAGGTGGGGGAAGAGGGGACGGTGCGGGTCAACGGTCAGTACTACTCGGACCCGGAGGCGGTCCGGACCGCGGACATCACCATCGTCATGGCCGAGGAGATCGTCCCGGAGGAGTATCTCCGCCGCAACGCCGATCAGAACACCATCGCCGGCTTCGAGGTGAACCATATCCTGGAGTGTCCCTTCGGCGCCCACCCCACGGGGATGTTCGGCCGCTACGACGTGGACGGAGCTTTTCTCAAGGATTTCTATGGCCGGACACGGAGCCAGGAAGGGTTCGACGACTTCGCCAGGGAGTGGATTCACGGCCATGACCAGATGAGTTATCTGGAAAAGCTGGGGTGGCCCCGGATGCTGGGGCTCAAGGCCAACACCGCGCTGAACTACAGCAGCCGGACGAAGAAGGGAGGGAAGTAGCATGAGCGACTATGCACTGCCTGAAGAGTACGGTTTGGCCGATCTCCTCTGCTGCGCCGCCTCCCGGGAGGTTCAAGAGAATGAGATCGTCTTTGCCGGCACCGGTCTCCCCATGGTGGCCATCATGTTGGCCCAAAAAACCCACGCCCCCAACCTGAAACTGATCTTTGAGGCGGGGACCCTTGATGGGAGGCCGCCGGAGCTCCCCACCTCCGTGGGTGACGCCCGCTGCGAGATGGGCGCCTCCCGTTCCTCCGGTCTTTATGATGCCTTCAGTATCGCCCAGCGGGGGTATGTGGACCTGGGATTTCTGGGGGGGGCCGAGGTGGATCAGTACGGCAACGTGAACACCACCTGCATCGGTGACTATCTCAACCCGGAACTCCGGCTCACCGGGAGCGGCGGCAATCCGGATATCAACTCCTTTGCCGGTCGGACGGTGTTCATCATGGTTCATGAGAAGCGGCGTTTCGTGGAAAACGTCAGCTACATCACCAGCCCGGGGTGGCGGGTGAAGAAGTGGCCCGGCGGCGAGTTTGTCCACCGGAGAGAACTGTACGGCGCGGCCTTTCGGGGAGGTCCCTCGGCGGTCATCAGTACGGCGGGTGTTTTCAGGTTTGATGAAGAGAGCGGGCTGATGTATCTTGATACCTGCCATCCGGGGAAGAACCCCGAAGAGATCAGGGGGATGTGCCGGTTCGATCTGGATATCTCGCGGGTGAAAGGGGAGACCGAGGTTCCCACCCGGGAGGAGCTCCGGATCATCCACGAGGTGCTGGACCCGGATGGGATCTTTATCCCCAGGGTGAATAAAGCGTAGCTTCTCAGGTATTGAGGTTGAAGGCTGAAGACTGAAGGTTAAACCCGTCTCGTATGGGTTGTCTTTATTGATCTTGCAGAGTTTTTCCTGATACTCTTCAGCCTGTCAAAGTGTGTTGTTGTTTTCCGGCAGGTTACGCTAATCTTCGGCATGCCGAAGTTGGGTGAAACGGCCTGTTCTGCCGTGAAAATGCCATTTGGTGTCTGGTTCTGGTTGATTGAAATTGACGGCAGATTCAACAAATGCAAGCCTGACCCTATTCCTCGCCAATCTTCGGCATGCGGAAGTTGGGTAAAGCGGCCAGTTTTGCCGTGAAAATGCCATTTGGCGTCTGGTTTTGGTTGATTGAAATTGACGGCAGATTCAACAAATGCAAGCCTGACCCCATTCCTGACCCCATTCCTGTGACCCCATTCCTGACCCTATTCCCTATTATAATTATATAAAGCTAGAGTTTGACTGCCATCGTTCTCTCTTTTTGCTGACAGCATCTGGATGCTGTCTACTATCACTTCAGTTGTATAGCGAGTTTTTCCATCTTTCCATTCCCATTTTAGAGTTTGCAATCTTCCTTCAATATAGACTGTTTTGCCTTTATGGATGTACTCACTTGCTATATCCGACAGTTTACCGGAAAGAACAATATTATACCATTCAGTACGATCTTCCAATTCATTTTTCATGTTCTTGTGCTTATCGTTAGTCGTTATAGTGAAGGTCGCTACGCTTTGACCTGATTGAGTCGAGCTTATTTCAGGTTCTTTTCCCAAGTTGCCTATTAAAAATACCTTATTTAAAGATGTCATTGTTTGACCCCTTTGGGTTGTTAAAACTGTTGAATATTTATAGCAAGATTAGCGCTATCACCCTAATCATCTCTTCCCGACTCCTCAGCTGTTGCCGTCCCGACACGCACCATGTTGGATCATCCCCCCTATGACTAGGCGGTCTCAATTTTACCTAAAACATATCCACTAATCATGCCAAGGACTGTGGTTGTATATAATTATTTTTTCATTGACGTGTTTTTTTGATCAAGATCTTCCTGGTCTATTATCGGGGTGGTGCAAAGTAATAAAGGACTGAAATCGGTGTAATTACGGGAGGATGCGTGAGAAGAAGACGACCATGGAAAATTCAACGCACCTGAAGAAAAACCCTTTCAAAACGCCGCTGAAACTCTTGCCGTCATACCAGCTGAACAGCCGGCGACGGTGGATCTCTTGAAATGAGATTTTATGTTAATAAAATTAACATCCGGGAATATGCTCATAAAATCGGCAGGTTACAAGTGCATCGAAATGTTGATAAAATTAACACTAAAAATAAACCTCATCTATTTCAGTATGTTGCAAGCTGCTCTAAATGTTAATAAAATTAACATGATTCGGAAGGTTCCTCTAAAACAGGAGTCGGGACGCGCCAAAACGGGTATGAATGGGGGTGTGTCGGGGGATGGCGGAAGGTTGGGGGGGGATTTCTGTTTAATTATCGACAACCGCTCTTTAACCTGAAAAAAGCATTTGAACCACAAAACAGACGAAACAGACCAAATACAAGAAATACACGAAAAAACCGAACTGATATGGCAACCGATTGATCATGGCTTTTAGCTTCTGCTTTCAATTTCATGTGGTTAGTGTATTTCGTGGTTCAGGTTGCCTTTCGCTTCCCGCAGACCGGACACCCCTGCATTAAGAACGGTTTTTCCAGACGACAGCGGGCTAGCAGCTCGTCATCACGAAAGATCTCCAGCGTGGGGCCGTCGGCGGCCACCTTCCCCTCGTGGAGCACGATGGTCCGGGGGCAGAGTTCCAGCACCATGTCCAAGTCGTGACTGGTGAAGATCTTGGTGTGAGGGAACTCCCTGATGAGCCCCATGAGCCGGCGCCGGGCATGGGGGTCCAGCCCGCTGGTCGGCTCATCCATCACCAGGATCTCCGGCGTCATGGCCAGGACCGTGGCGATGGCCACCCGTTTCTTCTCCCCTCCCGAGAGGTTGTAGGGAGCCTTCTCCCGGAGATGCCCCACCCCCACCCGCTCCAAGGCATCCCGCACCCGGCGTTCCAGTTCCTCCCCCTTGAAGCCGAGATTAAGCGGGCCGAAGGCCACGTCGTCATGTACCGTGGGCATGAAGAGCTGATCGTCCGGCTCCTGAAAGACCATCCCCACGCTCCGGCGAAGGGTTGCAAGCGTCCCTTTGGTGAGGAGGAGATCGTTGATCCGGACCTCACCCCCCGTGGGGGTAAGTATGCCGTTCAGGTGGAGGAGCAGGGTGGATTTTCCAGCCCCGTTGGCGCCGATGATGGCTACCGACTCTCCCTGGCTGATCCGGAAGGAGACATCCCCCAAGGCAACGGTGCCGTCGGGATAGAGATGGCGGAGGTTTCTCACCTCCACGCTGGAGTGACTCATGGTATGAACTCCGTGACCAGCGTCCCCAGGAGCCGGGGGAGGTTCCAGAGACGAAGAGTGATAAAGAGAGTGGACCAGCCGGAGAGGAAGAGGAGTTCCCTGCCGCCGAAGCGGGACTCCCGGGTTGTGTGAAACTCGCCGGTAAAACCCCGCGCCAGCATGGCCAGATGGATCCGTTCCGCCCTGCGCCAGGTCCGGAGCAGGAGGTGGCCGATGAGCGGGGCGAAGGATCTCATCCCCAATCCCCTCTTCCCCACAGAGCGGAGTTCCCGGGCCCGGGAGAGCGTCCCCCCCTCTTCCAGCAGCACGAAGAGGTACCGGTAGAGGAAGAGGAGTTGAACGGCAAAGAGGCGGGGCGCCCCCAACTGCTCCAATGCCCGGCAGATGGCGGGAAAGCCGGTCAGCGCCACCAGGATAAGCCCCCCTCCGATGGTGAGCATTCCCCGCAGGAGAATCGAGGTGAAGGAGAGCCAGCCGCCGGTAATCTCCAGGGAGCCGATCCGGAGGAGAACCTCATGGTCGAAGAGGGGGTTGAAGAACCCCGCAGCCACGGCAAAGGGGGTGAGCAGGGCGATTTTCCCGGCGATATAGGCGGGGGGGAGATTTCCCAGGGAGAGCATCACCACGGGGAAGATGAACAGCGGGATCATGGCGGTCACGGCGTACCTGTCATAGGAGATCACCGTTGCCATGAAGAGCAGTGTCACCAGCAGTTTTGCCCGTGGTTCCAGGCGATGGAGCGGACTCTCCCCGTCGGCCAGCCGCTCCATCCGTTTGAAATCCAGCAGTGCACCGTCAAGGGAGGCCATCTTCACTTGCCTTGCAGGAGGGGGGAGTGATCCTTTTTTTCAGAAGCAGACCAGTCACGAAGAGGAGCGCCAGGGTGAGCAGGCTCCCCAGAACCCCTGCGCTGCCGGCACCGACTCTCTCCCTCGATTCCTTTCTCTCCCCACCTGCGGGGTTTGGGGGTGCGCTCTTTGCTTCGGCAGGTTTGCTGAAGGAGTAGTCAGGCAACAAGGCCGTTTTCTCCTGCAGGGAGGCCAGGGTGCCATGAACTCCCAGTTCCGGCCCCTTCACCCCCTTTTCTTTCGTTACCCCGGCAATGGCCCACTCCAGTCCGTCGGGATTCCTCGAGGCGAACCGGGAGAGGACTCCTCCCGTGAGCAGGGCCGTTGCCAGAAAGGTCACGATCAAGGCGCTCAGTGGAAAGCTGTTGCGAGATGCCGTTTTCGGAAGAATCCCCAGGAGTTCGGGGCGGGCCTGATGGATGAAGGTCACCACGGCAATGGTCACTATCCCCTCCATGAGCCCGATGCCCAGGTGAATCGGCTGCATGAGGAGCAGGAAGGTGGTAAAGGGGAGGGCGGAAACGCCGGAAAGCCAGGTTTCCAGGACGACACTGAATGGTCCCAGCTGCAGCCCTACAAGGGCGGAAACCATGACGGCAACGGAGCGACGGCTCCGGTCGGGCTCCTTTCCGAGTATTTTTAAGTAGATCAATGGAAAGACGATAAACGCCGGGATAAAGCCCAAGTTGAAGATGTTGCACCCCAGGGCCAGCAGCCCGCCATCGGCAAAGAAGAGCGCCTGCACGACCAGCACCGAGGAGATGACCAGGAAGGCGGCCCAGGGGCCCAGCAGAATCGTCAGTAACAGCCCCCCCCCCAGGTGCCCGCTGGAACCGGTGGCCGGGATGGAGAAGTTGATCATCTGGGCCGCAAAAATGAACGCGCCCAGGACCCCCATGAGAGGTATTGTGCGGTCATCCGACTCCTCTCGCACCCTGTGCGAACAGTAGGCGATGGTTCCGGCGGAAACCAGCCACATGATCCCCCCCACTGCGGGGGAGAGCAGCGCATCAGCCATATGCATGGTGCTCTTCTCCTTTCAGGGATTTCCCTTTGCCGGGGATGCCGGTTTCTTCATGCCGGTAAAGAGGTTGAACTGGAGCATGGCGTAGCCGTACTCCATGTCACTGGTGGAGCCGGTTGCCTCCCGGAAAAACCCGCCGGTGAAGAAGTGGTCATAGGCCAGGATGAGCGCCGTACCATCCCCCATGTTCCAGGTCAGGATGAAATCACTCTCCACCCCCAGATTGCGGCTCATGCCTGCCTGGGTGTAGGCGGCCCGGTACGAGCGGCCGGTGGCGGTGAAATTCAGGTTTTTCAGGAGATCGATCCCCCACCCCGCCGTGGCGATCTGCAGGCCGCTGGCGTGGATGCCGTCGTTGGTTGTGACCCCTGAAAGATCATGGAAGAGCCCCATGTCTCCGATGAGTGAACTGTTATTGGTGGTATTGCTGAACTCCCTGCGGGTCGATCGGCCATCGGCGGCGTCCCGGCTCCCCGAACCGTAGGCGTAGCCGCAGCTAAAGGTATTTCGTACCCCTTTGATCTCCGCGTCCATGGTCACGTCCAGATGTCCTCCCCAGGCGTCGATCTTCTCCACTCTGCCGGTGGAGTCGGCAAGCCGACCGCTCTGGTACACCGGCTCAATCTCCAGGGACGCCGGACCGAATCGGGCGGTCCCCCGTATCCCCACGCTTTCCAGCTGCTCACCGGAATGAGTAAGCTGTGGCCCCTGATCCCGGAGATAGTAGGCCTCGATGCCGCTCCCCTCACGCAGGGGGTACGTCAGGTAGGCACCCACCAATGAATCCCTGAAATAACGGCTTTGAGGCGCGGCATAGGAGCCCCCCAGGAGATCCAGGGTGAGCTCCGCCAGGGGGGTGATCCTGAGGCGGGCTGCGTCGAAGGTCAGGCCGTTATAGAAACTGTTCCCCCCCAGGATAAAGGCGCTTCCGTAGACGAACTCCTGGCGGCCGAGCTTCAGGCTGATCCACTTTGCCGGGAGAGGGGAGAGTTCCAGGTACGTCTGGTAGAGGGAATACTGACTCTCCCGGGGGGACCCCAAGGTGAAGCCGTACCCCTGACCCTGTAACGTTATCGCCAGGTATGCCGTGGGGTTCCACTCCAGATAGGGGATGATCCGATAGGCCAATCTTCCCGCACCGGAGTCGGGGGTGTAGCCGGAACCGGCAAGGGAATAGGTGAAGTTGTTGCTCCCTTCGCCTCGGAGATAGCCGCTGACGCCGACCTTGAGAAGATAGGGGGGCTCTTCCGGCGACTCCTGGAGTTGTTGAATGATCTCCCCATGTGCAGGGAGGGTCTGCTCCTCGCACCAACCGGAGAGCGGCCATGAGCAGAGCGTCATCAGCATCATCAGGATGAAAAATCTCATTCCCACTTTATGCTCCTTCTTCCGGTGATTACTCTCTTCTTCCGGACTATACACTCGCCACGGAAACTTGTCAGCCGCAAAAAGCATACGATTTTCAAATTCGTGCTACCGGCTCTCCTCTTCCCCGCAGGAGAAGGATGAGTGGGCGAAAGTGCCGTGCGCAAGAACCTGACCGGACAACGCAGAGTATTTCCCGAAATATTTGCAACACTGTTTGATAATTACCTTGACCCTAAATTGGTAATATGGTACCGGTATGCTGTACGCCGCTCCGAGCTGGCGCGACAATCGTCGTAAACGGGGCGTATCATGCTTTTGGGGAGGATTCATATGAGACTACTGGTCTGTATCAAGCAGGTTCCCGACATGGAATCCCGTTTCAAGGTCAACAGCAGCGGCGACTGGTACGCCGATGCGGATCTTGCCTACCGGATGAACGAATATGACGAGTATGCCGTGGAGCAGGCGGTTCTCCTCCGGGAGCAGCTGGGAGCCGCTGCCGACCTCACCGTCCTCTCCATGGGACCGGACCGGGTGGTGGAGGCGATCAAGAAGGCGCTGGCCATGGGGTGTGATCGGGGGGTCCATATTCAGGACCCGCTGGTCCACCAGAAAGATCCCTGGCAGGTGGCCTCGGCCATTGCCTCCTTTGCCCGG
Source organism: uncultured Geobacter sp. (assembly GCA_903902855.1). Lineage (GTDB taxonomy): Bacteria > Desulfobacterota > Desulfuromonadia > Geobacterales > CAIOGM01 > CAIOGM01. Next base: position 6,108 of record CAIUWK010000028.1, on the reverse strand, counting down.
GATAAAAAGTTCGACCTCATCTTTACCGGAATGCAGTCCCAGGACCGCGGTTCGGCCCAGGTGGGGGTCACCGTTGCCGAACTCCTGGAGTTTGCCTGCGCCACCACCCTGGTGAATTTCTCCTATGCCGACGGCACTATCACCGGGAAACGGGAACTGGAAGGGGGGGTAAAAGGGGTCGTCCGGCTTCCTCTCCCGGCCCTGGTCACCTGTCAGTTGGGGTTGAACGTCCCCCGGTACCCCACCCTCCCCAATATCATGAAGGCCAAGAAGAAGGAGATCACCTCTCTTGCCGTGGCCGACCTGCTCAAGGAGGAGGCGCTGGCCGCCACCACCAGCTTCTATCCGCCGGTGAAGAAGGGTGGGGGGGTGGTCCTGGAAGGGGATCCGGCCGATCTTGTGGTGAAACTCATCGACATTCTCAAGGATAAAAACCTGGTACGGCGATAGGAGGCCTCCATGAAAGCATTACTCGTTGGCGAATACCGGGAAGGAAAACTGCTGGACTCCATCTATGAATTATTAGCCTTTGCCGGCAAGCTGGGAGCCGAGCCGGTGGTGGTCTTGGTGGGGGATGCGGCAAACGTCCCCCGCTGCGACGGTAGCGTCTATCTGGCGGATGTGGCCACCTACGGAGAGTACAACCCCGACCTGCACAAACAGCTCCTCCTTGCCGTTATCCACAAAGAAAAGCCCGACTACATCGTCTTTTCCCATTCATCCTACGGCTGGGATCTGGCTCCCCGGGTGGCTGCCAGGTTGAAGGCGGCCCAGGTATCGGAGATTATGGGACTCGTGGAGGGGGGGCTGGAAGTGGGGAGCTGCAACGGGAAGATGCGCCGCATCGTCAAGCCCGTCACCGCCACTGCGGTATTCACCATCCAGGCCGGTGCCTTTGCCGCGCAGGGTGAGCCCCAGGGAAGCCCCACCGTTCTCACCCTGGAGATTGCCGGCGCCGGCAAGGTCCAGTTTCAGGGGTATGAGCCGGTGGAGGCCAAGGATGTGGATCTTGCCAAGGCCGATATCATCGTCAGCGCCGGTCGGGGGGTGGGGAAGAAAGATAATATCCCCATCATCGCCGCCCTGGCCAAGGCCCTGGGGGGGGAACTGGGGGCGAGCCGTCCGGTGGTGGATGCAGGGTGGGTCAACCACAGTCACCAGGTGGGGACGACCGGGCAGGTGGTGAGCCCGAAACTGTACATGGCCTGTGGCATCAGCGGCGCCATTCAGCATCTGGCGGGGATGAAGAAGGCGGATTTCATCGTGGCTATCAACAAAGACAGGGACGCCCCCATCGGCGAGGTGGCTGACGTGCTCATCGTGGCCGACCTGCTGCAGTTCGTCCCGGCATTGACGGCGAAACTGCGATAACCTCATCATGGCGTATTTCGGAATAGGAGTTGACTCCATACCTCACGCGGGGCACTATGTCAGAAACGACCCTCGTGTTGTCGGGAGAGGGAGCGCTCCCCGGAAAGGTCCGGCATCCCCGGCAGCACAAACAACAGGAAAAGGAGGCCTATCATGATGCGCACCGCAGAAGAAACCGCAAGCATCCTCATCAGCCTGTACGACGAAAGCTTTGCCGGCGATAACTTCAGCCCTTTCCGGATCAACTGGCCCGAACTCCGTTCCCTGGCCGGCATTGCCCGGCTCACCGACGAATACCTCTGGGAGCTGGACCAGGAACTGAAGGAGTCCGGCTATTTCCTCTTCCCCCTGGACAACTATGTGCTGGTGGCGCTGGAGAGCGATTTTTCCCACATTCGCGCGGTTCCACCCCGCATTGTTGAGCAGTACCTCCCCGGCGATGAGGATGATGACGATGATTTTGAGCTGCTGGGGCTGGACGACGAGGATGATTTTTCGGAGGCAGAGGCTTTGGAAACACTTTTTGGCGATGATCTCCCTGATGTGAGCCCAGAGCCCCTTGAACCTAAAGCCGCAACCACGGGGAAAGGGAAAGGGGGGAAGAAGGGGAAAAGCTCGGCTAAAACGGTGGTAATGTCCGAATAGCTGGGGTTGCGGCACTCTACCGTAAGAAAATTCGCCCGGATCAGGCAGACGCTGATCCGGGCGTTTTTTTGCTTGAAACAGGGAGTCCGGCGGCGGTTGAGAGAGATGAAAAATTTCGTTTGCATTGAAATAATAACCATGTTATGTTGTTACCGGGATGAAAAAGGGGTAGCATCATCCGAATATTGTTATCGATAGTGCCGTCATTGCGGCACATAACTCGCAGGAAGAAAAGGAGAGCTTATGAAGCGTATAACGATGTTCACGATGGTCGTATCTCTGGTTCTTGCGCTCACTGCTCCGGTATTCGCCGCCGAGTTCGGAACGAGCGCCGAAGCCAAAGCCATGCTGGAGCGTGCGGTCTCGGCGCTCAAGGCCAATCAGGGGGAAGCTCTTGCCAATTTCACCAAAGGGGAGGGAGGGTTCAAGGATCGTGACCTCTATCCTTTCTGCGGAGGCCCGGACGGCAACTTCACCGCCCACCCCAAACTGGTGGGGAAAAGCCTGAAAGAGCTCAAGGATAAAGCCGGCAAGGCTCTCGGACAGGAGATTTACGCCACCGCCGCACCGAATACGATCTCGGAAGTCTCCTACATGTGGCCCCGTCCCGGCAGCAGTGACCCGGTGCAGAAGGTTTCCTCTATCACAAAGGTCGGCGATCAGGTCTGCGCGGTGGGGTATTACAAATAGAAGAATGTATTTAACTTCCTCGTCGGAGCTGATTTTGCTGCCGGAGGAGAGCCGTAGGAAGAGAGTCGCAGGATGCAACAGTTCGAAAGCCCGCCATGAGCGGGCTTTCGTGCGTTCGGGGGAAGTAGAGAGATTCGGTCCGGTGTGAGGGGGGTCAGGCGTTCAGTCTTTCGCAGAGGGCGCTTTTCAGGGCCGTCTCCAGGGTGATGGTATCCAGCACCGCCTTGGTAAGATCGTCTATTTCAGTGGCGATGCGCTGTAACTCCTTGATGACCGGCTCGTTGACCTGGCTTGAGTACTGAACGAGAGTCTCCGCATCCAGACTCTCGAAGAGTTGTATGATATCCAAGAGTGTTGTCCGCTGCGCGTTCCCCGCAAAGCGATACCCTCCACCGACGCCGCGCACTGCCGACACCACTCCGTTATGTACCAGATCACGCATGATCTTGGCCAGATGGTGCGTGGAGATGCCATACTTGGCGGCGATCTCTCCGGTGGAGAGTTGCCGTTCAGGGTCGCCGGCCAGTTCCAGCACGGCCATGAGGGCGAACATGCTTGCCTTATTGAGCTTCATGATGAAACCTCACGAGTAGCGCTGCATGATGTCCGGTATGCCGCAACCGGGGATTTTCCCCCGTTCAAACGATCTGCTTTTCCAGTTCGATATAGCGGCCTGAACGTAACCCCATGCCGCGGAAGAACGACAGGGTAAGCCTGTTGTCACGATCCGTCATGGTTCGCACGGTCTTGATGCCGATTTTCCGCCAGCGGTCGCATATTTCATTAAACATCCGTTTCCCCACACTCATCTCGCGCATCTGCGGAGAGACAGCCAAGGCGAAGATCCAGCCGCAGGGGGGAGAGCCGAATTCCCAGGCGCGGACTTCACCGATGATGAACCCCACCACGGCGGCATCAACCTGGGCGACCAGAAAAATCCGGTCCTCTCGATCACTCATGACATAGCGGTTGAAAATCTCTTGCCAGTAGGCCGGTTTTTCTTCGTCGGGCCTGAATTCGTCCAGGGCGATGATGGCGTCAAGGTCGGAGAGAGTGGCGATGCGAGTTAGAAAATGATCACTCATGACATGGTTCTCTCCAGATGTGACAGGTTGTCAAAACAGACCGGATGAAGGGGTAAAATAACTATTATGGTAACTGAATACCACTTTTCGCCTTCAGATTCAACTGTTTTCATCCTTTCCGGGGTGGCTTATGATTTAGTCTGAAACCAACAACTGTCGACATCAGAGGCTATAGATTAGCCGTCGGCATCCCGTCATTTTTTATAGAAGTTGACATGATTTATTGCTTTGCTGTAAATTGAGCACGTATACCTATCCATGGAAAACTTGTTAGAAATATTACTGAAATAACGTCTTAAGATATCGAGGCCGGATGCTCGCTCGTCTGTCGGAGCCGACGGATACTTTTTTATGAGGTAACCATGCACGTCAGCAGGCTGGGAGAAATCCTGGTCAAAAACAACCTGATTACCAAGGAACAACTTGCCGCTACCCTTGAAGAGCAGCAGAGTGCGGGGGGAGGAGTTCGCCTCGGTTCCATCCTCATAAAGAACGGTCTCCTCACTGAATCCGATCTTACGACCTTTCTGTCACGCCAGTACGGTGTTCCCTCCATCAACCTCGCCGATTTTGAAGTGGACGTGGCGGTCCTGAAGCTCATCCCCCACGACATCGCCAAGAAGTACCAGATCATACCGGTTAATCGGGTCGGTTCCACCCTGGTCATCGCCATGGGGGATCCGTCCAATATCTTCATCCCCGATGATATCAGGTTCATCACCGGCTACAATATCCAGATTGTGGTGGCGTCGGAATTGGCCATCAAGAGCGCCATTGAAAAGTATTATAACCAGTTTGCCTCCCTGGCCGATGCCATGGGGGATCTGGACCTGGTGGAGTTCGAAGTGGTGGAGGACGAGGGGGATATGGATCTCTTCTCCCTGGAACGGTCCACCAAGGAGGCGCCGGTGGTCAAGCTGGTGAACCTGATCCTGGTGGACGCCATCAAGAAGAAGGCCAGCGACATCCATATCGAGCCCTACGAAAAGCAGTTCCGGATCCGCTACCGCATCGACGGGATGCTCTACGAGGTGATGAAGCCTCCCGTGAGGATGAAGAACGCCATTACCTCCCGGATCAAGATCATGGCGGAGTTGGACATTGCCGAACGGCGTCTCCCCCAGGATGGTCGGATCAAGATCAAGCTGGGAGGGGGGACGGACATGGATTTCCGGGTCTCCGTGCTCCCCACCCTGTTCGGGGAAAAGATTGTCCTCCGGCTCCTGGACAAATCCAGCCTTCAACTGGACATGACCAAACTGGGGTACGAGCCCGACTCGCTGAAAGTATTCCAGCGTGAAATTCACAAGCCGTTCGGTATGGTCCTGGTCACCGGTCCCACGGGGAGCGGCAAGACCGTCTCTCTCTACTCGGCTCTTGTCGAGTTGAACAAGACGACGGAAAATATCTCCACCGCCGAGGACCCTGTGGAATTCAATTTTCCGGGGATCAACCAGGTCCAGATGCATGAGGATATCGGGCTGAACTTTACCACGGCGCTCCGAGCATTTCTCCGGCAGGACCCTGATATCATCATGATCGGCGAGATCCGCGATTTCGAAACGGCGGAGATCGGGATCAAGGCCGCGCTCACCGGTCACTTAGTGTTATCCACGCTGCACACCAACGATGCCCCGTCCACCATCAACCGGCTGCTCAATATGGGGATCGAACCGTATCTGGTCTCCTCGGCGGTGAATCTCATCACGGCCCAGCGGCTGGCCCGCCGGGTCTGCATGGAGTGCCGGGAACCGGAAGATATACCGGTTCAGGCGCTCCTGGACGCCGGTGTCACCCCGGAAGATGTCGTCGGTTTCATCTGCTACCGGGGGAAGGGGTGCCCCAAGTGCAACGGCACCGGATTCAAGGGGCGGGTCGGCTTTTATCAGGTGATGCCCATGCTGGAAGAGATCCGGCAACTGGTTCTCAACGGGGCCAATACCTCGGAAATCAAGCGCGAGTCCATTCGGCTGGGGGTCAGAACCATGCGCCAGTCAGGGCTCACCAAACTGAAGGAGGGGATCACCTCCTTTGAGGAAGTGCTGCGCGTCACTGTCGCCGACGATTAGGAGGAACCATCATGAGTGTCACCCTGCACCAGCTCCTCACGCTTCTTGTGGAACGAAAAGGGTCCGACCTGCATCTCACCACCAATTCCCCCCCCCAGATCCGTATTGACGGCCACCTCACGCCGCTGGATATTCCCCCCTTGACCAATGTGGAGACCCGCCAGCTCTGCTACAGCGTGCTCACCGACGCCCAGAAACAGCGATTCGAAGAGCAGAACGAACTGGATCTCTCCTTCGGGGTGAAGGGG
>CAIUWK010000027.1 GCA_903902855.1 uncultured Geobacter sp. | reverse complement strand
CTACATGAAACCGTTGCGGGCAAGGAGTTCGGGGGTGACGCCGGAGGGCGATGCCTCACGCCCGCCCAGAAGCCGTTCCACGTATTTCCCGATGATGTCGGTCTCGATGTTGACCCGTTCTCCCGGCTTTCCCAGGGTGAGAGTCGTCATGGCGGCGGTGTGGGGGATGATGGTGACGGAAAAGCCTGCGGGAGTGACGTCGTTCACGGTGAGGCTGATCCCGTCCACGGCCACCGATCCCTTGGGGACCAGGTAGCGGGCCTTGGCCGGGTCCAGGAGAGCGAAGGTAAAAACAACGGCGTTTGCCTGCTCCCGCCGCGAATCCACTCGGGCGATGCAGTCCACATGACCGGTGACCATATGCCCACCCAGCCGATCGGAGAGACGGAGCGCCCGCTCCAGGTTGACCCTGTCTCCCCCCTTCAGGGCAGCCAGGGTGCTCCGCTCCAGGCTTTCCGGTGAGACGTCAAAGGTGAGCCCCGCCGCTTCCCTGCGCGTCACGGTGAGACAAACCCCGTTCACCGCCACCGAATCCCCCAGGCGGATCTCCGCAGAGGGGAGCGCGGTGGCCACGGTGAGCTTTCCGGATTGGCCGGAGCGAACCAAAGAGACGACACTTCCCACATCTTCGATGAGTCCTGTGAACATGTTTACCTCAGATAGCCGGAGAGCATGATATCCTCCCCGAACCGGCGAACCTCAATCTCCTGCAACCGGATTGCCTGTGACATCTTGTCAACACCGCTGCCGGCAAAGGGAGAACGCCCCTCCCCTCCCACCAGCTTGGCTCCGTAAAAGAGAATCAACCGGTCAATAAGTCCCTGCCGCAGGAGCGCCCCGGCCAATTCGCCGCCGCTCTCCACGAGAACGGAGTGCACTCCCCGCTTCCCCAGTCGGGCCAGCAGATCGGCCAGGTCAACCCGTCCAGCCGCTTCCCGGCAGATGAGCAGTTCCGCGCCCAGGGAGAGATAAGCCGTCATCCGCTCCTGCTCCTGTTGAACTGTGGCCATGACTGTCTGCGCCGTCGATTCTGTCCGAAAGAGTTGAGCGTCCGGAGGCGTCCGGAGACGGCCGTCCACGATGACGCGGAGCGGGTCCCGACCCCCTCGTGGAAGTCGACAGGTAAGCTGCGGATCATCGGCGAGAACGGTTCCCACCCCCGTCATGAGGGCGTCGTGTTCGGCCCGGAGCCGGTGCACATGGCGACGCGCCGCTTCGCCGGTGATCCATTTCGAGTCACCCGAGGCTGTAGCGGTCTTGCCGTCCAGGGTCAGGGCGCTCTTCACCGTCACCAGAGGGAGTCCTGTGGTGGTCTGCCGAAGAAACGGACCGATGAGGCGGCGGCACTCCTGCTCCAAGACTCCGGGAAAGGTCGGAATTCCGGCGGCCCGGAGTTTTTCGATTCCGCGCCCCGCCACCAGAGGGTTGGGATCGATCATCCCGGCATAAACCCGCCCCACTCCGGCGGCAATGAGGGCATCGGCGCAGGGAGGGGTCTTGCCGAAGTGACTGCACGGCTCCAGGGTGACAAAGAGGTCGGCCCCACGGGCCCGATCACCCGCCTCGCGAAGGGCGTGAACCTCGGCATGGGGGGTTCCGGCCTTCCGGTGCCAACCGGTCCCGACAATCTCACCGCCGTTGACGATGACGCACCCCACCGGGGGATTGGGGGTCGTCTTGCCGATCCCCTTGCGGGCCAGAGCCAGTGCCCGCCCCATCATCTTCTCCAGATAGGCGATAGTCGGTTCGATCATCTCTTCCGGGGAGGACGGACGCCGCCGCTGGTGAGGAGTTCCTGGAGTTCCGACATGAATTCGTTGATATCCTTGAAGGAGCGGTAGACCGAGGCAAAACGGACATAGGCCACCTCGTCCACGTCGTGCAGCTCTTTCATGACCCACTCGCCGATGATGGGGGTGGGGACCTCCCGGTCGCTCCCCTCCTGAAGCCGCGTCTCCACCCGGTCCGCCAGCCGCTGGATGGTCTCGGAAGAGACCGGTCGCTTCTCGCACGCCTTCTGCACCCCGGAAATGAGCTTTAGCCGGTCAAAGGGTTCCCGCCGGCCATCCTTCTTGATGACCAGGGGTTGCAGCTCCTCCACCCGCTCGTAGGTGGTGACCCGCTTGCCGCAGGACTCGCACTCCCGGCGGCGACGAATGGCGGTGCCGTCCTTGTCGGGACGGGAGTCCACAACCTTGGTATCCATGGATGCGCAGAAAGGGCACTTCATGGCGCTACCTCCGCCGCCGGAGGGATAAACTTCTCCACCAGAAGACCGGACTCGGCCACCATCTCCTGGGAGAGCTGGTCCGCGTACCCCTCCCGGTAGACCACCCGCCTGATGCCGGCGTTGATGATCATCTTGGCGCAGATGATACAGGGCATGGTGGTGGAGTAGAGGGTAGCGCCGTCGATGTTCGTCCCATGCCTGGCCGCCTGGATGATGGCGTTCTGCTCGGCATGGAGTCCCCGGCAGAGCTCATGCCGTTCGCCGGAGGGGACGTTCAGTTTCGCCCGGAGGCAGCCGGTCTCGGCGCAGTGGGCGATCCCCGTGGGGACGCCGTTGTAGCCGGAGGCGAGGATGTTCTTCTCCTTCACCAGCACCGCCCCCACCTGTCGTCGGAGGCAGGAGGAGCGCCGCGCCACCAGTTGCGTGATCTCCATGAAATATTCATCCCACCCTGGTCGGGTCATGATATCCTCTCTTCTTACCGGAAAATCCGGACACCGTAACGCATGAAGAACGGGTCTACGGTGACGACCGGGATTTTTAATTGACACGCATTATCGTGCGCCTTACACTGCGCATAGTTAACATCATGGAGGTGACGCATGCAACTTTCCTTCAACAGACATGCTCCACGGCGGTCGGTGAATCTGACTGCCAACAGCGACCTGATCAACATGGTCCGCGCTGAACAGGGCAATCTTTCCCAGTTGCTGGAACAAACAATGATCAACTTCCTTGCCGAGCGGGAGCTTATACACTGGAAAGAGCAAAACAGCGCCGCCTTTGACTCCTATAACGCCATGATTGCCGAACGCGGTACTCTTTCTGAAGATATCGGGCTGTTACTCTGATGGCCCAATTCGATCTGTACAGAAACCCCGGTTCACGCACCAGCAAGCAGGCGCCGTATCTTGTCGAGATTCAGGGACGGTTTGTTGAATCTCTGACAACCTGCGTCGTCATACCGCTTGTGGAAAAGCGCTGCTTTACGGGAGCGACCGTTCTAAATCCCCTTATACCGGTCAATGGCACAGAATACTATCTGTCAACCGCAGAAATAACAGCTGTTCTGCGTTCGATCCTCGGCCAGCCAATCGGTTCGGCCCTTGGGTACCGGACAGAAATCATCGCAGCAATAGATCGACTGCTACTGTAATCAACCCCCGAACGCCCCGCCATCCTCATGGCATCCGCACGCATCTCCTCCATCACCCCTTCCGGATACGGAACCTTACTCAAAAAATCTTCCCTGGCTACTTCAGCGCCCTGATCTTCTCCAGGCTCGCTTCCAGTACCGCTTTCTTTGCCGCGACCTCCACCAGCTTCTCCTTCTCCTTGGCCACGATGTCGGCGGGCGCCCGGTCCACAAAGGAGGGGTTCCCCAGTTTCTTCGTGAAGACATCGATATCTTTGACGATCTTGGCGATCTCCTTGAGGAGCCGCTGCTCCTCGGCCACCACGTCCACGACCCCCTTCAGGGGAACGAAGATCTGCACGTCCCCCGCCACCTGGATGGAGGCGTCCTCCGGTTTTTCCAGGTCACGGCCGATGGCCAGGTCGGAGAGCCGCGCCAGGGTGATGATGGCCCCCTCGTTGTGCTTCATGAGTGCCCGACTCTCCTCGCTCCCGCAGGAGAGGATTACCCCGATGCTCCGGGAGGGGGGAACCTCCATCTCTCCCCGGATGTTCCGGATGCCGGAGATCACCGCCATGACCCGCTCCATCCGTCCGGCAGCCTCGGGAAACGACCGCCCTTCGCAGTATGCGGGATACTCCGCCCGCATGATGGTTTCCGATCCCCGGTCCCCGGTCCCCGGTCCCGGAAGAGCCTGCCAGATCTCTTCGGTGATGAACGGCATGAAGGGGTGGAGGAGTCGCAGGAGCTGCTCCAGCACGTGCCAGAGGACGAACCGGGCCGTCTTCTTCCGGTCCAGATCGCTGCCGTAGAGATCCTGCTTGGAGAGCTCCAGGTACCAGTCGCAAAACTCGCTCCAGGTGAACTGGTAGAGCCCGTTGGCCGCCTCGTTGTAGCGGTACTCGGTAAGAGCCTGGTTGGTCTCCCGCACCGTCTCGTTAAACCGGTGGAGTATCCACTGGTCCCCCTGGGAAAGGTTCAGCTCCCCCAGAGTGATCCCGGCGGGATCGAACCCGTCCAGGTTCATGAGCGTAAAGCGGGCCGCGTTCCAGACCTTGTTGCAGAAATTCCGGTACCCGGCGATCCGCTCCTCGGCCAGCTTGATGTCCCGCCCCTGGGCCGCAAAGGCCGCCAGGGTGAAACGGAAGGCGTCGGTGCCGTACTGGTCGATGACCGTCAGCGGATCGATGACGTTTCCCTTGGATTTGGACATCTTCTGCCCCTGGGCGTCGCGCACCAGGGCGTGGATGTAGACGTCGGTGAAGGGGACCTGATCCATGAAGTGGAGCCCCATCATCATCATCCGCGCCACCCAGAAAAAAAGGATGTCGAAGCCGGTGATGAGGCAGGAGGTGGGGTAGAAGGTTTCAAGGAGCGGCGTCTTGTCCGGCCACCCCATGGTGGAGAAAGGCCAGAGAGCCGAGGAGAACCAGGTATCCAGCACGTCGGTTTCCTGGCGAAGTTCGTCGCTGCCGCATTTAGCACAGTGCGTCGGGTCGTCCATCCCCACGGTGATCTCGCCGCAGTGATCGCAGAACCAGGCGGGTATCCGGTGCCCCCACCAGATCTGGCGAGAGATGCACCAGTCGCGAATATTCTCCATCCAGTCGTAATAGGTGTTTTCCCACTGTTTGGGAAGGATGCGGGTCTTCCCCTCCTTCACCGCGGCCAGGGCCCGCTCTGCCAAGGGAGCAACCTTCACATACCATTGCAGGGAGAGGTACGGCTCCACCACGGTCTTGCAGCGGTAGCAGCCGCCGATGGAGAGGGCGTGATCGTCGATCTTCTCCAGGAGTCCCGCCGCCTCCAGGTCCTCCACGATCTTCTTCCGGGCAGCGAACCGCTCCAGCCCTTCGTACTGGTGACCCACCGCATTGATGATGCCGGACTCGTCAAAGATGTTGATCTTGTCCAGCCCGTGGCGCACCCCCACCTCGAAGTCGTTGAAATCATGAGCCGGGGTGATCTTCACCACCCCCGTACCGAACTCCCGCTCCACGTACGTGTCCGCAATCACCGGGATCTCCCGGTTCACCAGGGGGAGGATCACCGTTTTCCCCACCAGATCCAGGTACCGTTCGTCCTCCGGATGGACCGCTACGGCGGTGTCACCCAGCATGGTCTCGGGACGGGTGGTGGCCACGGTGACAAACCGTCCCGGCTGACCGGCCACGGGATAGCGGATATGCCAGAGATGCCCCTTCTTATCTTCGTGCTCCACCTCGATGTCCGAGAGGGCGGTATGGCAGCGGGGGCACCAGTTGATGAGCCGGTTGTCCCGATAAATGAGCCCGTCCTGGTAGAGCTTCACGAAGACGGTGCGCACCGCCTTGGAGAGCCCCTCGTCCATGGTGAACCGCTCCCGCTCCCAGTCGCAGGAAGCGCCCAGCCGTTTCAGCTGGCCGATGATCTGGCCGCCGGACTCCCCCTTCCACTGCCAGACCCGCTCGATGAACTTCTCCCGCCCCAGGTCATGGCGATCCTTCTGCTCGGCGGCCAGTTGCCGCTCCACCACGTTCTGGGTGGCGATCCCGGCATGATCCGTCCCCGGCATCCAGAGGACGTTGTACCCCTGCATCCGCTTCCAGCGGCAGAGGATATCCTGGAGCGTATTATTAAGCGCATGCCCCATGTGGAGCGCGCCGGTCACGTTGGGTGGGGGGATAACGATGCTGTACGGCTTCTTGTCCGAAGAATCCTCCGCCTGGAAATACCCCTTGGATTCCCACTCCGCATACCACCGCTTCTCAACTTCATGGGGTTCATACCCCTTGGCAAGTTCTCTGGTCATGGTGTCACATATTCCCTTTCTTCGTTATATATCAGACAATTCGCCGCCCGGTTTCAAGAATTTTCTTCACGAACGGATCGGGGTTTTCCAGATCCCTGCGGGAAAACGCATGGGGTTCGATGCGCAGGTCTATGGTAATGATCGCTGGTGGTACGTTCAAACAAGGAGGTTGAAGCAGCCTACGAATAATACCCTTTCCCGGTTCCGACACTTAGGAGAGATAGACCTCCGAAAACGGCGGCTCATACCCGCTCTCGAACAGTTTTTCCGCCCCCTCCTGCGCCTTCAGTCTCGCCAGGGTGAACTCAAGGTGTTTGCAGGTGCCGAGATTGTTGATCCGGTAGTCGGGGCAGGAACAGTAATTGGAGCCGGCGGAATCGCCCCGGATGGCGATGCGGTAGCTCTTGCCGCTCTGGGGGTTGGTGAGAGAGAAATCGGAAAAAACCGGATGCTCTCCGGTATTGGTCAGGAGGAACTCCTGCCGGACCCCGAACTCCCGGCGGAGCAGCCGCTGCCACTCCTCAAGCTCCATCCCTTCCGGTTTGTGCGTTTTGGTAATTTTCGGGAGAGGAGGTTTAACTCTGCGACTTTCAGCCGTTTTGGAACGTGATGTCGTGTTGTCTGAGCGTATTTTCCCCGGCATACGTACTCCTTTCCAGATGAAAATGGGGATTTTCATCCCCACCTACGACCTGCTGTCCGGCTGAATCGCGATCAGACCCCTTCCCGGATTTTTCGGATCTCTTCCTTAATGAGCGCCTCGGCCAGGTCGGGGACCACCTCCCAGACGATCCGCTCGATGACCTCCCGGGATACCTTGGCCAGGGCGGCAACGAGCTGCTCCTCGTTCAGAGTGGCTCCCTCCTGGGGTGCGACGACCGCCTCCTGCGGCGGTTGGACGGCGCTAAGTTCCACGGGCTCCGGTAGCTCTTCAATGAACGCCTCTCCCGATGAGAGCAGATTCTCTTCCCTCGGCTCTTCCGGGAAGGAAACGACCTCCGGCTCCGGACTCTCCACCAGCTTTTCCGGCTCCGACTTCTCGGCAAGCTCATCAGCAAAGGCCGGGATCTCATCTGAATCTTCTTCAAAGGAGAACTCTTCAACCATCAGATCGTCCGGTTCCGGAAGGATGGGTGAGGGAGACGACTCGGATTGAACCGGCGGCAGCTCATCAACGACGAGAAGGTCAAACTCCGCCGGCTCCGGAATACATTCCGGAGCCACGTCCTCCTCTACGGCAATCACCTCACCCAAGGAGAGCTCTTCGTGTTCCTCCTCAACGGCAATCGTCTCGCCCAAGGAGAGCTCTTCATGTTCCTCCTCAACGGCAATCGTCTCGCACGAGGAGAGCTCTTCGTGCTCCTCCTCAACAGCGGCCATCCCCCAGAGATCGTCCAGTGATGTGACCTCCTCAATCAGAAGAGGCTCCTCCTCTTGGAGGAAAACCTCGAAAGGAATCTCATCCACCTGGGGCTCGTCGGCTACTGCGGGAAGAGGCTCGGCAACAGGTGGGAGCGGCACCGGAAGAGGAGGAGCTGCAGCCCTCCGTAAGGCCACCAGGGAGATGAGTCCCTCGATCTTGTCGATGAGGACCTGGGATTCAAAGGGCTTGGCGATGAAATCATCGGCGCCGGACTCTCTGGATTTTGCCTCGTCAAAGGGCTCAAACACGCCGGTCAGCAGGAGGATGGGGACAAGGGAGAGTCTCGGATCGTTTTTGGCCTCGCGACAGACATCATAGCCGTTCTTCCCCGGCATCACCGCGTCGATCAGCATGACATCGGGAACAGACTCCCGTGCCCGATCAAGGGCGTCGATACCGTTATCCACAATGGTAAGATCATACGCATCGCCGGAAAATATGATCTTCACTACTTTCTGGATAGTGATACTGTCATCTGCGAGGAGCAGCTTGTGACCCATCGTTTTCTCCTCCGGGCGGTGGTCGGATACGTGATGCCGATGCCCGAATATTGTTGAAAATTGGTAAGTTTCGACGGATCAACCTAACACACCCCCTGCAAGAGTGTCAACATTTTTACCCTTATCCGACGGTCGCTTGACAGGGGACGAGCTGCCGGAAAACCTGGTATCAGAAGAGCCCGGCAGGGGCAGGTCTCTCGCCGGACGGCGCCAGACAGGTAACGGCAAGGGTCGACAGATCCCGACGCAACCGGTTGAAATCCACCACATGACGGAAGTCCAGCCGGGCCGTGAGGAGCACTACAAACAGATCCTGCCGGGGGTCGATCCAGATGGAGCCGCCGGAGTAGCCGGTATGGCCGAAGGAACCCACGGAAAAGCCGTGCCCCCGGGGCGCCGAGTAGGGGGAGGCGATGTCCCACCCAAGACCGCGCACCACCTTCCCCCCCTCTGCATACCTGGGGGCCGTCATCTCCGCCACGGTCCGCTCTGTCAGGACCCGTCGCCCCTCCAGCTCGCCACCGTTCATGAGCATCCGGCAAAATCGGGCCAGGTCCGTCGCGGTGCTAAAGAGGCCGGCATGCCCGGCCACTCCCCCAAGTTGGCGCGCATGGAGATCCTGGGGCTCACCGGTGAGCAGTCCCCCGTCGGAGAGGAGCGTAGGGCTGAGGCGAGACCTGATGGCAAGGGGGGGAGTAAAAAAGGTGTCAACCATCCCCAGAGGGATAAAAAACCGTTCCGCCACGTAACGATCCAGGGGGACGCCGGAGGCGCGCTGCACCAGATCACCCAGCAGGATAAAATTCAGATCGGCATAACAGAAGCTGTTACCGACCTCCCCTCTGGCCGGATGGAGAGCGCCCCCCTCAACCGCCTGGTGCAGCGGATCGGGGAGCAGCAGGGGAAAATCGGCAATTCCCGAGGTATGAGTCAAAAGGTGCCTGAGGAGTACCCCTTTCTTCGCCTCGGTGCCGAATTCGGGAAACCATGCCGCCACCGACTCCTCCACCGAAATTTTCCCCTCTTCAGCCAGCTTCATGACCGCAGAGGTGGTCGCCACGACCTTGGTAAGAGAAGCCACATCGAAGATGGCGTCGATCCGCATGGCCGGCGACAACGGGTCCGCCGACATCCGGCCATAGGCGCGCTGAAAGAGGGGACCGCTACGGGCGCCGATCAACACGACTCCTCCGGCTATGAGCCTCTGGGAAATTGCGTGCTCCATGAGGAGATCGATATCCATGATGACACTGAGCGGTGGGGAGGGGGGTACGGCAGATGACGCCGCCGGAGAGACGAAGATAAGAAGAAGAACCAGGAGGAGATGACGCATGAGGATATCCGGGAGATGATTCCTTTTCAGGTCCGATAGTCGGCGTTGATGCTGACGTATTCATGGGAGAGGTCGGAGGTATAGACCGTGGCGCGCCCCATCCCCAGCTTCAGGTCCACCGTTACGCTGAACTCCTTCTGCCTGAGCACCGCACTCCCCCGGGCTTCCGCGTCGCCGCCGGCAAAGAGACCGTTCTTCGCCATCATGACATCATCGAAGGAGAGATCGATCTGGTCCTGGTCAACCGTGACGCCGGAATAGCCGATGGCCGCAAGAATTCTCCCCCAGTTAGCATCCTGTCCGAAGAAAGCGGTCTTCACCAGACTTGAGTTGGCAATGGCCATGGCTCCCTTCTTGGCCTGGGCATCATTCAGCGCCCCGGTCACCGTGATCGCCACAAACTTGGTCGCCCCCTCCCCATCCCTGACAATCTGATGGGCCAGAGAGAGGAGCAGCTCGTTGAGGAGGGAGACGAACTCGGCTCCCCCTGGGGAGAGCGCCCCCAGCGGTTCGTTACCGGCGGCCCCGTTGGCCAGGATCAACGCTGTGTCATTGGTGGAGGTGTCTCCGTCCACGGTAATGGCGTTGAACGAGACATCGCAGCCGGCTCTGAAGATCTGCTCCAGCCACTCCAACTCCACGGCGGCGTCGGTGAAGACGAAGGCCAGCATGGTCGCCATGTTGGGCATGATCATCCCGGACCCCTTGGCGATCCCGGCAATGGTGTACGCTATGCCGTCCGCTGTCCCCTGCCGCGACTCCATCTTGGGAAAGGTGTCGGTGGTCATGATCGCCTGGGCCACGGCGTCCAGTCCCGTGCCGTCCGACAGCGAGTTCACCAGAGGGTGAAGCGCCACCGTGAGGCGATCCATGGGGAGCGGCACGCCGATGACGCCGGTGGAAGCCACCAACACCTCTTCTTCGTCGATCTCCAGGTAGCGGGCCACCAGCCGGGTCGTCTCCAACGCATCCGCCATCCCCTGTTTGCCGGTACAGGCGTTGGCGTTCCCGCTGTTAACCAGAATTGCCCGGATCGGCCCCATTGCCACCCGTTCCATGGAGAGGAGGACCGGCGCCGCCTTGACGCTGTTGGTGGTAAAAACCGCCGAGGCAGCTGCCGGACGGAGTGACTGGATAAGAGCAAGGTCAAGCCGCCCCGGTTTCTTGATGGCGGCCTCGACGGCGGAAAACCGGAATCCCTTAATCTGCATGAACGCCTCTATGATGCGAAGAGTTGATAACAAACTACATTTATATCACATACAACTGCTGATTACCACGGATTTACCGGAAAGGGGGGACGCCATCACCCGCGAGCCCTGCCCGGGCCAGGCGGACGGAAATCTTTCTCCCCGTGGCCAGGGAATGCCGCACCAGCGCATCGAACGCCGCCATGAGTGAATGGAGATCCCGGCGGGTATGAATCAGCAGATAAGCGATCACCTCATCGGGGAGGATGATCTGCCGGTCGTCCGCCAGTTTTTTCAGGATCAGCCGTCGGGAGTCATCATCGGAGACATCCATCCGGGCTACCAGCCCCCAGAGGAGCCGGGAGATGAGGTGATCGTCAACGGAGATCAGTTCCCGGGGAGGAACCGCACCGGTGACCACGATGCGCCGGCCGGACTGATAGAACTCATTGAAGAGATGCCAGAGCTCCTCCCGCCGCCGCCGTACATCGGGCAAGAGATCCATGTCATCGATGAGGAGCACCGGGGCATCATGCAGCGCTTCCACCAGGGAATCCCCCCCGCAGGGGTCATCACCGGAAAGAGTGCCGCAGGAAACGGCCGATACCGCCGCTCCTCCGGCCAACCGCTCCCCGGCGGCCATGAGGAGATGACTCTTCCCCGACCCGGGCGGCCCATAGAGATAGAGAACGCTCTCACCCACCACCGGATCGGTGAGACGGCGGGCGAACTCAAAGGCGGTCCGGTTGCCGTTGCAGACGACAAAGTTATCAAAGGAGTAGCGTGGGGCGATGGGAAAGTCGAAGACAAGCTGCATGGTCAAAAGAGTGTCCCCTGGGGAGCACCGGGGGGTGTCCGCTGAAAATACCGGTAGGCGGTGGCCGTGGCGGTCCTCCCCCTGGGGGTCCGGTTGAGAAAACCGTGCTGGATCAGAAACGGCTCGTAGACATCCTCGATGGTGTCACTCTCCTCGCAGACCGCCGCAGCCAAAGTGTCCAGCCCCACCGGCCCGCCGCTGAACTTGTCGATGATGGTCAGCATGATGGTCCGGTCCATCCGGTCGAACCCCATCTCATCCACCTCCAGCAGGGCAAGGGAATCCTGGACGATGGTCAGAGACAGGGTGCCGTCCCCCCGAATCTGGGCGAAATCCCTGACCCGGCGGAGCAGCCGGTTGGCGATGCGGGGGGTCCCTCGACTGCGACGCGCCAGCTCCAGCGCCCCTTCCGGCGACGAGGGGATACCCAGAATCCGTGCGGAACGGGTAACGATGGTGGCCAGCTCTTCCACCGTGTAGAACTCCAGGCGGGAGATGACCCCGAACCGGTCCCGCAGGGGGGAAGAGAGGAGTCCGGCTCGGGTGGTGGCCCCCACCAGGGTGAAACGGGGGAGATCTAGCTTGATGGTCCGGGCGCTAGGCCCCTGACCGATGATGATATCCAGCTGATAATCCTCCATGGCCGGATAGAGGATTTCCTCCACCACATGGGAGAGGCGGTGGATTTCATCGATGAAGAGCACGTCCCCCTGCTCCAGGTTGGTGAGAATTGCCGCCAAGTCGCCGGGGCGTTCGATCACCGGTCCGGAGGTGGACTTGATGTTCACCCCCATCTCGCAGGCGATGATATTGGCCAGGGTGGTCTTTCCCAGACCGGGGGGGCCGCAGAGGAGGACATGATCCAGGGCCTCGCTACGCCCTTTTGCGGCATCGATAAAGAGGCGCAGGTTCTCCCTTGCCTTCTCCTGGCCGATGTAGTCGTTCAGGCTCCGAGGGCGAAGCGACGTCTCCACGAAGAGGTCGTCTTCGGTGGTCTGGGGAGCAATCAAGCGGTCAACACTCATCAGGTGAACCGGAGTTCCAGCAGGGTCAGGTCGTCAACCAGCCTGATCCCGTTGGAAAAGTTCAAGAGCGCCTTCTGCAGCGGCTCAATCCGGAGGCCGGTACCCGGAGCCCTCAGTGAGGTGAGAATCCCCATAAGCCCTTCCGTTCCCAGCATTGTTCCTGCCGCGTCCTCAATTTCGATGGCGCCATCGGTGAACATCATCAGGCTGTCTCCCGGCTCACAGATAAATTCTCGTTCATCGTACTCCGCCGCCGCGGTAAGGCCGAAGGGGAGTCCCGGAATCTCCACCAGTGCGGTCCGGCCGTCGGCATGCAGCAGCATCAGGGGGGGGCCGCCGGCCGAGGCGACCCTCACGCTCCGGCCGGCCACATCGACGATACCGCAGAGGGCCGTGGCAAAGGATTCGTCCCTGACGATACGGCAGAGATCCCGATTCATCAGTCGCGCAAATTCCGCCGGTCGCCGGAGGGTGTGGTAGTGACGGTTCCAGATGGCGCTGAGATGCATGGTATGGAGCGCGGCGGCCACGCCATGCCCCATGACATCGGCGAGAAAGAAACAGTAGAGATCGGCGTCCAGTTGTCGGATGCAGAAAAAGTCCCCCCCGATGATGTCGTGGGGGAGGTAAAAGGAGGTGAATCGGATCCTGTCGTCCCTGGGGAGATCATGCTCCAGGGAAAGGGTCTGAATCCGCTTGGCCCGTTCCAAGTCCTCATAGGTTTCGGTAAAGTCGGTGAAGCTCTCCACCCCTCCGGTCACCTTCCCGTCCGGGCCATGCACCGGAGCCACCGACACCGCCATGGGGACACGGTTACCCCTCTTTCCCTGACCGAAGACGATGACTGGAGAGCTGCTCCGCGTGTCGGTGTGCATGCTCCGGTACAGGGGACAGAACTCCTCACCGCAGAGACGGCGGCCATCCTTGTCCAGATGATTCAGGATATTATCGTGGCAGCGGGACCCCACCACCTCCTCCGAACTCCATCCGGTGATCCTCTCGGCTGATCTGCTCCAGTAGAGGATGCGGCGATTGATGTCGGTGACGTACAGACCGTCATTGAGAGAGTCCAGAATGGTTTCCGCCACAGGGAGATCCAGCCTGTTCATAAATAACCTCTTACGGCGACACTATGGAAATTATTCGACGCCGGGGAGACCAGCCAGCACCCGCTGCTTCTGCAGCCGCTTATAGTAGAAATTCTGCCCGTAAAGGACGGCTATGGGGTTGTGCCCGGTGACCCGGTCCTTGACGATGAGGGTGGTGACCGGAGCCTTGGAGTATTTGGCAAAGAGCATGTCATGCCCCACGCAGAGCCCCATGATGATGTTCATCTCAGAGCCGAGCCGGTTAAGAATCTCCGCCTGGGCGATGGGGTTGCAGGCCGGCTCGAAGGTTCCCGGCCGGACCTTGTCCTCTTCGGCCAGCCCCAACTCCAGCTTGTCGATGCTCCCGGACTTGCAACAGACGCTGAGCGGCTCAAATCCCTGGGCCTTCAGGATGGCGCAGAACCGCTGGGTCTCTTCCAGCAGGCCGATACAGGTGGCCATACCGATCTTCTTGTACCCCATGAGTCCGGCAAAGGCGATGGTATCCTCCACCCGGGTCCAGCGGGCTTGGATGACGTCGCTCCCCGACTCCCGGGCATAGCAGAGCCCCTCCACCCGGGCCGCCGTGAAGGCGATACGGGCATCCTCGCTGCCACCGCGGTAGAGGTCAATGGAGTCGTCCACCACCTGGCCGAAACGGTCAGACGGGCAGCTGTCGGGACGGGGGGGGGCAGTAGTGGGATCGTTGCTCCAGCAGTTGGTGGTGCCGCTCTTCTGCCAGACGGCGCTGCAACCGGCGCAGGATACCGGTTTTTCTTCGGTGGACATGAGAACCTCCCAGGGGGGATTGGGCCGCGCCTGTTCAGGATGCGCGGGGAGAAAGGGGTTGGATCAGAACATAAGGGGCGGCGATGAGAAAGCGAAAGGGGGTGTCCGGGTCAGCGTCCCAGTCGAAGAGCTGCGTTGCCGACGGCTTGGCGATCCTTCCGGTGGCAATCCAGGAGCTGATGGCGACGCTGTCGTCGCCGGAGATGCTGAACCCCGCAGCCACCAGATCCAGTTCAGGAGAGACGACCACCAGCCCCCCCCGCTCCAGGTGGGGGCGCAGCCACTCCCACCTCGCCATATCCACACTCAGTGTCAGCTCTTCCCGTGTCGGTGTCGACGTCATCACTCCTCCTGATCTCACCATCCCTACGCTCCAGGCTCCGGCGGGGGGAGTATATCCCGAATACCCCTCTGAAACAACATCTTATTCCCCACCCCCTCACTCCTGTTCGACGACACGGAGTGATAGCCTGCACCGTACTGAATCCACCACAGAGTCACTGAGGTCACGGAGAAATCACCGCTACTATTTAAAAAAAAACCTCTCGGGGGAGAGGGTTACGAGCGGGAGCAAGGAGTGGCCGAAAATTTATTTCAAAAAAGCGTTCACAGAGAACACAGATTTCCTTTAACGGTTTCTCTGTGCTCTCTGTGACTCTGTGGTGAAAATGAGTAGTTCGGTTTTACACCAGCTCCAGCTGGCTGAAGAAGTAGCCGATCTCAAAGGCGGCAGTTTCCGGGGCGTCCGAGCCATGGGTGGAGTTCTCCTCGATGTTGACGGCAAACTCTTTCCGGATGGTCCCTTCCGCGGCGTTGGCCGGGTTGGTGGCCCCCATGAGTTCACGCCAGGCAGCGATGGCGTTCTCTTTTTCCAGGACCAGGGTGATCACCGGGCTGCGGGACATAAAAGAGCAGAGGTCCTTGAAAAAGGGGCGCTCACTATGGACGCAGTAAAACCCTTCTGCTTGGGGAGTGCTCAGTTTGATCTTTTTCATCCCGACGATGGTGAAGCCGGCGGCTTCGATCCGGTCGAGGATCTTGCCGGCCATTTTCCGCTCTACCGCGTCGGGCTTGATGATGGCGAATGTCCGTTCCATAAATTCTCCTTGGCAAGAAGCCGTCTCTCCGGGTACAACGCCGGGAAACGGTCAGGGTGTCGGTGTCGGGTTTCTACGAAAAAAAAGCCTGCGGGAAATCCCGCAGGCTTTTTTCCTGAAACCAGGAATTTCTTAGTGCTTCTCGCCAGCCGGAGCAGCAGCAGGAGCGGCAGCAGGAGCAGCAGGAGTTGCTTCGGGAGCTTTTGCGGAAGAAATCGGCTTCTGCTCAGGCTTCGGAGCTTCAACAGGAGCAGCAGCCGGGGCCGGTGCTTCTTCTTTTTTCTTGCAACCAGCGGCCATTACCGCAGCCAGGGACAGACAAAGAGCCAGAGAAATCATTTTTTTCATTGTTCTTTCACCTCTTGTTTGTTGGATTTACGTCAGATCGCAGAGCGTCTGGGTTCGTGCTAAATCAAGCGGCCACTATACCGAAATTAAATGCAGTGTCAAGGTTTTTTTAAGGATCATATGAAAAAAGAGGGAGATGCAAACATCTCCCCCTTCTCTGCCTTTCTCCCGTCAACCGTTAGGAGAGCTGACGCCCACCATCGGCGGCCCATTTCTCCAGCATGGCGGTGGTGACGGATTTGGGACGCTCGATGGCGTAACCAAGACCGCGATCCCAGGTGATGTTGGCCATGCACCCCAGGGCGCGACCGACGCCGAAGAGGACGGTGTAGAAGTCGAATTCGGTCAGACCGTAGTACATCTGGATGACGCCGGACTGTCCATCCACATTCGGCCAAGGATTCTTGACCTTACCAAGTCTTTCCAGGACAACGGGAGCTACTTCAAAAATCATGGAAACGACCTTGAAGAGCGCATCATCCTTGAGACCGGGGGTCTTGAGGCAGAACTCACGCTGTGAGATATAGCGCGGATCGGTCTTGCGCAGAACTGCGTGACCGTAACCGGGAATGACCTGGCCGGCATTAAGCGTGTCCAAAAGAGCGGCTTCGATCAGTTCCGGAGTCGGATCGATTCCTTTGCAGTATTTTTCCTGAAACTTGAGGGTCCAGTCGAGAACTTCCTGATTGGCAAGGCCATGCAGCGGACCGGCCAGACCGTTGAGGCCGGCGGAGTACGAGTAGTAAGGATCGGAGAGGGCAGAGTGGACCAGATGGGTGGTGTGGGCCGAGACGTTGCCGGACTCGTGGTCGGAGTGCAGGATGAAGTACATCCGGGCAACATCCTTATACTCTTCGCACTGGCCGATCATATGGGCGAAGTTGGCCCCCATGTCCAGGGTCGGATCGATGTCGATCTGCTTGTCATCGCGATATTTCAGGTTGTAGATGAAGGCGGCGATGATGGGGATACGGGCAACGATGTCGCAGGCATCTTCGTAGACATATTCCCAGGCGGTCATCTTGTTGAATTTGCCCGAGTTGTAGAATCCGGCAAACTTGGAGTCTTTCTGCAGGGCCAGCATGGCCACGGAGAGCATGACCATGGGGTGACTGTCACGCGGTAAGGCGCGGAGGGAATCGAATACGTACTGGGGGACCACCTGGCGTGTTTTCCACTCGGCAACAGTGTCGGCAACCTGAGCATCCGTGGGGACGTCGCCGGTGAGGAGAAAGAACCAGAAAGATTCCACTGTGGGATAACCGGAACCGGCCGCCTTGGGGAGCGCCTCGAAGGTCTCGGGGATGTTCTTGCCGCGGAAGCGGATCCCTTCCTGAGGATCAAGGTAGGAGATATCGGTAATGAGACTCCGGATGTCACGGGCGCCGCCGATGCATTGATCGATGGTGACCTGGTCGATGATGACTTTACCGGATTCCTTCACGAGCTTGGTGATGCGGGGGCGGTGCTCCTGAATCTTCTGCGCAAGGATCTCTTTCAGTGTACCCATGGTGCCTTCTCCTTTTTGTAGGTTGGTTTTATTAAGTAGAACAACATACCATCACAACAAGTCGTAGCGTTCTGACAACACCTCCTTCATACCTGCCGAATTTGTTGAGGGGGTCTATCCGGGCGACGTTGCCGTTATCCGCTGATTCTTCCTGGTACCGTTGAAAAACAGGGATTAATTGTGCTCCATACTATCTGAAATCGTGCCACCTTATATCATTGAGTCTGACCGAATTCAAGATTTTTTTAGAGTGCTAGAGGATCATCAGCCGCTCATCGGAAACGGTGAGTTGTTTCAGTCCCTCGTCACTCAAATAAAACGTATTTTCAATACCTACAGCCCCTTCCCCCGGAAAGAGGAGCTTCGGTTCAAAGGCAAAGGCCATCCCCACCTCCAGGGGGGTCCCCCCGAACCCTCGGGCGATGAGGGGATACTCGTCGATCTCGATCCCGATACCATGGCCGATAAATGAGACCTGGGAACCGGGGAGCCCCATGAAACGATGGGCGTGCCCTTGGGCCGTTGCCAGCGCCAGACAACAGTCATAGATCTCCCCCCAGCCGGCTCCGACCTGTACCCGTTCCTTCATCAACTCCTGTATAGCCAGCATGTCATCGTACCCTTTCATGAGCCGGGAGGAAACAGCTCCCAGGGAAAAGACGCGGGTCTGGTCCACAAGGTAGCCGTCGAAACTCCCGGAAAAGTCGACGACGATGGGCTCGTTTTTGCCGATGGTGCGGTAACTCGCCCCCTGGCCGAAGGAGGGGGTGACCCCCATCCCCCCCAGGGGGGTGTCGGTATAGGTGGGAACCGTGCTGTCTGTGCCGGAATAGAGGTGTCCTATGCCCATCTCGCCGTTGAAGCTCCGCATCCGGACTACTCCCGGATGCCCCTGGCAGCGGGCCATGTATTCCAGTTCCGCAGAGAGTTTCAGGTCGGTCATCCCCTCACGGATGACCTCGGGGACGCGCCGGCAGACCAGCTCCACCTGTCGCCCGGCATCCATCATGATATGAATCTCGTAGGAGGATTTGATCATCCTGAGCCGGCGGATGAGCGGGGCGGCATCCAGCCAGACGGCACTGGCGAAGAGAGCCTGGTAGCGCCGGAACAGGTTTACCGGGATGACGTCCAGCTCCATGCCGATCCGTTGCGGCACGGCATAACCGTGCTCCGCTATAATTTGCGGCAGCTCTCGTGAAGAGGAGAAGGATACGACCTCCTTCAACCCGGACTCCATCCTCGCCCGACCGGCATCCCGGCGCACCAGATAGAGCGGCTGCCCCTGAACCGGGATATAGAGGCATCCCGACTGAACAGTCCCGGTAAAATAGAACAGGTCGGCATTCTGCAGGATGAGGACGGCATCGAGTCCTTCCGTAGCCATGGAGCGTTGCATCCGGCTGCAACGGTGCTCCAGTTCGGTTGCCGGGGTGATGCGCATATCAAACTCCTTAAAATCGGGGACTGGGGACTGGGGACCGGTTTACTTGCACCATCTTCCTTATCCCGGTATAGTGACTAAAAAGAACCGCTCACTGCCACTGCCGCGCCATTGCAGGAGGAATCATGGAACCCACCGTGCTTAGAAACCAGTTTGCCAGTGACAACTATGCCGGGATCTGTCCTGAAGCCTGGGAGGCCATGGCCGCCGCCAACAGCGGCTACGCCACCTCCTACGGCGACGACCCCTGGACCGAACGGGCCTGCCGCCTCCTCAGGGAGACCTTCGAGACCGACTGCGAGGTCTTCTTCGTCTTTACCGGCACCGCGGCCAACTCCCTGGCGTTGGCATCACTCTGCCACTCCTACCACAGCATCATCTGCCATGAGACCTCCCATGTGGAGACGGACGAATGCGGCGCCGCGGAGTTTTTCTCCAACGGCACCAAGCTGCTCCTCGTCCCCGGCTCTGACGGCAAGGTCGACCTGGCTGCGGTGGAGCATACCGTCAGCAAGCGGGCCGACATCCACTACCCCAAGCCACGGGTGCTCAGTATCACCCAGGCCACGGAACTGGGCACCCTCTATTCGCCGGAGGAGCTCCGGGCAACGGGTGATCAGGCCCGGCGGCTCTCCCTCAAGCTCCAGATGGACGGCTCCCGTTTTGCCAACGCGGTGGCCGCCCTGGGGGTCTCCCCCAGTGAGCTGACCTGGAAAGCCGGGGTGGACCTTCTCTGCATGGGGGGAGCCAAAAACGGTATGGCCATGGGTGAGGCGGTGATCTTCTTCAATCGGGATCTGGCCCGTGAATTCGACTACCGCTGCAAGCAGGCCGGCCAGCTTGCCTCAAAGATGCGGTTCCTGGCGGCCCCCTGGGTCGGTCTTCTGGAAAACGGGGCCTGGCTCCGGAACGCGGCCCACGCCAACCGCTGCGCCCGCCTCCTGGCGGACCGTGCCGTTCAGTTGCCCGGCGTCCGCCTCTTGTTCCCCCAGCAGGCCAATGCCGTCTTTCTGGAGATGCCGGAACCCATGATCCATGGGCTGCGGGAACGGGGATGGCGTTTTTACACCTTCATCGGCTCCGGGGGGGCGAGATTCATGTGCTCCTGGGAGAGCTCGGAAGCCGACGTGACCGCTCTGGCTGCGGACATGGCCTCGCTGGCCGCTCCCCGGTGAAATCCCGCCGGATGGACATCACCGACTACTTTTCACGTAATCCGCAAATTTCTTATCTTCACCGATAATATGATCATGTATCCAGTTCACGATGAGGAGGATGAGATCCAGGCACAGCTCAATGTTTTTGAATTCATAGGTGTACTTGAGTACTATGATGTTGCGGGCGAATTCATTGTGCAGCTGCACATGGCCGGTGATATCCGGATACCCTTTCTCTTGCATATACTTTTCTTCCGACAAAAAGTGATGAGCCGTATATTCCAGCAACTCATCCAGGACGGGAAGATATTCGATGTCATCCCTGTTATGCATACAGATATCGTATAATCTTTTAAACAGATCAAAAAGCATCCTGTTCTGGCTGTCAAGCGTCTCATTGTCCACGGAATATATATCGTACCATTTGAGTAATGGCATCAGATGCTCCTCTTAACGCAGATCAAACAATAACTTACCCGTGAGGAGAGGCCTCTCGGCGCTCCCCCGGAAACCTGTTCATTTCACGAAACAATTCATCGATTTCGAACGGTTTGGTCAGATAACCGTCAAATCCCTGAGCCTGGATCGCCTCCCGCTCCTGATGCAGGGCGCGAGCGGTCACGGCGATGATGGGGATGTGGCCGCCGCTCCCTTTTTCCCTCTCCCGGATGGCCTGGGTGGCCTCTATCCCGCTCATGACCGGCATCTGAACATCCATGAGGATCAGGTCAAATACCTCCTTCTCCCATTTATCCAGGGCTTCCCTGCCATCCCGAGCTTCCGCGACCCCATACCCCGCTCTCCGGAGTATCCGCCCGGCAAAGAGGAGGTTGATCTCCTGATCATCCACCAGGAGTATCCGGAGAGGAGGGAGATCTATGGGGAGCAACGCCGGGTCGTTGCTTCTCCACTCCCGGCCCGCCGCGGCTTGGGAGAGAAAAAACCGAAGTCGAATGAAGAAGCTGCTCCCGCTCCCGACACTGCTTTCCACCCGGATACTCCCCCCCATCAATGCCACCAGCCGCGTACAGATGGCCAGACCAAGACCGGTGCCGCCGTACTGACGTGTGGTGGAGGTGTCAGCCTGGACAAAGGGAGAAAATATCTTCTCCAGGGCTTCGGGGGTGATGCCGATGCCGCTGTCGGTGACCCTGATTTCCAGCAACGCGCTATCGTCGCCCCGCTCCACGACGGCGACGGAGATGCCGATCCTCCCCTTGTCGGTGAACTTGATGGCGTTGCCCAGCAGGTTGAGCAGGATCTGTTTCAGCCGGAGCGGGTCGCCGGTAAGATTGTCCGGAACCTCGTCGGGAACAGTGCACTCCATGCCGAGCCCCTTCTCCTGCATAAGGGAACTCTGGCTCTTGACGACCTCGCTGATGCTCATCCTCAGGCTGAAAGCTCTCCGTTCCAGCTCGACCTTGCCCGATTCGACCTTGGAGAGGTCGAGAATGTCGTTGATGAGGGAGAGGAGACAATGGGATGATCTCTTGAGGATCCCCAGACATTCCGCCTGTTCATCAGTCAATTGGGTAATTTCCAAAACCTGGGCCATCCCCAGGATACCGTTCATGGGGGTCCGGATTTCATGGCTCATGTTTGCCAAGAACTCGCTCTTGGCCCGGTTGGCGGCTTCGGCGGCTTTCCGGGCCTGCTCCAATTCAAACTCGTACTGTTTGGCTGCCGTGACGTCACGGGCCGAGGCAAAGATAACCCCTTCATCCTCACTGAAGGACGCACGCCAAGAGAGCAGGCGCTGGGAACCGTCCTTGCAGAGGTAGCGATTTTCAAAGGCAAGAGTAACCTTCCCCTGGAGTTGCTCTGCAACTTCATCCAGGGTCCGTTGCCGGTCGTCGGCATGGATGAAATCAACGAAGGGGGTTGCCAGAAGCTCGGCCTGGGAGTAGCCGAACGCCTCCACGAAAGCGGGGTTTACCTTGCAGAAGTAGCCGCGGGGATCGACCATGCACATGAGGTCGGATGATGTGACGAAAAACTTGAAATAATGCTCCCGCTCCCTCTCCACCAGCTTCTGATCGGTTATATCCTCAATGATCCAGACAACCCCTTCGCCCAACTGCTTCGGCTCTATGGCCTTCCCCTGGAGGCGGACGAAGAAGCAGGAGCCATCCTTGCGGTGCGTCTCCAGTTCGGTATGATACTGCTCCCCCTGGGAAAGCTTGGGGTACGCCTCCTGATTCAGCTGTTCGAACAGCTCCCCTGAAGGGAAGAGCTTGCGGCTCTCCCCATGGGTCATCTCCGCGACCCCGTAGCCGAAGATATCGCACATGGCCCGGTTGACCCAGGCCAGGGTGCGATCTTTCACCAGAGTGATGCCGACGCTGGAGTTGTCGAGGATGGCCCACTGTTCCAGCGTCAACTGCTGCAGTTGCTGCTGCAGATCGTGCCCCCTCTGAACCTCCTGCTCCAGCAGCACCGCCTGTTCGCAGAGATCCGTCGTGATCCTGCCAAGTCTGATGACACCAAAACCGATGACTCCCAGACCAAACAGCCAGATAAAGGCGTGAGTCTGGTAAATACCCCGCATCTGTTCATTCATCAAGGCGTAGATCGGGTCCAGGGGGATCGACTCGCTGAGACCTCCCCGCACGTCACCCTCATGATACCCCTGCACCGCATGGCATTTCAGGCAGGCTCTTTCAGTAACAAACGGCTTCATGAATCGATAGTACGATTTACCTTCTATCCGCTCTATCTTGCCGCTCTCGACGGCTCCCCGCTCAAAGGCATGGAGAGCCTCATTCTCCCATGAATCCGGCGCATTGGCGGGGCGGATCGGTTTCAAACTGGTAATATGGGCTCTGCTTATCCCACGATATCCCTGCTCTTGGGCCATCTCGAACACCTGTCGTGTCATATAGGCCGGGTTTACCAGGGTCAACTGCCTGCCGGAAGGGGTGGTTATTTCCCGTTCAGGGGTAGCTGTAAGATAGGGATTGGGTTGGGTGGTTGCCGTAACCGGCACATAAACCCCGCCGTGCCGGGAAGCCCAGCGGCGGTAGAGAAGATCTTTTTGGAAAAAAGCCTCCCCCTGCATCTTCCCCAGCAACAGCGCCTCTTTCTGATGTTGCCGGTAATTCCACCCCCCTGAGAATACCATGAGCAGGGTCCAGAGGGCCGCAACCATCATGCCATAGCGCCGGATACGGGTAACTTGATTTGATCCTGCGGGATGGTTCCGGGGCATGCACACTCCAAGAAACAGTTTAATCTTCACCGTACTCTTTTCTTATCTTGAATCACCAAATATTGCAACTGTTGCCGCAGTACGTGACTATTTCTATGTTGTCACTCTACGATCGTTGTCTCACGCCTCGGGAAGGGGACTTACCAAAAATTGAAGCCGGACGGGGTACGACATTATCTACGCAGACAGAAAAAGGCCAACTCCTTGGGAGGAGTTGGCCTTATGTTTTAAGTGGTGCCCGGGGACGGAATCGAACCGCCGACACGAGGATTTTCAATCCTCTGCTCTACCGACTGAGCTACCCGGGCGAAAAGAAACCCTTATATAGCCGGATTCCGCATGGATGTCAACAAAATTATGCGCTCTCCTGCTACGCCCGCGAGATAAATCTCCCGTCCCGGGTATCCACCTTGATCCGCTCCCCCGACTCCAGGTACGGGGGAACCTGGAGTTTGAGACCGGTTTCCAGTACCGCCTCCTTGGTCTGGGCCGTGGCCGTGGCGTTCCGAAGCGCCGGGGCGGTCTCCACCACATTCAACTCCACGGTGTTAGGGGGCTCCACGGTGATCATCCTCCCTTGGAAGAGCCCCAACTGAACCTCGGCCCCATCCACCAGAAAGGGGGAGACCGTGGCGAACTGCTCCGCCTCCTGCTCGAACTGCTCATAGTTTTCCAGGTCCATGAAGACGCCGCGATCACCGTCGGTGTAGAGGAACTGTCCCTTGTGGCGCTCGAAATCGGCCTCATCCATCTTGTCGCCGGAGCGAAAGGTCTTTTCCAGAACCTGCCCGGTGATGAGGTTCTTGTACTTGGTTTTGACCATGGTGTTGGCGCCTCGGGCCGAAGGAGACTGGAAGGCGACATCAACAATGGAACAGGGGGCGCCGTCGATCTGGATGACGAGTCCCCGCTTGAAATCGGAAGTTGTGACCATGATATTCCTTTCCTGCGAGAATTTCCTCTCTCTCTATCAGAAAATCATGGTAAATTCAACCCGAAGTACGACCGACCGGGAAGGGTGACTCATGAAGATCGACGGCGACCATATAAAACTGGACAGTTTCCTCAAGGCGGTGGACGCAGTTTCCTCCGGCGGAGAGGCAAAATTTCTCATCCTCGACGGCCAGGTGCGGGTCAACGATGAACCGGAGCTCCGCCGGGGACGAAAATTGCGGCAAGGGGATCGGGTGACCTTTGCCGGCAATTCCTACCAGGTGGAATGAGTCCCCCCCTCTCTTCGCCACTCCCCATCTCCCTGGAGGAGGCCCAGGCCCGCGGCTGGGACGAACTGGA
Source organism: uncultured Geobacter sp. (assembly GCA_903902855.1). Classification (GTDB taxonomy): domain Bacteria; phylum Desulfobacterota; class Desulfuromonadia; order Geobacterales; family CAIOGM01; genus CAIOGM01. The sequence goes on along the minus strand of CAIUWK010000027.1, from coordinate 6,348 downwards.
TATCGTTTTCATCTCCGGTGACGCCTATATCGACCACCCCTCCTTCGGGGTGCCGCTATTAGCCAGACTCCTGGAATCCCGGGGATTCCGTGTGGGGATCATCCCCCAGCCCGACTGGCGCAGCGCCGAACCGTTTCGGGCGCTGGGTCGCCCCCGGCTTTTCTTCGCCGTGGCCGGCGGGGCCATGGATTCCATGGTGGCCCACTACACCCCCCTGAAAAAACTCCGACGAGACGACTCCTACACCCCCGGCAACCGTCACGGCAGCCGCCCCAACCGGGCGGTCATCGTCTACACCTCCTGCTGTCGAGCCGCGTACAAGGATGTGCCGGTGGTCATCGGCGGGATAGAGGCATCCCTGCGCCGCTTTGCCCAGTACGACTACTGGGAAGATGCGGTCCGCCGCTCTCTCCTCCTGGACGCCAAGGCCGACCTTCTCATCTACGGCATGGGGGAACACCCCCTGGCGGAACTGGCCCAACGGCTCCAAAAGGGCGAATCCTTTGCCGAGATCCGCGACATTCGCGGGACGGCGTGCATTTCCCGGACACCACCGGACGTACGGGCGTATGATCATACGCCCCCACCTCACGTGGAGTTACCCTCCTACGAAGAGGTTCGGGGGGACAAGAAAAAATACGCCGAGGCGTTTCGCCTCCTGGACGGAGAGCAGAACCCCTACTCCGGAAAAATCGTGCTCCAGCGCCATGGCGACCGGTTCCTGGTCTGCAACCCGCCATCCCTCCCCCTCACCACCAAGGAACTGGATGCCGTCTACGCTCTCCCCTTCACCAAGGGGCCGCATCCGTCATACACGGAGCCGATCCCCGCCTGGGAACAGATCCGCTGCTCCATCACCACCCACCGGGGCTGTTTCGGCGGCTGCGCCTTCTGCGCCATCACCCATCACCAGGGAAAGTTCATCCAGTCGCGCAGTCAAGAATCGGTTCTGGAGGAATTGCGACGACTCACCGGTCACCCCTGGTTCAAGGGGAGCGTGAGTGATCTGGGGGGACCCACGGCCAACATGTACGGCCTCTCCTGCGGCAATCCCGCCGCCGGGGAAAAATGCCGCCGGGGGAGTTGCCTCTTTCCCGCCGTCTGCGGCAACCTGGTGACCTCGGGAAAGAGAGGCGCCGGACTCCTCATGGCGGCCCGCTCTCTTGCGGGGATCAAACATCTCACCGTCACCTCCGGGGTCCGCTTCGATCTCCTGGAGCGCCAGCCGGAGTATACCCGGGAACTCCTGACCCACCACGTGGGGGGGCTGCTCAAGGTGGCGCCGGAACATGTGGTCCCCAGGGTCACGGCGGTCATGCGCAAACCGGGAGGGGAAAGCTTTGAACGGTTCCTCGACCTCTTCCGTAAGGAAAACAGCCGCCTGGGGAAACGGCAGGCCATAGTCCCCTACTTCATCTCCGGCCACCCCGGCTGCACCCTGGGAGACATGGTGGAGTTGGCCCTCTACTTGAAACGCCACCATCTCCGGGTGGAACAGGTTCAGGACTTCACCCCCACGCCGGGGACCCTGGCCACCTGCATCTATCACACCGGCATTGATCCGCTCACCGGCAAAGAGCTCTACGTCCCCCGGAGTGAAAAGGAGAAGAATCTCCAGAAGGGGCTGCTCCTTTTTCACCTCCCGGAGCAACGACGGCTAGTTCTGGAGGCGTTGAAGGCTTGCGGGCGGGAGGATGCGGCCCAAGAGCTGCTGGGGGGGATTGTGCCGCCCCGGACAGGAATAAACCGCGAAGGGGCGAAGGTGACGATGAAAAACAGACGAAGTGGTCGCTGACTATTCAATAACCTCGTTCTAAAAATCTTGACTTCGCCCCCCCTCCCGTGATACGAGATACACCCTCTATTCGAGTCTAATTAACTACTTAACCGGGCTCATACCCGTATGCAGGAGGATGTTCATGGCAGAGTTTATCGAGTTGACCATTGGCGGGTTGCTGGACGATATCGCACGACGTTACCCCGACCTTGACGCTCTGGTCTACAATGACCGGGGTATCCGCTATTCATGGCGGGAATTCAACGAAATCTCTCGCCGACTGGCCAAGGGGCTCATCAGGCTGGGGGTGAAGAAGGGAGACAATGTGGCCATCTGGGCCTACAACGTCCCGGAGTGGGTGATCCTCTCCTTCGCCACCGCCAAGATCGGCGCCGTCTTGGTGACGGTAAATACCGCCTACAAGTCGGCGGAGCTGGATTATCTCCTCAACCAGTCCGATGCCGGCACCCTCTTCATGGTCAAATCGTGGAAAGATACCGATTACGTGGCCACCTTGAACGAGGTCGTGCCGGAACTGGCAGCCGCCCAGCCGGGCACCCTCAGCACCCCCAAACTCCCCTTTCTGAAAAATGTGGTCTTCATCGGAGAGGAAACCCCGGCGGGGATGCTGAATTTCCGTGAGATCATGGCAATGGGGGAGGAGGTGACCGACGCTGAACTGGCCTCGGTGGAGTCGACCCTGGACCGCCACGATGTCATCAACATGCAGTACACCTCCGGCACCACCGGCTTTCCCAAGGGGGTCATGCTGACCCACCACAACCTGATCAACAACGGCTTCCAGATCGGCGAGTGCATGAAGTTCACCCAAATGGACCGCCTCTGCATCCCGGTCCCCTTCTTTCACTGCTTCGGCTCGGTCCTGGCAATCATGGCCAGCGTCACCCACGGCACCGCCATGATTCCTGTGGAAATTTTTGATCCGCTCAAGGTGCTGCAGACCATAGAGAAGGAAAAATGTACCGCCGTCCACGGCGTCCCCACCATGTTCATCGCCGAGTTGGAGCATCCGGAATTTGATAAATTCGACCTCTCTACCCTCCGTACGGGGATCATGGCCGGCTCCGTCTGCCCCATCGAGGTGATGAAGCGGGTGGTAAAGGATATGCACCTCACCGAGATCACCAGCGTCTTCGGCCAGACCGAATCCTCCCCCGGCATCACCCAGAGCCGCACGGATGACCCCATAGAGTTGCGGGTGGCCACGGTGGGTCGGGCGCTCCCCGGTGCGGAGGTGAAGATCGTGGATATCGAGTCCGGCGCCACCCTCCCACCGGGAAAGCAGGGAGAATTCTGCGCCCGGGGTTACATGGTGATGAAGGGGTACTACAAGATGCCGGAGGAGACCGCCAAGGTCATCGACGGCGACGGCTGGCTCCACACCGGCGACCTGGCGGTGATGGACGAAAACGGCTACTGCAAGATCACCGGCCGGATCAAACAGATGATCATCCGTGGCGGCGAGAACATCTATCCCAAGGAGATCGAAGAGTATCTCTACACCCATCCCAAGATCTCCGACGTGCAGATCTACGGGGTGCCTGACCGGAAATACGGCGAGCAGGTGATGGCCGCGGTCATCCTGAAGAAGGGGGTGGAGATGACCGGAGAAGAGGTGCGAGAGTTCTGCAAGGGGAAGATCGCCAACTACAAGATTCCGAAGTATGTCAAGTTCGTGGAGGGGTACCCCATGACCGCCTCCGGCAAGATCCAGAAATTCAAACTCCGGGATATGGCCATCCTGGAACTGAACCTGGAAGAGAGCGGACAAGCTTAGTATTCATTGTCAGAGGAGCGCATCGATGGCGGCGAAGTCGATGTGCCGCTCGGCGTGCCCCTTGATCCAGGCAATCTTCTCCTCATCCACCGCGGTGATCTTGGAAACATCTTCCACCAGGATACTAAAGGCCTTTGAGGTGCTCTCCCGGAGACGAATGTAGGGGAGTCGGCTGTCATCGAGAATCTGCTCACTGACCCTGGCCATGGGATGACGGCCGCTTATGACCAACCCCACGAGCTTCTTCCGGAAGGCGGGGATATGGTAGAGTGAGGCAAGGGTGACGATGAGTTCGTCACGGGAGCTGGTGACAACCAGAAGCGTTGACTCCTTGAGTTCGTCGATGACCCTCTGGACGGAGGCGGCGCCCAGCTGGATATGGTGGATGATCCGCCGCCGGGCATCCTGATCACCGGTGATCGGTATCCGGAGCAGGTCCGAGACATGTTCCATGGTCGGATTGGCCAGAATGGGGGAGTAGTCGAAGCCGCCGAATACGGCGATACCATGGGGATTGAAGGCGTTCCGGAGACAGGAGAGGGCCATCTCCCGCTTGTCGGGAAGGAGCCGGTTGATGAGCACCATCTTCATCCGGGCCTGCTCTTGACGATACAGGGCGATATTGAGCTGTACGGCATCGATGGCGCTGCCGATCCCGCCGCCGGTGATAATCATCACCGGTGCGTCAAAGAGGGTCGCAGCCTGGGCGTTATTGAGCCCGATGACCGAACCGACACCGCCGTGCCCGGCCCCTTCGATGACCAGAAAATCGTATTTCTTTTCCAGTTCATCACGGGCATGGATGACCCGCCGGTAGATCTCCTCCGTGGTAATCTTCCCTGCAATAAAATTCCGGGTAAAATCCCGCTGGAACGCCAGGGGGGACATGAGATCGAACTCTTCCCCCAGATCAAAGACCCGGGCCATGAGGATCGCATCCATATCCACGGCCTTCCCCAGAACCATTTCCACCTTGGGGCCGATGGGCTTGACATACCCCACCCGTTCATACTTCTTGCGCGCCAGGTGCATGAGCGCGATACTCACCGTGGATTTTCCCGAATGCTGCTGCGTCCCCGCGATAAAGATCTTCCGGCACATCCGCCGCCCCTCCAGTCGTAATTGCTTCCCATCATACCGCCAACAGCATCCCATTGCCATAAAAAGGATACGAAGCGCACCGGTAGTCAAACCATTTTTGCTTGATTTTATGATGAGTTTACGATAGTAAATCACCGTCCCCCTGCGGGAACCGAGGAGTCACCATGATCACCATTGAGTTGGAAGCCCCCTGCAAGGTTAATTACCGTCTTGACGTGCTCCGCCGCCGTGCCGACGGGTATCACGATCTCCGGATGATCATGCAGCGGGTGGATCTCTGTGACACCATCACTATGACCCTGAGCGACACCCCCGGTGTCAGGGTGACCTGCGGCAGCGCCGGTGTGCCTGACGGCCCCGGCAACATCGCCTGGCGCGCTGCCCATAGCCTGCTACAGCAGAGCGGCAGCAGTTCCGGCGTGGAGATCACCATCCACAAGAAGATCCCGGTGGCCGCCGGCCTGGGTGGCGGGAGCAGCGATGCCGCCACGGTCCTCATGGGGGTGAACAGGCTGCTGGAGCTGGGGCTGTCGGACCAGGAGCTTATGGCCATGGGGGTGAAGCTGGGAGCCGATGTCCCCTTTTTCATCTTCAAAAAAACCGCAGTCGCCCAAGGGATCGGCGAACTCCTCACCCCCCTGGACGAGGTACCGGAGGCATGGCTCCTGCTGGTCAACCCGCGGCTCCCGGTCTCAACCGCCTGGGTCTATCAAAATTTGAAGTTGACCAATCGCGACACGATTTCCCCGGTACCGAACTCTTACCGTACGATTCATGACCTCTGCGCGGTCCTGGCCAACGATCTGGAAGCCGTGACCATCGGCAGGCATCCCGTCATCCGGGAGATCAAGGAGCGATTGGTTCGGGAAGGGGCAGCAGGAGCTCTCATGTCGGGGAGCGGTCCGACGGTATTCGGTATCTTTGAGGAAGAGGCCACGGCCCGTGCCTGCGCGGGAAAACTGGCAGCCGGGCACGACTGGTTTTGCGCCGTGGTCAAAACCTTGTAACGGTGCAACGTTGCGGCAACAACGAAAGCCGGTGTAGCCGGCTGCCCATGGCAGGTTCTCTTGATTTTTAGTTGAAAATCGATGAAATACTATGCTATACAAGTCTTCTTATAAACAGTAGTTGTATTGGGGTATCGCCAAGCGGTAAGGCACCGGATTTTGATTCCGGCATTCCCAGGTTCAAATCCTGGTACCCCAGCCAATAATACAGGGACCCCGGCAACTTGCCTGGGTCCTTTTTTTGTGATACGAACCGGCGCAGGGCTTCTGATCAGGGGGAAAGCCGCATTTGCAGCGTCATGCGGATTTTGACCAAAAACCAAAAGGCACCTACGAAGTGAATCGTAAGTGCCTTTTTTATGGTGGACGCGATTGGGATCGAACCAATGACCTGCCGATTAAGAGTCGGCTGCTCTACCAACTAAGCTACGCGTCCAAACGAATTAAAAAAGGGACAAGCTTTACACTTGTCCCTTTAGCTGTTAAATGGTGAGCCGCGTTGGGATCGAACCAACGACCACCTGATTAAAAGTCAGGTGCTCTACCTACTGAGCTAGCGGCTCGCTGTGAGACTCAATGTATTTACACGATTTCCATTGCCGGGTCAAGTGCTTTTTACACTATTCCGTCATCATCTCTAGAACTTTGCCAACAACGGCACGAGG
>CAIUWK010000026.1 GCA_903902855.1 uncultured Geobacter sp. | reverse complement strand
GGCAAGAGCGACAACGGTATTCGAGATAGCACTCTGAGACGCTCCGGCGTTGGCGGTGAGGACCTCGGGTTTGGCGGCAAAGGATACGTTCACCGTGGCATTGGTGGCGGCGGGGGTACTGGTGAGAGAAAAGGTGTTGGTACCGGTATTCAGAGCTGTGACGCTCACACCGCTCCCTGCGGTAATGGTGGCGCCGGTGAACGTATAGCCTGAGTTGGGAAATGCTCTGAAATCCTTGGAGCTTCCCGCAGTCAGCTTGATTGGTGGCGGGACGTACGGGAGGGATTGAATCGTACCACCCGACGTAACGACGGTGATGGTTACCGTCGCGGCGCAGACCAAGGCCGGCATGAGGAGCAGCGCGAGGGCTGCTAACACAATTTTTTTTAGCATGAGGTTTCTCCTGGTTACGGTAGAATCAGACATAACTACATTTTTTTACGGATTGAAACTGCTTCCCACGGCATTCAGCCTGTTAATTCTGTGATGGAGCACCTCCTTGAACTGTTACGTATTCCGTATGGTTAGTCATAAAATAGCTCCCTGCTCAATGCCGGATGAACAAACAAATTTTCTTGATTGTGCAAGAAGCCGGCCATTAACAATATAAATACAAACCAGTCTCAGAGCGGATTCATTCGGCCGTTTACACGAACAGAAATCAGAAACTTCGGGGATAAATTCGCCATATAACATCGTCAAAATGGTAAATATCCTTGCCACAGATTGCACCATTCACACCATTCTGAAACATGGAGTAGGACGCTACCGTCAATACACGGCATGCGCTGCAGGAATATGGTTATTTGACGCTGTGACACTCTGTCGCGCCATACAGTCGTACCTCGTGACCGCATATTTTAATGAAATTAAAACGGACAGCCCCCCTCCGGCAGGAAGCCGGAGGGGGGCTGTCCGTTTTAGCTCGCCCTCAAATAATTTTCCCCTATGCCTTTATCCTTTTCAACCTGACTCATGATACTCCTCGTCCGTGTTGGTCTCCCACAAATCATGCTCTTCACCAAGGATGCAGCGGGCCGCCAGGAGACCGGTGAGCATGGAATGGTCCATATTGTTATACTTGTGCATACCGTTACGACCGACTACCCGCAGGTTGGCAAACCGGTCGAGATATTTTCTGATAACGGCAACGGCACCCGGAAACTCCTCGTCATAGACCGGATAGGCCTTGGGCATCCGGACGACTACCCCCTCTAGAACCATCTCTTGACTCGCCAACCCGATGGCTGCCAACTCCCGCACCGCCAAGGTCACCAGATCCTTGTCGGCCATGGTCCAGAGGCAGTCTCCGGCGTTGCAGAAATACTCCATGCCGAGACAGCTCTGTGACGGGTCAGGGACCAGTTCCGGACTCCAGTTCTTGAAATTCTGAATGCGGCCGACCTTCACCGTTTCGTCATGTATATAGAGCCAGTTGTCGGGAAAGAGCTCCTCCTTGTCGATGATGAGAGCCACGGTGAGAAAATCGCGATAGCGCAGACGCTGCGCCGCATTGATGACGTCGGGAGGCGCCGGAGGAGAAAAACCCAGCAGCAGTGAGCTCAACGGCATGGTGGAGATGACCTCGGTTACCGCCATCTCGATCATCTCCCCCCCTTCCTCCAGGATGAGTGACCGGATGCGGGCGCCGTCATGGTGCAACTTCCTGACACTACTCCCCGTTTTCACGCTCCCTCCGGCCGCGATAATCCGGAGCCGTAACGCATCCCACATCATCCCGGGCCCCAGCCGGGGATAGTGGAACTGATCGATAAGCGTTCGTATCCCCTTGCCGCTTCCGGTAAAGCCGAAGGGGAGCATATTGAGCAGCGCCGTCCTGAGGGAGAGCCCTTTTATCCGTTGTGCCGCCCACTGGGAACTGATGGCCCGACAGGGAATCCCCCAGACCTTTTCCGTGTATGATTGAAAAAACATCTTGAACAGCCTCTTGCCGAAACGGTTACTCACCCATTCGTCCAGGCTGCTCTCGGGTCGCAGCGGGAACAGCTTGACCCGGAGATAGCTGAAAAAAATCAGCAGGCTCTCCCCTGCCCCCAGGTTCCCCAGGGTGTTCAGCAGTCTCAACGGATAGTCAAAATAACGCCCCCCGTAAAAAATACGGGATTTCCGCGGACGCGTCAGGAGGTCGTCTCCCAAGAGCGAACGCCAAAGCTGCGCCACTTCGTCCACCTTGGTAAAAAACCGGTGCCCGCCGATATCGAAACGGAACCCCCGATACTCCACGGTTCGAGAAAGACCGCCGATCTCTCGCTCCTGTTCCAAAACCAGAACCGTTTTACCATTCCTCCCAAGCTCGTAGGCTGCGGTGAGTCCGGCCGGTCCGGCGCCGATTACCACCAGGTGACTGTCAGCGGCTGTTCCTGAGAGAGTTTCTTGTTCCGGTTCCATGGTCATCTCCTCAAAAACCCGCCAGCTGCCGAATTCTGACACGGGCCGTCTCCCGAAGAAAGGCTGCTTCGTTTCTGGCGGTGAGGGAAATATTATAGGTGCAGGTGTAAAAACAGGGGGTTGTGGCAGAGCAGCGCTGAACCGCCTCCTCCTCCCCCCTGAGTTGGGGCCAGACAGAGGCGATGGATCTGTCACGGAGATTCGCTATCACCGGCTGATCGACGCAGACGGAGACACCGCCATCGGCATGGAGATCCATATAGAGCCCCCCCGCATCGCAGGGACCCACCGGCCGCCCCTCCACATATTCCGCCGCTTTTTCGTAAAAGCCGCTGTACTCCCAGAGCGGCTCCCCTCCCTTTCTCAACTGCGCCAGATTCCGAAAGAGGTCGGCCATCTCCCGCCGTTCCGTGGCGTCAGGGATGAATTCTTCGGGATTGGACCGGTGCTGAAAGCCTTCCCCCAGATTAACGGGGAAGACCGAAAGAGCGAACGCGTGTCGTTTGGCAAACTCCAGCAGCGCCGGAGTCTCGCGGTAATTGAACCGGTTCATGACCATATTGAGCTTCACCGGCTGGGGAAGACGGGCCCGTTGCAGCAGTTCCAGGTTCTCCAGGAGTCGGGGTAGGAGGTCGCGCCCCCGTAACCGTTGATACAGCCGGCGATCCAGGGTGTCCAAGCTCACCGCCAGTTGCAACAGCCCCCTGGCATTACGGAGCCGATTAATGGAATCCGGAGTCAGGAGGGTCCCGTTGGTGGCCGTGGTATAGAGAAAACCGAGCCGGTCCAGCAGGGCAAAGGCGTCAAAGAGATCCTGCCGCAGGAACGGCTCGCCGCCGGAGATTTCGACGACCATGAAGCCGAACCGCTTCAGGTCACGGAAAATGCGCTCCATCTCAACCATGGAGAGCTCTTCGCCCCGCTCCCGCTGCCAGACGGAGCAGATGGGACAGGCTTCGTTGCAGACGGTGGATATGTTGTAACTGACAAAGGTCGGCCGGCGGCGGTGCATTCGCCAAAACAGCCTCATCAGTTTCAGCGCTCTGGTAATGGTCAAAGTTATAACCTATTTGAAATATTCGGCATGGATGGACGACTGGAACAAAGGGGTGAGAAAGAGCGAGATGATGGTGAGGACAAAACAGACGGTGTACAGCCAGGCTGCCCGCTCCCCCTGCCAGGAGAAAAAGCGCCGCAGGTGCAGATAAATGCCGAATACCCCCCAGGTAACCAGGGACCAGGTCTGGACCGGGTCCCAGTTCCAGAAACTCCCCCAGGATTGATACGCCCAGATGGAGCCGGCCAGCATGCCGATGGCCCAGAAGGTGAAGCCGAAACCGGCGAAGCGGTAGGCGTACATGTCTATTCCGGGGAGATCCGGCAGCACCCGGGCTAACCGTTTCAGCCGATTTCGCTTGATCAGCAGGAAGAAAAGCGAATAGGCAAAGGCGATGATGATGGACGAGAAGGCGATCTTGTAGAAGATGATATGCAGTACCAGCCAGACACTCCGGAAGGTTGGAGGAAGTGTCTTGATCTCCGGATTGAAGAAGAGTCCCAGCGCCACAAGGATGAAGGTGGCAGGAAAGACGATGATACCCACCGTCTTGAGGCGGGGATACGGTATACAGAAGAGAAGAAAGGCGCAGAGGAGAACCCAGGCGTTGGACGAGAGAACCTCGAAGCGGTCGATGTAGGGGCCGTGTCCCACCATCCGCCACCAGATGAGGAGTCCGACGCCATGCAGCAGCAGTCCGGGGACCGCCACCTGCAACCCCCGGCGCACGAACTGCGGTTTTTCGAAGAACTGCCCCACGATGAACATGACCGTTGCCGCGACATAGAGGATAACCGCTCCCCAGTGAATCCCGACAACCATCGCCAATGAACTTTTCATAACTCTCCTGCCTGTGAAGGTGATTGGTAACTATTCAGGTATTGAGGCTGAAGACTGAAGGCTGAAGGTTAAACCCGTCTCGTAGGGGTCGCATTTATTAATTTTGCAGAGACTTTCCTAATACTCTTCAGCCTTCAGCCTATCAACCTGTAGTTACGGTGATTGGATGATTTCTTCAAATTCTTCGAGATAGAACAGGGCAAACCGTCGCGCCACCTGCTGAACGAAAAGCGCCCCTCCCGACTCCCTGACGATGATCTCCCGGGGCGCCAGACAATAGGAACAGAGCACCCCTGAGAGGATGACGGCAAAACCGGCAAAAATGCCGAAGGTACCGCGACTCCCTTCCAGGAGGATGTCGGTCCACCATGCGGAGCGGGTTAACCTGACCTCCAGCGGTCCCAACCGGCCGGTCGCTCCCGGTTGAAGGGCCGCCTCTCCCAGAAGTTCCTTTCCCCGGTAGAGCCGCAGGGAGAGTGTCGGGGAGTTGAGTTTCATGCTCTTCTGTTCGGCGTCTGCATAGAATTTCCCCTTCAACAGCAGATCAGTCCCTCCGAGGGGAGTCTCGCCGTAGCCGGCCTTGCTCCGGCCGGGAGGATAGGAGAGAAAGAGCCGTTCCTGATGGACCTCGCCCCCCGGCGCCGTAAAGTGAAGATCAAAGGCGCGACCGTAGGCGTTCATCTGGTAGACAATGAAATGGCCATACTCTGCCTTGTCGCAGAGGGCCACATCGACGCGCCGGGGCTGTTCGCCGGGACGGTCGGTGAAGAGCAGTTCCGAACTGAGCCATTCCAGCTTGTCGTTGCCCCAGAAACGGGGCTCCACCCGGATCAGCGCCACACTGTCGGGAAGCCGCCGCTGGAGCGGCATGACTCCGTGCAGTTCCGCATAGGCCCCTGGAGTGAGTCGGGTTATCTCGTCCCCGGTCAGCCGCATCATGACCCGGTGCTGGGTCAGGATATAGACCAGCGAGAAAAGCACAACCGTGACCAGCCCCAGATGAATCAGAAAATTCCCCCAGTAGCCGTACAGGTACTTGACGTGCCGTTGCACCCCATCGCCGCTTCCTGCCGGACGGTAACCCGCCGCCTGTAACCTCCCGGCAAGGATGGAAGGGGTCATCTCCAGACGGATGCTTCCGGTTGGTATCGCCGCCGTAGGGAGTCGGTTGATCTGCATCTTGGCAACGGTGTACTGGGAAAAGGTGGAGACGATGAGCGACAGGGAGAACAGCGCCACCAGAACGGCAAACCAGCCGGTGGCGACGATGTTGTCCAGCCCCAGCCGGGAGGTGAGAAACTGGAGGCTCTCCGGCAACCGGGCGGCCCACGCGGGACTCTTCCCCCCCGTGGAAGAGCGCTGGGGGAGGAAACAGGCCACGAGCAGCGCCGAGCTTATGGTGATCAACAGGGTAATGACGGTTGATCGAGCCGTGAGAAATTTTGCAGGTTTCACAAGTTTAGTCCAGGGAAAATCATGGTTTCAACGTATCAGAATCAGGCAACAAAGGCAATTGGCCGAGATGGAAACGTCACGGTCTATCTGGTTGAGTGTTGCGGAGGCGGCGCCGTACTCCCCCCCGGCATACCCATGACACCCCCTTCCGGCATCTTCTGTCGGAATTGTTGGAGATACCGCTGCGCAAGATAATCTTTCATGACCGGGATTTTCATCCCTGCGCCCATGGCCAGCAGGTAGAGCGGCGCCGCAACGAGCAGGACGAGAATAAGGTATGCCGCAACTGCTAACTGCTGTCGCTTGAAGCGCCCCGCCAGTGACCAGACGAGACCGGCGACAGCCAAAATAGCGTAGGGGAGAACCGAAAGCGCGGTATTCAGCCAGATGGGTCGGGGTGACACCACCAGAGGGAGATAAGAGAGGATGAACAGCCCCGCCAGATACCGGCACCCTTCATCCCGGTCACGAAGCGCCCGACGGAGCAGAAAGAACAGCGCCGGAAAGGTCAGCAGCCAGACCAGAGGATTCGCCACCCCAAGAACCACCGTGACGTGCTGGTCGGGCGTGGTGATTCCCTGGTCATCTCCCCACGGAGGATCAAGATTCATGAACGGGTCAACGAATACTGACGGGACGATGAACCACTTCCAGGCCCTGTTATCGCTGTCATCCCACAGTTTCTGTTTGTAACCGGTGTGCTGCGACGTTTCCAGGAACATGCTCCGCTGCAGCGCGGGCCACTCCGCCATGCCGTACCCCCGGCCAAACCAGGGGGCGAAGGTCAGCAGGTAGATCAACGCCGGGACCACCAGCAGCAAGGCGAACAGATGGCCGTACCGGGCGATCCGGTCGCGCATCCCGCCGGGGCCCTTTCTGATGGCGATGAACAGCAGCAGAATGGTGACGGTCAGAGGGAACAGGGCGCTCCACTTGGATGCGAGTCCCATGCCGAAACTGACCCCGGAGCCCAGCAGCCACGCCGAATTGTGCGATTCCCGAAAGCGGTAGGCAAGATAGATCCCCAGCAGGGGGAAGAAGGCGAGGTAGATATCGTTGATCCCCTGGCGAGAGAAATCAATGACCAGAGGGTCCACGGCCCAGAGCATGGCGGCGATGAGGGCGATCCGCTCGTCCCTGAAGATGCGCCGGGCGACAAGGGCCATGAGCGGTGTGCAGAGCGTCCCCAGGAGCAGGCTTACCCCCTTTACTCCCAGGACGCCGGTGCCGAAAAGCCGTAAGAAGCCGTAGACCAGAATATTCCGCAGGCAGGGATGATTCCACATGGTCGGTCCCAGTTGCCCCGACTCCGTAAAGTTAATTGCGGATAGGGCTACGTGAAAATCATCCAGGGATACCGGTTGCCGGGAAAGCAGGATACTGTTCAGAAAGAGTGACAGCAGCGTGATCGCCGCCACTATCCAGGACACCGTACGAGTTGACATGGAGACTTTCATGGGAGTGGTGAGGTGAGCGTGCGAGTCGAGGGAAGAGAAGCTGTCCGACTCGTAGCGATGGTCAGACCGATGAGCCGAGCAAATCTGTCGAGCTTGGCAATCTCCGCCGGCGTGACGGAATCTTTTCCCGTTTCCCGGCAGAGAACGACACAATCCGAAAAGAGCCCTGCTGCAGTCAACTGACGATAAAGGGTCTCGGGCTCTGCAAAGCGGAAAGATGAGGCGCCGACATAAAGGAGCGCCGGTTCTCCGACACCGGTAAAGTGGTCTCCCGTGGTAAACCAGCGGGGATACCCCTGGCGGGAGACGTAGATTCCGCTCTCGCTCGTCCGGGAATCCTTGGAGTTCTGAGCCATCACCTTCATGCGGCGGATCTCCTGCTCGGGCAAAATCGCCACAATCTTCCGGACGATCTTGTTCATTGAGGCGACATACAGAAACGTCACGCCATCCAGATGGCTCTCTTCAAGGAGTCGCGCCGGGCTGTACAGCTCCAGGGGATAGGGGCGGGACATGGGCGCCTCGGTCAAATCGACCGGATCAAAAGATTCCCAGCGGTCCGAGACAAAAACGATGGCGCGCCCCCGGTAGCCCGACTCCTTCCAGATCCGGTACGCCTCCAGAGGATTATCGACCATGAATTTGACGATTTCCGGCGAGTTGATGGTGGCGCTCTTTCCCACAATTCTGCTACGGCTGCCGTAGCTGTCCAGTCCGGCAATAATTCCCGCTGCCAGAATGGCGATAAGAGCGCAGATGATCAGGCAGCGTCGCGCTGTCGGCTCAGGCATTTCCGGTGTCCCTCTTCATAACCGTCGTGGCGGTGGCTGGAACTACTTCTTTTTGAGCAGTTCTTTCCATGATGGGGCCTCCTTGCGCTCTTCACCGGAGGCGTTGACCTCCGTTATCAGCCAGCGCCCTTGCCTCTTTTCCAGCACGTACTGCACATCGTAGACGTAATCCTTCACTTCATTAATTGTTTTACCGGTCAGAATATCGGCGTAGGTGAAATCCCACCGTTCCCTGGTCATGACCCGGCATTTCTGAGGAGTTGGGCAGTTTGTTTCGACGAACTCAAGCTTATTCAACTGCGACAGCATCCGGGCGTTGCCTTCGCTGATAGCCGCCATGTGGTAATAGGCTTTTTGCGCAAGCTCCAATGTCGCCACTTCCTGCAACGACGTCATGTTAGTGCTTTTATACCCGTCGCTCAGGAGCCGGTTATAGCGGGATATTTTCCCGTGAACCTGTTCGATGGCGGTGGTTGCCGACGTCTGCCGTTGTTGGACGCCGGTGCTTGTTTTACCCGGTGTCCCCTCTTTGCAGGCGGTAAGAGAGGCGGTCACCAGCAGAAAAATCAGGGTAATTCTTTTCATAGACAGTGCTCCGGGTGATTGAAGCGGGAGAGTAGTTCATCGCGAATGGTCAGGTTGAGTCGGGTGCAGTATAAAAGGTGCTGAACCGGTGAGTCCATAAAAAAGCCGGGGAGCTCCCCCGGCTTCAAAAGCTTCTTTTTGATGTCATCTGAACCGAGGTGGCGAGTTGCGGGTCTCCGGGGTTTCAGCAACCCCGGAGACCCTGTTACGGTGTTTAGAAGCTACCAGGCTTCACCGCCGGTGCCGCTATGTTCGCTGCAGGAACTGCCGAAGTAGCTGCTGTTCATGGAAGTCCCCTTAATATTGACGGTGGCTGATCCCCACTTGGTAAAGCTCGGAGTGCCACTGCTGCCGTTGGACCGATAGCGGACCGGTGCGTTGGTGGTCTGGAGCAGACGGGATATCTTGCCGCCATGGGGGACTCTGATGTGGCAGGCCGCGCAGGAAGCGATGGCCTGCGTCTGGTAGTGACGGCTGGACGCAACATTAGCATTGGTGTGCCAGCCGTTGGCGCCCGTTGCGGGGCTAACCGTGTGACAGTTCAGGCAGAAGAGACCGTTATTCGTTCCGGCGTTGCTATTATAGGTCGCCAGTGTGAACATGGTGCCGGTACCGCCGCCGTTTTGGGCTGCGGCGGTGTAGGGCCAGGCCTTGTTGGCGCCGGCAAGCATCCACTTGACGGTGGAACCGTGTGGCCCCTTGGAGGCGGTGGAATCGGTGGCATGACAGTCGGAGCAGTTCATGACCATGCCCGGTGTCCAGCCACCGGTAAGCCGTGCAGCGGTAAGCTGGCTCCCTGCCGCCAACGGAGTTCCGATGGGATGACGTGATGCATTGTTCGGATTGAATTCCAGGGCCAAGTCGGTCCAAGCCGCCGCGCCGCTGCCGCCCCAGGTAGCAAGGTTGGGATTGGCGTTGGAGTGGCACTTGAAGCAGATCTGGTATTCCTGGGTGGCGCTCTGGGGGGTGAAGCTATCTGCTGTGGCCCAGACGGCCGTGGAGCCTGCCAACGCCAGGGTGATGTTACTGGTGTCGGTGGCATTGCCCCAGGAGAGGGTGGCGGTCATGGCCGACGTGGTGGCAGCTGTACCGGTAATGACGTAGACCTCGATGACGAGCCGGCTATTGGCGGTCACCGTTGTCTGAGGGATGGTGAAGGCCAGCGACTGCGTCGCCTTCGTTGTCGGGAGATAGGCGCCGGTGTTGGTTATGGGAGCGGAAAGCTGGGTAGCAGTCGTGCCGTCCCAGAGGTAGACATACCCTTTCAGCCTAGCACGGTTCGGGCTGGAGGAGGCAGAGGCGGTTACCGCCATGTTGAGGGTCAGTGATTGTGCGCTGAGCGTACCGGCGGACATCGGCGCCGAGACAAAGGCGGTCCCCATGAAGTTGGAGCTGGCGACAGTAGCTGTCGGGATGCTGATGACCTGGGTGGTTGCCGTGGCGCCGGTAGTGGCGGACATGTCCATGGACTGGAAGGTTCCGCTGGTGATGGTGTCCGTCGTCTTCTTGCTGGTCGGAGTGCCCGGCGAGCTGTTCTTGAAGTAGAAGACGGTGGTCGTCCCCAGGCCGGGGAGCCCGGCAACCGGAGTTGAGCCGCCGGAGCCGTAGTTCGGCAGTACTCCCGGCACCCCTTGCAGGACATTGGCGAGGGTGGCGCTGCCCTGGGTATGATTACCGGCCTTGGCGCCGTGGGAGTTGTGGCAGTCGGCGCACTCCACATGCTTGTTGGCGCCGAGGTAGGTCTCGTTTTCATTGGCCTTATGTGACTTGTTGTACTTGCCCGTGTTGTGCCGGAAGACCCGAGTCGCGGAACTGAACGACTTGAAGGTGTCTTCGGCGGAGCCCTGCATGGTGCGGCTGCCGTACCACTCCTTACCGTCCACCGGTTTGATTGTCTGACCGCCGCCGACTGCGTCGTTTCTCTGGCTGTGGCAACCGAAGCAGAGACGGTCTTCCCGGGCCTCGGTGGGGTTGGCCGCTCCGAAGGTCGTGAAGAGTTCACGGGTGGCGCTCAGGTGGAGTCCGAAGGTCTTGGGCTGCGCCTGCTTGGTTTCCGCCATGGTGTCGCTGTGACACTTGCTGCAGTTCGCCAGGAACTTGGAGTTATCCTTGGTGAAGGTGGACGAGGTGGTATAGTTGTGCATTGACGGGGTGTACTGGCTCTTGGTCACCACCATCGTCGTGGTGTTGACGTAAGGGGAGACATACAGCTGATTGGTCAGATTCTTTGTCTGCGGGGCTTGGTGGCAGCTTACACAGATGCCGCCATTGGTGGCGTTGGCGACGAAATCGGTATTGGTGAAGGTTCCGGTTCCGTCTCCGTTGTCAGCGGCTGTCCTGGTCGGAACGATGGCGTTGTCAACCCGGAGGTTTGCGGCAACGCCTGCCGTATTGGCCGCATTCTGGGCCGTCTGGAAGATGTCATGATCCGCATGGCACTTGAGGCAGGTGTTGCCCGAGTAGTCGGGCGCCGTTGAGCCGAGGACATGATGATAGGTAGTCGTACTGCCGGTCATTGCCGCCAGTGTTGCATGGCAACTGGAGCAGTTACCGCCGCCGCTGGATATGGCGTCAACTGCGCCGTTCATATGGAGCGAGACTTTGTTGAAGCTGCCGTCGCTGTTCAGATGGGGATGACAGGAGACGCAAGCGGCAAACCCACGAGCGGTGTAGTCATCGATGATCCCCTGAGTATGCGCCGCAGTCGCCGCCGGTATTGCATGACACATGGCGCAGTCATGCGCCTTGTCGCCGGTGAAGTAGCCGGTAGCGTTCCATGCTACCGATTTCCCCTTGTGACAGCTGCTGGTGCAGTTTGGAGAGGTAAAGCTGGTGATGTTGGCGGAGTTGAAATCAACGCTGCCGTTCATGTGGCTGGTGGCGTTGATGGTGGCAACAGGAGAGTGACATTGATCACACGTGATCTGGACGGCAATGCCGTGGGTCGCCTGAAGGTGGCTCGTATGGAAGCCCACATGGGGATCGCTGGTGGCGGTAATGCCGTCTGTATTAAAGAAGGTTGCACTGGCGCCGTCGGCATGGCACTTCCGGCACTGGACAGATCCGAGATCGGTACCCCAGCTTGGGGTCCCTCTGCCGTGGCAGCTGTTGGAGCAGGTGCCGTAGGTGGAACCTGGGGTAAACGTAGCCCCCTTACTGTATGTCGTGGAGACGTTGACGACTCTGTCGACGTGAGTTGCGGCTGTCACCCCGGTGGCGGCGTAACCGGCGCCGTGACAGGAGATACAGGTATATCCGTCGGTAACGTGACCGACATGGCTGCCGGTGCCGCTGGAGAGCATATCCTTATGGCAGGCGCCGCAGGTAAGGGAACCGGCACCCCACGCCTGGTTGACATAGCTTGGAGCGGTGCTGCTGGTGCCGTCGCTGTGGCAGTAGACGTTGTTGCAGGAGCCGTAGGTGGCGCTGGGTGCGATGGCGCCGGTGGCACCGGCGGCGGTTCCGCCGTAGGTGGCGCTTGCGCCCAGTTTCGGGTTGGTAGTGTCGAGTTTCCAGGCGACACTGCCGTTGACGTGGGTGAAGTTGGTGATGACACCGTGACAGACATCACAGGTAAGGTTCATGGCGCTGGTCGGCGAAGCGTGCTTCGGATGCGATGATGAAGTCGGGGCACTCTTCGGTCGAATCGAGGTTGAGTTCAGGTAGGTGATGTTCACACCGTGACAGTTGCCGCAGACCATGGACGCGCCGCTGTCCCACACCGGTTTGGCGGTGGAGCCGAACCGGCCGCCGATGAAGGCGGAGCCGTCGGCCTTGAGTCCGTGGCAGTAGACCGCGCAGCTGTTCTGCTCGGTCGTAGTATTGGTCTGATAGACCACGGTGCCGGGGCTGGAAGAGACATAGGTCGTCAGACCGTTGTTGACCGTGGAGTAGCCCCAGAAGGCGCCGGTGGCGACCTTGCCGCCAAAGGCGTTGAAGCCCATTTCCAGGGTCAGGCTCGGCATGGTGGTGGTGTAACCGTTGTGGCAGGTTGTGCAGTTCTTGCCGATTGCCGGCAGGTCGGCGTGGGGCTTATGAGCGCCGGCAGCTCCCGGCGCCAGGGCGCCGTTGCTCAGGATCGCCAGTTCGGCCACGGTATTGGGAGGGACGCCATGGCAGGCGTTGCACCCTTTGTCGACGTTTCCGTTGATATGGCTGGCGCTGTTAATGAAACCGCTGCCGCCGGCATTAACGTTGATATGGCAATTAGTGCACTCGTTGGGCTGTTTCAGCAAGGCAACATCTACCCCGTTAATGGACGTATAGTGCGAGAAGTGAGAGTACGACTCGGTCGGCCCCGGGGGGGGATAGCTATGACAGCGGGTACAGTCATTGCCGGGATTGCCGTTGAGCAATGGCTGATTCCAGGTCGGGGTCTGGGGAGCGCCCAGCGTACCGCCGTCGGCGACCACGTTGGCATAAGCGCCACGGCCGACGTTGGAGTCCATGGCGGCGCCATGGCACCAGACGTTGCTACAGGAACGTGCCTGGGCATTGTAGCTGGCGGCGACTGCGCCGGTAAAGCCGTAAAAGACCGCCCGGTTGGCGATGGCGCCGGGCTGAAATACCACCTCGGCCGGAAGCGCCGTGTCGATATGGCCGGCGTCGTAGGGACCATTCGGCTTGATATGGCACTGGTCGCAATCTTTCATGGCCGAGTAGGAGGTGTAGAGAGTAAATACGGAATTCGTCTGATGAATGTGGGCGTTATGGGCGCCGACAACCGGGTCGGTGTTGGCTGTTGTCGTGCCCGGACCGGCCGTGGTGTAGAAGCCACCCTCGGACGTACGTGAGCCATGGCACTTCTCGCAGAGCGGGATGGAGGAGGAGGCGCCCCAGGTGACGGTACGCCGACCATGACAGTCACTGTTGGAGCAGTCGCCGAAGGGGGTGCCCGGAGCCACGTTCACCCCTCGTGAATAAAGAGTGTTGGAGCCGTAGCCGCTGAAGTCCATGTTGATTGCGCCGTTGGCGTGATTCTGCGGGTTGGTTGAGCCGCCGTTGCCATGGCAGATGCGGCAGTCAAACGGCGTGGCGAAGTTTGCCGACGGCTGGGAATGCTGTTTGTGCCCCCCCGTGGCTGCTCCGTCGGTGTACATGTTCACATGGCAGGAGCCGCAGTTGGCGGTTCCGCCCCAGGTTGGGGTGTAGAAGGCCGTGGGTGCGCCCACCCCGTTTGCCCCCTGTACGTTGGAATGGCAGTAGAGATTGCCGCAGGCGCCGAATGATGCGGAGGGAGCGATGGAGCCGGTGCCGCCGGATACGGCCCCTTTGTAGAGGGCGCCGGGTGCGACGCCATTGAGATTCCACTCCACGTTGCCGTTGATATGAGCGCTGCTCTTGCTGCCGGTGAAGTTGCCGAAGGCGCCATGGCACTTGACACAGGCCATGTTGAGACCGCCGACCTGAACGCCGTTATCCAGGAAATTTCCGTCCTTGGCATGTTTCAGGTGGCTTCCCGTGGTTGGCGGATTGGCGTTGGTGTAGTTGTGGCAGGTGCCGCAGGCCGCCTGATAGTTGCCTACCCAGGTCGGTGAGGTGTTGGTGCCGCCGCCTCCCTGCCAGCCGCCGTGGCAGTAGACATTGCAGGAGGGTACGGCCTGGTTGTCGGACTTGATGACGCGGGTGCCGTCGGAGCGGGAGGTCCAGTTATAGTAGGTGTTATAGGTGCTGCTCACCGTAACGGTCCCGTTCTGTACGCTCCCGCCAAAGCCGGGATAGGTGGCGTTGGTGATGTTGAAGCCCATTTCCAGGGAACGATTCCCCATCTGGGCGCGGACATAGTTGTTGTGACAGGCGTCACAGGTAATCTGCAGGTTGTTGTGACGGGCATGGGTACCCCAGTCGGAGGGATTGGCGCCCAGGGCGTTCAGCGGCGGCTGGACCATTTCCACCTTGCTGGTGGGGGGATTACCGTGGCAGGAGATACAGTCGACGGCGCCGCCTGCATATTTGAAGCCGCCCCGGTGCGGATGGCAAACCATGCAGTTCTCGCCGTTGTGGTGATTGAGAGCCGTCTGCTGGTTTACCGCGCTGTACTGGTGAAATTTGGTCTGGTGATGACAGACTTCACAGACATTGGTGGAAGAGCTCTTGATGCTCCGTTGCTCGTTGCCGAAAATTCCCAGGGTCGCCGTGGAAGAGGAGAGCTTGGAGAAGAGGACCGGTCTCCGGCCCAGCGGCGTCAGGACATTTTCAGAAATAAGTTTGATATTATTACTGTTTTCCCAGATATCCATGTGACAGTCATTGCAGGTTGATCTGACCCCCCAGCTACCGTATTTGGTGCCCACGCTGAAGCTGCTGTGAAGCATGGGGCCAAAATTGTTCACGGTGGCCACGAGGGTTTCTTTGGCGGTGCCGAGATATTTTACCGAACCGCCGTTTGCCTGGACAGTGAACGATTCGCCGTCACCCTGCTGCGCCGAGTCCAGCGCCTTGATATGAATAGCCACATCAGCGCCGCCGCCATTGGGGGAGAGCCTGATATTGGTGGGGTTGAGGACCGGCGGTTCAAAACTGACCAGATTGGGGGTACCGACCAGCCCTACGGTAAAGTCCACAGGAGGACAGTCACCGATATCATTGTTGATGATATTGAGGCTGTAATCCACGGACCCGCCGGTTTTGGCGTACTGGTTGGGAGAGGTGGTGAAGGTAATGGTCGGCGCCTGATTGCAAATCTGGGGAAGTTTGGCCGCCGCGCTGGCGATGGAGCCATTGCCCCGATTTCCGACGCCGTCAATGGCGCAGACCCGGTAGCTGAACGTGTAGTTGTGTCCGTCACTCTTGGCGGTGTCATCGACTATGCTGGTGAGTGGTCCCTGGTAAACCTGGTACCCGGAGGAGCAGTCTGCCGGTGCCGGGGCGTTCTCCGGACCGCGCACCAGTTTGTAGGTGATGCCGGCGTTGTAGACGTTCGAGTCGGTTACGGCGTTCCAGTTCAAGTTGATCTGGCCGGGAGATGCTCCGGTTTTGGCGATAAGCGTCGGGTCCGGCGGGGCGTTCCCGTCGATGACCACGATGGCACTGGCGGCGTCGTTGTAATAAAGGACATTGCTGGTCTGGACATGGGATATTGCAGTGACCTGACCGGTAACGGCGTAGGTTCCGGCGATGGACCCCTTTGGCGTGATCCGGACATAGCACTGGGTGGTGGCGCTGGTGGCGGAGAGGCCGGTAACTGTCATACGCCAGGTATCGCTGGAGATCGGCGCCGTACTGGAGCCGTACACCGTCCCGCTGGTTCGATCGATGATTTCCATGAGCGCCACGGCGCCGGCGGTCCCGCCGGAAAGCTGAACGGTGACGGTGTTGATCGTATCGCTGGGGCCGTTGGTATAGAGTCCGAAGGAGTCCAGATTGGCGGCGGAACCACCCGGCGCCACCGATACGGTTGCCGGTTCGCCGGTTCCTTCGGTCACCACGGTGGAGGCGAGGACGGTCAGGCCGGCGGAAGAGGTGTCGGCGTTGACATCGGCAGTGGCCCCCCCTACGGCGGTTACCAGACCGGTGATTTTCTGCCCGACCACGGCGGTGGCAGCCATATCATAGACCACCAGATAGCGCTGCAAGGATGTACCGACACTCTCGCTGACAGCGACTACGGCGGACGTACCGTTGAAGACGCCGGAACCGATGAGAGTATCTTCCGTTCCCAGGGTGCCGTAATTGTTGGCGCCGTCCGGCCGGTCACTGTAGATCTTGACCGAGGCGATATTGGTGGCGTTGGTGTTGGCGCCGCTTATGGTGATGCTGGATACCGTTTGGCTTGTACCCGCAATCATGGTGAAAGCGTCCACGACCTTGCCGGTGGAAGGCGCCGTGACGGTGGCGTCGGTGATAACCTTGCCGTCGCCGATATCGACGCCGTTATTGGCTGCCGCAGTCTCCTGGACCACGAGTTTTGCGCCCGCTGCGCTGTTGAAAGCGAGGCGGGTGTTGGCGGTGACCCCGATCTGCACCCCGAGCTTTGACCCTCTCGGAACAGATGAGAATGACTGGGTGGTCAGGCTGATGGTACGGGTGGTCGCGGTTGTTCCCGTGATGGTGGCAAGTTGCGATGAAGTTGCCGAATTTACCCGACTGCCGTCGGGCTTGACATAGAACATGGTGACGGTGACCGTCTGGGTGCCGGAACTGGAACCGGCAAAGAAGGTGATGCTCTGTGGCGCGACAGTGGTCATGTCTGAGGCATAACCTGCGCCATTGAAGTAAAGGGTAAGGAATGAGGCGTTGGCAACGCTGGACCCGAGATAGTTCGTGGCCGCCGGGGCGGTGCAGGAATGGGACGGGTAATTGAGGAGGCCGACCAGCGACGTGGCCACGGTGCTGTTGGCGGCGCTGCAGGTAGAATTGGTGGAACCGGACAGGGGAGTCGACAGGGTCGTGCCGCTGTTAAAGTCAGCCTGATAGGTCTTGGTGACGGCGGTGCTGGTGGCAAGGATGGCTATCTGGCTGGAGGCGCCCGATATCATGGGATTCATGTTCTTGGCGCCGACGGTGAAGTAGGTTTCGTCCAGAATCTGGGCACCGACGGTGGTTCCGTTTGCCGCTGCGGGAGAGAGGTTGAAGACGACGAAATAGCGCTGAGCCGTGGTGGATACCGTCTGCGGCACAACCAGGGAGTAGGCCTGGCCTGCGGCCTGAGTGAACGATGTTTCATCGGAAATCTTCTGATCGACTAACGGGTTGAAGGAGCCGTCGTTGTTGGTGTCCCGGTAGATGGCGAAGGTCGCATCTTCCAGATTCACGTTGGAGCCGATCTTGTCCAGAAGACCGCCGGTCCAGGTGGTGTTGGAGGTGGAGTTGGTGGACATCTGGAACGAGAGCATCGCAATGTTCTGCTGTCCCTGGGTAACGCCGGTGATGTTCCCGTTGTTGTAATCTACCAGGTTGGTCACGTCGGTGGTGCTGGTCGGGAAGTTTTCGGATACGGTGAAATAGGACGAGTTGGTGGCGCTGCTGTAGAAGTAGAGACGACCGGCAGTCGCAGCGGCGTTCGTGGCGGATACGGCAATCTTCACCCGGTGACCGTGGGAGATCGTGTAGGCGGTTGCCGAAGCGAAAGTGAGGTTGGTATAACCGGTGCTGGTCGAGGTATAAGCGGCGCCTGTGGCCGTCCAGATCGGGGTGTTGCTCCCGGAAACCGGATCATAATCATACAGCACGGCGCTAGTTGTCTGTCCGGCAACGGCGCCTGCCCGCTGGGCAAGTCTCAGCACCGGAGCGGTAAGCGCCGTGTCGGCCACATAGAGCGGACCGTACATGGTGCAGATGGGCGTCGTGGCGTTTGCCGGAACGGAGATGTATGGGGTAGTGTTCGTGTAGGTTGAAACCGAGAGAGAATACTTCCCCCCGGCAGTCTGGCCTGACGTCGCAGTGGTTATGGTGCTGCCGTCCACCCCCACATTGACCGGCGCACTATCGATGTAGAACCGGTAGGTGTTCGTCGCCGAATCGATGTTGTTCGGCGAGAACCATCCCTGGTACATGAATGTGGTGACCAGCAGGGTGAGCGCTAGAATTAGCGATCCCTTGGCCCATCCATTCATCCCTCTGATCTGTTTTGCAATTGTTCTGCCCATGTCTACCTCACTTTAGATTGAATTCGTTGTATTCGGCACAGATTACGGGACGCAATCCGTGCCGAATGTCAGAGCGTTAGATGCTGGTGTGGCAGAGGGCACAGTAACTCGGGGCGTTGGTGTTGCTCCAGTTGACCGCCTTTCCCACATGGCAGGCAACATTGGAGCATCCCCCGGCGTTATCATAAAGAGCGCCATTCCTGAGCGTCATTTTGGAAACATCAAACGCATCGGCCCCACTCTTGTAATTACCGGCGTTTCTTGACCAGTACACTGCCGAGTAGGCGGCAAAGCTGGCTGGCGCAAGCTGGGCCTTGGAGATTACGGAAATATTGGCGAACACCACGTTCACCGATCCGTTGACATGGTTGGCATGATTGGCGATCTGCGCCGTATTCCCCTGACTCTGGTGACAGGAAACGCAGATGGTGTTGTTGTCGTTCCTGCTGGAGGTTACCGTATCCACATGGCAGATATTACAGTTGAGGGTGGTCGACTGACCGGCGATACCATGGCCCACACTGCCGCTGCTGCCGAAGGGAAGATTCCCGGAGTTGCCGTTGAAGATGTTACGGGCATGGATACCGACGACATGAATGGCGTGGGCGGCGGAACCCGGTATTGTGGTGCTGGGGGAGTTGCCATGACAGTTGGCGCACTTGTCGCCGGTGAACTGTCCGCCGTACCAGTCGGGGGTCGCCGCATAGACCAAGCCCCCGACATACCCGTTACTGTGGCAATAGATATTGGAGCAGACGACGCTTGAGCCGCTGGTCCCGGCCATGCCGCTGCCGGCAACGCCGACGCCTTCTGCGACCACCAGGTTGTTTTTATAACGCAACGGCTGGTCGGCACTGCCCGGCATGAGGGTGACCTCAACGGAGCCGTTCATATGCATGGAGGGTTCTGCCGGGTGACACGTGGCGCAACCATAGCGGTACATCGTCTCTGAAGAGTAGTTGGCGCCGTCGCCATAGGCCGCGCCGGTTGCCAGCAGGTTGCCGACATGGGCGGTATGGGCGCCGCTCAGGGTGGGATGGCAGTAGGCAGCGCAGGTCAAGTGCGCTGAACCCCACTTGACGTTCAGCTTGACGGTGCCGTTGGAGTGGCAGTAAACGCTGCAGGTTTGAGCCGGTGCGTTGTAAGCGCCGCTGGGGGAGATGACCACATCAGCTGTTCCGTTGATATGACGGGTGGTGCCGGGGACGAGGGCAGTATTGGAGGCGGCAGTGGCGCTGTGGCAGGTGGAACAGGAGATGGAGAGTCCCAGGTGGGCCGAATGGCTGCCGGTGGCGGCGGTGCCGCTGTGGCAACTGTTGCAGTTGGCCTGCTCCTTCCGGGAGATGCTGGTGATGGCGGAGCCCTTCACCCCCTCGGGGGTAAGCCCTGCGGGGAGGATGATCTTGGCCGGGTCAATGACGATCCCCGCCACGGTGGCGGCGGTGGAGTCGTTCAGAATGCCGTCATCCACCAGGTCGATGACATCGGACATCATCTTCCGGACGTAAGCAGGATTATGGGCGTAGCCGGCCTTATCCCGATTGCTCATCTGATCCAGGTTCATGGCGAGTCCCAGGTTGTCGGTGCCCTTCTGACCGCCACCCCACCCGGTGACCCGGTATTTGTTGATGTTGAGGGTGCCGCCATAGGTAAAGGTGGCGGCGGCAGTGAACTGCTGATTGGGGTAGCTGCCGCTAACGCTTCCCATGAGCCCCTTGTTGAGGAGCAGCTGGGCGATCACTGCCAGGGAGTTTTTGTAAGCAGCCTTGGCGTCATTCAGCTTGTTAACATCCAGGCTGATGTGACAGTTGGCGCAGACGGCAGGTTTCTTGATGGCGGAGACGGTGCCGTCGGCGTTGAGGGTTACCGCTGCCTGACTATGATCGGTCCCGGTGAAGGTGTGGCAGGTGGCGCAGGGTCCGGCTACGCCGGTGTTGTTGTAACCGGCCATGCCGATGGATTCGTGCCCCGGGAGCTGTGCCGCAAAGGGGGTGACGTTGTAGGCATTGGCGTACAGGTCGATCCCCATGGGGAAGTCGTGGGTGGTGATGGTGCTGTTGAAGCTGCTGATCCCGCCGAATTTTTCACCCCAGGCAACGATACTCTCGCCGCTCTGGCGGCCGGTATGGCAGGAGATACAGAGATTGGATGGTCCGGAATCCGGATAAGTATGCTGCAGGGAGGGGTAGTCGGCGGCAACAACCTTGCCGTTGAGACCGTTGCCTGCCGCGGTGTAGTTATAGTACACGGTGACGGCGCCGGTGGCGCGGATGGTCCCTTTGGCATCAGTATGGCAGCCACGGCACCCCAGGATGGTCTGATCACCCACCGTGGCGGTGGTGGCTTTCACCCAGCTGTAGGGAGCGCGCGGGGTCGGATAGGGGGTGCCGGTGCTATAGTCGGCGAACCCCTGCACGTAGGAGAGGAAGCTGTTCATATTGTGGCAGCGGCCGCAGTTGCGGGCTCCCTTGGTGGCTTCACTGGCGGTGACTGTTGTGGGGTGATTCCATGCGCCGGAGCGGTAGTCGGCATGTCCGGCATCGGCATAACTGGGGTAGAGGTTGGTGGCGGCAAGGGTGGTGGGATCATGGGCGTTGTGGCAGTCGGCGCAGACGTTCTGATTGGTGTAGGACCAGTAGCTCTTTCCTTGCCGGAAGTGAGCGGTATTATTGGCAAAGAGCGGCTTCAGAGTGACATGGCAAGCCTGACACCGCGGCTGGATTTCCTTCCCGGTGGGGGAGGCGGTGGGATGTGCAGGGGAGCGGTTGGGGTTATGGCAGTCATAGCAGGTGGGACTGGCGACGCTGCTCGCGTGGGCGGAGCCTGCATACTCGGCGTAGAGGGCAGTGTCACGCAAGGCATGACAACTGGTGCACGCAGCGGAGTTATAGAGTGCCTGAGCAATGAAGGTGACCGTTGTCACGTGAGTGGACGGAGTGGGAAGCGGGATGGCGCTGGGCTTGCTGACGGTCAACCTGATGGTATAGGCGCCGGGGGCATCGGCACTGAACGTCGGTTTACTTACCCCCGTACTGCTGAAATGGGCCGAGGAAGCATTGGCCGATGTTACCTGCCAGTTATACGTCAACCCTGTAACGGGAGTGCTCTTCGAGCCGTCAAGAGCGACAACGGTATTCGAGATAGCACTCTGAGACGCTCCGGCGTTGGCGGTGAGGAGCTCGGGTTTGGCGGCAAAGGATACGTTCACCGTGGCATTGGTGGCGGCGGGGGTACTGGTGAGAGAAAAGGTGTTGGTACCGGTATTCAGAGCTGTGACGCTCACACCGCTCCCTGCGGTAATAGTGGCGCCGGTGAACGTATAGCCTGAGTTGGGAAATGCCTTAAAATCCTTGGAGCTTCCCGCTGTCAGCTTGATTGGCGGCGGGACGTAGGGGAGGGATTGAATCGTACCACCCGACGTAACGACGGTGACGGTTACCGTCGCGGCGCAGACCAAGGCCGGCATGAGGAGCAGCGCGAGGGCTGCCGACACAATTTTTTTTAACATGAGGTTTCTCCTGGTTACGGTAGAATCAGACATAACTACATTTTTTTTACGGATTGAAACTGCTTCCCACGGCATTCAGCCTGTTGATTCTGTGATGGAGCACCTCCTTGTACTGTTACGATATTCTATATAGTTAGCCGACATATTCTTTCTGTAAAAAAACCTTACGAATGGACAAATTTGCCAGTTAATGCAATTAATCGGCCACCTACAAAATAATTACAATCCGGTTTCACAAACGATTCATTCAGCCGTATACACGAACAGAAATCATAACCTCCGGGGATAAATTCACCATATAGCAGCGAAAAAGTGGGAAACATCTTTTCCTTGATTTAACCGCTCACACCATTCTGAAACAAGGTTTTGGACGTTACCGTCAATACACGGCATGCACCGCAGGAATGTGGTTATTTGACTCAGCGGCGCTCTCTCGCACCGTACGGTTCTCCGCCATGAGCGTCCAGGGGCTATTTTCCCTTGACCACTGCCCGGTGATTCATTATGTTCACGAGAATGGTAACCATATCGCAACCACCAGGGAGGCACGCTCCATGCCGGTCTATGAATTTTATTGCAATGACTGTCACACCATCTTCAATTTTCTCTCCCGCCGGGTAAACACAGAGAAACAGCCTGACTGTCCCCGCTGCGGCAGGGTGCAACTGGAGCGTCAGGTCTCCCGGTTTGCCGTCTCCAAAAACCGCGCAGAGTCGGAGGAACCGCTCCCCGGTATGCCGGAGATGGATGACGAGAAGCTGGAACAGGCCATGATGTCTCTGGCAGGTGATATGGAAGGGGTGGATGAAAACGACCCCCGGGCCATGGCCAGATTCATGCGCAAGCTCTCCGAAACCACCGGCATGAACCTGGGGCCCATGGAGGAGGCGATCCGCCGGCTGGAGTCAGGCGCCGACCCGGAAGAACTGGAGGCGGAGATGGGGGAACTCTTTGACGATGAGAATATGGATAACCTCTTTACCCGGCAGGGACTCAAGGGACTGAAACAAAAATACACCCCTCCCGCCCATGACGACACGCTTTATACCCTCTGAGGAAACCCCATGTCCCGACTTTTCCCCCTGCTGCTGCTCCCCCTCCTGCTGGCGGCCTGCGCGCCGCCACCCACAATCAGGACCGCCAAGATCGTCCCGGCCCGTATCTTTGACCCCGCCCGGCCGCGTCAGGTGGCTGTCATCCCTCTTGCGGGGGACACCGACGGCTCCTTCGCCGGAGCCCTGAAAAAATCGCTGATCGGAATCAGTATTGATGGGCATCCTTACTTCACCCTCAACGATGCGGGAAAGGTCGGCGCGGCAGCGGGAGCGACTCTTGGCAAGCAGTTCTCCGATGCCGATGCCGTGGCCATCGGTCGTGCCGCCGGCGCTGAGGGAGTTCTGACGGGAACCGTCACTGTGGATTTCGAGGAGAGGCAACCCCGGGAGCAACGGACGGTCTGTCTCAGAGCCGATGAGGATGGAGGATGTCTCCGGTGGGGTGACGCCTCGGTCCCCTGTACCCAACGGGATCTCCGGATGACCTTTTCCCCCCGGCTCATCGTCACGGAAAAAGGCAGAATTTCCTATGGGAAGAGCATCAAGGGGAAAAGCTCGGCTGTGACCTGCGGCGACACCCCCACTGCGGTTTCCGGCAGGGAAGAACTTCTCCGGCAGGTGGAAGAGCTGATCCTGAAGGAGTTCCGCAAGGATATTGCGCCACACTTCGTCCCGGTGGAGGTTCCCATCATGAACTCGTCCGAGGGGATTCCGTCGGGAGAAGGGAGGGATCTCTTTATTCAGGGGATACTGGCAGCCGAGGAGAACCGCCCTGACCGGGCCTGCGTCCTCTGGGAGAAAGCGGCGCGCTTTCCCGCGACATCCCCCAGTCTTGAATATGACCTGGGGGTCTGCCGTGAACTTGCCGGGGAGCTGGAGGGGGCCCTGGAGGAGTATCAAAAGTCGGAGGCACTGCTCAAGAGCCCCCATGAATCGGTGACAACGGCTCTGGATCGGGTAAGAAAAGAGATCGCAACCCGCGCCAAGGTTACCGGGGATGGGGGGAGGTAACAAATAATCTTCAATAAATCAGTAAACCGCCGATTAACACCGACACACGCAGACAAGTCAAAGGCTTGAGACTTAGTGCCTGGCTTCCTCGGCGCTAATCGGCGTTATCGGCGGTTGAAGTGCCTTTTTTCCGTAACGTGACAACGTACTGCTACTTCACCGTGTACCAGAACTTGCTGCTTCTCACCTTCCCGTCTTTCAGCAGGATCTTGCACATCACTCCGTATTTCCCCTTTTGAGACAGATTGAAGTCGGCGCCGAAGTGCCCCTGCATTCCCATCAACTCCTTGGTCTGCTCTCCCTTGTCCGGTCCCAGGACTTTCATCTTGACTTCACCTTCGGTCAGGGACTTTCCGGTTTTTGCTTCCTTGAACTCCACCATGATGTGATGGGTCTCGGTCATCCCCTTGGGGAGAGCCTGCCCCTTCAGATGTTCTTTCATGTTCAGCACCTTGAAAGTCGCCTTGACGCCGTCAATGACCTCCTCATGAGCCGGGCTCCCCATCTCCGCCATGTCGCCGTGCATGGCGCCATGGTCGTGGGCCGCGAACGAGGCCATGGGGAGTGCCAGGGAAAAAAGTGCTGCCATCACTACGGTTGTCCTTTTCATGGTTACGTCTCCTTTTGGTTGGTGGTTGCTTCAGTGTTTCATTCCGGAATAATGGAGTCTCCCTTTCCGCAGATCCCGCTTCTTCATGATCACGAAGATCACCGGAGTCATGATGAGGACATGCACTGCCGACGAGATCATGCCGCCGATCATTGGGGCAGCAATGGGTTTCATCACATCAGCCCCGGTACCCGTGGACCACATGATTGGAATCAGCCCCAGAAGCGCCACCGCCACGGTCATCAGCTTGGGGCGCAGACGGAGCACCGCCCCCTCGAAGGTGGCGTCATAGATATCCTGTTCCGTGCAGGGGCCGTTGATCAGCTTCTTGTCCAGGGCCTCGTGCAGATAGATGACCATGACCACCCCGGTCTCCACGGCGATGCCGTAGAGGGCGATGAACCCCACCCAGACCGCCACCGACAGGTTATACCCCAGGGCCGAAACCAGGTAGACGCCGCCGATCAGGGCAAAGGGGACCGAGAGCATGACCATGCTCGCCTCCAGGGCCGAGTGGAAGGTGAAGTAGAGAAGGATGAAGATAATCAGAATCCCTGCCGGCACCAGCAGTTGCAGTCGGGCCTTGGCACGGATCTGGTTTTCCCATTGGCCGGACCAGGCAACGTAATAGCCGGGAGGGAGTTTGAGGTTCTTATCCAGGACCTGCTTGGCCTCGGTGACAAAGCCCCCCATGTCCCGCCCCCGAACGTTAAGAAAAACCAGCGATCGCAGAAGCCCCCCTTCGCTGTTGATCTCCGGGGCGCCGGTGGAGACCTTCAGTTTCGTCACCAGGGAAAGAGGCACCTGGGCGCCCTCCATGCCGGAGACCAGAATCCGCCGGATGGCCGGGATGTTATCGCGGTAGTCCCGCAGATAGCGGATCCGGATGGGGAAACGGTTACGCCCCTCCACCGTGGTGGAGAGTGTGGCGCCACCCAGAGCGGTCTCGATGACATCCTGGATATCAGTCACGTTGACGCCATAGCGGGCCGCCGCCTCGCGATCGATGTCGATGTCGAGGTAGTTGCCACCGGTGACCCGCTCAGCCACCACGTCGGCAGCGCCGGGGATCGGCTTGAGGATCGCCTCGGCCTGAAGCGCCAGATCCTTGAGAACATTCAGATCATTACCAAAAATCTTGACCCCCAGATCGGTACGCACCCCGGTGGAAAGCATGTTGATCCGGTTGATGATCGGCTGAGTCCAGCCATTACGCACCCCGATCTGTCGCAGTTTGGTATCCAGTTCGGCCACAATATCGGCTTTTTTGATCCCCGGTCGCCATTGATCCTTGGGCTTGAGAATGATTATGCTCTCGAACATGGAGACCGGCGCCGGGTCAGTGGAGGTTTCGGCCCGGCCCACTTTGCCAAGGACATGTTCCACCTCGGGAACGCTCTTGATAATCCGGTCCTGTACCTGGATGATCCGTTTGGCCTCGGTAATGGAGACGTTGGGGAGCGTGACCGGCATATAGAGGAGCGACCCCTCGTCCAGAGGAGGCATGAACTCGCTCCCCAGGTTCATGAACAGCGGCACGGCAATGGCCAGAGCCAGGAGGTTCAGGGCGATGGTGGTTTTCTTCCAGACGAGGACCCAGCGGATGACCGGCGAGTAGAGCCTGATAAAAAAGGTGGAAACCGGGTTGGAACTCTCCGGCGGCATCTTCCCCCGCATGAAGTAGTACATCAATACCGGCACCAGGGTGATGGCGATGACAGCCGATCCCATCATGGAGAAAGTCTTGGTGAAAGCCAGAGGATGGAACAGCTTCCCCTCCTGCCCCTCCAGCATGAACACCGGCACAAAGGAGAGGACGATGATCGCCAGGGAGAAGAAAATAGCCCGTCCCACCTGTTTGGCCGAGGTAATGACGACCTCCAGCCGTTTGCCGGCCCGTTCTTCGGGAGGCATCTCCGACAGATGGCGATAACAGTTTTCCACCATGATCACCCCGGCATCCACCAGAACCCCGATGGCGATGGCGATCCCCCCCAGGGACATGATGTTGGAGCTGACCCCCATGAGCTTCATGGTGATGAAGGCGATGAGCACCGAGATGGGGAGGGTCAGCACAATCACCAGGGCGCTCTGAAAGTGGAGCAGGAAGACCAGGATCACCAGCGAGACAACCACCGATTCCTCCAGCAGGTTATGTTTCAGGGTATCGATGGCCCGCTGGATCAGGTCGGAGCGGTCATAGGAGACTCCGATCTTCACCCCCGGGGGGAGTCCTTTTTCCAGTTCCGTGATTTTCAGCTTGACCCGGTCGATGACCTCCTTGGCGTTCTCGCCATAGCGCATGACCACAATGCCGCCAACCGCTTCACCATCACCGTTCATCTCCAGCAGGCCGCGGCGGATGGCCCCTCCCATCTGCACGGTACCCAGATTCCGGAGATAGATGGGGGTCCCCCGCTGATCGCTCCCCACCACGATATTTTCCAGATCCGCCTTGCTCTTCACATACCCCCGTCCCCGGATCAGGTACTCGGCGTCGGCCTGCTCGATCAGCCGTCCCCCAACATCCTTGTTGGAGGCTTTGACCGCGTCAATGACCTTGCCCATCTTGACGTTATAGGCAAACAACTTGTTAGGGTCCAGATCGATCTGGTACTCGCGCACATACCCACCGATGGAGGCAACCTCGGCCACCCCCTGCACGGTGTTGAGCTGATACCGGACGAACCAGTCCTGCAGGGTCCGAAGCTGCTCCAGGTCATACCCTTTTCCCTCGATGGAGTACCAGAAGACATGCCCCACGCCGGTGCCGTCAGGACCAAGTGTCGGCACCACACCGGGGGGGAGCAGCGAGGCCGCATAGTTCAGCCGCTCCAGGACGCGGGTCCGCGCCCAGTAGATGTCGGCCTTGTCCTCGAAGATCACGTAGATCATGGAGAAGCCGAAGGCGCTGGAGGCCCGTACGGCCCGGACCTGGGGGAGACCTTGCAGGTTGACCGCCAGCGGATACGTCACCTGGTCTTCCACCACTTGGGGCGAACGGCCAGGGTAGTCGGTAAACACGATTACCTGGTTGTCCGACAGGTCGGGAATCGCATCCACCGGGGTTTTATAAACTGACCAGACCCCCCAGGCGATGATCAGCCCGAAGAGCATCAGAACAATGACCCGGTTACGGGCGGAATATTCAATAATCTTTTCTATCATGATAAATCCTGGCCCCAGGCGCGAGGCTCTTGGCACCAGGCAGGAGGGCGTCGGGGTTGAAGGATTTCACCTCGCGCCTCGTGCCCGGTGCCTCGTGCCTGTTTTAGTCACATTTTCATGTCATCCATCTGTAACGTCCCCTTCTTTGCAGGGCTCTTTGGAGGCGCCACAGCCGGCGTATGCCCCTCATGCCCGCCTTTACCGGTCCCCGGTCCCCAGTCCCCAGTCCCTGTTATACCCGGTCCCCGATCCCCAGTCCCCGCTTTACCCGGTCCCTGGTCCCCGGTCCCCGTTTGTAACTGCGATTCTGAGTCGATCAGGTAGCCACCGGATACCGCGACCTTGTCGCCCGCTTTAAGGCCGGACAGAATCTGAAGTTTGCCCTCCACCCGCTCGCCCACCAGGACGTCCCGTGGTTCAAACATGCCTGGCGCTGTTTCCACCCATGCCACCTGGCGCTTGCCGGTATCAATGACCGCCGTCACCGGGATGACGATCCCCGTGACCAGCGGAACCCTGATGATAGCGTTGACGAACATGTCAGGTTTCAACTTTCCGCCGGTATTGGCCAGTTCAACACGTGCCTTGACGGTGTGCGTCTTGGGATCGTGAAAGGGATAGACAAAACCGATCCTGCCGTGAACCGCCAGATGCTGATCCCCCGAGGAACGGATTTCCACCTGCTGCCCCACCCGCACGTAGGGAACCTCGCTCTCAAAGACGTCGATCTCCACCCAGACTCTGGAGAGATCGGCAATATTGAACAGCACCTCTCCCGTGTTGACATACTGCCCCTCCTGGACCATTTTTTCGATAACGACACCTGAGAGCGGGGTATAAATGGGAAGCCGAATGTTCGGCTTGCCTGCCTTTTCCAGGTCGGCGATCTGGCTTTCCTTGACCCCGAAGAGCATCAGCCGTTGTTTAGCCGACGTTACCAGCCCCTCGCCACTCTGGGAAATCGAGGCAATGGGCGAGCTTTTTAACTGGTCCCGGCTCCTGATCGCCAGCAGGTATTCTTGCTGAGTCGCCAGAAGGTCTGGTGAATAGATCTCGGCCACCGGCTTATCCTTGCTGACGATATCCCCGACCTTGTTCACGTGCAGTTTGTCGATGCGGCCGGCGATCCAGGCCGTGACCTTGGCCTGCCGTGATTGGTCGTACTGGACGATCCCCACGGCGTTGATCTCCTTGTCCAGGGTCATCTGTTTCGCCGCTACGGTGGCCACGTTGGCCATGACTCGCTGGGTCGGCGAGAGGGAGACATGCCCCAGCATCTCTCCCAGCTGCTTGGTTGACTCCCCTCCTCCACCTGGAGCGGAGTCAAGTTTCTTGATCAATTCCATGCCGCAGATGGGACAGGTTCCCGGCTTCTCCTTGATGATGAAGGAGTGCATGGAGCAGGTATAGAGCTGTTTCCCCTGGGCCGGTTTCCCTTCGGCGGCATGGTCATGCCCCTTATGCTGCCACGTGTACCAGCCGCCACCGGACAGGGCGACAATACTCAGGAGGATCAGGGGTATGGTTATTCTTTTCTGGAGAGACATGTCATGCACCTCGTAGGGATATTCTTTGCCTGGATGTAGCTTCTCAGGTATCAAGGCTGAAGGCTGAAGGTTAAACCCGTGTCGTATGGGTCGCCTTTATTGATTTTGTGAAGTTTTCCCTCATAGTCTTCAGCCTTCAACCTATCAACCTGAGCAGTTACGGATATTCTTTGCCTGGATTTACCTGAAGCGGCGATGCGGTGAGTTCCATCCCCACCACCGCTTCCAGTTGGGCCAGCTTCATCATGTAGTCGGCCAGGGAGTCGTACAGCTCCCGTTCGTAGTTGAACAGGTTCACCCTCCCATCCAGAAGGGTCAGGAAATCCACCTTGTTCACCTTGTAGCTGATGACCGCCGACTCCAGGGATTGCTCCGCCTGGGGGATGATCCCTCCCTGGTAGAGCTCCACCAGTTTCCGGCGGCGCTCCATCTGGGCCAGCAGGTCGTTCACCGAATAGGCGATACTGTTTTTGAAGGCATTCAGCTCTTCCCGGGACATGACCGTTTCCGACGACGCCTCCGCGACCATGGCCTGACGGCGCTCCCGTTGCAGCGGCAGGTTAAAGGTCACCCCCAGGGAGAACATGTTGTACCCCGGATCGTTCATGGACTCTTCCCGGAACATGTACTCCAGGGAAAGATTGAAGTCGGGATAACTCTCTTTCAGCGCCAACTCCCTTGCCGTCTCCCCCTTGTTTGCCAGAGTGGTCAGACTCTTGAGCTGAGGTCTCTGGTCAAAGGCGCGCTCTTTCAGTTGCCGGGAAGTCAGAGAGAGCGTGGGAAGCCGGAAATCGGCAATCCTGCCGACGGGGGTGGCTTCGGGACGGAAGAGGAGATAGTTCAGGGTGGCTTCCAGGCTCGTCCGCTGCTGTTTCAGGGTGATCTGCAGCTCAAGGAGCTTGGATTTTTCCAGAGCGGCCTTGAAGATATCCTGCTGCACCCCCTGCCCCACCGAGTACCTGGACTCCGCAATGGTCGTGAAGTCGGAGAGGATTCTCAGGTTCTTCGCCACGATCTCCAGAGATTTGTCCACGGCGTAGAGCTGGTAGTAGGCTTCCTTGACCATCCGGACCAGCTCCAGCTTACGCTCTTCCAGAGCCCACTTATAGGATTCCGCCTCCTGTTTGGCCACTTCCCGCCTGAGGGCACGCTTCCCCCAGAAGGGGAACTGCTGGGTAATGCCGATCACTTTGGCGGTCTGGGGATCCTTGTCAAAGGCCAGCGGCTCCCGAGCCACCATATTCTGGAGTTTGAACATGAACATGGGATCTTCCAGGAGGCCTGCCTGCCGGGATCGGTTGACGAACATCTGCCAGCGGGAAAGGGACGACTTCAGCTCCGGGTTATCGGCCAGGGCGGTGGCGATCAGACTCCCCAGATTTTCCGGCGGGAGCGTCTCCGCCGCAGAGGAGAGAGTCGCGGCAAGAACGATGCAGA
This sequence comes from uncultured Geobacter sp., assembly GCA_903902855.1. GTDB lineage: Bacteria > Desulfobacterota > Desulfuromonadia > Geobacterales > CAIOGM01 > CAIOGM01. Next base: position 99,021 of record CAIUWK010000026.1, on the reverse strand, counting down.
GCGTCATGGTGAGAAGAAAAATCCGTTTCGTCATCCCCTGTTCTCCTTCTCCGGAAGCGTGATCCCGTATTTTTCCAGCCGGTAAATGAGGGTGTGGCGGGGAATCCGCAAAAAACGGGCGGCAGCGGTCTGATTCCAGTCGTTACGCTCCAGGGCGTTCACCACCACCTCCCGCTCCAGCTGTTCCAGGGAATACCCCTCATCGGGGAGGTTGATCACCCCCGCCCCGGTGGGGCGCTGCCGGTAATCTTTCAGAATCTTGTCCGGGAGTTCTTCACGGGTGATCATCTCGCTGTTGCGCATGATGAGCATCCGCTCCACGCTGTTTTCCAATTCACGCACATTGCCGGGCCAGGAGTACGCAACCAGAGCGTTGAGGGCATCAGCATCGAAGAGAACCTTTTCCCCCTGGTGTTTGCCGCAGAAGTAGCGGATCAGGAGCGGGATATCCGTGGGCCGTTCCCGCAGCGGCGGCAGTTCCAGGGGGATGACCGCCAGCCGGTAGTAGAGGTCTTCGCGAAAATTACCCGCTGCCAGGGCCCGGTCAATATCCATATTGGTGGCGGCAACGATGCGAACGTCCAGCCTCTGCAGCGTTGTCCCCCCCAGCGGCGTCACCTCCTTTTCCTGGAGCGCCCGGAGGAGCTTGGGCTGCAACTCCAGGGGGAGGTCCCCCACCTCGTCCAGGAAGAGGGTCCCCCCTTCCGCCATCTGGAATTTGCCGCTTTTGTCCCGCACCGCACCGGTAAAGGCCCCCTTCACATGACCGAACAGCTCGCTCTCCAGCAGGTCGCGGGGGATGGCGGCGCAGTTGATGGCCAGAAAAGGAGCATCCCTGCGGGAACTGTTGGCATGGATGGAGCGGGCGACCAGCTCCTTACCCGTGCCGGATTCGCCGGTTATCAGTATTGCGGCCTCGGTATCGGCCACCTTCCTGATGACCTGGAAGAGCTGCTCCATCTTCGGGGAAGTGCCGATGATGGTGCGGAAATCGGCCTTGTCCGCCAGCTGGCTCTTCAGACGCCGATTCTCCTGGGCCAGACCGCTGAACTGGAGCGCCTTGCCGATGGTCAGCCTGAGGGCCTCACGGTTGAACGGTTTGGTGATGTAGTCGTAGGCGCCGGCCTTCATCGCCTCCACCGCCAGGTCGATGGTGCCGAAGGCGGTGATGATGACCACCAGGGTTTCCGGTGAGCGCTCCTTCACCGCTTTGAGCAGCGTGAGCCCATCCATGCCGGGCATCTTCATGTCGGTGATGACCAGGTCCGGCTGCTGCTGCTCGAATAGGTATACCCCCTCTTCCCCTGAGGCTGCCGTCCGGACCTCGTACCCCGCTTCCTGCAGGTTGTATTCAAGCACCCGCCGGAGGGAAGTATCGTCATCTATTACCAGGATCTTCGCCTTCACGCTCCCCCCTCTGCCGCAGTCAGCAGCGGCAACCTCACCGTGACGGTTGTGCCGTGCCCCGCTTCACTTGTCACCGCCATGCTCCCCCCATGAATCTCGATGATCTTCCTGGTAATGGCCAGCCCCAACCCGGTACCGTCGGGCTTGGAGGTGAAAAAGGGTTCAAAGATCCGCTCCAGCGCCTCGGCCTCGATCCCCTGGCCGGAATCATGAAACGTGATCTCGCATGCCGTCCCCTGATCAATCCTGGTGGAGATGACTACCGCTCCACCGGCAGGGGTGGCCTGCAGGGAGTTGAGGATGATATTCAGAAAGGCCTGGCGAAGTTTCTCCCCATCGGCCTTGAGTATCAGGGGGACCACCGAAGGGTGCAGCAGAAGTTGAATCTGTCGCCTCCGGGCATCCTGCGCCACCAGGGTCACCATGGTTTCCAGCTCTTCCTGCACAAGACATGACTGCATCTCCGGCGGTTGCGGCCGCGCCATCTGCAGAAAATCCTCCACCACCCGGTTGAGGCGCTCCGTCTCCTTGATCTGGATCTCGATGAACTCGTATTTGGGGTCGCCGGGTCGGTAGTCGTCTCTCAGGATCTCGGCGGTACCCCGGATGGAACCCAGCGGATTGCGGATCTCATGGGCCAGCACCGCAGCCATCTCTCCCAGTGTCGAAAGTTTTTCCGCCCGGCGGAGTTCCCCCTCGATCAGGGTGATTCGTTCCGACTGGGCCCGGAGTGTTTCAAAGGATTCGGCCAGCCCCTTGGCGGTCTCCTGCAGCTGGGCGCTCCGCTCCCGCTCTTTCTGGGACAAAAAACCGGTTATGCCGCCGACGATGTTATAGAGTAGAATCTCCAGATATTTCTCCATCTCCAGGGTCAGCTCCCCACCCCACTGGAAGAGGATATGGGGGGCATAGACGCAACTGACCAGAAGGGAGCAGGCCAGGCCGCCACGAAGACCATACCAGAAGGCGGCCAGGATAATTGGTAGATAATAGAGCCGCTGGAAGATATCGTGCAGAAAATGCAGCTTCAGCGGGGTCAGGTAGTGAAGCAGGGTGATGCCGATGATGACCAGAAGCAGGATGACCGGCCGTATCCAGGACTTCATACGAGTTCCGGGGCCATGACAGCGCCATCCTTCAGGGTAATGGTCCGATGGGAGTAGGCCCCGTTGTCCGGGTTGTGCGTCACCATGACCACGGTCTGCCCTGCAACGTTTAGCTCCTGAAAGAGCCCCATCACCTCCTGGCTGCTCTTTGAATCCAGGTTCCCCGTGGGCTCGTCCGCCAGAAGAATATGGGGATTATTGACGATGGCCCGGGCAATGGCCACCCGTTCCTGTTCGCCGCCGGAGAGCTGGTTGGGGAGGCGGTCCAGCTTCTTCCCCAGCCCCACCCGCTCCAGAGCCTGACAGGCAGCGGCCTTCTTGGCCGAACTGCTCATCTTGACGATGGCCAGCGGCAGCATGACATTCTCCACGGCGGTGAGGTAGGAGATCAGATGAAACGACTGAAAGACAAACCCCAGGTTTTCGGCCCGGAAGTCCGCCAGCTTTTCGCCGGGAAGCTCGTACAGTTTGACCCCGGCCATCTCCACCTCTCCCGACGTGGGATGATTCATCCCCCCCAGGACGGAGAGGAGCGTACTTTTGCCGGAACCGGACTGCCCCATGATGGTGATGAACTCACCGGCCTGGATGGTGATGTCCACCCCGCGTAGTGCCTGAACGATTTCATCACCACTCCGGTACTCCTTGGCTATATTTCTGATTTCTATGAGTGCCATGATGTTCCTTCTCTCAGAGAGCGCGTAACGCTTCGGTGGGGTCCATCCTGGACGCATGGAGTGCCGGGTAGATGCTGGCTACCACCCCCAGGGCCACCGCCAGCCCGACAGCGCCGAAGGCCACGGAGCTATCCCAGAGGAGCTGGGCATCGCCGCTTTCCGCCATGAACGGGAGCGCCACCTTTGCCCCCACCATGCCGAAGGCATACCCCAGAATCCCGGCCAGCAGGCTCACCAGAAACGCCTCCAGCAGGATGATCCGCATGATATGGGACTTGCGGAAACCGATGGCCCGGAACACTCCGATCTCGGTGGTTCGCTCGTTCACACTCCCCATCATGGTGACGAAGACGATGAGTGAGCCGATGAAGAGCACCACGGCGGCCATGGCATAGGAAAAGCGTCTGAACTGCCCCAGCGCCTTGAGCCGCCCCTCCACCACCTGCTGGATGGCGGAGACCCGGGCATCGGGGAGCTTCTCCGCGATCTGGGTCACCATGTCGGCGATGGGACAGCCGGAGCAGAGGGCCGCCACCTCCACCAACGAGATCTTCCCTTCCTTACCCAGCAGCGACTGCCCTTTTTTCAGGGAGACAAAGAGGAGGGAATCGTCCTGGGAGCCGGTCTGACCGAGGATGCCGGCCACTTTGAAACTCTCCCCCTTGATCAGGATGCTCCCCCCGGTGTCAACACTGAGGACTTTGGCCGCGTCACTCCCCAGCAGGAGTTCATGCTCATCCTTTGGGGCTTGGCCGAAAATCTGCCACCACTGCTTCATCTTGAGTTCGCTGACAAAATTCACCCCCACCAGCAGGACGTCGTGCCCCCCTACCCTGATCCCACCCAGCACCTTGGGGCTGATGGTGGAGATGTTCTTGCTGTTTTTGATACCGCTGATGGTGGCCAGGTCACGCTCCCTGATTTCACGCTGATCAAAGGTAACGCCCCCCAGGGTGATGCCGCCGTAGTTCATGGAGAGACCGTTACTCTGGGGGGTGATGAGGATATTGGCCCCGAACTCCTCCATCTTCCGCTGGATATCCCCGGACATGGAGCTGGTAAGAGTCACCAGAGTGACGATGGTGGCGATCCCCACTGCCAGGCCGATGGTCAGAAAAGCCATCCTGGCCTTGCGGCGTTTGAGGTTATTGAGAGAGATGGTATGCAGTTGCATGGCTCTTCGTCGCTCCCTTGCCGGTTAAAAAAACCGGGATCCCGCCTTCAGGTCCACGACGGTAATGATAACACTCCCCCCCTTGAGCTGATGGGGGAGAAACGAAGGATTGCACCCTCCGGCGGCATTGGGGCCGATCCGGTCGATGGCAAATTTCTGATTACAGTTCTTGCAATTCATCTTGTTCCCCTGCTGCTCATACCCTTTTTTTGCCTGATAGCAGACATCGCAGGAATCGAAGGCGGTGCGAAAGCTCCCGTCCGGGGCTTTGACCACGAAAAAGGCGATCTCCTTCCCGCCATCGTCGAAGCGATAGAAGCGGGCCTTGCCGTCGGCAAAGGTGGCAGCAGGGAGGGATACCACCCCGGCCGTTGCCTTGATCTTTTCATACTTCCCCAGGGAGAAGGCGCCGGCGGTGACGGCGCAGAAAAGCACCCCCATGACAACCAGCAGCCGCGCCGACAATTTTGCTGATGATACCCACATAGAATCTCCTTTGTTATCTCTGTTTATCCGATTGACAGCCGGTGGATGTTGCGCAACCGCCGCAGCCGTGCCCCGCAGTGACACTCCCTCTCCCCCCCACCCGGACCCTGAAGGCGAGAAACACGAGAAGGACGATCACCGTGCAGATGAGAAACCAACTACTTCCGGATTTAGAGCCCATGACCAACCTCCCCACCGTACCGGCAGCTCTTATCAGGAATCGTGCCAACTCGTGGCTACACGGCAGGCGACTGATTTAACAGACAACTCTTCCAGAGGTCACTGTCGTCGCTACGGGGAAAAAGGGAAGAGTGGAGAATATTCAGAGGTAGGTGTTGAATATTCTACAACAGTCGCGACTCTAGCAGCTGCGGGAGGAAATGACAAGGGAAGCGTGGCTAAAAATGGTCTCTATAGATATCGTTTCAAGGAGATATAGTAATTGATAGTCGTGAAATATTAATGACATAGTCCGGGCACAAAATAGTCGAAACTCGGGAGTGAAATGAATAGAAATCCGTTTGGATTTTCGTAAACCCGGTAGACCTGGAAAATTTTGGAGCTTAATTAGTTAAAAAAATCTGTCCCGGTTTTCGCGCGGAAATAAAGATGACTATCTCGTCATTCCGGAAGAGATAAGGAGTGATTTTTTCATAAAACACGGGTAAGCTTCACGTGCCTCGTTCAGCTATTCTTGAGAAAATAGAGGAGATTTCAATTATTACCAAGGAGTTAACAAATGTCCAGATATCGAATCCCCGGACCACTGGGTATTTATGGTGAAATCATCAAGGACGGCACTCTTTGCCTTGGAGCGACAGCAACTCCGGGTCCCGTGGGGACACCTAAATTAGACAGGATTAATAACATTGTCCATGCAACTGGTAGTTCGCATCAAATTGAGCACTGGTCGAAGCAACTGAAAGAAACCGTTGATACGCCGATCAAAAGTGGCAAGTATTGGGTGACTTGGGCGGAGACCAATGCTACTCAGAGTACGGCACTAAACGACCTGGAAGTGGGATTCAAGTCAAATGTCGATTCTTTTCTCAAGGCACTGACCAACGCAGGGATCAAATTCACTGTCAGCACCACAAAAAGAAGTCCCCTGCGCGCCTACTTATTCCACTGGTCCTGGAAGATAGCCTTGGGAAAATGCAAGACTTCCGAGCCATCCAAAGTGGCTGGTGTCAACATCGATTGGGATCATGGTGACGACCAAAAGAGCAAGCTTGCAGCGCAAGAAATGGTGGACGGATTCGGTTTAGCTGTTCCACCGAAAAGCACCGTGGCGCCCGCCTTGACGAGCAACCATATACTTGGTAAAGCAATCGATATCACCTTCGAGAAGTGGGTGGGCACCATCAAAATAAAGAAGAAGGATAATGTCGAAGTAGCGGTGGAATACAAAAGCGATGTCAACGCCAACAAACTTCTGCATGAAGTTGGGGCTTCATACGGATTAATTAAACATGTCCATGATGCGCCTCATTGGTCCTTTAACGGGAGATAAGATGAAAGGATACCTTGGAACTGTCAACCAGACCACTGCTCTGCTTTTGGGCGTGGTCATGCTGGTTTTGTACTCTGTTTCCACTTCGCATGCCGTGGATGGCTGCCGTATGGACGATCTTGACGGATGCATTGGCTGGTTACATGGCAACTGCATGGGCATCAAGAATAGTGGCGTAAAAAAAGGGGCGCTGGTAACCGTCGTCGAACTTGGTGACGGCAATGCTCTTGTTCAAGCCATGATAGTCAAAAAGGCACATCACGGGAAAGAGTGCAATGCCTTGCGCGATGAGATACGGGATACTAATCTGGCGGGTGATACAAGTTTTTACGTTGTTTCTTCCAAAAAGAGAATTGAACTTGGAGTCGGAGTAATAAATAGTTCCGAAAACGATGCAGTTGTCAAAAACCTGTTACACGGGCGCAAAAAAAGTTTACAAGAGAAATTCAAATATTGCACCACGGCAGAGGGTATCCGGTTCACAGTATGGAGTGGCAAGGCTTATGATAGCAAGTTGCTCTGGTCTGGATACTACTATCTTGGGTATGATACTGAAGAAAACTGCCCTCCCTTCAAATAATGAAGGCTGATGACCCCACCCACCACCCATTCCTCCCATTTTTTACCAACCATTTGTGACCGCACCCATTTGCCGCCAGCCATACGGGGGGGTGATGGCGAGGCCAAGGGGTCGGCATCAATTATGAGCTGGAGAGGCTGAGGGTCAGGCCTGGGAGAGGCTGAGGGTCAGGCCTGCGATTGTGCAATTTGGCTGGATCGGAGTTCAAAGACACCAAGTGTCCTTTGATTTATCGTAACTCAGTGATTAAGGATTAAGGCTGAAGGCTGAAGAATAAACCCGTCTCTAAGATGTCGCCTTTATTGATTTTTCAGAGGTTTCCTTAATAGTCTTCAGCCTTCAGCCTATCAACCTGAATCCTGCCCCATCCTCGCCCTCAAAAACCGAGTTCACCTCTATTTTTCTGCCACCTTGATTTTCGAGTCGTTGACAAGCTTCTCCAGCGGCTTGAGGACGATCTTGTCCCCGGACTTGACCCCGGAAAGGACCTCCTGCATCTCACCCAGCTTGCTCCCCAGACGAACCGGCGTCTCCAGAACCTTGCTCCCCGCTACCTTGAACACCACCGACTTCCCGTTACGGGTGGCCACCGCCGCCGGGTTAAGCGCTGTCCTGGGCTTCTGCTCCGCAGGGGTTACCGGCCGCTCCAGAAACGCCACCTTGGCGCTCATCTCCGGCAGGACACGACGATCCTTGTCCACGAACCTGACCTTCACCATGACCGTGGCCTTGCTCCGGTCGGCGGTGGGGACGATGGTATGCACCACCCCCCGGAACCGGCTGTCGGGAAAAGCGTCAAGAAGGATCTCGCAGGGGCGCCCCACCTGAACCTTTTCCAGGTTGGCTTCGGAGACATCGGTCTCCACCATGAGTGAATCCATGTCCGCCAGGGTTACCACCGCGGCCTTGGCGTTAGCTGCAGCTCCCAGCGGGGTGACGATATCCCCCATGTCGGCGTTCTTGGTCAGGACAACTCCGTCAAAGGGGGCGCGGATGAGGGTATACTCCAGGGCCACGCCCGCCCCCCGGAGGGACGCCTCAGCCCCTCTGATGGCCGATGTGGCGCCGGATACCGCCGCCGTTGCCCGGCGATAACGGGCCTCGGCCACGTCGTACTCGGCCCGGGAGGTGATCCCCTGCCCCACCAGATCCTTCTGACGATCATAGTTCAGGGTGGCATCCTGCAGCTCGGCCTTGACCTCTTCCAGGGTGGAGCGTGAGGTGACCAGCCCGGCAGCGGCCTGATCCCGTGCGGCCTCGGCATCCCGATTCTCCAGGCGGGCCAAGATATCCCCCTTCTTGACCCTGCTCCCCTCTTCCACCCCCAGCCACTCCAGCCGCCCGGTGGCTTTGGAAGCCACCGACGCCTTGCGCTGGGCCACCACATAGCCGCTGGCATTGAGGAGCGTGAAGGTCTGGGAAGGATAGACCATGGCAACCGTGGCGCTCTCCACCGCAACCGTCGGGGTAAACAGACCTCGCGAAACAAAAAGCGCCACCAGTGCGGCGGCGCCGAGGAGGGCCGCCATGAGGAGCCGTTTTTTCCGAGCCGGACGTTTCGCCCCCTGCTGTTTGTCTATCCTGAGGTTGCTGAGTTCATCCTGGGCCATGCTGGGACCTCGATTGTAAATTCAGTAGCTGCTGAGCTCTACCGACACTCAGTAATCAATCCCCTTCTGGGGTTCGATCTCCTGCCGGTAGGCATGCTTGATCTCCACAACCTCGGAGACCGTGTGAGCTTCGGCGATGACCTCCGGATGAGCATCCCGGCCGGTCAGGATAAGATGGAGAGCCGGCGGCCTGAGCTCCAGGAGTTCCAGCACCTGGGAAAGATCCACCAGCCGCAGTTTGAGGGAATTATTGATTTCATCAAGGATCAGGATATCGAAAGAGCCGCAGAGGAGCTTTTCTTTTGCCAGGGTCATGGCGTCCTGGGCATTGCGCCGGTGCTCGGCATGGGAATAGGGATTCCCCTGGATACCGCAAAAACCTTTTCCGGTGAGATGATGCTCCACGCCGGGGAGGAATTTGAGACCGTCGTATTCGCCGGCATAGAGATCTCCTTTCATGAAGGAGATGACGCAGACCCGTAGACCATGCCCCACGGCACGAACCACCATCCCCAGGGCCGAAGAGCTCTTCCCCTTCCCATTTCCGGTGATAACGACCACCAGCCCGGTTTTCTGTTTCGGTTCCAGATAATCCATGCAGGTCCCTTTCCTTTACCTTAACCTCAACCTGAACATCAACCTGTTTCATCCGTCCCCACCCACTCGCGGATGAGTTCGTTGATATAGTGGATTTCACGACCGACGCAGAGCCGGATCCCCATATCCGCGGCCCGCTGCCGGTGGGAATCCAGGAGCGGCTGATAGCTCACCAGGAGGACCCGGGCATCTTTGCCTCCCAGTTGCTGCCGCACCCCGTCCAGCTTGTAGAGGGCGTCGGCGCCGGGAGCGTCCGGGTTAAGGGTACACTGGAATCGCTTGGCCTTGCATTCGATGATATGGAGCCGGTTCCGGGCAAGGAACGCCACATCCAGTTCATTCTTGATTGCCGTGGCATCGTTGAGGCGCACATACTCCAACCCTCGCGCCATCTCCTGGACAAGGGAAGATTCCCCCTGAAAACTCTCCAACTGGGTAAAAACATGATCTTCCAGCCAACCGCCGTTCACGTAACGGCGGGCCCCCTCGTCGGGAAACCTGAGCCGGTCTCCGTACCGTTCCACCAGGTTGAAGGAGGCAAACCGGTCGATGAGCCCCTGAAGATCCCCCCACTTCTGATACCCGCTGTCCAGGGGAAGGGTGCAGCGATCGCCATCCACATGATAGGCAAACCAGTTGAGGCTTGCCATCGGTTTGGCCATCCGTTCCACCCCGCCGATGAGCTCCCGGGTCAAGGCGCGCAACCCCCGGGGCATGGCCAGATCCACGGGATTCTCCTGGATGGTCGCGCCATGGGCACGGAGAAAATCCACCAGAGAGATCCGCCCGGTGAGCGGGGTCCGCTCCCCCTCTTCCGGATAAACCCAGACCAGAGAGTTCCGCTGAGGATGCACATAGAACATGGGGCGCTGGGCTCCCCGGAAGGCCTCATAGGCGCCGATTCCCACCGGCCCGAAGGCGCCGGAAAGATTGAGTCCCACATCATTGGGGCCACGCCCCATGAGTATGGTAAGGACTTGGTCCCGAACGGCGGCAACATTCCAGGGGTCGCGCAGCAGTTTCAGGTGCACCGTGATCCCTTCCGGCCGGAGTATGGACTCCAGCCACCGGGCTTGGGGCTCATGATCGGGGCTGGCCAGCAGGTAGACATCCGACGGACGTAACAAGGGATCAAGGGCGGGAAGAGCGGCGTCGATGGAGACGTCATGCACCAGACAGATATGACTTCTACAGCGCATGTGGTGCGGCTCCTTTCAGAGCAGAAGGGATGATAAGCAGTAATCTTATGAGACAAGCGCCGCTTTTTGTCAAGAAATCCGTGATGTCGTAGAGCAGGCGCTCAATGACCATCGGCGCGATGCCTGAAGCGCCGCGCCGATGAGATCAAGCAGAGAGGGATAAACGGTGCTATTCCCCCAGGTACGTATACCCCAGAAGAGTCCGATCCAGCAGTTCGATGAAATGACTGCTCTCCTCGATGGTCACCTTCTTCAGGGCCACGTCCTTCTCCAGGTTATCCCGCACCTGCTTCAGGATCTCCGGCCCCTTGTACTGGACATACTTGAGGCTCTCCCAAGTGACGTCACCGTTGATGACCGTGTCGATCTGGTAGCCGGTCTTCTTGTTAAAGGTGACATGCACCGCGTTAGTATCGCCGAAGAGGTTGTGCATATCCCCCAGGATCTCCTGGTAGGCGCCGATGAGGAAGAAGCCGATAAAATAATCCTCGTCTTTCCGGAGCTTGTGCAGCGGAAGATATTTGGTCCGGCCGTTCTGCCCCACAAAGCTGGTGATCTCGCCGTCGGAGTCGCAGGTGATGTCGGCGATGGAGGCCATGACCCCCGGCTTCTGATTGAGCCGCTGCAGCGGAATAATGGGGAAGAGCTGATCGATGGCCCAGGAGTCGGGCACCGACTGGAAAAGGGAGAAGTTGGCGAAATAGGTCTGACGCAGGGCCAACTGGAAATTCTGCAACTCCTCGGGGATCGGCTTGATCTTCTCCACGATGCCGTTGATCTTCCGGATGATCTTGCCGTAGAGCCACTCGGCCATGGCCCGGTCGTTGAGGGTCAGGTAGCCCAGGTTGAAGAGACTCACCGCCTCCTGAATGAGCTGCATGGTGTCATGGTAGTCCTCACGCAGGGAGTAGCGGTCGATGCTCTTGTAAATATCCACCAACTTCTTCACCGTGGTGGCCAGCTTTTCCGTCCCGTTGAGGGTCTCTTCGAAATCGGGCATCAGGCTGGAAGTATCGGTATTGAGCACATTGGTCACCAGCACCGAGTAGTGGGCCACCGTGGCCCGCCCCGACTCGGAGATGATGTTGGGGCACTCCACCCCGGCGTCGTCGCAGATGTTCTTGATCTGGTAGATGACGTCATTGGCGTACTCCTCGATGGAATAGTTGACGGATGAGAAGTAGCTGGACTTGGAGCCGTCGTAATCCACCCCCAGCCCGCCGCCGATGTCCAGGTAGTCGATCCCCACCCCCATCTTCCGCATCTCCGTATAGATCCGGGTCCCCTCGATGAGGGCGGTCTTGATCTTGTCGATCTTGGTGATCTGGCTCCCGATGTGAAAGTGGAGGAGCTTGACGCACTCCACCATCCCGTTCTTTTCCAGGGTCTGGATGGCGGCGATGATCTCCGACATCCTGAGCCCGAACTTGGCGTCCTCCCCCCCGGAGGTAGCCCACTTGCCGGTCCCCTTGGAGGAGAGCTTGACCCGTATCCCCAGTTTCGGGCTGATCCCGGTCTTCTTGGAGAGGGCGATGATCTTTTCCAGTTCGAAGAGCTTCTCGATGACAATGGTGATATCGAAGCCGATGCGGCTGGCATAGAGTACCGTCTCGATATACTCGGAATCCTTGTAGCCGTTGCAGATGATGGGGATGTTGTTCCCCGTGGAGAAGGAGATTGCCGCCACCAGCTCCGGCTTGGAGCCGACTTCAAGACCGATATTGTATCTCTTGCCGAACCGGGCGATGGCCTCCACCACCTGGCGCTGCTGGTTTACCTTGATGGGGTAGAAGGTCTGGTACTTGGCCGGGTAATCGTTCTCTTCGATGGCGTTCTTGAAGACCCGGTTGATGGCGGCGATCCGCCCCTGGAGCACGTCCATGAACCGGATCAGGATGGGGGGCTTGATCTTCCGCTTGATGAGATCGTCCACCAGCTCCCTGATGTCGATGGAGTACTTGGAGGAGGAGGAGGGATGGACGCAGACATTCCCCTTCTTGTTGATGGAGAAGAGATCGGCCCCCCAGTTGTCCAGGTTGTAGATCTTGGCGGAGTCGGCAATAGTCCAGCGTTCCATAATACCCCATGTATGAATTGGATTATGTAGGGGCGAGGCTTGCCTCGCCCGCTCTCTAACATTATAGGCAAAAGGGGGACGGAGGCATCGTCCCTACGAAAGGCGGCTTTTGAAATCCTCGTACCCGAAGCGCCGGATGACCTTCAGCTCCCCGGACTCCGGCTCATAGCTGCAGATGGCCGGGTGCTGAATGCCGTTGAAGGTGGTCGTCTTCACCATGGTGTAGTGGGCCATGTCCAGGAAAGCCAGCCGGTCCCCCGGCTTCAGCGGCTGCTCAAAGGACCAGTCGCCGATGACGTCGCCGGCCAGACAGGAGGGTCCACCAAGACGATAGGTATACTCTTTTACCCCGGGGTCGAAGCCACCCAGGATGGCGGGACGGTACGGCATCTCCAGCACGTCGGGCATGTGGCAGGTGGCCGAGACGTCCAGGATGGCGATATCCATCTCATTGTGCACCAGGTCCAGCACCTCCGCCACCAGGATGCCGGTGCCGATGGCCACCGCCTCCCCCGGCTCCAGGTAGACATCAATCCCGTATTTATTCCGGAAGTAGCCGACCAGTGCCACCAGGCCGTTCAGGTCGTACCCTTCCCGGGTGATATGATGTCCTCCCCCCAGATTGAGCCACTTCATCCCCGGCAGAAACTCACCGAACTTCTCTTCGAAGGCCCTGGCTGTCCGCTCCAGCGGCTCGAACAGCTGCTCGCAGAGGGTGTGAAAGTGGAGTCCTTCGACTCCGCTCAGGGACCTCCCTTCAAATTCTTTCCGGGGAATCCCCAAGCGGGAACAGGGAGCACAGGGGTCGTAGATGGGGGTATGCCCCTCGGAGTGCTCCGGGTTTACCCGCAGGCCGATGGAGACCCGTCCCTGCTCCTTCTCCCAGAGGGGACGGAATCGCTCCAGCTGACCGAAAGAGTTGAACACCAGATGATCGGAGATGACCAGCAGTTCCCGGACATCATCCTCCTTGAAGGCGGCGGCGAAGCTGTGCAGCTCCCGGCCGAACTCCTCCCGCCCCAGACGGGCCTCCCAGGGAGAGCTGGCGCAGACCCCGTGCAGCGTCTCCCGGATGAGAGGAAAAAGCCCCCAGAGGGCAAAGGCCTTGAGAGCCAGGAGAATCTTCGCCCCGCTGCGCCGTTGCACCTGCTCCAGGATGGCCAGGTTATGGCGCAACCGTCCCAGGTCCACCACATAGGCGGGGGATGGAGCCAGCTCAAGAATTTTCGGGATATCGATACCGGTCATGGGGATAACTTACAGCTCCGGCCAGTCGCCGCCATCAATCACCACCGTGGGAAGCCCCAGGGGGCCGAGAACTTCCAGAAACTGTTCCGGGTCGAACTGCTCCATGTTCCATACCCCCGAAGCATGCCATTTCCCGGTGAGCATCATGATGGCCCCAACCACCGCCGGAACCCCGGTGGTGTAGCTGATGGCCTGGGACTGCACCTCCCGGTAGCATGCCTCGTGATCGCAGATGTTATAGATGTAGACCTGCTTTCTCTCCCCGTCCTTGATCCCCCGGGCGATGACGCCGATGCAGGTCTTCCCCTTGGTCAGCGGCCCCAGGGAGCCGGGATCGGGGAGGAGCGCCTTCAAAAACTGGATGGGGACGATCTTCTGCCCCTGGAACTCCACCTCGTCGATACGGGTCATCCCCACATTCTGCAGCACCTCCAGGTGCTTCAGATAGTTGTCGGAGAAGGTCATCCAGAACTGGGCCTTCTTGATGGTAGGGATATGTTTAACGATGGACTCCATCTCCTCATGATAGAGGCGATAGATGTTCATGGGGCCGATCCCCTCAGGGAAGTCGAAGACCCGCTTGGTGGTGAGGGGGGGCGTTTCCACAAACTCCCCGTTCTCCCAGTGACGGCAGGTGGCGGTCACCTCACGGATATTGATCTCCGGGTTGAAGTTGGTGGCAAAGGGATGGCCATGGGAACCGGCATTGGCGTCGATGATATCGAGCTCTTCCACCACGTCCAGATATTTTTTAGCTGCCAGGGCAGTATAGACGTTGGTCACGCCGGGATCAAAGCCGGAGCCGAGAAGCGCCATGAGCCCCGCCTTCCTGAATCGCTCCTCATAGGCCCACTGCCAGGAGTACTCGAACTTGGCAACATCCAGCGGCTCGTAGTTGGCGGTATCCAGATAATCGACCCCCGTCTCCAGACAGGCGTCCATGATATGCAGATCCTGATAGGGGAGCGCCACGTTGATGACCAGTTTTGGTTGCAGCTGCCGGATGAGCGCCGCCAGTTCCGGCACATTGTCGGCATCCACCTGGGCGGTGGAGATACTGTTGTTCAACTGCGCGGCAATGGCGTCACACTTGGATTTGGTGCGGGACGCCAGAGTAATCTCCGTGAAGATGTCTCTCCGTTGGGCGCACTTGTGGGTTACGACCTGACCGACCCCGCCGGCTCCGATGATCAGCACCTTGCTCATGGCTTGCCTCCATTCCCTCAATTTATCGATCCTTACACGGCGGACAACGTCGCCGAGCCAACCGCTATAACTAATCGAATCACCGCGAAATGTCAAACAAAAAGCTGTTCATCCCCCCTTGCGCGGCAGGGGGACCTGCGCAGGAAGCCATCCCCTTCTCCCGCGGAATTCGGTTGACATTTGACGTGACTCTCTATTAGGTTACGCGAACTACGAGGAGGATCAGAAGATGCCACTTTCCAATAAATTCGGCTTCATCGGCGGCGGCAACATGGCGGAGGCGCTCATCAGGGGGCTCCTGGCCGGAGGGGTCTCCCCCACAGCCATCATCGTCTCGGAACCGGCCCCAGAACGGTCCGACTTTCTCAAGACCCGTTACAATATCAGAGCGGCAGCGGACAACCGGGAGGTCATCGCCACAAGCGACGTGGTGATCCTGGCGGTGAAGCCACAGGTCTGGGGGAGCGTGCATCCCCTTCTCAGCGACATCGTCTCCCGTGACCTTCTCTTCATCACCATCATGGCCGGCATCTCCACCGCCACCATCGAGGCCCCCTTTGTGGAAAAGATCCGGGTCACCCGGGTGATGCCCAATACCCCGGCCCTGGTCCTGGAAGGGGCCTCGGCCATCTGCGCCGGCCTGCACTCCCTCCCCGGGGATCTGGAACTGACCCGCAAGATCTTCCAGCTCATCGGCAAGGCCTACGTCCTTGACGAGAAACTCCTGGACGCCGTCACCGGGCTCTCGGGGAGCGGTCCGGCCTATGTCCTCACCTTCCTGGAGGCCCTTTCCGATGCCGGAGTGAAGCAGGGTCTCCCCCGGGAAGTGGCCCTGGGTCTGGCGGCCCAGACGGTACTGGGAACGGCGCGGCTTCTTCTGGAGAGCCGGGAACACCCGGCACTCCTGCGGGAAAAGGTCACCTCCCCCGGCGGCACCACCATTGCAGGTCTCCACGTCCTGGAACAGCGCGGCTTTCGCGGCACGGTCATGGACGCCGTAGAGGCGGCCACCCTCCGCTCCCGGGAACTGGGAAAGCAGTAACCTCAGTTTTTCGAGAACATGAACCGCCGCATGCTGATATTCAGGAGGAGCGCCACCCCCATCATGGAGGTGACCATGGCTGTCCCGCCGTAGGAAAAAAACGGGAGCGGCACCCCCACCACGGGGAAGAGACCGATGACCATGCCGATATTGATGACGATATGCCAGAAGAGCATGGCGGTTACCCCCACGGCCAGCAGGCTGCCGAACCGGTCGTTGCAGCGGGTGGCGATGTGCAACCCCCAGAGGACAAGGGAGAGATAGAGCGCCAGCACCACGAAACAACCCAGAAAGCCCCACTCCTCGGAAAAGACGGAAAAGGCGAAATCCGTATGCTGCTCCGGCAGAAACCGGAGCTGCGTCTGGGTCCCCTTCAGGTATCCCTTGCCGAAAAATCCCCCGGAACCCACCGCAATCTTGCTCTGAATGATGTGGTAGCCGCTGCCAAGCCGCGACCGTTCCGGGTTGAGGAAGTCCAGAATCCTATTCTTCTGATACTCCCGCAGGTAAAAACTCCACCCCACATAGATCACCGGCACCGCCGCCACCACCCCGGCCATGAGAGCGGAGGGGTTCACCCCCACAGCCAGCATCATGGAACCGGCAATGAGGAGAACCAGAATGGCGGTCCCCAGATCGGGCTGCTTCATAATGAGCAGCGCCGGCAACCCGACAATGAGCAGCGGCACCGCCATCCCCTTGATAGTGAGGGTAGAATTGGCCGGATATCGGGAGAAGAGCCGGGCAAAGATGATGATGATGACGATCTTCATCGGCTCGGAGGGCTGGATGGAGAAGAACCCCAGATGCAGCCACCTGGTGGCCCCCATGGAGGTCTTGCCGGCCACAAGGACCACCAGGAGGAGGAAGACCACCACCCCGTAGACCCAGATGGCCAGATCATCCAGAAGATGATAATCCACACTACTCAGCGCCAGCACCAGGAAGAGGCCGGTCAAGATCCAGTAGAACTGTTTCAGGTAATAGGCTGTTCCGGGAACATTGTACGAGGCCGTGGCGCTGACGATATTGACGACCCCCAGGGCGGCGATGACCAGGGTCAGCCCCAGAAGGGTCCAATCGAAATTGGTGAGAAGGCGCCGGTCGATTAACGGCATCGGCTGATCCTCCGTATCATGGGTCAATCTCCTGTGGCATCACCGGTATCCTCGGTAACGGCATCTCTGCCGCGGTTGGAACTGTAGCGCCCCTGTCTGGCCACCGGCTTCTTGATGGCCCCCTTCCCTTCAAAATAGGCGCGCAACATCGCCCGGGCCACCGGGGCCGCCGCCGATCCGCCATGTTCGCCATGCTCCACCACCACCGCCACGGCGATCTCGGGCTTATCCACCGGGGCGAAGGCGACAAACAGGGCATGGTCACGAAACTGGTAGGGGTTCCCCTTGCCGGTTCTCAGCTTGACCACCTGGGAGGTGCCGGTCTTTCCCCCAACCATTACCTCGGCCAGGCGTGCCGCGGCGCCGGTCCCTCCCGGCTCGTTCACCACCGCCTGCAGGCCGCTCTTCACCAACTCCAGACTCCGCCGGGAAACCCCGGCGTTTCCCAGGATCTCAGGCTTGAACTCCCGCAGCACCTTCCCCTCCTGATCCACCACTTTTTTAACCACGTAGGGACGGTAGACGGTTCCGCCATTGGCAACAGAGGCCATCATGGAGGCAAGCTGCAAAGGGGTCGCCAACACATACCCTTGGCCGATCCCTACGGAAATGGTCTCCCCCCGCGCCCACTTCTGCTTGTACTTCTTCTCCTTCCAGGCCGTGGAGGGGATCAGCCCCGGCTTCTCATGCTCCAGAGCAATCCCGGTGGGAGCGCCCAGACCATACTTTCGGGCATAAGCGGCGATCCGGTCCACCCCCAGGCGATCCGCCAGGTTGTAGAAATAGACATCGCACGACTGTTTCAGCGCCAATTTCAGATTGACCTGACCATGACCATGTCTCTGCCAGCAGTGGAAGGTACGGTTCCCCAGGGTATAGGAGCCGTTACAGGAGACAGTGCTATGTTCATCAATCAGCCCCTCCTCCAGGCCGGCCAGGGCCGTGATTATCTTGAAAGTCGAGCCGGGGGGGTACTGACCGGTGAGCACCTTGTTGATGAGCGGGTGCCGGACATCCTCCAGATAGCCGTCCCAGACTTTTTTCGGTATCCGGCCGGCGAAGAGGGCCGGGTCAAAGAGCGGACTGCTGGCAAAGGCCAGGACCTCTCCGGTACGCACGTCAAGGGCCACCGCCCCCCCCGCCCTGCTTCCCAGTGCCTGTTCCGCCTGTTCCTGAATGGTCCGGTCCAGAGTCAGCATGAGACTGTTGCCGATGGTGGGGACCGTCTCGGTCACCGTCCGCAAGACCCGCCCCCGGGCGTCAACCTCCATGAGCCGACCGCCGTCAACACCATGAAGCTCCTTTTCCCAGACCCGTTCCAGGCCGTTCTTCCCGACATAGTCACCGGAGTTGTACCTGCTGAACTCCTCCTTGGCCAGATCCTGCTCGCTGATCTCTCCGATATACCCCGCCAGATGGACCGCGGTGCCGTTGTCGGCGTACTCCCGCACCGGCTTCATCTGGATGTCCACCCCCGGAAGGTTAAGCCGATTTTCTTCCAGAAACTCCAACTGATCCTGGGTGATCCCGGAGTCGATGGTGATGGGGTAATACTTGGCCCGCCCCCGGCTCTTGCTCCACTTCTCGTACAACTCTTCTCGATCCAGCTCCAGATATCTGATCAGTTGTCCCAGAAGCAGATCCTTGTCTTTCACGTCCTGCTTGAAGAGCACCACACTGAAGGAAGGGCGATTCCAGATCATCAGCTTGCCGTTCCGGTCCAGGATGGTCCCCCGGGGAGCGGCCACCGGCACCAGGCGAAGCCGGTTATTCTCGGAGAGGTTCTGATAATCTTCGGCCTTGATGATCTGGAGATACCAGAGCCGCATGATGAGGATGAAGAAGAGCGCCGTGACCCCTAGGGAGAGGGAGAGGAGGTTTTTCTCCAACCTGGCGGATTCCTTGACGAATCGTTGTCTGCTCATCGCGCATACCCCGGCGCACTCTCCGGAGTGGCCCTGACCAGGAGCAAAGACGCCAAGGTGCTGGTGAGTGCATGGGGGAGAAGCCCGGAAAAGAGTGAGCCGTAGATGCCGTCCGCCTCGGAAAAGAGGAGGAGCAGACAGAAGGTCATGACGCCGTCGAGGATGATTCCCAAGAAGACCCCCATGACAATGAGCAGGTTGTTGTCCGTATAAAACCGTTCGGAAGTTTGTTTCAGCAGAAGATAGCCAAAGAGGTAGATGAAACCGTGCAGTCCGAAATAACAGCCGCTGAAACAGTCCTGCAAGAGACCGATGAGGAACGCAGCCAGACAGTTGGTCCAGCTGAAGGTCTCCCGCAGCCCCAGATGAACGACAAAGAAGAGGGTAAGGTTGGGAGTAAACGGGGGGCTCAGCCAGGCGGGAAAGAAGGAGACCTGGGCCAGAAGGGTCACGGCCAGGAGCATGATGAAGCGGACGGTCCTGATCATTGGGGGGGGGTGACCAGCACGAGCAGCTCTTCCAGCCGGGAGAGATTCACCGCCGGACGGAGCGTGACGGTCTGAAAGATGCCGTACTCCCCCTTTTTGACCATGGTGACCTCACCGATGGGTATCCCCTTGGGAAAGACACCACCGATGCCGGAGGTTATGACCATATCCCCCAACTTGATATCATCCTGACGGCTGGCAAACTCCAGTGAGCAGAGCTCCCCCCCCTGTCCCTTCACCACCCCACGGGCACGGGAGCGCTGAATGGTCGCGGCCATGGCGCTGGCGTGATCGGTAAGGAGGAGCACCTTGGAGCTGGTAGCCCCAACTTTGATCACCTGCCCCACGATGCCGCTGAGGGCCACCACCGGCAATCCCTCCCGGAGAGCATCATGTGATCCACGATTAATGACCACCGTACGAAACCAGGGGGTAACCTCCTCGGCAATGACCGAGACCGCCACCCACGAACCGGGAAGCCCCCCCTTCATCTCCAGAAGCGCCCTGAGCCGCTCGTTCTCCAACAGCGCCTCATTCCCCCGGACGAGCCGTTCGTTCTGGATCTTGATCGTCCGGAGCAGTCGCCCGTTTTCCTCCTTCACCTTCGTGAGGAACAGGTAGCCATCCCAGACAGAAAAGATGGCGTCATTAACCCCGAAGATGACCCCCGTCACCGGCGAGGTCACCGTCAGCACCACCTTTTCCAGGGGAGAGGTGGTATCCCGCCGCCGAAGGTTGAGAGAAAAGAAGATCAGCGCGGCAAAGAGGGCAAATCCCGCCAGCAACTGCATCCGGTATTTTTTAAGAAATTCCAGCATCCAGGAGCCCGGCCTATTCTACCCCCCCCACGACTCCGCAGAGGTCAACCTCATTATAGAGCCGCACCAGATACTCACGGTAGCTGGATTTGGGCGTATCCTCGATGACCTGGGCCATCTTTTTACAATCGATGAACCCCATGCGCAGCGCTACCTCTTCCAGGCAGGCGATCTTGAGCCCCTGCCGCGCCTCAAGGGTGCCGATAAAGTGACTGGCCTCCAGAAGACTCTGATGAGTTCCCGTGTCCAGCCAGGCGATCCCCCTCCCCAGCTTCTCCACATTGAGCTTACCGCGCCGGAGGTACTCCAGGTTCACGTCGGTGATCTCCAGTTCCCCCCGTGGCGACGGCTTCATGGTTTTAGCCATCTCAACCACCGAGTTATCATAAAGATAGAGCCCCGGCACCGCATAGTTGGTCCGGGGTTTGGCCGGTTTCTCTTCGATCCCCACGGCCCTCCCCTGCTCGTCGAACTCCACGACGCCGTACCGCTCGGGATCGTTGACGTAGTAACCGAAAATGGTGGCCCCCCCGGTAAACTCCCTGACGATCCGGTCCAGCTCCATCTTGCCGTAGAAGATGTTATCCCCCAGGACCAGACAGACTCCCTGGTCGGCGATGAACTCTTCCCCCACCAGGAATGCCTGGGCGATCCCCTTGGGCTCCGCCTGCACCTTATAGGTGAGGGTGAGCCCCCAGCGGGAGCCGTCTCCCAGAAGCGCCTGAAAACGGGGGGTATCGTGAGGGGTGGAGATGATGAGGATATCGTTGATCCCCGCCATCATGAGGGTGGAGAGGGGGTAGTAGATCATCGGTTTATCATAGACCGGCTGGAGCTGCTTGCTGGCGACCAGGGTCAACGGATAGAGACGGCTGCCGGCCCCCCCCGCAAGAACGATACCTTTGGTAATTCCTCTTTTCATGTCAACTCCTTACGTTTCAGAATCAGTTCAACCGCAGCAGTGAGGTCGGCGACCCGTGGGACATCCCCCGGCAGATCAGCCACACCGGAGCCGTAACCGGTCTCCACCAGAATCGACCGGCAACCGGCGGCCACTCCCGCCCGGATATCCGAATCCTTGTCCCCCACCAGATAAGAGCTTGCCAACTCCAGGGAGAAGTCGGCTGCGGCCTGGAAAAGCATGCCGGGGAGCGGTTTACGGCAGGCGCACTCCCGGAGGTACGGCTCTCTCCCCTTTTCCGGATGATGGGGACAGTAGTAGTAGGCGTCGATGGCCGCCCCATGGGAAGCCAGCTCTTGATCGAGGTAGCGGTGCAGTTCATGCACATCCGCCTCTTCATACAGCCCCCGAGCCACACCGGCCTGGTTGGTGACCACGATCACCAGACAGCCGGCCTCCTTGAGGAGCCGGATCGCCTGGGGAGCACCGGGAATGAACTGGAACTCCTCCGGCCGGAAGACGTAGCCATGGTCCACATTGATGGTGCCGTCCCGATCCAGAAAGACCGCCCAGCGTCCTGACCGGCTCACCCGCAGCAACCTCCCGGGATGGAGAGAGCATCGCCGAACAGTTCCTGCTCCAGAAGATCGCAGAGGATGTGAATGATGGTGATATGCCCTTCCTGTATCCGGGGAGTTTCGCGGGAGGGGACGATGAGGGAAAGCTCCACCAGAGGGGCAATGGTCCCGCCGTCACGCCCCAGAAGCCCCACCGTGCGACACCCCAGGGAGCGGGCAAGTTTCAGGGCCGCAGCCACATTGGGGGAACTCCCGCTGGTGGAGATCCCCAGGACCAGATCGCCGGGCAGGGCCAGCGCCTCGATCTGCCGGGTAAAGACGGCATCGAAACCGTAATCGTTCCCCAGCGCGGTGAGGATGGAACTGTCGGTGGTGAGGGCGATGGCGGGGAGAGCGCGCCGCTCCATCTTGAACCGGCCGACGATCTCCGCAGCCAGATGCTGGGCATCGGCGGCAGAGCCGCCGTTCCCCATGATGAGGAGTTTGTTCCCCCCACGAAACGTCTCGGCCAGCAGAGCGACGGTCTCGGCGATGCGGGGAGTAAGCTCCCGCTCCACGGCCGCCATGACCTGACAATGGGCACGCAACTGACTGATAATGTTACCGTGCACGACGCAACTCCTTCTGTCGTAAATACCGGTCCCCGGTCCTCATTCCCGGCCTTAAGAACTTACCGCCACATTGCGTAACAGATTCAGTTCGTCCAGCACTTTCCCCGATCCCAGAGCCACGCAGGAGAGGGGGTCTTCGGCGATGAAGATGGGGAGGCCGGTCTTTTCCCGCAACAGCACATCAAGATTACGCAGGAGTGCTCCCCCACCTGCCAGGAAGATTCCCCGGTCGATGATATCGGCGGCAAGTTCCGGCGGGGTCCGCTCCAGGCAGACCTTCACCGCCTCCACAATGGCGTTCACCTGCTCGGAAATCGCCTCGCGCACCTCTTCGGAGTTGATGATCTGGGTCTTGGGAATGCCGGTGACCAGGTCGCGCCCCTTCACCTCCATGGTCCGGATCTCCTCGCTGGGAAACGCCTCCCCCACCTGAATCTTGATCTGCTCCGCCTTCTGGTCGCCGATGAGGAGGTTATATTTTCGTTTGATGAACTGGACGATGGCCTCGTCGATCTTGTCTCCCCCCACCCGCACCGACTTGGCGTAGACGATCCCCGCCAGGGAGATTACCGCCACTTCGGTGGTCCCCCCCCCGATATCCACGATCATGTTGCCTGAGGGCTCGGTTATGGGGAGACCGGCGCCGATGGCCGCGGCCATGGGCTCCTCGATGAGATAGACTTCCCGGGCTCCGGCCGACTCAGCCGACTCCTTCACCGCCCGTTTTTCCACCTGGGTGATCCCCGAGGGGACGCAGATGACGATCCTGGGGCGGACCAGAGTCTTCCGATTATGAACCTTGTGGATGAAGTAGCGGAGCATCTCCTCGGTGATGTCGAAGTCGGCGATGACGCCGTCCTTCATGGGACGTATCGCCTGGATGCTCCCCGGGGTCCTCCCCAACATCTTCTTGGCCTCCATCCCCACCGCCAGGACCTTCTTCTGACCGTTGCTCAGCAACTGTACCGCCACCACCGACGGCTCGCTGACCACGATCCCCTTCCCCTTGAGATAGACCAGCGTACTGGCCGTTCCCAGGTCGATACCCAGGTCGTTGGAAAACATTCCGAAAATGTAATCAAATATCTTAAGCATGTCTGCTCCTTGGCAAAGGTAATTGTGCGGAAAGTAAGGGCCTCAATGGACAGTAATGTTAGAAATAACCGGGAGTTGGCAACTTTACTACCCAAAAACATGAGATGCTAGCAAAAACAGCCCCGGGTTGCAAGGGAGAAATCTCTCTTTATCTCCGCCGGTTCAATCTAACTGTTGATTTTTGGTAGTCGGATATATTACTATGGCGCGCCGTTCATCAGACAATCACACAGCGGAAACGCGCAAAGGAGCATCTCGAATATGCTTGGAGTAATGAGAAAATACAAGCAGTCAGTCATCATCAAGATCGTATTCGGCGTCATTGTTTTCTCCTTCATCGGGACCATCTTCCTGGTCTGGGGGAAGGGGGACAGCGGGCTGAAAGGAAGTTCCGGATTCGCCATCAAGGTGGACAAGACCAAGATCAGTTACGAAGAGTACCAGCAGGGATACCAGCGGGTCAGATCTCTGTTTCAGCAGATGCTCGGCTCCATCACCCCGGAAATGGAAAAGCAGTACGGCATCAAAAAGAGCGCCATGGACAACCTCATCAATCAGGTTCTCATCAAGCGCGAGGCCAAGAAGATGGGGCTCTCCGTCTCCAAGGATGAGATCGTCAAGGCCATTGCCGGGGTTTCGGCCTTTCAGAAAGACGGGGTTTTTAACTTCGACCAGTATCAGCAACTCCTCAAATCCCAGCGGATGACCCCGGCAGCCTTTGAGCAGGCCCAGGAAGAAGAGCTCCTCATCAAGAAAGCCCAGGAAAAGATCAAAGGGGACGTCAAGGTGAGCGACGATGACCTCCAGAAGGAGTTCAAGCTGCAAAACGACAAACTGGAACTCTCCTTCGTCGGCTTTTCCCCCGCCGAGATGGTGAAAGAGGTGAAGCTCACCGACCAGGAGCTTCAGGCCTATCTGCAGGCTCACCAGGAAGAGTTCCGCACCCATGAGCAGGTAAGCGTCAGCTATCTCATCGTCGACCCCGCAGCCTATGCCGGAAAGGTGACCGCCACCGAAGAGGAGAGCACTACCTTCTTCCAGAAGCATATGGACAAGTACCAGGGAAAAGAAGGGATACTTCCCTATGCCCAGGTGAAAGAGCAGGTACGCAAGGATACCGTCGCCGACAAGGGGGCCAAGCTTGCCTACGAAAAGGCTGCCGAAGCGGTTAACAAATACGGGAAAACCGGTGATCTGGCCGCCGCCGCCCAGTCGTTGGGCGCCAAGAGCGCGGAGACCTCTCTCTTCTCGGTGAAGGCTCCCCCCCAGGCCATGGCCGGGGAGTCGGAGGTAATCAATCGGGCCTTTCTGCTCAAGAGCAATGAACTGGGTGGCCCGGTGGAGAGTGCCCGGGGGATCTACCTGCTGAAACTCAAGGAAAAGAAACCGGCAGCGGTCCCCCCTCTGGCCGATGTGCGGAAACGGGTGGAAGAGCTCTGCCGCGTGGACAAGGCCAAAGAGTTGGCCAAGAATAAGGCCCAAGAGGCACTCTCTCAGCTGGGCAAAGGAAGCGGTGCCTACAAACTCCAGGAGACCGGCCTCTTCCTCAACAAGGATGCCGTCGTACCCAAGATCGGCCCTTCCCGTGAGCTTGTTGACACCGCCTTCAAGCTGACCACCGCCGCCCCCGTGGCTGCGACTCCGGTCACCGTCAACGGCGTCTGGTACGCCATCAAGCTAAAGAACCGGATAGAGGCACCCAAGGACGAATTCGCCCGGCAGAAAGAAACTCTTCGCGCCAAGCTTCTCCCCAAGAAGCAGCAAGAGGCGGAGAGCGCCTGGCTTAAAGGGCTGCGCGACAAGGCCACCATCGTCATCAACCCGGCCCTCATAGCGGAATAAACCTGGAACCTGGAACCAGGGACCAGGGACCGGGGACCGGGGACCGGTTTTTCCTGGTCCATGGTCCCTAATCCCTGGTCCCCAGTCCCCGATTTTAAGGAGTCTTTATGTCACTGGTACTTCAGACCGATTTTCCCGATCTCACTCTTGCCGCCCGCGGCAAGGTCCGCGATATCTACGACCTGGGGGAGGCCCTGCTCATCGTCACCTCCGACCGGATCTCCGCCTTCGATGTGATCATGAACGAGGGGATACCGGACAAGGGGTATGTGCTGAACCAGATCTCGGCCTTCTGGTTCCGGCAGATGGAGCAGATAGTCCCCAACCACATCATCTCCACCGACGTGGCCGATTTCCCCCCCTCCTGTCAAAAGTACGCGGATATCCTCCGGGGGCGTTCCATGCTGGTGAAAAAAGCTCAACCGCTCCCCGCGGAGTGCATTGTCCGGGGGTATCTCTCCGGCTCCGGCTGGAAGGATTACCAGGCCACCGGCGCCATCTGCGGCATTGCTCTTCCGGCCGGGCTCAAGGAATCGGACCAACTCCCCCAGCCGCTCTTCACCCCTTCCACCAAGGCGGAACTGGGAACCCATGATGAGAACATCAGCTTTCAGCAGATGGCGGAACTCTGCGGTCAAGAACTGGCGGAACAGGTCCGCGACGTCACTCTGAGAATCTACAGTCGGGCCCGGGATATCGCAGCGGAAAAGGGGATCATCATCGCCGACACCAAGTTCGAATACGGTATGTACCAGGGGGAGCTCATCATTATCGACGAGTGCATGACCCCGGACTCCAGCCGTTTCTGGCCCAGCGACCAGTACCTCCCCGGCGGCCCGCAGCCCTCCTTCGACAAACAGTTTCTCCGGGACTACCTGGAGACCCTGGAGTGGGGCAAGTCCGCTCCGGCTCCCCCCCTTCCCGCCGAGATCATCGAGAAAACCGCCGACAAGTACCGCGAGGCCCTGGAAAAAATCACCGGACAAGGGGTGCTGCAAGGGTAATTCTCTACGACTCTCCCCACAAAGGAACAACGGGTGGCTCTTTTACAGCCACCCGTTTTTCTTTGGTAACCTCTTGTAAAAACAACTTCGCTATTTTATCTCTCTGTGATAAACAGTCCTTAGGAAAAGGAGGTAGACAATGAGCGAACGACCGTTACTGCTCCTGGTTGATGATGAATCCTCGGTTCACCAGGCACTGCGTCGGGTATTCCGGAGTGAACCCTACGAAGTCCGGACAGCCGAATCGGCCATAAGTGCTCTGGAACTCTTCGACACCGGGATACCCATACGAGCCGTGATCTCCGACTACCGGATGCCGATCATGAACGGCGTGGAATTCCTCAAAGAGGTCTATGTCCGCTCACCCGAGACCGTACGGATCATCCTCTCCGGTTTCACCGATCGCCTCATCCTGCTGGAGGCGGTACAGGAAGGACGTATCTACAAATACCTCCCCAAGCCGTGGGATGACGAACTCCTGAAGAGTACGGTTCGCAAGGGGATCGAACTCACCGTCCCGGCCTGGGAAAAACGGGTGCAGATCCAGTCGCTCCTGACGGAGAACTCTCACCTGCAAAAACGGATGATGGAACCCTCCTCCGGCGTGGCCAACCGTGCCGACTTCGTGGAGCGAATGATCAGGATGATCACCACCTCCCAGAATGTCTCGGATAATCAAGGGCCGGGAATCCTCTGTGTCGGCTCCGACGGGGTTATTCTCATCTGCAACGAATCCGCTGCAGCCTGGCTGAAGATGAACCCGCAGCAGCTCATCGGTTACGCCGCCCGAGAGGTTCTCAGTGACGGGCTGAACGGATTTGTCCGGGAACTGCTGGCATCCGAAAAGCTCGGCAGCCTCTACTACCAGGAAGCAGGGATGAGCATGCGCGGAATGCGGCTTACCTACGCCAACGATGATTGTTCGGCGCTTATCTTCATATGACCTGAGGGTGGTACACGGAGCAAGTGGATGTACCCATGACCGATTCTGCTGCGCCCGAAATTTCCGTTATCGTCCCCCTGCACAACGAAGAGACCAACATCGGCGAACTGTACGGACGCCTGCTGAAGCTGTTTAACACCAGGCAAGAGAGTTGGGAACTGATCTGCGTTAACGACGGCAGTAGTGACGGTACCCTCGCCGCCCTACTGGCCCTGCGTAGCGTGGATCAGCGGGTAAAGGTCATCAGCCTGTCGCGCAACTTCGGCAAAGATATCGCCTTGACGGCAGGGATTGATCACGCATCGGGTGACGCGGTCATTCCCCTTGATGCCGACCTCCAGGACCCGCCGGAACTGATAGGAGAACTGGTGGACACCTGGCGTCAGGGGTATGATGTGGTCAATGCCGCACGACGCTCCCGCCTTTCCGACAGTTGGCTGAAACGTACTTCCTCCGCGCTTTTCTATCACGTTCTCAACAGGATCACGGTGGTCCGCATCCCTCACAATACCGGCGACTTTCGACTGCTGTCACGTCCCGCCGTTGAAGCCGTCAAGAGAATGCCCGAACGGGCTCGCTTCATGAAAGGACTCTTTTCATGGGTAGGCTTTACCCAGGCTACGATTTACTATGATCGGCACCCTCGCCACTGCGGAACGACCAAATGGAATTACTGGCAACTCTGGAACTTCGCTCTTGACGGTCTCACCTCGTTCAGTTCGATCCCCCTGAAGGTCTGGAGTTATCTGGGTCTCCTTTTTTCCCTCCTCTCCTTTGTGTATGCCGGGTTTCTCATTCTACGTACCGTCATCCGGGGGATCGATGTCCCCGGCTATGCCTCCATCATGGTGGTGATGCTCTTCCTGGGGGGGATTCAACTGATTTCGCTGGGGGTGCTGGGGGAGTACCTGGGGAGGATCTACGATGAGGTCAAGGGGCGACCGCTCTATATCGTCCGAGACCGGTACGGTCTGGAGGAGCAGGAAAAATAGGTTGACGAGCAACGACTACCTCTTTTTCAAGACCATCATCAAACTGACCCCCCAGGGGAACGGACAGATTTTCAGCAACTGCTTTTCCAGACGAAAGAGTGTCAGGAGCAGGCTGTTCAGCGGCGCCGCCGGAAGGGTCAGATCACTCCCCCCACCACTCCCCTGCGGCAGCCATCGATAGAGGGCGATGAGCGGGAACAGCAGGGTATTGAAGTAGGTACAATACTCCATCCGCACCGGCAACCCCTGCCGGACCGACATGAGCTGCTTTCGGGAATAGCGCCGGTGATGCCCCAGAATCAGATCATGGTTACTCCAGAGAAAGGCATGGGCCGGTACCGTCACCACGACAACGCCACCGGGCCGGAGCCTGGCAAGAATATCCTCCAAAAAACCGCGATCATCCTTCACATGCTCCAGCACATCGGCAAGCAGCACCAGATCCACGCCACGGAACTCTTCAGGAAACAGCTCCCGAAACTCCCCTTCAAGAATCGGACAGTCCACCCGCTCTCGCGCATGCCTCACCGCGTCCGGAGCGATATCTACCCCGGTTACCTGGTAATAATCCTGAAAAAAACGGAGATTGCCACCGGTTCCGCAGCCGATTTCCAGCAGGTGGTTTCCCTCAAGCGACGGGACATAACGGCGAAGAATTTCAAGAAGAATCTCACGCCGCCCCACAAACCACCAGTGACGCTCTTCCATTGCCGCATGCAGGGTAAACTGACCGATGTCCATGGTGGGAGACTCTTCCCTCACGTAGAGTTTTGTGAAACATTACAGAGGCGTGGGAACAGACGAGACCGGTTTTACCGCAGGATATTTACGGATGAGCGGACCATACAGCGGAATGTTGCGTACAAAAACATCGGCGACCTTGTCGGCATAGATCAACCGCCAGTCGTTCCGAATAAGCAGATAGCGGCAGAGCGGTGAGTCGGCGTCATAAATGATCCAGTTCATGTCATATTTCTTCATCACCGACTCCCAGTCAGCGTCGAATTTGACGACCTTATTGTACTCCTTCATCAAATCAGAGCCATACATATCCAACCTTCCGTCGACAAAAACATGGTACTGCGGCCAGGCAGCGTAAATGATGTAGTCGCCGAACTCGTCATTGTTGAACATATTCCCGGGTATCTGCTCCCGTTTCATGAATTCCACCGCAGCCACCGGCTTCAACTTTTCATCAAATCCGAGTGAAGCACCGCTCTGAAGAAAATACGGCACTATTATTAAAGTAATGATGATGGGCCAGATGAAACCTCGTGCCTGACCGTCGATCTCGGCAATGCCTGCATCCTTACGCCGCAGCCAAGCAGCAAATCGGCAGCTGTTTTCATCCAGCAATCGATCTGCAACCCTCGCCACAATGGGTGCGGCAATAAGAGTAAAGAGAGGGATGTAACGAACGGAATACAAGGATAAGTTAAGGAATAGTAGCAAGAGAGACACTTCTATGATAGTGGGACGTCGGCGAGAGAACGCCCATAAGCCCAGTGTCAAGAGAAGCAGCAGCCTGAACGGGGTGACGGCGATTTCATGGAAATTCGGCGACAAAAATTCCATGACATTATCCATCATGTACCTGTTACTCACCAAGCTGAACGGAAACAGCAGGATGTTATAACCGAATGGATTGACAAGTGACGCAGCAAGGCAAAACAGGGTAATCATCAGGAGATAACGCCAGCGACAACGAGCAGTTTCACGCTCTTCCATCGCGCCGAAACGGGAGAGCCATAGGTTACCGACTGAATAGATACCCAGCAGGACAAAACCAATGATGAACCCACCGTGCAGATTAACCCAGAGCAACATCAGGAAAGGGAACAGGCAGAGGCGGTTGATGCCCCGGTATTGGTAACTATCCAGCAGGTCATACCAGACCACCATGAACAGCAGAGAAAAAATATGAGGCCGGGCAAGCCAGTGCAACATGGAAGAGGTTATCGTCAGCAGAGTCATCGCCACTGCGATCAGAATATATCCGTTCAACCGGCGCAGCATCCTGAACAGCAGGTAGTAGACCAGTGATATCATCCCTGCAAAAAAAACGACCACCCCCGGCAAACCGAGCAGGCTATGAAGGGAGGTCATAATGACCTCTGAAAGCCACTCATGGGCAGTCCAGGGCAGAGGTGGAGAGATACATGAAAAGGTGTCATATCTCGGAATGGAAAGTGTTTTTATAATGCACTCTCCGGCCCGAATGTGATAACCTGTATCGCAATCACCAAGTAACTTTTGCCCGAAGAAGCATGTCGTATAAAAAAATATGGCAAAAAGAACATCCCCTAAAGCGGGAACCATATATTGAAATATTTTTGAACTGTTTTTGCTTTTATTTCCCATGAAAGATGCATACCACACCTTTCTGTTTTTTCACAAGAGTCAAAAATTAGTTTGACATAAGATCGACTTTACGCTAAAGAACTCGTATGCAAAATGACATTTAATGGCTCAGAATAGAGCAGCTCATCTCCACCCCATTTAATTAAAATTTCAATAAACCCCAACCAACAACAAGGAGAATTAATCATGGAAAAAATGCTCAAAAAGTATCTCAGGGTCCCATCCAAGCTGCAATGCAAAAGAGGCGCGACATTGGTGGAATATGCGCTTTTGGTTGCCTTGATTGCAGCCGTATCCGTAACTACAATTACTACGTTGGGAACTAATATAAAGGCTAAATTCAATACAATTGCCGTCGCAATAGGTCCGTAAATCAGCAACCCATTAGAATATGAAGCGATCACAAAGAGAGGAAGGAATAAAATCCTTCCTCTCTTTGCAGGATATTCATTAAAAAATAATCATATGGCTCCCAATAATCAGCATGGAATTGCCCTCGTGGAACTGGCGCTCTCGCTGACACTTCTCTTGCTCATCGTATTCAGCATTACCGAGTTCGGCAGAGTCATGTATCTCAAGGTTTCCCTCAGTAGCGCGGCACGTGAAGGTGCTCGTAAAGCGGTGGTTACGTCATCATCTTTTGCTAACCTGTCAGCCAATTCCGCAGCGCTCAGGATATGTCCGAATGCCGGTGTGAGCATGATCCCGACAACGCCAACCGGTGGTGGCGCCGTCAAGGTGACGGTTTCGGAAACCTTTACGACTGTTCTCCCCAATTTGATCCCCGGTCTGAACAACATTACTATCAAGAGTGATGCGACCATGCGCTATGAAAATTAAAGGTGAACATATCCATCTGGAGACGTCATGACCAGACTGAGCGCAATATCCATAGTCCTTGCCGTCGCGCTTGCACTGGCGGGTGTAGCATCATATCTGGTCTACCAGTTTCTCACCAAGCAGGAACACAAACAGCACCAGGATGTCTCCGTGCACGTGGCGGCGCGTGATATCCCCGTCGGGGCAAAGGTTGACGCATCCAATCTCAAGATCGCGTCCTGGCCGAGGGAAAATCTCCCGCAACAGGGGTTTTTCCCCGATACCACCAAAGTTCAGGGGCGGGTGGCCATACGGCAAATCAGCGCCGGTGATATCGTCACCGAATCAAAGCTGATGCCGATAAATCGCGCCGAAATGGGCGGAGTCATGGCCTACATAGTCCCTCAGGGGCACCGGGCCGTTACCGTAGCCGTTAACGAGGTCGCCGGTGTCGCCGGCTTCATCACCCCCGGAAGCAGGGTGGACGTGGTCCTCACCACGGAGATTACGACAAGCACTAATACCGCTGACGACCAGTTCAGCAAGATCATCCTGCAGAATGTCCCCGTTTTGGCCAGTGCTCAGGCAACAGAGCAAAAGGACGGGAAACCATCAATCGTCCCGACAGTTACCCTTGATCTCCTCCCTGCCGATGCGGAAAGACTCATCGTCGGAGCAAAAAAAGGGACTCTGCAACTGCTGTTGCGAAACGTTATCGACACGACGGATGTCACGACTACCGGAATGACCGTTTCAAAGGCCCTCAACAGGACACAAACAGCCGAAGCTAAACCGATACACGTCGTCAGACGCTCTTCACCTCCGGCGCCACAGCAGGCGGCAACGCCGCAGCAACCGAAAGTCATCATGGAGATTATCGAGGTATCGTCCAAAGATACATCGAGTTCCATCTACAAGCTCCACTGACACAATTCCCCTGCAAGAGGCGACGGAATGACCCGATTACTGAATAAGCAGTCAACCCGCACCCTGATTATGCTGTTCGTCATCCTGATGCTCCCGGCAATCGCTCTTGCCGGCAAAGGTACGGAAGTCGGACTCAATAAGAGTATAATAATTGATCTGAAGAATCCGGTACAGCGGTGTGAATCAGCCGACAGCGACATTGCCGGGTGTGTCATGATCTTGTCGACGAAACTGCAGATCACCGGCGTGGCGCCCGGCACGAGTACCCTTACGCTCCTGGATGAAAAGGGAGGGAAAAAGCAGTACTCCATCCTGGTACGAGATCTCAAGAAGATTCCCCTCCGTAAAGGCATGACGATTGATCTGCACAAACCGATTACCCGGTGGAATGCAACAAATCCATCAGTCATCAAGTGTGTCAAAATTTCGCCCAATCGACTGCAGATCACCGGGGTGGCAGTTGGTGAAAGCACCCTGACTATATGGGGGCAAAAGAATGTGAAACAGGGGTACGACATCTCCATCAAAGGCGATGCCGAGTGGGCACGTACCCAGGGTAAGATGACTAAACTCCCCCCCCTTGCCCAACAGTCCGAGCCGGCAGGTTCACGTCTGCCGGGCCGGCGTTCCGAACCGAGCGATCAAAATCGATTACGACGTCCGGAACCGGCGGCCGCAGTCATCATCGGCCGTGATGTCTCACTGCACAATAGTCTGAAAATCGATCTAAAAAAACCGATGCAACGGTGTGAATCCGCAGACAGAACAGTTGCCGAATGTGTCAGGATCACCCCGACAAAGCTGCAGATAAACGGCACCAGCATGGGAAATACATCCATAACCGTCTGGGATGAGGGAGGGGGTAAACAGCTCTACAACATCCATGTCAAAGGTCATAAAGAGGTAGTTGTCCCCAGGAGTATCATCGACCTGCCTAAACCGGTGCAGCGGTGTGAACCGATCGACCCCGCCATACTTGAGTGTGTGAGGATCTCGCCGACGCAACTGCAGATAAATGGTGTAACTCTGGGGAATACCACTCTTGCGGTCTGGGAAGAGGGGGGGGGAAAACAGATCTATGACATTCAGGTTAAAGGGGTCGAGATACCGCTCAACAAGATCGAAGTGGTCAAAGTAGAATTCCCGTCACCTGATCCTCACCAGGGAGAGAACTCTCTGCTGATCGGTGCCAACAGCGGCAAAGACAGAGCGGGCGGAGATAAGCCTTTCCACATAACGCCGATAATGGCAGACAAAAATATTGCCAATTTTGTCAAGTCCACAGAAATGCCCGTCAGTTCATTGATGGGTAATGGTCATTATCAGGCCAATCTCTTGATCAGAGGGGTCAAGATCGGCGAAACGTCTCTCATTCTCATGGAAGGGGACGGAAGATCCCGGAGCTATAACATCCGCGTCAAACCGGATCTCACCCGACTGGAACAGCAGATACGTGAAGTGGCGCCCAATGATCAGATATCGGTAGAATATGCCAACGACTACCTCATTTTGGCAGGCAAGGCCACGAATGATCGGACCGTTGCGCGAGTCGTTCTTCTTGCCAAGGCATACGCCACAAAAAGCGAAAGCACCACAACTAATTCCATCGAAGGTGGTTCGGGTGGAGATAATTCGGGCGGCAGCAATTCGAACAAGACCAAATTGGAAGCTTATAGCAAGCTCTCTTCGAACATGCATCGTTCGAAAATAGACAGCATGAACATCGATCGTCTGGTTCAAATGAGCCAGGAAGGTCAGGAAACATCCTATAAGATCCTCAACCTGATCCAGATAGACAACCCGCAACAAGTGATGCTTGAGGTGAAAGTGGCGCAGGTAAATAAAAGCGCCATGAAGGAACTGGGAGTCAGTTCCTTTATCAAGGGGGCCAGCGGAGAAGGGTTCTCCAACATGATCGGCGTACCGACAGGGGCGGGAATATCCGGCACCGGTGCAGCCCTTGGCTCAATCTCTAACCTGGACCCGTATCAGCTCGGCTTTTCTCTCTTCAAACCGGGAATCGGCGCCGTGCTCAAGGCTCTGGTCACAAAAAATCAGGCTAAAATTCTTGCCGAACCGAATCTGCTCGTCAAGAGCGGCCAGGAAGGTCACTTCCTTGCGGGTCAAAGAATACCTCTCTCCACGATTACGTCGGTCAACGGAATATCAACACCCAGCATCGAATACCAACCAGTCGGCGTAAGCCTCATATTCAAGCCGGAAGTCATGGAAAACGGTCTTATCTCCCTTACTATTGACCCGGCAGAGGTGAGCAACGTCTCAGGGTACATGCAAACTAACGGCTACCCCATCATCGATACCCGCGAGGTTCGGACGAGCGTCCAACTCAAGGATGGCGAAAGTCTGGTTCTGGCCGGATTACTCCACGAAGAAACAATCAAGGTCCTGTCGAAGATCCCCCTTGCCGGAGACATCCCGATCTTGGGAGCTCTCTTTCGCTCCACATCCGAAGACATAAAAGAGAAAGAGTTGGTCTTTTTCATCACTCCCCGCCTCGTCAAGCCGACAGCACAGGGGGTCAAGATTCCCCTACCCACCGATAGGCCGTTGACTGCCGAGCAGAAAGAGGATATGCGATGGATTCCTCGCAAATGATGCCGGGGATGACACCGTAGGAACCGACGATGACAGTCTTCGTAGCACTCATAATGGTGGTTCTGATCGGTTTTATCGGTATGGCGGTGGATGTGGGTCATTTCTACGTGGTGAAGAGCGAACTTCAGAACGCAGCCGACGCCGGGGCCTTGGCTGGTGCAGCGAATGTGACAAATCACTACCAGGAAGCGTTTAATTTTGTAAAAAAGAACTCGTCGGACGGGGTGTTACTATCCGACGCCGATATTCAGTGCATGGACGCAAGTAACGCCATTATATCCTGTTCGACTCCTGCTGCAAAAATCAAGGTTACCGTCAGCCGAGACTCCACCAACAACGGCGGCCCGGTGCCGACATATTTTATCCGAATTCTCAGCCCCGGCGGCTCGTTAAATGCCTACCCGATTGGCGCAACTGCAACAGCTGAGTTTAAATCAGGAAGACCCCACCTGATCAAATAACGATCCGACAGGCATCCTTTAGCAACGCGGTACTATTACAGTCCCCCTCCCCACGACCGCCCTATGTGACGACTGTTTTGTAGAGCTTTGTTTGCTTTTCAGATCGAGACGTGTTAAGTACAATGCGCAGCACTCTCGCAAATGTCATGATTAACTCACCGCGTGAACTGAATTTTTCAATTCGGCTTTTTTCGCGAGAAGAGACAACATTTCCGCAGACCATGATGGTGAGCTATGTCCAACCCCCTATCCGTACTCCTTGTCAATAGTGATAGCAGTTCCCGTACAACTATCGCCGCTCTTCTCGCTCGGTGTCGTCATACGGTTGAATTGAGCGCCACTGCTGTTTCCCTCAAAGAGGTGGTGAAGCATCTTGAGTCCGACACTCCTCCCCAGGTGGTCATACTGGAGGTGCAGTCCATCTCCCAGGGTGTCCGGGATGTTTCCACCATTCTTACCATTATTCCCCATTCCATGATCATTGTTACCTCCGTGGAAAAACAACCGGACTGGATACTCACCCTGATCCGGGCCGGAGCGGGTGAATACCTGACCACCCCCATCAACTCTGAGGAACTTGAAGATGCCCTTGAACGGGCAGCCCGGATGTTTGAGCAGAAACAGGGGACAGAAACGGGGGGAAAGGTGATCACCGTCTATAACCCCTCCGGCGGGATGGGAACGACCACCATCTCCGTAAACCTGGCAGCGACTCTCGCCGCCAAAGGTGGGACGACGTCTCTGGTGGATCTTAATCCGTTCAGCAGTGACCTTGTGGCATTTCTGGATCTCAACCCGGCATACACCCTGAGCAGTATCCAGGAAACGGGGGAGAGGGTCGACACCAGCTTTCTAATGAGCGTAATGACCCCGCACAGTTCCGGAGTAAAGGTTCTCTGCGGCCCGGAAGAAATCGGCCTGACCGCAGAGATCACCCCGAACCAGATACTGAACCTCCTCACCCTCATCCGGAGTCAGTTCAGCGTAACGATCATCGATGCCGGCGGTTCACTGTCAGATCGCAACCTGGAAATTTTCAACGGATCGAACCTCATTATCTACCCACTCCTGCTCACCTTGCCGGCTCTCAATAACGCCAGACGCTATCTGAAAACCATGAATCAGCACGGTTTCGGTCCAAACAGGGTCAAGGTGGTGGTTAACAGGTTTCTCCCCAAGGACGACATCAGGATTGCCGATGCGGAGAAGATTCTGGGGGTAAAGATTTTTCATACCATTCCGAATTCCTATGTGGAGATAAAAGAATCAATCTACAAAGGGACCCCGCTGGCTATCGGCTATCCCCGCTCGCCCGTAACCAAGGCCCTGACCGAGTTAACCGGCCATATCATGACGGAGTTGGATATCGGATCACGCTGAATCCCCACAGCAACTTCTCTTTCCACGCGTTACGGTAATAGGTTTGACTCCAGGAGAAACAACAGATGTCGACCACCTCCGGTAACCCGCGGAGCGGCGAGGCTCTCCCCCGCTCCTTGCAGCATTTCAAGAGCCATATCCACAACAGACTCATTCGACGAATCGACCTCAGCAAACTCGACCTGCTACGCAACGGTGAACTGGAAAAAGAGATCGGTATTGTCATTGAAGCGCTCATTGCCGAAGAGAGTATCCCCCTGACACGTCAGGAAAAGGAGCGACTGGTCATTGAGATTCTGCATGAGACCTTTGGCCTGGGGCCGCTGGAACCGCTCATCGCCTCACCTGACATCTCGGACATCCTGGTCAACAATTACAACAATGTCTATATCGAGAAAGAGGGGAAGATCTACAAGACCGATGTCGCTTTTCGCGACAACGAACACCTTTTACAGATCATTGAGCGGATTGTCACGAAAGTGGGACGGCGTATCGACGAACTATCCCCCTATGTGGATGCCCGACTTCCCGACGGTTCCCGGGTAAACGCCATCATCCCCCCGTTGGCACTGGACGGTCCTGTCCTCTCCATTCGCCGCTTCGGGACAATACCTCTGGCCATCGACGACCTGATTGAGAGAAAGACGTTGGATCAACGTATCCGCGTTATCCTTGAAGGTGCGGTTAAGTCGAGACTCAATATCATCATCAGCGGCGGTACCGGCACCGGCAAGACCACCCTCCTGAATATCCTCTCCGCCTTCATCCCCGACGATGAGCGGATCATAACCATCGAGGATTCGGCGGAACTGCTACTCAAGCAGGACCACGTGGTTCGCCTGGAAACCCGCCCCATGAACATCGAGGGACGCGGAGAGGTAACCCAGCGTGATCTGCTGCGCAATACCCTCCGGATGCGCCCCGATCGGATCATCATGGGGGAGGTGCGTGGCAGTGAGGCGATGGACATGCTCCAGGCCATGAATACCGGCCACGACGGCTCAATGTGCACCGTCCACGCCAATACGGTGCGGGACGCGCTGTCGCGACTCTCCACCATGGTGCTCATGGCCGGGATGGATCTGCCGGAGCGCGCCATCAAAGAGCAGATCGCCTCGGCCGTACATCTCATCATCCAGTTGGTGCGATTCCAGGACGGGACCAGAAAGATCGTCAAGATCTCGGAGATCACCGGGATGGAGGGGGGAATCATCGTCATGCAGGACATCTTCCGCTTTGAGCAGCGGGGGACCGACCGGGACGGTCGGGTTCAGGGAGAGTTCCGCTCCACGGGGGTCAGGCCCAAATTTGTGGAACGGTTCAAGATGATCAATTATGAATTCCCTCCCGACACCTTCGACGAGAGGTAAGCACGATGTTTACGGTGGCACTCCTAACCTTTGCGGCAGTCTTTCTCCTTATCTTTTCCTTCTGGTCAATCATTAGAAGAGCACAACTGTCCCCCACGACCAGCCTGAAACAGCGGCTACGCAGGATGGAGGAAAGCGAATGGGACAGCCAGCCTAAGGAGAAAGCCAGGAATATTTTCCAGAAGGAATCAGCGCTGGAGCGGATGATCCATCGTCTGCCGTTTCAAGGACCGATGGAAAGACTCCTGGAGCATTCCGGCACCCGCATGAGCCCTACCT
Source organism: uncultured Geobacter sp. (assembly GCA_903902855.1). GTDB lineage: Bacteria > Desulfobacterota > Desulfuromonadia > Geobacterales > CAIOGM01 > CAIOGM01. Next base: position 60,571 of record CAIUWK010000026.1, on the reverse strand, counting down.
TTTTCACCTTACTCAACATCGCATCCTTTGCGACAGGGTTTCTCCCCCTGCTGCTCCTGAAAAGTAACCTGCCACTGGCATCAGGAGTCGGAGCCTTGGCCGCCTTCATCCCCACGCTCTACCTTCACTACCATCGTACGAAGCGACGCGGCAAATTCGATGAACAGATCCCGGACATACTGATCATGATCTCACGCTCCCTGCAGGCGGGTCACTCCCTGGCCGGTGCCGTAGAAATGGTCGGCCAGATGATGCCTGAACCTGCCGGGGGACTCTTTCGCATGACCTACGAGCAGCAAAAGCTCGGCATGAGAATATCCGAAGCCGTGGCAAGCCTGCCGGAACGGATCGACAGCATCGACCTTCATTTTTTTGTGACCATCGTCAAGATGAACAACGAGATCGGAGGCGGTCTGGCGGAAACCTTGGATAAACTATCTGAAACTATCAGAGCAAGGCTCCAGCTTCGGCGTCAGGTTCGAGTTCATACCTCCGAAGGAAGAATATCAGGGTATATCCTGGCAGGATTACCCATCTCAACATTCGCAATAATATATATACTTAATCCCGGCTACCTGGAACCATTTTTTACCAACAAGAGCTGTCAGTACCTGCTCTACGCCGCTGCCCTGGCCCAGGTTGTCGGATTACTGGTGATCCGTAATATCGTCAAAATCCGTATCTAGGGAATATCATGCTTGCCGTCATAGTAATAACCGTTTTCGTGATAGTCATGCTCCTCACCGCGGCCTTGACCTACCCCATGGTCTACAGACGGGTCACCGTCCGAAGTCGGGTACATCGTCTGATCCCCCGCGCAGAGTCATCCCCCGGTTTGATCCCGACCCTATCCCTTTGGCAAATTCTCCTCGCCGACCTTGGCAGCAAAATAGACATGAAATCCACCGACCTGCTCAAATATCGGGAAATGATCACCAGCGGCGGCTTCAATGCCGATAAAACCAATGTCTTCATGGGGGGGAAACTACTGCTGACCGTACTCCTGCCCTCCCTCTACATGCTCTTCTATCCAATCCCGAAAGGGACGGTACTCAGCAGCACGTCACTCCTCATGTCCGTCATCCTGGCCATCAGTGGCTATCTTTTGCCGACATTCTGGCTCGACCAACGGGTAAAAAATCGTAAAATAGATATTTTCCACACACTCCCGGACGTACTTGATCTCCTGACCATCTGCGTGGAGTCGGGACAGAGTCTGGATGCGGCGCTCATCAAGACGGTGGACAATTTTCATAACAAACATAATCCACTCATCACGGAGATCGATCAGGTCATCATGGAGATTCGGGCCGGACGGGTTCGAGGAGAAGCTCTGAAAGGGCTGGCGGATCGGACCAAGGTGGATGATGTCCGCTCTTTCGTTAACATGCTGCACCAGACTGAAAAGTTCGGCACAAGCTTGGGCAAGACCCTCAGGACCTATTCCAGCACTCAGCGAATCAAACGGAGGCAGATTGCCGAGGAGCAGGCAGCCAAGACGGCCACCAAGATACTGATCCCCTTGATTTTATTTATCTTCCCGGGTCTCATGGTGGTCATCCTGGCGCCGGCGGTTGCCAATATCTTAAACATATTCAAATAACTGTCCACCTACAGCACATAACAAACCGCCACGTCGGACAGTTACCGCTCCGAATACTTAACGCCGCGACTGAGGCTCTTCCCGGTGGGAATCCACACTGTAGCGATAGAGCCGGAGACCGTCCTTCCAGAAATTCGACGGCAGACCGGCCTTTCTCTTGAGATGAAGAAGGAAGTCGCGGGGGGTGGGGAGTTGTTCCCAGACCTGGGGAAGAAAGGTGCCGCGATTGGGTCCGAACTCCAGGATGACCCCGTCCAAACCGGGACGGAGTTGCGCCATGGCATCATCTTCATCCCTGAAGGTGAGAGGGACAACCGGGGAGAGGAGCGACACCTCAATCCGGACGCTCTCCAGTTCCTGCCGGCTGAGCGGTGGGAATCGGGGATCGCGAAAAGCTGCGGCCAGAGCGTTCTCCTTGAGGTCATTGAGGAGCGACCGGTACGGTTCCAAACTGCCGATGCACCCCCGCAACTCCCCCCCCATGGTCAGCGTCACGAAACAGGCGCCCGGCTCGTTCAGCCATGAAGCCCCCTCATCCGCAGGAAGAGAGTTCCCCAACCGGAAAGAGATGGCTCCCCGGGCAATGGCCAGCATGATCCTGCCACGGTCGTCAGACATTGTCGTCCCCCTCGTAGAGCGTGATGGAGGCATAGCCTACCACCCCCCTTTTATCCCCGGCGGTGTCGCCGGAGTTACGCAGATCGATGAGCCGGGGAACCAGCCCCTTGCGCCGGGCAGCAACAACCATCCCGTTCACCGGTGTCGCGCCGCAGGCCAGGTCATGGGACGGGAGCAACTGCAGCTTGAGCAGCGCCTGCACTGTGTCATGGTCCATGCGCCGGGCCGTGTCGTAAGGGAGATAGTGGGAGAGGTCGGAGCTGATGACGATGAGCGTCTCCGGGCCGCCCCACAACCGCTCCAGCACCTCGGCCACCGCCTCGGGCCGGGCGTCCCCCACTGCCAGGGGAATCAGGGAAAACTCCCCCAGCACCCTCTGCAGGAAAGGGAGCTGCACCTCAAGAGAGTGTTCCTCTGCATGGGCGGCATCGCTCACGGTCACCTGGGAAAGTCCGGCAAGCTGCTGAGCCGCGTCACCTTCCAGAGGAATCACTCCCAGAGGGGTCTCGAAGTATGATGCCGAGGAGAGGGCCAAACCATGGACCGGCACCCGATGGACGGGACCCAGGAGGAGTACCCGCGTAATACTCTCCTTACCTCTCCGGAGCCGGAGGTAGGCGCCTGCGGCCACCGGACCGGAGTAGATATAACCGGCATGGGGAACGATGATCGCCTTGGGTAGCGGCTCATCCGGCAGCAGCGGCTTGCGGCGTCCGGCATCATCCAGCATGGCGTCGATCTCGTCTGTCAAGGTAACCCTGTTACGGGGATAAAAACTTCCCGCCACGGCGGGGGGGCGAATAGTAGACATGATAACCTCCCGTGCTCAGGATATGATTCGTGATGAGTGTATCACGCCGGCCGGGATCGGCACAAGGAGCGGGAGCAGTGAATCAGCGTTGACAGGTTACGCCGTTGATGATATGAACTTAATTACCTCATCATGGTTGCCACCACCGCGCCACGCGCGATAACGACTCCCTCAGGGGAAGAAGAATTCTTCCGGAAGGCCATGCTCCAGGACCTTTTCCAGTGATTTCATCCCCATCCCCCCTTTCTCCCCCCCTCTATCTCCCCGTGACGTGCGAGATCATCTCGGTCACCGACCTTACCCCCCATGAAAAACTGTTTCGCCTGAAGAGAAGCGACGGCAGACCCCTGGGGCACCTCCCGGGGCAGTTCGTCCAACTGTCGCTCCTGGGGTGGGGGGAGGCCCCCATTTCAGTGGCGTCGTCCCCCACCCGGGGTGAACTCTTCGACCTGGGGGTTCGCCGGGCAGGAAGCCTCACCACCGCACTTCACCTCCTGGAGTCCGGCGATACGGTGGGGATCCGCGGCCCCTTCGGCCGCCCCTTCGACCTCTCCTTCCTGGCCGGCCAGGAACTGCTCCTCATCTCCGGCGGTTGCGGCCTGGCGCCGCTCCGTTCACTGATCCAGTACTGCCAGGACCGACCGGAACGATTCGGAACAATTACCATTCTTTATGGCGCCAAGAGCCCAGACCGGCTCCTGTTCAAGGATGAGCTCTCTTCCTGGGAAGCCTCCCAACGGTTCGCCTGCGGCGTCACCGTGGACAGCTCTTCCGACACCGGCTGTTATGACGGAACGGTGGGACTGGTCACCTCTCTCATCCCCCCTCTCACCCTGGATACCGGACGGACCGTGGCGGTCATCGTGGGCCCTCCGGTCATGTACCGCGCCGTCATCGCCGCACTGAAACAAAAGGGGGTTCCCGCCGAACGAATCATCGTCTCCCTTGAGCGCCAGATGCAGTGCGGGGTAGGGAAGTGCGGCCATTGCAGCATCGAACATCTCACCTGCTGCCAGGACGGACCGGTCTTTCTCCTCAGCGAGATCGAGCAACTGCGGGGAGCCCTGTGAAACGGACCCTCACCGTCTGCCCCTACTGCGGCACCGGCTGCATGTTCTATCTGGTCAGCCAGGGGGGACGTCTCGTGGGGGTGGAGCCAAGCTCCACCCATCCGGTGAGCCGCGGCGCTCTCTGCGTCAAGGGGTGGAACGCTTACGCCTTCGTCCATCACCCGGACCGCCTCACCACTCCCCTCATCCGCGATCATGGCGAATTTCGTCCCGCCACCTGGGATGAGGCCATTGCCACTGTGGCAACCGCTCTCAAGTCGGTGCAGGAGCGCCACGGGGCGGACTCGCTCATGTTCGCCTCCTCGGCCAAGGCCACCAATGAGGAGAATTATCTCCTCATGAAGCTCGCCCGAGGGGTTTTCGGGACCAACAATATCGACCACTGCGCCCGACTCTGCCACTCCTCCACGGTGACGGGGCTGACCGAAGCCTTCGGCTCCGGCGCCATGACCAACTCCATCGCCTGCCTTGACGACAGCGACCTGATCTTCGTCATCGGCTCCAACACCACCGAACAGCATCCCCTCATCGGGAGCCGGATCATGAACGCCGTCCGGGGGGGAGCGCGGCTCATCGTCGCCGACAACCGCCGCATCCGCCTCTCCCGTCACGCCGATCTTCACCTGCGTCACAACAACGGCAGCGACGTCCCCCTGCTGAACGCCATGATGCAGGTCATCATCGCCGAGGGGCGAGCGGATCGCGCCTTCATGGAGAGCCGTACGGAAAACTATCCGGCTCTTGCCGCAACAGTGGCGCAGTGGCCCCCGGAGCGGGCCGCGGCCGTCACCGGCCTCACCCCGGAGGAGATTGTTGCCGCGGCCCGTCTCTTTGCCGGGGCTCGGGCCGCCATGCTGGTCTACTCCATGGGGATCACCCAGCACAGCCATGGGGTGGACAATGTCCGCTCCTGCGCCAATCTGGCCCTGCTCACCGGAAACGTGGGGCGCCCCGGCGCCGGAGTCAACCCCCTGCGCGGTCAGAACAACGTCCAGGGGGGGTGTGATATGGGGGCGCTCCCGGAGTTTTACAGCGGCTACCAGCAGGCGGCTGACCCGCTGGTCCGGGAGAAATTCGCACGGGGGTGGGGGGTAAGCAGCCTGCCGGCAACCCCCGGCCTCCCTTTGACCAGGGCCATGAACGCCGCGACAGAGGGACGCATCAAGGGGATGTTCATCATGGGGGAGAACCCGCTCCTCTCCGACCCCGACCAGGCCCATGCCCTCCGGGCGCTGGAGAGTCTGGAGCTCCTGGTGGTGCAGGACATCTTCCTCACCGAAACGGCCCGTCTGGCCCATCTGGTGCTGCCGGCCGCCTGCTTTGCCGAGAAAGAGGGGACCTTCACCAACACCGAGCGGCGGGTGCAACGGGTAAGAAAGGCCGTCGATCCCCCCGGTGAGGCCCGCCCTGACTGGCAGATCCTCTGCGACCTGGCCCGAAGCGCGGGATACAAGGAGATCTCCTATGCCGCCCCCCATGAAATCATGGCCGAGATCGCAGCGCTCACCCCCCTCTATGGCGGCATCAGCTACGACCGGCTGGAGCCCCACGGTCTCCAGTGGCCCTGCACCACGTCAGACGATCCCGGCACCCCTATCCTGCACCGGGAGCACTTCACCCGGGGGCGGGGCCGCTTCATCCCGGTGGAGTACCGTCCTTCGGCGGAGCTCCCCGATGAGGAGTATCCCTTTGTGCTGACCACGGGACGGAGCTATTTCCACTGGCACACCGGCAGCATGACCCGCCGGACTCACCTCCTGGATCGGGAGGAGCGTTCCCCCTTCGTGGAGCTCAATCCCCATGATGCGGCCCGTATGGGGGTGCGGGAGCGGGAGATGACCCAGGTCACCAGCCGCCGCGGTTCGATCCTGCTGGCGGCCCGGGTCAGCGACATCGTCCCCCCCGGTGTCCTCTTCATCCCCTTCCACTTCGTCGAAGGGGCGGCCAATGCCCTCACCAATAACGTCCTGGACCCGGAATCGTCCATCCCCGAGTTCAAGGTCTGCGCGGTGAGCATCAGGAGAGTACCGTGAAACAGCTCTCCACCCATCAACTGATAACACTCTTCGCTTCCCTTGAGGGAGGGTGGGACGTTCGTCTCCCGGTCCGACTCCCCGACGGTACCCGCGCCATGGGGAAGCTGAGCGATGCCCCCCCTGCCCTCCTGGGGGGCCCCCTGCCGAGCAAACCCACTGCGGCATTCTTTCCCCAGGAAGAGCAGGTTTTCATGGCATCGGAGGGGGAAATACGCCCGTCTCCGACGCCGGAACGACCACTCCTGGTGGCCGGCTTCACCGCCCGTGACCTGGAGTGCCTCCGTTTCATCGATCGTTTCTTTGCCACTGCTCCGCGAGACGACCTCTATTTCCGTTGCCGGGAGACGGCGCTGGTGGCGGCGGTGACCGGCTGGTGCGGTCCGGCGGGCTCCTTCATGAAAATGGCGCAGGGGGGATGTGATCTGGAGCTGGTTCGGGATCAGGATGAGTGGCTCCTCCTCTCCTACACCGAGAAGGGTATGAGCGTCACCCGGGGAGTTCCCCATCGCCACGACGAGGGGAGACTGGAGCGTCTCAGACAACTATCCACCACCGCGACCGGCGCCGACGAGTTGCTGCTCCGCTCAGCCGCAGCGCTGCTCCGGGATGACCTGATCCCCGACAGCTTCTGGAGAGAGATCGGTGACCGCTGTATCCTCTGCACCGGCTGCAACCTGGTCTGTCCCACCTGCAGCTGCTTCGGCATCAGGGACTGGCGCTCTGCCGCTCAGACTCAACGGAGCCGGATCTGGGACTCCTGCCAGTTGGAGGGGTTCATGCGCGAGGCCGGCGGTCACAATCCCCTGGGGAGCGAAGCGCTCCGGAGCCGCCGCCGCATCCATCACAAACTCGCCGCCGACCTGCTCCGCTGGGGGGAGATCAGCTGTTTCCTCTGTGGCCGGTGTGACGCTGCCTGCCCCACCGGCATCGGTATTGTTTCGGTCATGAAGGAAATGGTGTCACGCTATGGAAAAACAACGACGTATATGACTCAAGAAGGAGTCTCTACTGTTGACAGGTCATCTCGGATAAGGTAGAAATTACGGTCACGTTTTTTTATACTTGAGGATGACTCATCATTCATAAAGCCCCAAAAAAGAGGAGATTCACCATGCCCTTCCGCACCGTTGCCCTGACTCTCATATGGATAGTCGGACTTGCCGTCGCAACTCAGGCCGCCGACGCCCCGCCGACGAAACTGAAACTGCGCAGTACCTCCTCACCGGAACTGACCCCAGCCACAGCTGTGGCCCAGCCTCCCGCCGGAGCACCGGCGACGTACAAAGAGCCGTATACAGGCATGGAGTTCGTCTTCGTCAAGGGGGGGTGTTATCAGATGGGGGATACGTTCGGAGAATTCCCCACGGATGCCAAGGTCGACCCCCACGATGTCTGCCTCTCCGACTTCTGGATAGGAAAATATGAGGTAACTCAAGGGGAATGGATCAAGGTGATGGGGGATAATCCTTCCTACAACGTCAAATGCGGCAAGGATTGTCCGGTGGAGAATATGACCTGGAAAGACGCCGTAGCCTTCACGAACAAATACCGGAAATACAGTGAAAAGAGCTTTCGTCTCCCCACCGAGGCCGAGTGGGAATTTGCCTGCCGCAGTGGCGGTAAAAAAGAAAAGTTCTGCGGCGGCGACACCCTGGAAGAAATTGATGTGAACGGTGACATCTCCGTCAAGAAAACCCTGCCGGTGGGGAGCAGACAGCCCAACGGTCTGGAGATTTACGACATGAACGATAATGCTTCGGAATGGTGCCTCGACTGGTATAACCTGGATTACTACAAGACGAGTCCCAAGGATAACCCCAGGGGTCCGGCTCAAGGGTGGAACCGTGTCATTCGCGGCAGCGATGGAAAAGCGACTGATCTCAGCGCACGGGCGGCCTTCAGAAGCGGAGCGGCTCCGGACTCTCAGATCAGAACCAACGGGTTGCGTGTACTCTTCACCCCCCAGTAGTTCCGGGCTTGTGAGTTCCGACTTCATCTTGTCTGGATCAAACCCGGGGATATTTTCAACGCTCCTGGAGAGGGAGGGGCATGAAACAGCTTATTATGGCTGGTCTTTTTCTCTTGCTACCTGTCTGGTCCACTGCCGACGAATGGACACCGTGGGCGAAACTGAGCGACGGCAAGCTGAATGGCCTCCAGTTCAGTCATCGAAGTGAGTGCACGAGCTCAAGAAAAGAGTGCGCCTTGCTCTGGCGCATTATGAGCAATTATGAAGAGCCGCTTATGACTGAGGTCACCATCACGTGGGATTCAGGCAAGAGTCTGAAGAACGTGATCCAGCGGGTTAAGCTGCAACCGGGAGAAAACATATCTGCCGCGTTCAGCGTCTCCGGCATGGCCCTGGAGGAGGTTTCGGTACGGGTCCTCGCCGAGCCTGGACTGCTGCAGCACCAGGTACGGCAGGAGCAGATCCGGCCGCAACAGGATGAGCTGCGACAGGCGGAGCAGACGCGCACTCAGAAAAAAGAAGAGGAGCTTCGATCGGAGCAGGCACGAAAACAGAAACGGGATGAAGTGCGTCGGAACGAGCAGCCGCGCAAGCAGAAAAAAGAAAAGGAACTACGGTCGGAGCAGGCACGAAAACAGAAACAGGTTGAAGAGCTTAGGTCGGAGCAGGCACGAAAACAGAAACAGGATCAAGAGCTTAGGTCGGAGCTGGCGCGTAATCAGAAACAGGTTGAGGAGCTTAGGTCGGAACTGGCGCGCAAGCAGAAACAGGATGAGGAGCAGCGCCGGAGCGAGCAGGCGCGGGAGCGGGAAGCACAGCTCCGGGCGCTGCAGGAGCGCAAGCAGGAGCAGCCCGCCCGGCAACCGATGGAAGAGACAGGAAAGAAGCAGCAGGAAAGCCCCCTTGACCTGGCCAGGCAGGAGTTCCGTGAGATCACCCCCTCGGCTTCCCGGGACGAACGGGGCGAGAGTGACGAGAGAAAAAATTATACCTTCGCAAAGCCGGCCACCGACTGCATCACGACCTTCATCAATACCAAACTGCACAACTGGCTGGCGTACCGGAACAACTGCTCCACCAAGCTCCACGTCTTCTACTCCAATCCCGGCTTCGGCTCTCTTGAGATCGATGCGGGTCAGGTGGAGACCTCAGGGTGGGAATGCGGAGACGGTTGCCTGCCGAGTTTCGGCGCCTGCCCCGAGGGGTACACGGTATTGAACACTGCGCTGGAGATCTATACGCCCCTCATGCAGCGTGAAAGAGAGCCGTTCATGTGCGGAAAGCTCAAATGACTCTTTAGACAAAGGCCGCCTCCCTCCGGGAAGCGGCCTTTCTGGTTATAGAATAGTCAGGTGTTTAGGCTGAAGGCTGAAAGTTAAAACCGTTTCGTATGAGTCGCCGTCATTGTCTTGCAGAGGTTTTCCTGAGACGCTTCAGTCTTCAGCCTTCAGCCTTGCCTATACTACAGCTGGGACGCCTCAAGCGCCTGGTCGATATCGGCGATGATATCCGCCACATTCTCGATCCCCACGGAGAGTCGGATGAAATCCGGCGTCACACCGGTGGAGAGCTGCTCCTCGCTGGAAAGCTGCTGATGGGTGGTGGATGCCGGGTGGATCACCAGACTCTTGGCGTCGCCGATATTTGCCAAGTGCGACAGCAGCTTTACGCTGTCGATGAACTTTTTCCCCGCCTCGCTCCCCCCCTTGATCCCAAAACCGATGATGGCTCCGGCGCCGTTGGGGAGGTACCGCTTCGCTCTGGCATGGTCCTTGTGTGAGGGGAGCCCGGGATAGTTGACCCAGGTGACCAGGGGATGCTGCTCCAGCCAGAGAGCCACTTTTTGCGCGTTCTCCACGTGCCGGGCCATCCGGACATGCAGGGTCTCCACCCCCTGGATGATCTGGAAGGAGTTGAAGGGAGAGAGGCACCCCCCCATGTCGCGAAGAATCGTCACCCGCAACCGGACGATGTAGGAGAGAGCCCCCAGGGCGTCCCAGAAGTTGATCCCATGGTAGGAGGGTTCCGGCTGGGAGAACTCGGGAAACTTGCCGTTGTTCCAGGAGAAGGTCCCGCCATCCACCACGGCCCCGCCGATGCTGGTGCCGTGGCCGCTGATGAACTTGGTGAGGGAGTAGACCACGATATCGGCGCCATGCTCCAGCGGCCGGAACAGGTAGGGGGTGGTCACGGTGTTGTCCACCATAAAGGGGATGCCGGCTTCGTGGGCAACCGCGGCAATGGCCTCGAAATCATCCACATTGTTCTTGGGGTTCCCCACGGATTCGGTGTAGACGAGACGGGTCCGATCATCAATAGCAGACCTGACGTTCTCCGGGTCCGAACTGTCGATGAATTTCACCTGAATCCCCAGCCGCGGCAGGGTGTAGTGAAAGAGATTGTAGGTGCCGCCGTAGAGATAACTGGTGGAGATGATATTCTCCCCCGCCTTGGTAATATTCAGGATGGCGGCGGTAATGGCGGCCTGCCCCGAGGCAAAGGCCAGCGCCCCCACCCCGCCGTCAAGCTGGGCCAGTCGCTGCTCCAAGACATCCGTGGTGGGATTCATGAGCCGCGTGTAGATATTCCCGAACTCCTTGAGGCCGAAGAGGTTGGCCGCATGCTCGCTGCTCCGGAAAACATAGGAGGAGGTCTGGTAAATGGGGACGGCCCGGGAGAGAGTCGTGGGGTCCGCGCTCTGGCCGGCGTGAAGGGCGACTGTTTCAAGGCTATGTTTTATCTCGCTCATCTGCTTCTCCTTCAGTTGTCAAGTAAGAATATGTATTTTGTCTACTGACGATAGTCGTATACCATACCCTTTAAGTCAACAACAAAATGATTAGCGTCGCTTCCGGCCATACAGTTCGGTGAAATCGGCCAGGCGGTCCGCCAAGGGTGGGGTGAGTTCACCTCGGCGATAACGCCATGACCAGTTACTCCCCACGGTGCCGGGCATGTTCATCCGGCTGTCACTCCCCAGCGTGAGGAGATCCTGCAGGGGGATGATGGCAGTCTCCGCCACCGAAGCCAGCGCCGTCCGGATCAGCTCCCAGACCATATCATCCCCCTGGTACTGCAGGTATCGCCGGACCTGCCGCTGTTCCTGCTCCGGAAGCTTGGCGAACCACCCTGCGGTGGTGTCGTTGTCATGGGTGCCCGTGTAGACCACCGCTTGCCGGAGATGATTATGAGGGAGATACTGGTTATCCGGCCCGGAATCAAAGGCAAAATGGAGAATCTTCATCCCGGGGAAGGCGAAACTATCCCGTAGCTCCTCCACGTCGGGGGTGATGACCCCCAGATCCTCGGCAATGATCGGCATCTTCCCCAGGGCCACCTCCAGGGCCTGAAAGAGTGCCGGCCCCGGACCAGCCACCCATCGGCCGTTGATGGCAGTGTCATCCCCGAAGGGGACCTCCCAACTGGCGGCAAATCCCCGAAAGTGATCAATACGGACGATATCGTACAACTCCAGAGAGTTGCGCATCCGCTGAATCCACCAGGCGTAACCGGTGGCCGCCAGAGCATCCCAATCATAGTGCGGATTTCCCCAGAGCTGACCGGTGGGGCTGAAATAATCCGGCGGCACGCCGGCGATCACCGTGGGAATCCCCGCAGAGTCCAGCTTGAACAGGGTGGGGTTCGCCCAGACCTCGGCGGAGTCGTAGGCGACAAAGATCGGCAGGTCCCCCACGATCTCGATCCCCTTTCCGGCGGCATACTCCCTGATGCCGCGCCATTGCCGGAAAAACTGCCACTGGAGATAGCAGAGGACCTTAACTTCATAGGCCAGGAGAGAGCCGTACTCCGCCAGGGAGGCAGGGGTACGGTCGCGGAGCTCGGCTGGCCAGTCGTTCCAGCAGGCCCCGCCGAACTGCTCCTTCAGCGCCATGAAGAGGGTAAAGTCCTGAAGCCAAGGGGTATTCTCCCGAAACGCCAGAAACTCATCCTGCCTCGCCCTATCCTCTCCGGCAAAAAAGGCGTCGGCCCCCTTGCGCAGCAGCCGCAGTTTCCGCTCCTGCACCACCGGGTACTCCACCTGCTCCTCCCCATCCTGATCACCGCACTCCTGGGCGCCAAGGTCACCCTCTTCCGCCAGGATCTCGCAGTTGATGAGCAGCGGATTGCCGGCAAAGGCGGAATAGCAGGAGTAGGGAGAATTACCGAAACCGGTGGGCCCCAGCGGCAGCAGCTGCCAGAGTGACTGCCCAGCCTGGGCAAGAAAGTCGATGAAGGCGCGGGCTTCGCCCCCCAGAGAGCCGATGCCGCCGCTCCCCGGCAGAGAAGTTGGGTGGAGCAGGATACCGCTTTTACGAAGTGAGTGCATTGATGCCTCCGGATGATAGATAAGGTTTTTTGTTATTTTTCTTCACTGCTATTCTTTCCCGCGGCAAGAGCGGCAGCTATCCAGCTGGAGAGCGCCGGACCCGACAGCAGGGTCTCCGGGGGGATGGTCAGCTGCTGTCTCGTTGCCAGGTCACCGGCATAACGGAGCTGAGCCTCGCTGGGACCACCGGCGGAGTTCCGCACCGGAGGGACCACATACCCCATCTTCTGGTGCACCCCCTTGCAGAAACGCTGCCAGCTCTCCTGGTTCTCCACCACCCGGTCAAGAAAACTTTCCATACGACCGGTGAGGGCATAATCGATCACCCAGGCATGCTGCCGGCTCAGGTAGTCGATGAGCGTCTCTCCCGGCGGCAGGGGGACCACCTTCCCCTTCTCTTCCTTCACGTACCCCCGATCCATGATGTTCCTGGTAATAGCGGCGTAGGTGGAGGGACGACCGATCCCCAGCCGTTCCAGTTCCTTCACCAGGGAGCCCAGGGTGAAACGCCCCGGCGGCTTGGTCTTCTTCTCCTCCAGGCTTTCCCCCTCCTTGGGGACCAGTTCCCCCACGGTAAGCGGCGGAAGCTCCTGTGTCTTTTCGTCATCCCCCCCTTTATCCTTCTCCTCCACCGCATCGCTGTTGTACACCTTGAGAAAACCGTCAAAGGTGAGCACCCGTCCGGTGGCCTTGAACTTCTCCCCTGCCACATCGAACCGGAGGTTCGTGGCGTCGTAGCGGGCCGGCGCCATCTGGCTGGCCACGGCCCGGCGGAAGATCAGGTCGTAGATCCGGGCATGGTCGGCGCTGAGCCGCTCGGCGGCGATGCGGGTGGAGATCTCGGCCACCGAGTGGATATGAGTCGGCCTGATCCCCTCGTGGGCCTCGGCCTGGGAATTTTTGGATTTGAACTCGTTGGGCTTGGCCGGCAGATAAGCTTTCCCCAGGGCTTTGCCCAAAAACTCCCGGATCTCGGCGATGAACGCCTCGTCCATCCGCACCGAGTCGGTGCGATGATAGGTAATCAGCCCCTGGTCGAACAGCCCTTGGGCGAGCTTCATGGTCTGTTCCGGGGTGAACTTCAGCCGGGACGCGGCGGCGGCCTGCAGGTCCACCGTGGTGAAGGGAGGCTTGGGGGACTGCTTCACCTCCTTTCGCTCCACCTTCTCGGTGAGGGCGTGGCTCTGCTCCCGGATGGCGGCCATGAGGAGTGCGGCATCCTCCTGCCGCTGAAACTTTCCCTTCAGGTGGTAGGCGGTAAAGGTCGCCTCACCCTTGGTGAGCTGGATACTCAGAATCCAGTAGGGGGCCGGGGTGAAGGCGCGGATCTCCCGCTCCCGGTCCACCACCAGACGGACCGCCGGGGACTGGACCCGTCCCACGCTGCACGAAGCCTTGAGAGCGCGGCTGGCAATGGGGGAGAGGATATACCCCACCAGACGGTCCCCCACCCGGCGACCGAGAAAGGCGTGATAGAGCCCGGCGTTGGTCTCGGTGAAGAGCGCTGCCTTGGCCAAGGCCTCCGTGAGTCCCTTTTCCGTGACTTCGTAGATCTCCATCCGGCGGCACTCCTTGGCCACATCCTTCACCTCGTCATACACATGACGGCTGATGGCATACCCTTCCCGATCAGGGTCACCGGCCAGCATCACCACCTCCCCCGCGGCTGCGGCGCGAAGCTCCTCAGGGAGATGCCGTTTCTTCTCGTGATAGACAAAGGTCGGCTCATAGGTGGCAAGGTCAACCCCCAGGGCGGAGTCGGGGAGATCCTTGAAGTGTCCTACCGTGGAAAGGGTCTTCACCTTGAGAAGCGACCGGATCTTCTTGGCCTTGGTGGGAGACTCGACAATAATCAGCATGGGGGGCGCGCTCTTCTTTCTCTGGTCAGTAGGTTCCGATCCGGACAGGGAGGAGGGTTTCCAGGCTCTCACCGGCGGCGGTGAGGTAGATGACGCCGTCACTGAGGGTGAATTCCCAAGAGATGACCCGCGCCACCAGGGAGGCAAGACGGTTGATGAACGACTGATCAAAGGAGATGACGGTAAGATTGGCCGCAGTCGTCAACTTCCGGAGTTGCTGGCGTTCCCAGTGGGGAAGGGAGTTCCCGCAGGCCACCAGCACCACCCGTTCCGCGTGACGACACGCCTTGAGGAGCCGCTCCGATTCAGGGAGCCCCACCTCTACCCAGAGGAGTACTCGCCCATCGGCCCCTTTCACCCAGAGATCCGGCTCGTCCCCGGCGGATACCCCCTTGGTGAAGATGAGCTCAGGCTCATAAAAGAGGGCATAGGCCAGCAGCCGGGTCACCAACCGCTCGGCGGTTTCCGAGGGATGCCGGGCCGCCGTAGTCGTGAGAGCTTCGTAAACGCCACGATCCACATTGGAGAGTTGGATGGAGACCCGATAGATCGTTGAGGGGAGAGCCATGGTGATATTTCCTTTGCCGGAGCGACACAGGGGTATAGCCTGCTCCTGTCCGGCGGGTAAGCCGGACATAATACCAGAAGAAGAGAGCCGTATGGAAATAAAAATGGGTTACCGACCTGAAAACTGCCTGGGCCTGTCGATGGGTGGAAGGATTACTCCGGGGAAAAATCGGGAGGGATGAGGGGCTCTTTCTTGCGGTAGACCGTCCCCTGAAACAGTGCGATCACGGAACCGGCATCGTCGGTTACTATAACGTGATAGGAAGCCAGCTTGGGATTGAGAGCCAACTCCCGGGCTTCGGCATAGAGAGTCCCCTTGGTCGCACTCTTCACAAAGGAGACGCTGGTAGTAATCCCCATGGCCAGCGTACCGTGAGAGTTGGACGCCACGGCAAAGGCAAAATCGGCCAGGGTAAAGATGGCGCCACCATGGACTGTTTTCGCGCCGTTCAAGTGGTAGGGGGCAATCGCCATGCTGACCCTGGCCCACCCCGGCGCAACATCCAGCAGTTCTATCCCGTTATGGCGGGCAAACTTGTCTTGGGAAGAAAAAAAGCTCTTTATCTGTTCCATGTACTCCTCCTGTATGATTCCACGTTGCAACTGCACCCCGGTCATCATAACTCCCCCCCGACCCCCTCTTGTCTCAAGAGAGGGAGTCCTTGACGTCACCGTCACTCAGTACGTCCCTCCCCTTGGGTTAAGCATGCCCTGAGCGACCTGCCCTGAGCGAAGTCGAAGGGAGCCGAAGGCGGGAGGACAGGAAGGGTTACAATAGTCACGCATCGGCACTGAACTGAACCGTTACCAACTTTCTCGACAACAGAATCCTGCCAATCCTTGAATACTGAAAATCATGGTTCAGACGGGGTTTGTGCTGCGCACCATCAACCCGGTGTACACTCTACATCCGGCTCTCCCCACCTCCCCTACCGCACCGTCACACGATTCATGATGACAGTCCCCTTCTGAACAAGACAACTCCCTTGAATTATTGAGTTGCCGGGCTGTGCGTCATAGGTCGCATTCTCCCCCCCGCTCAGGGTCACCATGATCTCTTTGTTTGCCGTCAGCGGTCCCACCTCGATCCCGTCCAGCATCCGGATGAAAGAACCGTTCGTCGTGTCAGGGTGATTATACGCTTCAGAGAGGGTGGCAAATGCTCTGGCGTTGACTTTTACCTTGGGAGCGGCGGCGAAGGTTGCACCGACATTTTTGTCGCCGTCCATGGTGAGGTTGCACTCTTTACTGCCACTACACGCTCCGCTCCAGGTAGTTATGGTCGAGTCAGCGCTCAGAGTTGCCAGGAGCGATAAGAGAGTACCGCTGAGATACTTCGTCGAACAGCTACCACTGCCGCAGGCAAATCCGGACGGGGTGCTGTTGATGGTGCCGTTACCGGCAATCGTGAGGTTCAGAGTGTAATAGATGTCCTGGGCGAAATTGGCCGTAACAGTTATATCGTTCGTAACATTGCCGACCATAAGCGAAGCGGCACTGCCGGTGACGACGCCACCGGCGCCGGTCCAGGTGACGAAATGGTAGCCACTGTCGGGGGCGGCGGTCACCGGCGAGGAACTTCCGCCATAGGTGACGCTTTGGGTGGTGCTGCCGGTGAGAGAGCCATTACCTCCGCTGCTGAAGGTAACCGTGAACGTGTCGATGGCGAAGCCGGCCGAAACGGTATGGTTTGCCGTGACATTGTCGAAACCGGCACTGAAGTTTTTCGGATCTGCCACCGTTTGGCTGAGTCCGTCAACCACCACCGTGGCTATGTGATAGCCGATGGCGGGGGTGACGGTGACCGTAATAGTGCTACCGTAATCTACGATGGTCGTCGGGGTGATGCTCCCGCCGGAGCCTGCCGTGGTAGTTATGGTGATCGGGGCCGGTCCGAAGGTCGCGGTGACACCGGTCGCGGTGGTCATGGTAATCGAACAGGCGTTGTTATTGGCGGGGTTTCCCATGCCGCTACAGGCACCCGCCCATCCCTTGAAGATCACGCCGCTGGTGGACAAAGCGGTGGGATTGGGAATGAGCGTCACGCTTGTCCCGTAGTTGTAGACTGCGGCTCCGGTAGCACCGCTCCAGGTGAGCGGGCCGGGGGTAGCCGTGACGGCGCCGACTCCGGAGGTCGTCACCGTCAGGACATTGGTCTGGATGCCGGCAGAACAACCTGCGTCACTCATGCTATAACTTCCCCGGCAGGTCCAGGCCCACGGACCGATACCGGTGAGATTATAGGGTGTCCCGGCGGCACAGAGGTTGACGGGCGGACCGGTGAGAGTTGCACCGGAATCGCTACCGCATTGACCGTCCACCGGTATGCCGGCGCTGAAACTCCAGGTGGTATCGGCTGCCGGGTGGCTGCCGTTCAGCGCCTTCACGCCGGTATTCACCGTGACAAGGTAGGTGATGCCGACCGTTAATGGTGTGGACGGGGTATACGTTGCGGTCCGGGTGGCCGGATTGTAGCTGATCGTACCCGGCACGACGAAATCATAGATCGACAGCGGCGAGGTAATGAATGAATCGCTGTCCCATGCCACCGTGCCGTCTCCCTTCAGGGCCACCGTATGATATCCACCGGCAGCGATAACCGTTACCCCGGACAATCCCGCCGGTACCGTGGTCTCGCCATACCAGTTATTCCCCCAGGCAACCACCGTGCCGTCGCTCTTCAGAGCCACCGTGTGACTCCACCCTGCGGCGATGGCAATTACTCCGGACAACCCAGCCGGCACCGTCGATTGACCGGAAGAGTTATCCCCCCAGACAACCACCGTGCCGTCTCCTTTCAGGGCCACCGTGTGACTCCCTCCTGCGGCTATGGCGATTACCCCGGACAAACCAGCCGGCACCGTGATCTGGCCGGAGTCGTTACATCCCCAGGCAACCACCGTCCCATCATCCTTCAGGGCCACCGTGTGCCCCGACCCAACGGCAATGGCCGCCACCCCGGACAAGCCCGCCGGTACCGTCGTCTGACCGGAGTCGTTCCCCCCCCAGGCAACCACCGTCCCGTCCCCTTTCAGAGCCACCATGTGACTCCCCCCTGCGGCTATGGCAATTACCCCGGACAGACCAACAGGTACCGTCATCTGGCCATAAGAGTTCTCCCCCCAGGCGACAACCGTCCCGTCCCCCTTCAGGGCCACCGTGTAACCCGACCCGGCGGCAACCGCCGTCACCCCGGACAACCCGGCAGGTACCGTCGACTGGCCATAGTCGTTTTTCCCCCAGGCGACCACCACCCCGTTCCCCTTCAGAGCTACCGTGTGCCCAAACCCGGTGGCTATGGCCGTCACGCCGGACAAACTTGCCGGTATCGTCGACTGGCCGGAATCGTTATCCCCCCAGAGTACCATCGTACCGTCCCACTTCAGGGCCAGCGTATGATCTCCACCGGCGGCGATAGCCGTCACTCCGGACAAACCGGCAGGTACCATCGTCTCGCCATAAGAGTTATCCCCCCAGGCGACTACCGTGCCGTCGCCTTTTAGAGCCACCGTGTGATTCGTCCCCGTAACGATAGCCGTCACCCCGGACAAACCAGTCGGCACCGTCGTCTGGTAATAAGAGTTATCCCCCCAGGCAACCACCGTGCCGTCCCCTTTCAGGGCCACCGTGTGACTCCCTCCTGCGGCTATGGCGATTACTCCGGACAAACCAGCCGGCACCGTGATCTGGCCGGAGTCGTTACATCCCCAGGCAACCACCGTCCCATCATCCTTCAGGGCCACCGTGTGCCCCGACCCGGCGGCAATGGCCGTCACTTCAGTCAAACCAGCCGGCACCGTCACTTGGCCATACCAGTTATCCCCCCATGCAACCACCGTACCGTCATCCTTCAAGACCACCGTGTGAGATCCACCGGCTGCAATGGCCGTCACCCCGGACAACCCGGCAGGTACCGTAGTCTTGCCATAAGTGTTATCCCCCCAGGTGACCACCGTGCCGTCTCCCATCAGAGCTACCGTGTGACCATACCCGGCGGCAACCGCCGTCACCCCGGACAACCCGGCAGGTACCGTCGACTGGCCACTCGTGTTTGCACCCCAGTCAACCACCGTGCCGTCACCCTTCAGAGCCACTGTGCGAGACCCGCCGGCGGCGATAGCCTTGATCCCGATCGTGCGCGATATAGTGAAGCTCCCGGTGGTGATGGAGGCCGAGTCCATATCATGGCTGAACATGGCGGTAACCGGCGTCGTTACCGCCACGCCGACGGCCTGATCGGACGGGGTGACCGCCATAATGGTGGGAGGTGTGACGGCTGCGATCGCATACGTAGCACAAGGCGCCGCCAAGGTCACCAGAGACAAAACCATAAGCATCCGTGTCAGCAATAACAGGTAGTTCCGTCCGGTTTCCATATTCATCCTCTTTTCCTCTCACACTATCGGGGCAGCATGCAACACAATTGAGTCATCACTCAACGTAACGGGTTTGCAATCAAGATGATACTAAACCACCCCTCACCCTCACCCTGACCCTCCTTCGACTTCGCTCAGGACAGGTCTCCCACTGAGGGGAGAGGGAGCAGGTACTACAAAAGGTGGGATAGTTGATGGAACGCTCATGGCTTGGTGATCCTCTTGTAACTCTTGTTTTTACCACGTCAATTTGCTACAGTCACGGCAAGAAAGGACTTTACCATGGCCATCAACGCCGAACAATTCTCCCTCATCACCACGCTCGCCCGCAGTTATGGGGCGACCCGTCTGTTTCTCTTCGGAAGCGCAGTCGACACTCCCGACACTGCCCGTGATCTGGATCTGGCATGCGACGGTGTTCCCGGCTGGAAGCTGTACGAACTGGCGGCGAGGCTGGAACAGGAGCTAAATGTCCCGCTTGATCTCGTAGCGCTTTCCCCACAGACCCGTTTCACGCAATTGATCGAACGCCGGGGCCGAAAACTGATATGAGCGCGGAAGAACTGCGTGAAGAATTTGTCTATTCCCGCCTTCATGCTACAGTTGACGATTTTATTTCAACAATATCCTCGCCTTCAAATTGATTGATCATCCATACCCACCCTGTCTGCACCGTGATTTTCTTGATTTAAGCACGTACCCCAATCATCATAACTCCCCCCTTCCCCCTCTTGTCTCAAGATGGGGAGTCCTTGACGTCACAGTCACTCAGTACGTCCCTCCCCTACCGCACCGTCACCCCCTCGAAAATCACCGTTCCTGACCGAAGCGTCACCGGCCCCTGGATTTCCGTGGAACCGGAGTGCACCGTGTACTCGGCGTTGTTGCCGCCGCTGACGGTTATGGTCACGGGGTGGTCGGCCGTCAGGGTTCCCACGTTCACGTCGTTCAGTAGCTGGATGACGGCTTTGTCCGATGCCACGTTGTAGGCATCCTGGAGGGTCGGATAGTCCGCCGCTCCGATCATCACCCTGGGAGCGGCGGCAAAGGTGGCGAGCACCCCCTTGGCCGTGTCCATGCTGAAGGTACAAGTGCCGTAACCGCTGCAGTCGCCGGACCACCCCTTGAACAGCGCCCAACTGCTGGGGGTTTCCAGCAGGGTGACGCTCTCTCCTGCCGGGTAGCTGTGCGAGCAGGCGTTGCCGGGGCAGTTGATCCCCGGGGAGAAGCTGTTGACCGTGCCGTCGCCGGCAGTCGTGACATTCAAGGTTTTGAAACTGCCGAAGGTGGCGGTGACGCTCTTGGCCGCCGACATGAGGATGCTGCAGTCATTCATCCCGCTACAAGCGCCATTCCAGCCGGAGAAAAGGGAACCGGGCGCCGGTTCCGCATGGAGGAGCAGCGTATAGCCGGTCCCCACCGGGTAGTTACAGGTTCCGGTGGCGCAGGAAACCTGGGGAGGAGTACTGGTTACCATGCCGTTGCCGGTGAGATTCACGGTCAGGGGAAGATCGATCACGCTCCTGATGCTGAGATTCCTGCCGGCGTTCTGCGGCGTGGGCCAGGTACCATCGGAGAGCGTGATCCCGAAGTTGACGAATCCGGAGGTTGACGGGGTGCCGGAAATAACGCCGGTGGCGGCATCCAGGGCAAGTCCCGGCGGCAACTGTCCTGAATAGCCGAACGAATACGGTGCAATCCCGCCGCTCTTCAGCACCGGCTGGGAATAGGCGACCCCCACATGGGCGTCGGGGAGGATCGTGGTGGTGATTGACAGAGGGGCGACCACGTTGAGGGTGAACGCCTGCTGGGTCGATCTGCTTCCGGAGTCCGTAAGTTTGAGGGTCAAAGGCAGGCTCATGGGAGTGCCGGCGGTGCCGCTGATGATGCCGGTAACGCCGTTGAACGTGATCCCCGCCGGAAGTGTGCCGGAGAGGAGTTCCCAGCTGTAACCACCTTCGCCGCCGGTTCCGGTGAGAGTCTGCGAATAGGGAACAGCGGTAAAGGCGTCGGAAAGGCGGGTGGTGGTGATGAGCAGTCGCGGGACGATAGTTATGGTGAATTGTCCCGTTGCCGTGCGGTTGGCGCCGTCGGTGACCTTGATGGTAAACGAATACGTGCCGGCGCTGTTCGGCGTGCCGCTGAGGATTCCCGCTGTGGAGAGCGTGACTCCCGGCGGAAGCGTTCCTGTTAAAAGGGTAAAGAGCTTCGTCCCCGAACCGCCGCCGACGGCAATAGTGGAGGTGTAGGGGGTAGCGACTATTCCCTTGGCGAGTGCAGCAGGGGTAGAGATTGTCAGAGGCGGAGCAACATTAATGGTCAACTGCGTCTCGGCATAGCTTGCATAGGGGAGCGCGGCGTCCGTCACCCCCACCGCAAAGGTGTAGTCGCCGTCGGAACCGACAGGGGGAGTTCCGCTGATAATGCCGGTGGCGGGATCGAGATTCAGGCCGATGGGGAGAGATCCCCAGGCAAGGGCAAACAGATAGGGCAAGGTTCCTCCGGCGACCTTGAGTCGATCGGAATATGCAGTTCCGGGGCCGGCAGGCAGGGCCTGCTGCAGCGGCATGTTGAGAAACCCGACAGTTGGGAGCCAGACGTCGGCCAGCACGGAAGCGGTGTCAGTAACCACGAGATTATTAACGGTTGTGGTTTGAAAGCCGTTTTTGGTGACGGTGATGTTATAGACGCCGAGGGTGATGGCAGTACCAAAGGTATAGGCGCCGGTGGCGTCGGTGGTGACGCTTGCTCCGGTATTCAGCGTAACCGTGGCGCCGGGTACCGGCAGGCCGGTGGACCAATCGACGACCATGCCGAGAACGGTGCTGTACGCAAGGGCGGTGAGCGGAATATCCTTGCTGCCGGCGCCGGTACTGATGGTCAGGTTGGCGGTTTTAGCGCCACTACTGGAGGGAGAGAAGGAAAGGTTGAAGGTGCATTTCTCTCCGGCTGCCAAGGTAGGCGTTAAACTCGTGCAGGGAGCTGTACCGCCGGGAGCAACCGTGAACTGATCAGGATTGGCGCCGCTTATGGCGATGGCGGTGATGGGGAGCGCGGTTGAGCCGGTATTGGTCAGAGAAAACAGTCGTGGGGCGCCGGTTGCCCCCATGGCTTGATTACCGAAGCTTGACAGACCACGAATGATCAAAGAATCCAAGGCCCAAATCTGTCCCGAACGAACCGGCCACACGTAGTAGTTGTAGGTCTTATAGCCGTAGCCCACGTAACCGTAGCTCATATTGACGAACCAGGCGTAGTCGGTATAGTTTGCGCCCGTACTGGAAGACCAGTAGTAGTACGCCTGAACGCTAATGAAAGGATGCCCAAACGGCAGGGCCGGACTGTACCGGGAAAGATCCACCAGGCTCTCCAGTTGCTCCACGTTGGGGAGCCGCCAGTCGCCGGCAACGGAACCGTCGGACAATCCGCAAGCGCCGCTCTTCAGCCCTTTGGCGGAGGAAAGTGCGGTTGACCATGGCTGTGAACCGAAACAGCCGGCGTTCTTCAGCCAGACGAGGCCGGTCAGATTATCCTGCACCGTGCCATCGGTGAGGTCGGTAAAGCGGGGGGTTGACCAGCCGACCCCTTTTTTGAGCGCACCATCATCAGCGGTCACATAACTGGTTGTCTGCCCAGTAGCGGGAAGCAGAGTACCGGCGGCATGGGAATGGTTACTGCTTATTAAAACGTGAACAATACAGAGCACGAACAAGATAGAAAGCAGACGTTTCATGATAAAGGCTCCTGGTCCAGACATAATGATCAAAGTACATAGTTTATTATTTGCTTCTATCAACTCGCGGCAGTAGTGTCACAGCCGGCGCTCTTTCCAGCAATCGCCCAAAACGCCGGCCCGTTTCCCGCATGATAATGACGGTCTTACCGGCTTTTATCCGTTCATCAGCCCAGTAGTCGAGCCGACAGGCACGGACGCCGCTGGTGAAGCGGCCATGATGTCGTCCAAGACGCCGGTAATATCGCCCCACTTGCAAAAAAACCGCGGCGTCCGGAAACCTTCCGGCCAATGAGCGACATTGCCCCAGTAATGTAGTTTGCCGCTGCGGGGCAGTGACCATAAACACCGGCATTCCACGTTGGTTATGACGATAAAATGCCGAGAGAAAAGCGTACCTGCTGAAGATCGCCCGCCGCAGACGGTTGGTGTCGGCCCATTTGAAATGGCCACAATAGGAGGCCAGCACACCGCGCAGACGCTCCACAGCTACAGGGTCATGACGGATCAAGATCGCCGTTGAGGTACGGCGAGGCTCATCCGCTTTGTCCGCCATTGGTGAAACTACGGTCAACGGTGCAGTAGGTGCGGCGTTAGTTTCGCCCATTCCCCATTCCGTAACAAAAGAACGCTCAAACTTTTGAAGCCGTGCTCGGAGGTTGTTGACCGAACGCCGCCTTACCAGCACGTAGTCGGGCCTGATGATGTAGCCTATAAAATCGATGCCGTTACGCAGGTCGGTTATGGCGGCATAGCGAGTGTTCAGCTCCAGCCGGAGTCGTTCCGAAAGAAATTTCCGGACCTCTTCCCGAAGGTATTCAAGCCGCTTCGGATCGTTATGGAGAATCAGGAAATCATCACAATAACGCAGGTAAAATCCGCATTTCAGGGTATGTTTGCAGAACTGGTCCAGCTCGTTCAGGTAGACGTTGGCGAAGAACTGGCTGGTAAGGTTCCCAACCGGCAGGCCGGTACCGGACGGCGCGTACCGCAGGCTCTTGTGAGGAGGAATCCGGTCAAGCAGACGGCGCGGCCCCTTATCTATGCGCCCCTCCATGGGATTATGGTCTATGATCGTCTGCGCCAGACGATTAAGGAAGGGAAGAGAAACTTCCCCCTCCGGGGGGGTGAGCAGCGGCAGTGCTAAACGGTTCGCCGAAAGCAGAGACTCCCCGCCATGCGCCCTTCCGCTTCTCGCTTCTTTTACCAGCCGATCTTCCACCATTCCGCTCAATATCCGCTTATCGATAGTCATGAAAAAATTTTTGACATCAAGGTGCAGGGCGTAAAGAGGAATATGTCCGTTGCTCGTCCCCTTGCGGATGAATTCCCGCGTCCGCTCCAGTGCGGCATGAACCCCCTTGCCCACCCGGCAGGCGTAGCTGTCATGGATAAACACCGGTTCGAAAATCCGCTCCAACCGCTCAACCAGAAAATGATGCACCACCCGGTCGCGGAAGTCCGCCGCAACGATCTCCCGCAACTTGGGGCGTTCCACCACGAAACGGATGGAGCGAGATGGGAGATAGCCCCCCGAACTCAGTTCTTCGGCCAGGGAATACAGGTTCTCTTCCAGGTTTACCTCGAAGCGAAGGGCATTCAGGGTGTTTCGTTTATTTTCCCGGCAGCGCAGGTACGAGTGGTGCAATCCGCCGAAAAGCGCACGCGGGGACGCCTCCCACGCTCCCGAACGAACCGGCCACACGTAGTTGTTGTTGGTCTTATTGTTGTTGTTCACGTTACCGTTGTTCATATTGACGATCCAGGCGTTGTCGGTATTGTTTGCGTTTGTACTGGAAGACCAGTAGTTGTTCGCCTGAACGGCCTTGCCCCTTCTCTTGTGTTGTCTTCGGCAGCCGATCCCGTCCGGGTACGGCTGCCTGCCCTGGTATGCCGGGGTTCCCCCGGCGGAAGAGGCGCACAGTGGTGATACAGCACGCCCGCCTGCCGATGGCAGACGGTTCAGGCATGGCGTCCCCGCGTGTTCTTGAGCCACCCTTCGTTCTGTCGGGCCAGCAGCACCAGACCTTCGACAGTGGTGGTAAATCCGATGAACGTTTTGAACCCCTTCACCTCTTGACAGATGCGGGCTGTGACTTTCACCTGTTCGATAATATCACGCAACTCAAGCAGCACCGGTTCCCTCTCCGGTGTCGAATTGGCCTTGATAATCAGCGCCACAATCCGATGGGCGCCGTTTCTCAGTTCACTTCCCAGGGTGTACTTATGGTAGCGGGCAAAACCCCGAACCGTGTTTTCCAAATGTACCGCCAACCGCATCGCCTCGCGGTAGATGGGTAAATGTTCGTATTGGGCCATGCGTGCATCCTCAAATAATCAAAGAATCGAATCACCTACTGTCCCGAACGAACCGGCCACACGTAGCCGCCGTCGTAGGTCTTAAGGTTGAAGTCCACGCCACCGTCGTACATACTGACGACCCAGGCGTTGTCGGTATTGATCGCGCAGGTACTGGAAGACCAGTAGCCGTACGCCTGAACGTTAGAAAAACCCAAACTTACTAACCATGTCGCATTATTAGCCTGCTGCCGGCTGATCAGGCTCTTCAGCTCCTTCCGGTTGGGGAGCCGCCAGTCGCCCGCCTTGGAGCTATCGGTCAGCCCGCAGGCGCCGCTCTTCAGGCCGTTGGCGGAAGATATGGCGCCGGCCCAGGTAGAGGTACCGTAGCAGTTGGCGTTCTTCAGCCAGACAAGTCCGGTGAGGTTGTCCGTTATCGTGCCGTTGCTGTTGTCGCTAAAGCGCGGGTTCGGCCAGGGAACCCCCTGTGGGTTATCCCCGTCATCTCCAGGAGCATAGCTCGTGGTCTGGCCGGTCTGGGGAACCAGAGCCATGGCTGCCCATGCAGATGCAAGGGTGAAGGGTGAAGTGAGAAGGGTGAAGAGAAACAGGGTGAAGAGCAGACGTTGCATGGTTGACTCCGAAAGGCGGGTTCGAGGTTCGAGGTTCGAGGTTCAAGGTTCAAGGTTCCGGTACGTACAGATTCTATAATCCTGCCAATCCGTAAATCCTGAAAAACCTGGTTCAGACGGGGGGGGTGGGGCCTCGAACTCTCATGAATAACCCGCACCGTACCAGCAATACCTCTCATGAACAACCGGAATTTTACCGGTTTTCATTCAGCACACTTCGAGGCAACGTCAGGCTGGATCGTGCAAAAATGGGGGCGATTCTCTCTGATCAGGCTAAGAGCCTGGAGTGGCGGGCAAGAGAGACCGAAAAGAAAGGGAAGGTTTCAAAAGAGACCCTGCAGGAACTGCTTGATAAACTGAATACGCTGGTGAACTGAAGGATGTTGTCGTGTGCGACACCTATTCCGCAAAACCCGCAATAAATCCAGCTTCGTCAGACGGACAACTGCTTCATCCTCTGCAACGTATCCGGGAACTTTCTTACCAACATGATAAGTGTCGCCGCCTGGTCATTCGGTCTGGTCCGCCCCTGCTCCCACTTCTCCAAGGTCCGGGGGGAAACACGCAGCTCATGGGCAAACACGGCCCGCGAAAGATTCAGATGTTCCCTCGTATCCCGAATAATCTCCGGCGTAACTTCCGGTTTGGGGACCGACTCCACGGTGTAGCTCTTGAGAGTGATCTTGCCGGCCTCCCACTGCTTAATTTCTTCAATCCCCTGTACAAGTTCATCAAACAGTCTGCGTCTTGGTTTCATTGGTTCCACACCTCCACCATCTTCTTGAGACACTCTTTTTCTTTCTGGGTCAGGTCGGCAGCTTCGTTCTTGCCGTAGATACTCAACAGGTAGATATGCCCCCGCGCCGTCCGCCAGGTGGCCTTGAAGCTTCCCCTGTTCTTCATCAGATAGGTAATCCGCAACATACCGCGTGAAGAATGCTGTCTCGATAAATACCATGACCCACTGTACCCTCCCGGCGTAACCGCGCAAGCAATTTCGTCTCCCTCCCCGCCTCTATCGTCGCCAAAATCACAATCCAATCCGCGTCGAACCACGTAAACGTAGCGGTCTCGCACGTAGGTTGGGATGAGGAAAAAAACCCAACATAACAAGATTGGGGTTCACGCTGAAGCTGTTCACCCCACCCTACAACGGCAACCCGGTCGACATAACTCCCCATAGCCGCCACCTATGGATAAAAATAGCCTTCCCGCCTTTACACCGCTCCACCCCTCTGGTATCATGCCCCGCTTATGAAAATCAAACGTATCGACATCCTGGGCTTCAAGTCTTTTGTGGATAAGGTCACCATAGACTTCCAGCAGCCGATCACCGGCATCGTCGGCCCCAACGGCTGCGGCAAGTCCAATATCGTGGACGCCATCCGCTGGGGAATGGGGGAACAGTCGGCCAAAAACCTCCGTGGGAAAAATATGGAGGATGTGATCTTCGGCGGGAGCGAAAGCCGCAAACCGCTGGGAATGGCCGAGGTGTCGCTCCTCTTCTCCACCGAGGACAGCCTTGCCCCGGCCAAGTACCTGAACTACTCCGAGATCCAGGTGACCCGCCGCCTCTACCGGGACGGCGAGAGCGAGTACTACCTCAACAAGACCCCCTGCCGTCTGCTGGATATCGCCGAGCTCTTCATGGATACCGGCGTGGGGAACAAGGCCTACTCCATCATCGAGCAGGGGAAGATCGGCACCATCCTTCACTCCAAACCGGAGGAGCGCCGCTTTCTCATCGAAGAGGCTGCCGGCGTCACCAAGTTCAAGGCCCGCAAGCAGGTGGCGCTGCGCAAGATCGAACATACCCGCCAGAACCTCCTCCGCCTGGGGGACATCATCACCGAGATCCGGCGGCAGGTGAACAGCCTCCAGCGCCAGGCCAAGAAAGCCGAAAAATTCAAGACATATCGTGAGGAGCTGAAGGAGATCGAACAGCTCTTCGCGGTGCGAAATTGGGAGACGCTGGAAGGGGAACGGCAGGAGAGCGCCCGGACCCACGACGAGGCGGCTGCCCGGCTGGAAGGGGTCACCGCTAACCTGGAAAACGGCGAACTCCGCCTGGAAGAGCGCCGGATCACCCTCATGGAGGAAGAACAGGGGGTAACCACGGCCCAGGAGGAGGCGTACCGGCTCAAGGGGGATCTCCAGACCGTGGAAAACCGGCTGGAGTTTCAACGGAAGGAACACGCGGCCCTGGACGGCCGCAAACTCCGCTTGGCAGAAGAGCTGGCCGGACTGGATCGCCAGAAGACGGAGGCGAGCCGGGAACAGGAAGCTCTGGAGGGGCATCGGGGGGAGTACGACAGCGATATCCTGGCGGATGAGGCCCGGCTGGTGGCGGGAGAAGAGTCCCTGGAAGAGTTGACCCGCACCGAGCTGGGGCTGTCGCGCCGGCTGGAGGAGAGCCGACGGGAACTGTTCGATCTCCTCTCCCAGATAGCCCAGATCAACAACGCCCAGAGCGGCGCTACCCGCCGTCTCGAATCCATGGCGGAGCGGTTCCACCGGCACCATCGGGAGAACGTGCAGCTCCAGGAGCGGCTGGTGGAGAGCATGAGCCGCTGTTCCGGGCTGGAGGTGGAACTGGCCGGCCAGCAGCGACTGCGGCAGGAGCAGCAGATCCGCCTGGAGGAGCTGAGGGAACAGGAGGCGCTCCTCAAGAGACAGTTCCACGACACCGAGCAGGAGCTCAACCGCCGGCGCAATCTTCTCAGCGGCCGCAAGTCGCGGCTCCAGTCGCTGCGGGAGCTGGAGAACTCCCTCACGGGGTATGGCCAGGGGGTGAAGACGCTGCTCAGGTCGGAGCGATTTGCCGAACGTTTCTCCGGGGTGCTGGCGGATATGGTGGAGACCGATGAGTCCCATGAGACCCCCCTGGAGGCGGCACTGGGTGAGCGGCTCCAGTACCTGGTCACCAGCGACGGCGCCGCTGCTCATGAGGCTATCACTTTTCTCCGGGAGGGGAAAGGGGGGCGCGGCTCCTTCGTCTTCAAAGCCCCCACTCTGCCGCCACCCACGGATGTTCCCGCCGACGGCGTCCTGCTCTGCTCCCTGGTCACGGTGAATGCGGAGTTTCGCCACCTGCTGGAACCGCTCCTGGCCGGTGTCTATCTGGCCGTTGATCTGGAGAGCGCCCTGGAGCAGGGGGAACAATACCCCGGCTGCAGCTTCGTGACCCCCGGGGGTGACCTGGTCACCGGCGGCGGCATGGTCAGCGGCGGCTCACCGGAGACCGCCGGCCCCGGCATCATCTCCAAGAAGCGGGAGATCCGGGAACTCTCCCAGGAGGTTGCCACGCTCATCGGAGACATCGCCACACTGGAAGAGTCCCGTGACCGGCTGAAACGGGAAACCGTCACGGCGGAGGAGGAGGGACGGGAGCTCCGGCAGCGGCATCACCAGAGTGAACTCCGGCTGGTCAACCTTCAGAAGGATCTCCAGCGGGCTCGGGAAGAGGAGCAACGGACCCAGGAGCGGCTGGCGGTCCGGCAGCTGGAGGACGACCAGCTGACGGAAGAGCGGGAGTTGCTGGAGCAGGAGATCCGCGATTCGGCCCAGGGGCGGGAAGAGCGGGAAGGTCGCAAACAGGAGATCGAGCAGCGGGTGGAAGAGCTGCGTGTGGCCCTGGAGTCCCGCAAGGAGGAGCTGGCCCAAACCCGCGAACTGGTCACCACCCTCAAGGTGAGAAGCGCCTCCCTCAAGGAGAAGCGGGAGGCAAACCGCCGGGCGGTGAAACGGCTGGAAGAGCTGCTCCGGGATCAGGAATCCCGCATGGCCGGACACCGACGGCAACTGGCTGAAGGGGAGACGGAGCGGGTCCGCCTGGAGCTGGAGCTCGCCGAGAATGACCGGCAGCTGAAACGTCTCCTTTTGGAGAGCGGCACCCTGGAGGTGAAGGTGTTGTCGGCCCGGGAGGGGTACCAGCGTCTGGCTGACGGAGTACGGGAAGAAGAGCTGGTACTGAAGGGGCTCCGCTCCACCTGTGAAGAACTCCGCCGCACCGTGGCCCGGAAGGGGGTGACCCTCACCGAACTGGCTCTCCGGATGGAGCACCTGGAACAGAGTCTGGCCGACCGCTACCGGGTGAACCTGCGGGAAATCGTCCCGCTGTTCCGGGAGAAGGAGTGGGACGAAGAGGAGCTTCGCCGCCGTCAGAGCGTACTCCAGAAACAGGTGGACGAGATGGGAGAGGTTAACCTCACCGCCATCGAGGAGTATCGGGAACTGGAGGAGCGGTTCGAGTTCCTCACCACCCAGAAGGGGGACCTGGAAGAGTCGCTGAACGGCCTCCAGCAGGCGATCCAGAAGATCAACCGGACCACCCGCAAACGGTTCTTCGAGACCTTCAACCTGGTGAACGCGAAATTCCAGGAACTCTTCCCCAGACTCTTCCGTGGCGGCCATGCGGAGTTACGACTGACCAATGAAGAGGACCTGCTGGAGAGCGGCATCGAGATCATCGTCCAGCCTCCGGGGAAAAAGCTTCAAAACGTGACCCTCCTCTCCGGAGGAGAGAAGGCGCTCACCGCGCTCTCTCTGATCTTTGCCATCTTCCTCATCAAGCCCTCCCCCTTCTGCCTGCTGGATGAGGTGGATGCCCCCCTGGACGACGCCAACATCGGTCGGTTCAACGAGATGGTGCGGGAGATGAGCGCCATCTCCCAGTTCATCGTCATCACCCACAACAAGGGTACCATGGCGGTGGCCGACACCCTCTACGGGATCACCATGGAAGAGCCGGGAATGTCCAAGATGGTCTCGGTGAAATTGAATTAAGGAGATTGATACATGGAAGAGAAAAAGGGCTTTTTCAAGGGGCTCTTGAAGAGATTTACCGGCGGCGATGATGTTGTCCCCCCTACCCCGCAGAATATTCCCGAGGTTTCGTTGCCGTCGCCCCCCCCTACCCCACCGCTCATGGTGAACCCACCGGTCACCCGGGAGGAACCGGTTCAACCGGAAGAAGAGAAGAAAACCGGTCTCTTCACCAAACTGTTCGGCGGCTCGGATGATGAGGCAGCTGAAACAACGGAGAAGAAGCCCGGATTTTTCGAGCGGCTGAAACGGGGACTCAGCAAGACCTCGGAGAGCCTGGTGGGGCGGATCGATGCTCTTCTTTTAGGAAAAAAGAAGATCGATGCCGACACCCTGGAAGAGCTGGAAGAGATTCTCATCACCGCCGACATGGGGGTCCCGGCAACAGTGGACCTGATCCGGACCCTGGAACAGAAGCTGAAGCGGAATGAACTCCAGGACGGCGAGATGCTGAAAAAAACGCTGAAGGAGGAGCTGATAACCAGGCTCTCCCATGAGCGGCAGCCCCTCGACACCTCCCGTGCCGCCCCCTTCGTCATCCTGGTCATCGGGGTCAATGGCGTGGGAAAGACCACCACCATCGGCAAACTCGCCTGCAAGTTCCGGGCGGAGGGAAAGAGCGTCATCCTGGCGGCGGGCGACACCTTCCGAGCCGCAGCCTCGGAACAGTTGGTCATCTGGGGGGAACGGGTGGGGGTTGATGTCATCCGGGGGAAGGACGGCTCCGACCCTTCCGCCGTGGTCTTCGACGCCTGCAAGGCAGCCGTGGCCCGCAAGAGCGACATCCTCCTGGTGGATACCGCCGGCAGGCTCCATACCAAGATTAATCTCATGGAGGAACTGAAGAAAATCCGGCGAATCATCAACCGGGAGATCCCCGGCGCCCCTCACGAAACCATGCTGATCCTGGACGCAGCAACCGGACAGAACGCCGTCAACCAGGCTCGGATCTTCAAGGAGGCGGCGGAGGTGACCGGCATCGTCCTCACCAAACTGGACGGAACCGCCAAAGGGGGGGTCGTGGTGGCCATCCGGCGGGAGTTTGATATTCCCATCCGGTATATCGGCATCGGGGAGAGCGTGGAAGACCTCCGCCCCTTCGACGCGGTGGAATTCGTAGAGGCTCTGTTTTAACCTCGACATAGTCAGGGAGAAAGTGTGACAATCGAAATTGTAGAAGATTATCCTCCGTGTCTCAGTGTCTCAGTGGTGGACTGCTTTTTCTAGGATTAAAAAACCGCACCCTTTTCGGGATGCGGTTTTTTTATACGAAAGGAAAAGAGAATTACCTGGCAACCGGAGAAGCCGCTTTCTCCTCCACCTTGGCCTTCCTGGCATGTTTTCGTGCATACCGATGTTTTTTCGCATATTTTGATTTCTTCAGATGCTTTGCCTGCATCGCGGCATCGGCAACCTGAATCGGAGTAACCGGCGGAACCACCGCAGCAATAACGGGCGTTACAGCCACGGCAGAGGGAACCGGAGCCTTGACAGCAGGCTGGGGAGTAACAATCGCTCCTGCCGACGAGACAACAGCTACCGGGGAACTAACCGCCCCCACCCCTTTTCCCTGGGACAGATAATTCGCCGTATAAACGTAGAGATCCCGATAATCCGTTCGCCCATCGCTGTTCAGATCCCCCCGCCCCTGGGCATATTCCGCGAGATAACGAGTAAAAGCAGCCTCATCCCCCACCTTCTCTTTGGTCATGCCGGGAGTCAGCAGCGGCGCAACCACAAGGGGATACTCGGTGACACGCCCCTGGCTCACGAGCGTGATCGACGCCTCAAGAGCTCCGGCCCCTGGAATGAGCTCCAGGAGATACTCGTTACCACTCCGTTTCAGGGAAACCTGCTTCGCCCCCATAAGGGCAAAGTTCGGTGACTGAGAAGCGGGAACCTGGGGGGTAAGATACACGGATATCTTTGTACTGCCGTCGGCCAGGGCAATGGGAGGCTCTTGCCGGAATCCGGGATAGGCCGCCGAAGAAAACAGGGCCGTGAGCCCCTGAATAGTTGTCCCCGGCCCGGTATACTCCCGAAAAAGGGAGAGGATACTCCTGGCGCCGGAGAGAGCCCCCTCGCAGCTCTCCAGAGGCTTTACCCCCTCTACCCTGCCCAGAGACGGGACAACCGGCAAAGGACTCTCCAGGAGGAGCTCAGCGGCCTCTCGCTGCATCTCCGGGACCGGAGGTCGGCTCTCCGTTGGGGCAGCAGTTTCCGCTGTCGGAGCGCCCCCTCCAAGGGAACCACTGGTCGACGCTGATGCTTGTCGCAACGGTGCAGCCGGTAACGGTGTTCCCGTCCCCCCCAGGGTTCCGGTAATCGCTCCAGCCGGTTCGTCACTGTTGGGGGGAAAAGGATTCCCCTGGAACCGCCCCTTATCGTCGGCCAGAATCTGCGGTTTGGTAAGGGGAATCCCCTCCCCCTTCACCGAGGTAAGGGTCGCCGAAAACGAGAGGACCTTTCCTGCATTTCGCGTGGCCGTATTGAAGCTCAACATGGCCACGCTGCCGCTCCCCTTGATCCCCTGGGGGGAGTTGCTCGTGATGCCGACCCGGATCAGACCCGGAACAGAGAAGTCAGGGGTCATCATCGCGCCAAAAGCAAGACCTCTCTGCTTGATCCGGGGTTCCGAGAGAGTTTCAGGATCATAGGTCAGGATGAGCGTAATGTCCCGCACATCCTCCACCCCTTGGGCCAACACCTCGTACAGCCCGTTTCCTCGACCGGCTAGGGTCAGCAGCGGCGCCCCCCAACAGGACGCGGTCGTCGTCAGAATCACGGTCAATACCATAAGTACCATCAAGAATCGAATACGCTGCATACCTGCGAATCACCTCTTTTTTTGTTGAATTGTAACTAGTCAGGCTGAAGACTGAAGGCTGAAGACTATCAGGAAAACCACTATAAAAGCAATAAAGGCAATTTATACGAGACGGGTTCAACCTTCAGCCTTCAGCCTTAACACCTGATTAGTTACGTTGAATTGTTGAAACGCTTTCGGGTCACTCAACCGGCAGGGGGACGGAGCGGAGTTCTCCGGAGGCGAAGAGGAAAAATATCTTGTAGAGGTAATACTTGTAAAATTCACTCAAGAGGAGTCGGAAACTCCCGCCGTAGCGCCACCACTCTTCTTTGAAATTCCGGGAATCCACAGGATGGGGATAGAGTGCGATATCCTTGGGAAGAAGATTGCGAAAGATGAGTTCTGCCCGGGGCATGTGGTAACGGGAGGTAATGAGCTGCAATGAGTGGACCTCTCTCTTAACCAGCAGGTCGCGGGCGTAGATGGCGTTTTCCAGGGTAGTGGTGGACTGCTTTTCCAGGATGATCTGTTCACCCGGCTGCTCCTTCACCAGATCGCGCTTCCGGACGGAGGGGTCAACACCGATGAGATAGAGGGCCTCTCCTCCTCCGTCACGATAGAGACGGATTCCTTCTTCGATCCGCCCCTTCCCCCCGGCCAGCACAACCACGGCGTCGGTGATCCCCTTCTTCGGCTTCAGGGAAAAAACCTCCCAGGTAAATGCGACAAAAAGAGAGAGCAGCAAGACGGCGCAGAGGAAAAAACCTGTAACAAAAATGCGGATCAGTGGCACATCGCCCCTCTCCACCGGACGACCGGCCTGACTACTCTCGAATTTAGCACTTGCAGGTTCCCCCAAAAACTGCTATAAAGTCTCGCTTTAGATCATCAAGGAGGTTTTACCCATGTCCCGAGTCTGTGATGTCTGCGGCAAAGGTCCGAGCTTCGGAAACAACGTCAGTCACGCCAACAATAAAACCGCCCGCGTCTGGTATCCCAACCTCCAGAAGATCAAAACGATCAAGTGCGGTACGGTAAAAAGTGTCAAGGTCTGCACCCGCTGCCTTCGCTCCGGCAAGGTCACCAAGGCGCTCTAATCGTTGGTGACGATCCGTAGGACCACGGCCGCCGGCGCCAGTCGCCCGCGGCCTTTTTACATTCATTTCAAGGGGTTGCGATTCCCAAGAGGGCGATGACTTCGATTTCCACGCACCCCCCCCGGGGGAGCGCCGCCACCTGCACGGTGGAACGTGCGGGGGGTGCCGCGGGAAACCGCTTGCCGTAAATTCCGTTCACCACAGCGAAGTCGGCAAGGTCAGTCAGGTAGATGGTGCTCTTCACCACGTCGTCGAAATCGAGCCCGGCCGCCGCCAGCAGAGCGGCGATATTCTCCATGACCCGTTCCGCCTCCATGGCCACCCCACCTGCCACCATCTCGCCTGTTGCCGGGTCCAGGGCGATCTGCCCCGACAGGAAAAGAAACCCTCCCCCCTTAACCCCCTGGGAATAGGGGCCGATAGCCTGCGGCGCCAGCTCTGTTGCCAGTATCTCTTTCATTTCACCCCCGTGTAAACCCGAAATAACTGTTCAAGGTTCAGAGTTCGGGGTTTTCAACTTTGAGGACTTTGAACCTTGAACCTCGAACCTCGAACCTCGAACCTTCCTAGCCTTTGAGTCTTTCCACCTGTATGACACCCTTGATCTTCATGATCTGGTTTATGACCCGCTTGAGGTGGTCCAGATCCGACACCTCCACTTCGAAGAGGTTGACCCCCCGCTTGTCCACCGTGCTCTGTACCGTGGCGCTGGCAATATTGGCCTCGCTGTTGGTGATGGCCAAGGTGATGTGCGCCAGTATCCCCTTTTCATCGTGGCAGGAGACCTTGATCCGGACCGGCATGACGCTTCCCTTGACCCTGTTCCAGGCAACATCGACACGGCGCTCCGGATCACTCTCCCGGGCCAGAGTGCAGTCACGGGTATGAACGGTGACCCCCCTCCCGCGGGTGATAAAACCGACCACATCGTCCCCGGGAACCGGATTGCAGCATTTGCCGAACCGGACCATGACATCATTGATCCCGCTGATCTGGATGGCGCTGGCCGATTTGCCGGTCAACCGCTCCATCACCTTGGCCAGGCGCGACTCCTTCCGCTCCTGCCGCTCCTCCAGGTGCTCCGTGGGGAACAGCTTGCTGAAGATCTGATGGGAGGTCAGCTTGCCGTACCCCACGGCCGCCATGAGGTCGTCCTCGGCCGCAAAACCGAATTCCACCGCCGCCCGTCTGATCTCCCCACTCTTCTGGAGTTTTCCGAAATTCTGGGAATAGCGGCGAAAATCCTTTTCGCAAATCTCCCGGCCAAGATGGATGCTCCGGTTGCGCTCCTCGGTTCTGATCCAGGAACGAATCTTGTTCCGCGCCTTTGAGCTCTTGACGATCTTGAGCCAGTCTTTGCTGGGGGTATGGTGCGGGGAGGTGATGACCTCGACAATGTCACCGGTCTGCAACTCGTACTTGAGAGGAACCAGCTTGCCGTTGACCTTGGCACCCACACAACGAAAGCCGACGTCAGTGTGGATGCTGAAGGCAAAATCGATGGGGGTGGACCCCTTGGGGAAATCCTTCACATCCCCGCGCGGGGTGAAGACATAAACCTCTTCGGAAAAGAGATCTATCTTGACGGTATCCATGAACTCCCGGGAATCCTGGAGTTCCTGCTGCCATTCCAGAAGCTGGCGCAGCCAGGCGAACCGCTTGCTGTCCTTGTCGTCGTACCCCTTTCCTTCCTTATACTTCCAGTGGGCCGCGATCCCCGCCTCTGCCACCCGATGCATCTCCGCCGTCCGAAGCTGTACCTCCATCCGTTCACCGTCCGGTCCGATGACCGTGGTATGCAGGGACTGGTACATATTCCCCTTGGGCATGGCGATGTAGTCTTTGAACCGGCCGGGAATCGGCTTCCAGGTGGAGTGAATAACCCCCAGCACCTCGTAACACTCGCGAATGGATTCCACCAGGACCCGAATGGCCACCAGATCATAGATCTGGTCAATGTCCACATTACGATCCTCCATCTTCTTATAGATGGAGTAGAGATGTTTGCTCCTCCCCGAGACCTCCCCCTTGATGTCATGCTCCTGCAGTTTCCCGCGGATGATCTGCATGACCTGCTCCACAAAGGTCTCGCGGGTCTGTTTCCGCTTGGCCACCTTACCGGCGAGATCATAATAGAGCTGAGGGTTCAGATACCGGAGCGATAGGTCTTCCAGTTCGGTCTTGATCCAGGAGATCCCCAGCCGGTTGGCGATGGGGGCGTAGATATCCAGGGTTTCCCGGGCAATGCTTCGCTGTTTGTTTTCCGGCTGATACTGCAGGGTCCGCATGTTGTGCAGCCGGTCCGCCAGCTTTACCAGGATGACCCGGATATCGTTGGACATGGCCAGGATCATCTTCCGGAAATTCTCAGCCTGACTCTCCTCCTTGGTCTTGAAGTGGATCTTGCTGATCTTGGTGACGCCATCCACCAGCATGACCACCTCTTTGCCGAAGATCCCCTCCAGCTCCTCATGGGTCGTCAGGGTGTCCTCGATGGTGTCGTGGAGCAACCCGGTGACCACCGACGGGACATCCAGTCGCAACTCCGCCAGTATCCACCCCGTCTCCAGAGGATGAATCAGGTACGGCTCGCCGGAGAGTCGGGTCTGCCCCTGATGAACCTTGGCGCAGTAGACATACGCCTTTCGGATCAGGTTCAGATCAGCCGCGGAATTGTAGGAGCTCACCTTTTCGAGGATATCGTTGAGACGGATCATAAATGCAGGTCAAAGGTTAAAGGTTAAAGGTTCAATGTCTGAGATTCGAGGGTCGGGAGGAAGGGGAATAAGATGAAAAAGGCTGAAGGGGAGATGAGTACCTTCAACCTTTTCCTTCAACCTTCAGCCTTCAGCCTGTTTTACTTATGCTTGCGCGACATTTCGTAGCCGACCTTGCCGGCGGCGATCTCCCGCAGGGCCAGAACCACGTGTTTGTTGCTGGTATTCTTTATGATCGGTTTGGCCCCTTTGTACAACTGCTTTACCCGTTTTGCCGCCAGCATCACCAGGAGAAACCGGTTATCAACCTTTTCCAGACAATCTTCTACCGTTACACGCGCCATACTATACTCCTTTCAGGTATCTCTCAAAGATGGGAATGTTGTGCGTATCAAGGGGAGAATCCGGCAGGTACGGCTTCGCTCCGCCATGATGACCCCTTTGAGCTTTTCAGCCGCCAGCTCCAGCCGATCGTTAATGATGATATAATCGTACCATCGGGCTTCCCGGATCTCTCCTTCGGCATTCTGAATCCGGCGCTCGATGACCTCGGCAGTATCAAGATTGCGTCCGGTCAGCCTCCGGCGCAACTCGTCCACTCCCGGAGGGAGGATGAAGATGAAGACCGCACTGTCACAGCTTTTTTTCAGCTGGGCAGCCCCCTGGCAGTCGATATCCAGAACCACATCCATCCCCTGGGATTGCCAAAGATCAAGGCTCTTCCGGGCAGTGCCGTAGCAGTTGCCGTGAACCTCCGCCCACTCCACGAACTCGCCTGCATCGACCATCCGTCGAAACTCCAGAGGAGAAACGAAGAAATAATCCACCCCGTCCTGCTCCCCTGCCCGGGGAAAACGGGTCGTGAAGCTGACAGACTGCCGCAACTCGGGGAAGAAGTCAATGATTTCCTTGCACAAGCTGGTCTTCCCCGCCCCCGACGGCGCCGATATGACAAACAGGATACCTTCTCTCATAAACCCTCTGTTCTACGTTCCATGTTCTAGGTTCTAGGTTCTAAGTTCTAGGCTGTATGTTCAAGGTTCAGGGTTCAAGGTTAAAGGTTCAGGGTTTTGCTGTTACCGGTCCCCAGTCCCTAGTCCCGGCTTATTCGATATTCTGTACCTGCTCCCGAATCTTCTCCAACTCCGCCTTCAACTCCACCACCAGCGAGGCCAGTACCCCGTCGTTTGCCTTGGAGCCGATGGTGTTCACCTCCCGGTTCATCTCCTGGAGGAGAAAATCCATCTTCCGCCCCACCGGCTCGCCGCAGGTCAGGGCCTCGTCAAACTGCTGGAGATGACTCATGAACCGGACGATCTCCTCGGAGATATCACTCCGATCGGCCATGAGCGCCACCTCCTGGAGCAACCGCGCCTCGTCCAGGGTCGTATCCCCCAGGAGTTGGCGAAGCCGTTCCCTAAGACGGACGGCATGTTCCGCCACCACGGCGGGGGCCCGCTTCTCGATCTGATCCATCAACCGGGTCAGGGTCGCCCGCCGGTTGAGGAAATCTTCCAGAAGAGCCACCCCCTCCCGTTTACGCATCTCCTCGTGAACCGACACGGCATGCCTCACCGTTGCCATGAGCAGCTCCTGAAGCTCCTCCTCACCTGACGCCTCCTCTCTCATGACGAAAACATCCCGTTGGGCCGCGATGAGCTGCAGCGTCGGCTCCCCCTCCAGCGCCAGCTCTCCCTTCAGGGTCCGGTACGCCTCCAGATAGCCGCGGGCCAGGGTAAGGTTCAGAGTCGGCGCCATGGTCAGGCCACCGGACTTCTCATCCTGGATGGAGACCTCGATTTTCCCCCGTTTGAGCCGCTCCGCCACCAGCTTCTTGATCTCCTGCTCGAAGGGGTAGCAGTGCCGGGGGAGACGGATGGAGATCTCCCCGTAACGATGATTCACCGAACGGATCTCCACGATGAGGGTTCTGCCGTCTTCCCCTGTCCGCTCCGCCTTGCCGTAACCGGTCATACTTTTTATCATAAAAACTCCTTTACTCCATAAATCTTCCCTACCGCCATCAGGACTATGCCCACGGTGATACTCCGGCGGCAGTGGTCATCCTTGTCGCATTGCTTCCTGAAACAGGCGGTACAGGAGAGTGGCGCCTGGACAATCACATCATGCTCCCCCCGGGGACCGCTTCGCTTTCCGTTGCCTGCCCGGTAGAGTGAAACCGTGGGGGTCCCCACCGCGGCAGCCATATGTACCGGCCCGCTATCCCCGCCGATGACCAGGTCGACCTTTTTCAGCAGGGCGGTGAACCCCTTGAGGTGAGAACGCTCCAGAACCCGGGCACCACGACCGATGGCTGCGGCAAACCCGATCACCTTCCCCCGTTCCGTCTCGTTCCCCCAGGAAAAGAGGAGCGTAGCGTCGGGATGGAGAGCCAGAAGAGATTTCCCCAGAGAGACCCACCCCTCGTCGTACCAGAAACCGGTTTCCATGGCTGCGCCGCAATGGCAGAGAAAGACCAGGCCATCGGACAGAGTAGAGAGCAGCACCTCGGCGCCGGCGTCATCCTCCGGCGACGTTCTGATCTCCGTGGTCAACGTCATCCCTCTGAAATCCCTACCAAAGGGGACGCTCACCACCCGAAGACACTGATCGGTGACATGAAAATCCTGTCGACGGGTCGGTATCTGGCGGGTGGTAAAAAACAGATTGACCTTCTCCTGGAGCAGCTCCGAAGGGAGACCGATGACCTTGCCGCAGTGGGTGAACCGGTCAACCAGACCGCTCTTCAGGCTCCCCTGAATATCGAAAACGATGTCGTACTTCCGCTCCCCCAGGGCGGCCTTGACCCCCGCCATCTCCCGCCGGGTGGCGCGAGCCAGGGGGGCCTTGCGCCAAGCCTTGGTCCTCACGGTATGGAGCATGGCGAGCAGATGATTCCCTTCCAGCAGTTCCCGGAACGGCTCCTCCACCACCCAATCCACCTCGATCCCCGGCGATGCTTGATGGAGATAGGAGAGAATCGGCAGGGCATGGATAATATCCCCCAAGTCGCTCATTTTGACGATAAGAACTCTCATTAAAACCATTCACCACTGAGACACGGAGACACGGAGAACAACCCGTAAACGAAATTTACAGGGATATACAGGATAGTCAGGATAAGACATCTTGAACAACTTTGACCGAACAAGTCCTTGTTTTTCATCCTTATTATCCTGTATATCCCTGTCAATCGCCTTTCTCCGTGTCTCCGTGACTCCGTGGTTCAACTACCGTCAGACAGATCCGTACCGCTGAAGAATTTTTTCGATGATCCCGGTGGTGGACTTGCCGTCCACAAACTCCACCAGTTCCACCCGGCCGCCGTGGGACTCTACGATTTCATGCCCCACCACCCCTTCACGGGTATAATCCCCCCCTTTGACAAGGATGTCCGGGAGCAGGGTTTCGATGAGGCGCAGCGGCGTATTTTCATCAAAAAGGACCACGTAATCGATGCAGTCCAGGGCGGCCAGAAGGTGTGCCCGCTCCTCTTCGTCGATGAGCGGCCGGTTCTCCCCCTTGAGCCGCCTCACCGAGGCATCGCTGTTCAGCCCCAGCACCAGGAGATCCCCCAGAGAGCGGGCCTTCTGCAGATACTTCACATGTCCCGCATGGAGCAGGTCGAAGCAGCCGTTGGTGAAGACCACCTTGCGCCCCCGCTCCTTTTCCCTAGTGATGAGCGATGCCAGCACATCCAGATTCTTCACCTTGATCGCACTGTCCCGATGCCCGCGGCCTGACTCCTCGATGATCTCCTCCGGGGAGACGGTGGAGGTCCCAAGCTTGCTCACCGCGATTCCGGCGGCCACGTTGGCCAGAGCTGCGGCATCTTCCAGGGAAAAGCCTCCGGCCAGGGCCAGCCCCAGCAGGGCAAGGACCGTATCTCCGGCCCCGGTGACGTCGAAGACCTCCCGCGCCACCGTGGGGATATGGAGCGTGCCACCGTCCCGGCGAAAGAGCGACATCCCCTCTTCGCTCCGGGTGATGAGAAGCGCTGCCAGGTCTGCCTGTTCCATGAGGATGCTCGCCGCCTGGTTCAGTCCGTTCAGACCGGAGATCTTCGTTCCGGAGGCGACTTCCGCCTCCTTCCGATTGGGGGTCAGGATCGTGGCGCCATGATACTTGACGTAATCGCTCCCCTTGGGATCCACCACCACCGGAATCCCCCGCTCCCTCCCCATGGTCATGATCTCCCGGAGCACGGCCGTGGTCAGCACCCCCTTCTGGTAATCGGAGACGAGGATGACCTGAAAGGCAGCGGCATGGGCCCAAAGATAGGCGATCAACTCCGTCTCGCACTCCCGGGTCAGAGGCTCACGGCTCTCCCGGTCGATCCGGACGATCTGCTGATTGGCCGCAAGAACGCGCGTCTTCCGGCTGGTCAAGCGCTGGGGGTCCCGGATGACTCCGGCCACATCCACCCCTTTACCGGTAAATGTCTGCTGCAGCAGGGAACCGTTCTCATCTCCGCCGACCACGCTGGCCACCGACACCCGGCACCCCAGCGCCACCAGATTATTCACCACGTTCCCGGCGCCCCCCAGACGGAGGTCCTCACGGGTGACATCCACCACCTGCACCGGCGCCTCGGGGGAGATCCGCTCCGCCTTACCCCAGAGGTATTCGTCCAGCATCAGGTCCCCCACCACCAAAGCGCTGAGCCCCTGGGCGCGGGCGAACAGGGATTCTATATCTTTTCGTTCCATGAGTCGCTCCTTCGGAGGTTCAGGGTTCAAGGTTCAGGGTTCAGGGTTAAGGTTCGGGGTTACTGTTTTCGTTCGCTGTTACGTAGATACCGCACAAAACCGTTGATGAGGTTCCCAAGTTGAGTACAACGCTGGAGCAATCTTTTCATGGAGACTTCATCAATATACGACAAATCGTGTGCAGCATAGCTTAGGCTCTTGACTTCTGACACAGACCCACGAGCTATCACCAAAAAATAAATAAACTCTTTATTGCTACCTCTATCAAAACCTTCGGCAATATTCGACATCGCTGAGACTGCTGCGCGCTGAATTTGATCTCGGAAACCATAGTCACGACAAGAGGTCATCAGCAGATACACATCACGAACCAGTTCGCGCGCTTCCCGCCAAGACTCGATATCCTCAAAACAGCTTATTTTCATACGAAGGCCTCCAACGTTGAACATCGCCTTTCAACCTTGAACCCTGAACTTTAACCTCGCCTTTTAACCTTGAACCTTGAACCCGGAACCTTGAACTTTATCCAAAATGCCTGCGGCCAAGAGCGGCAGCATGATCTCATGGTGGCCGGTAAGGGTGTAGCCGCGACTCTCGCCGGCGGTGGGACGCTGAACCACATTCTGCAAGGGGCGATAATGCTGCTGCATATCCATGTTCACCGTGGTGAAGTGGTCCAGATGATGTCCCAGGTTCTGGGCGATGGAGAGAGCCTTGAGAAAGACTTCGGGAAGAAGCACCGCGCTCCCGATATTGAAGTAGACCCCGCCGTCCCCCAGGGTGGCGACAATCCCGGCCAGTAGCCGGAAGTCGCGAAAACTCGCCTCGCCGATGGCTCCCCCGTCGGCGGTGGGATGTTGATGGATGATGTCGGTCCCCACGGCCACATGCACGGTGACCGGAATCCCCCGCTGAACGCAGGTGGCGATGAGGCTCTGCTCCTGGTACGGATTGTTGTTGGCAATGATAAATCGCCCCACCGACTCCCCCAGCCCAAGTCCTTCCGCAACCCCTTCCCGGATGGCCCGGTTAAGATCGCGCCCGGTCTCCTCGGCCATGCCGAAGTTCCCCGCATGAAGTACCGCCCCCACATCCTCGCTGGTGGCGCCGATGAGGGAGAGCTCGTAGTCGTGGACGATGCCGGCTCCGTTGAGGGCCACCGCTGTGATGATATCCGCCTCAATGAGCGATTTCAGCACCGGCTGGAGACCGCACTTGATGACGTGGGCCCCCATGGCCATCACCACCGGCTTCCCCTTCTCCCGGGCAGCTACCACGGCGGCGATGACCCGCCGGAGGGTCCGCCCCCCCAACTGGTCGGGGAGAGAGTCAAGCAGGTTGGAAACGGTCATCCCGTGCCGCACCGGAGCGGCGAAATCCGCCCCGAGAGAGACCTTGTTCTTCCGCGTGGCCAGGGGATAAGTGGTCACCCCGGAGAGGTCGATACGTTCTACAGGCATAGTGACATCCTTTAAAAGCTGTCACCACGGAGACACGGAGACACGAAGAAAATCAAAGGCGTAATTTACAGGGATGTGCAGGATGAACAGGATCAATCGTATACCATTCTGGACGATAGATAAGAATTTGTTCTATCTAAACGCGGACTCTTCACTCTGTTCAGAATGACAACCGTCACTATGGGATCACACAGTTCGTGTATTTCGTGGTTCAAACGCATTTTCAGGTTGAATCCCGTCCATCCTGTACATCCCTGTTAATTGCCTTTCTCCGTGTCTCCGTGCCTCCGTGGTTCATTGGTTTTAGTGGTCTTCCAGCGTGGAGACATCCCCCAACTCCGTCCCCAGATAGGTGGCCTTGAGGACCCGCCGCATGATCTTGCCGCTCTTGTTCTTGGGTATCCGCTCCAGCACCCGGATCTCCTGGGGAGTGGCGATGGAAGAGACCTTGTTGGAGATGTATAGCCTGATCTTCAGCTCCAAGCTTGGAGTGTACTCCACCCCCTCATGGAGAGAGATAAAAGCCACCACC
This sequence comes from uncultured Geobacter sp., assembly GCA_903902855.1. Lineage (GTDB taxonomy): Bacteria > Desulfobacterota > Desulfuromonadia > Geobacterales > CAIOGM01 > CAIOGM01. The sequence continues at coordinate 16,524 of CAIUWK010000026.1, read as the reverse complement.
TTCTCGTAGAGAAGTTCGTCGGGCGCGCCGATGACCCCGGATTCGGCGATCTCCGGTATCTCCAGAAGAGCGCTCTCCACTTCGAAGGGGCTGAGCAGGTGCCCGGCGGTATTGATGACGTCGTCGCTGCGCCCCATGAACCAGTAGTGGCCATCCTGGTCACGCCGGGCAGTGTCGCCGGTATAGTACCAGCCTTCCCGGAACTTGCTCTGATAGGCGCTCTCGTTGTTCAGGTAGGTGGCGAACATGGAGGGCCACCCCGACCTTACGCAGAGGTTCCCCTGCTCTCCGTCAAGGAGCGGTGCGCCGTCATCACCCAGGATCGCCACCTGGATACCGGGGATGGGGGTTCCCATGGAGCCGGGGCGAACCTCTACCCCCGGCCGATTGCAGATCATGATGGCGCCGGTCTCGGTCTGGAACCAGGTATCGTAGATATCATGATTGAGAAGCCGACGGGACCAGAGGATCACCTCGGGGTTTAGCGGTTCACCGACACTGTAGATGTGACGCAACCGGGAAAGATCAAACTTCGTGTAAAGGTCATCGGACTCCCGCATGAGCATCCGGAGCGCCGTGGGAGCCGAGTACCAGACAGTAACCCCTTCCCGCTCCAGCAGGGCGAACCACTCCCCGGCGTCGTAACCGCCGGCGTAGTGGAGCTGGGTGACACCCAGACTCCAGGGACCGATGATCCCGTAGGAGGTCCCGGTGACCCACCCTTGGTCGGCGGTGCACCAGAAGAGATCGTCCTCCTTCAGGTCGAGGACATGGGCCGTCGTATAGCTCTGGGAGATGATGCTCCGGTGGTGATGAAGCACCCCCTTGGGTTTACCGGTGGAGCCGGAGGTGTAGTGGAGCACCGACGGGCTCTCCGGCCCGGTGGGGGGGACCTCAAAGGAGTCCGACGCCTCGGCCATGAGCCGGCTGTAGCTCAGGACTCCATCCCCCAGGTGCTCGTCGCTGTCCACCAGGATGATATACTCCAACTCCGGGAGTCGTTCCCTGATCCGCTGGATCTTCTTGAGGAAATGCTTCTTGGTAATGATCCCCTTGGCACGGGAGTCCCCCAGCCGATCCAGGAGCGCCTCTTCACCGAAGTTGGCGAAGAGCGTGCCGCAGACGACCCGGGCTTTCAGGCTCCCGAGAAAGGCGAAGAACTGCTCGGTTGCCTTGGGGAGGAAGGTAAAAAAGATCTCCCCCGGCTGGAACCCCAGAGTGGTGAGGACGTTGGCGAACCGGTTGGAGCTCCGCTCCAGGTCGCTGAAGGTGTAGTCGGTCCGCTCCAGAGCCGTGGAGAGCCAGCGGAGAGCGACCTTGTCCCCCCGTCCTGCATCGCACTGCGCCTTGGTGCAGAGGTGGCCGATGTTGAACTGATTACCAAGCGATTCGTAGCTATGCATAGTACTCTCCTCTCGAATATCAACAGCTCGTATTACTCTTCCCGACAGATTCAATGACCGCCTGATACACCTCATCCACGGTAATCTTTTCCATGCACTCCAGGTAGTGAGGGTTGCCGCACTTCCTGCTGCGGCAGGGAACACACGAGACCGAGGCCGCCTGCAGCACCCGATCTCCTCGCCCCACCGGTCCCGTCCGCTCAGGGTCGGCCGCGCCGAACAGAGAGACGACCCTGGTCCCCACCGCAGTGGCGAGATGCATGGGGCCGGTATCTCCGCTCACCAGAAGATCACATCTTTTCAGAATCGAACCAAGCTCGGCAAGAGTCGTCTTTCCGGTGAGCAGGGTCAACGAAGAGCGACTGAAAGCGGCAATGGTATCGGAAAGGGGAATATCCTCCTTCCCCCCCACAACCATGACTTCTATCCCCGCGTCTTCACTGAGTCGGTCCGCAAGCGCGGCAAACTGTCGGGGATCCCACCGGTTTACCGGATGGCTCGCTCCTGGGTTAAGCGCGACAACCCTCTTTGCCGAAAGCCCTCTTTCCCGAAAAAACGTCTCGGCAAACGTTTCCGACTGGGGGGAAGGAAAGAATTCCAGGCGGAGATCATCGGTGGAAAGTCCCAGGGGGGCCAGCGTCTTCAGATGATCAGCCACGGCGTGAATGCCGGTTTTTCGACTCTTGTGATAAATCAGCAACCGACAGGGGAGCGCCGCAGAAACGAGAATCCAGTTTTTGATGTTGCTCCGTTGAAAGTTGAGCACCAGGTCATATCGCACGCCCCTGACCCTTCGCCAGAGGGAGAGAAACCCGACTAATGAACGATGTTCACCCTTTCGGTCAAAGACGATGGTCTCCGTCAGATGAGGGTTGTGGCGGAACAGCTCCGCAGTCATCTGGGAACCGACGAGCAGGGTTATCCGGGCTGCGGGGTACTCCCTTTTCAACCCCCTGATGACGGGAGTGATCTGGAGCAAGTCACCGATGGCGCCGGGCTTGATGATAAGGATGGAGCTATAGCCCTGCGTCATGCGCCCCCTGTCACGACAGCGATGACCCGGGCCACGTCACCCTTCTGCAGGTGCGGCCCCATGGGTAGGCTCACCACCTCGGCGGCCAAGCGCTCGGCACGGGGAAAACTCCCCTCACCATACCCGAGTTCCCGATAGGCATCCTGTCTGTGAGAGGGAATCGGGTAATGGCTGAGCCAACCGATATCACCCCGGTCCAGCCGTGCGGTCACAGCGTCACGATCTGGACAGCGGACTACGAACAGGTGCCAGACCGGTTCAGCCCAGGCCGGTACCGATGGCATGACCAGCCCCGTCCCGACAAGCCCCTCGCCATAGGCCGCCGCCACGGTTCGGCGCCGGTCGTTCCAGTCGTCAAGACAGGCAAGCTTCACCCGGAGCAGCGCCGCCTGCAACTCGTCAAGACGTGAATTGAACCCGGCCACCTCATTGACATATTTTTTCGACGAGCCGTAGTTCCGGAGCATCCTGAGTCGGAGGGCCAGGTCATCATCATTGGTGGTGATGGCCCCTCCGTCACCGATGGCTCCGAGATTCTTGCCGGGATAAAAACTGAAGCCGGCAGCATCGCCAAGGCTCCCGCACCTGCGGCCCCGGTATCGGGCACCATGGGCCTGGGCCGCATCCTCGATGACTTTCAGACCGTGGCGCCGAGCCACGGCGTTGATGGCATCCATGTCAGCCGGCTGGCCGTAAAGGTGGACCGGCATAATGGCCTTGGTCCGGGAAGTCACCGCCGCCTCGACCAGCGTCGGATCAAGATTGTATGTCACCACGTCCGGCTCCACAGGCACCGGTGTGGCTCCGGCATAGGTGACGGCCAGCCACGTGGCGATATAGGTGTTTGACGGCACAATGACCTCGTCACCCGGACCGATACCGTAGCCTCGAAGAATCAGGTGAAGGGCATCCAGGCCGTTACCCACGCCGATGCAGTGACGTACGCCGCAATAGGCGGCAAACTCCTCCTCGAAGGCGGCAACCTCCTGTCCGAGGATGTACCAACCGGAGGACATCACCCGGTGATACGCGGCGTCAAGTTCGTCCTTGAGTTCAAGATACGGAGCTTTCAGATCGAGAAATGAAATTCCCATGGTGACGTTCTCCAAGGTCATATCCTAGCCCAGTCAGGGGGGATCATATCAAAAGCATTGTTGAACGCCTGGTCGCCAAACCACTCCCTTGGGGCAACGACTATCTTGTCCGGATTCTCGTTGAGCCAAGCTCCCCAGTATCCGAAGCCGCTGTTAGCTATAATATTGTGTCGACACCTGCTCATCAGATACATATCCTCGTAGTCATGGTCACCATTATTATGAGAGACGAAAAACAAAGGATGGACCGAAGTAAGATTTTGCAAAGCCCACTCAGGATCATCGGAAAAGACATAATAAACCGGCTCAGCCACCCTCTCCTCGATAAACGCCATTGCCCTTGTAAAATGTTCCAGGCCAATCAATCCATGAAAGCGTTTCGTATGTTCATTGGCAGCATAATCACCCCTGCGGATATGGATGCATATGCTGTTTTTATTCTGCATGGCCGATTCATACTGTTTCGTCTGCCTGGACAGAGGCGAGGAGACACGGAATTCGTGACGCAGGGCAGGAACCACCGGCGCAAAATATTTGGAGCTTATGAAGTTGCCACTGATATGTCGTTGGGCGGAACGGTGACCTCGTCCCCCCGCCCTGCATCGCACTGCGCCCTGGTGCAGAGGTGGCCGATGTTGAACTGATTGCCAAGCGATTCGTAGGCATGCATAAACTCTCCTCTCGAATTTCAACAAGGGGGATTACTCTAAATTTTATTTCGGATATACCCCATAAGAACAGCTGCTAGCGATTACTTATCAAAACAAATTTCCTATTTTCAGAAACAATTCGCGGTGGTGTCCGAACCATTACTTTAAACTCTGGCAAATAATCACGTCGTATCAAGGAGAGTACAGGTCTTTTCGAGTCCCAAAGCGCAGATAACTGAGCTTTATCTATAAACCATGCCTTATTGTCGCCTTGCCGGCTCCCGAACTCAAGTTCACCGACGCCATCAAATATGACCACTCTCCTATGTGAGTAAAACGAGAGCCCTTGTCGAACATATTGGCTTACAACAACAGTATCCGGAGTCGCCAATCGTCTCACGGCAAGTCCTATACTCTTCAAAGACTTAATTTCGACAAGTTGCCCTAGAACAATCGCCGGACCGATCAACATCAGCACTAGGGCGGAACAAAAGAGCCCCTTGACGAGACACACCGTATCTTGCCTGAAAGCGGCAACCAGCGCCAGAATTCCCTGCAGGAGAAATATCAAGCCGATGGTCCATCCCCCCCATAATGTGACAATCGGTTCCGGAGCAATGTATACATAGCCTATGGCCGCTATTCCGATTAAAGCCAAAAATAAACCTGCGAACCTTGCGGAAAATCGAAAAAAACGTGACTCGCCATCCAATGACTTTACCAGAGCAGACCCAATGAGAAGTGCCAGGGGAGGATAAACAGGAAGTATATAGGGAATCATCTTGGAATTTGACTTGGAAAAAAACAAGAAGATGAGAAGAGACCATATGACCAGGAAAAACCGGAAAGGTGCCGCTGATTGGTTGCGACTGCGCCATGCCGATCGTAGCGCCGAGGGTATAAAGAATGACCAAGGAAGCATTCCGACAAAAAGAACCGGCAGGAAAAACCATAACGGCTGATAACGTCCATGAACCTTAGTAAGAAAGCGTTCAAAATGCTCATGGATAAAGAAAAAACCGGCAAATTCTGGATTTTTCAGTGACACCAGAACAAACCATGGGGCGCTAATTGCTAAAAATAGCGTAATCCCACTAAAAAGTCGCATTTCCCCCAGCAACCTCCAGGATCGCGTCAAGAGGAGATACGTGAAGATAACAATCCCAGGAAGCAGAATCCCGATAAGACCCTTGGAAAGAACCGCTAATGCCGCAAAAGCATAAAACAAATAATAAAAACTATTTTTATGTTTCTCATCACCTTGGACCGCTAAAAAAAAACAAATAAGTGACGTGGATAGACAGAATGTCAAGAGAATGTCGGTTATGGCCAACCGACTCTGAACCATAAAACCGGTACAGCTTCCAAGCATAAGAGAAGCCACAACCCCCTCTCTCCTCCCGAAAAGTCTCCGGCCGGCATAATAAACCAGTAACACCGTCAGGACACCACACAACGCTGTGGGAAAACGAACTGCGAATTCATTCTCTCCAAAAACAACCATGGAAATGGCATTCAACCAATAGAGGAGCGGAGGTTTTTCAAAATACTTCACATAATTAAGAAGCGGAGTAACGAAATCACCCAACTCAAGCATTTCACGCGGAATCTCTGCATAGCGGCCTTCATCGGGCTCAAAGAGAGGAATACGCCCAAGAAACTGGACATATATCGCACCAAATAATAAGAAGAGCACCGTCAAATCTTTGCGGAGGCTGCTGTCACGGGACAGAAAAAATCTGGTTAGTGCTGACATGTTTCCTCAACTCCCCTCATAAACATCAACAGCTCTTATTACTCTTCGCGATAAGCGCCATGACCGCCTGATACACCTCATCCACGGTAATTTTTTCCATGCACTCCAAGTAGATAGGATTGCTGCACTTCCTGCTGCGACAGGGAACACACGAGACTGAGGTTGCCTGTATCACCCGATCTCCTTGCCCCACTGGTCCCGTTCGACCCGGATCAGCTGCGCCGAAAAGAGCTACCACCTTGGTCCCTACTGCAGTGGAAAAATGCATCGGGCCGGTATCGCCGCTCACCAGGAGATCACACCTTTTCAAGATCGAACCAAGCTCTGCAAGAGTCGTCTTCCCGGTGAGCAGGGTCAACCGGGAACGACTGAACGCTGCAATGCTATCGGTGAAGGGAATATCCTCCTTCCCCCCCACGACCATGACTTCTATCCCAGCGTCTTCACAGAGTCGGTCTGCAAGCTCGGCAAATTTTCGAGGATCCCAACGATTTACCGGATGGCTCGCTCCGGGATTAAGAGCAACAACCTTTTTGCCGATAAATCGTCTATCCATGAACAAATTATCTGCATAAGCTTCGGCCTCAGGAGAAACAAAAAATTCAAGGGTGAGATCGTTAGTAAAAATTTTCAAGGGTGCGAGTGTCTTCAAATGATCAGCCACGGCGTGGATGCCCATTTTTCGACTCTTATGATAAATCAACACCCGACAGGGAAATGCCGCCGTAGCAAGAAACCAGTTTTTGACATTACTCCTCTGGAAATTGAGCACCAAGTCATACCTAGCCCCCCGAAGCCTTCGCCAAAGGCCGCAGAGTCCGCCAAATGAGCGATGCTCTCCCTTCCGGTCGAAAACAATGATTTCCGCCACATGGGGATTATGGCGGAAAAGTTCAGCAGTGACATTAGAACCGACGAGCATGGTGATCCGGGCATGGGGGTACAGCCACGTTAACTCCCGGATGACCGGAGTCATTTGAAGCAGGTCACCGATGGCCCCCGGTTTAATGATAAGAATGGAATTGTACAACGACATGACGATTACTCGACACCTCGGCGCATGGCATCATCGCTTACGACGAAAGTATTAGTTGGAATGTTTATCTGCACAGCCGTTACCAGAACTAGGAGATGTCAACCCTTACGGCAAAATCCTTTCGTTGCTGTGAAAGATTCGGATTGTAATAGGGATCATTACCGAAATATTTTCGCCATCGTACCCCGAAAAGACGGAGATTATCCCCGCGCGTTCCTTTTTTCTGCCCTTTCCTCGATGCCGATTCATAATGATAAAGCATGACGTTCGGGTTAAAGACGTTCACATAGCCCCGTTCGTACAACCTCAGGCAGAGATCGACATCATTGGAAATGATTGCAAGTTCCTCGTCAAAACCACCGACCTCCAAAAACTTCCGTCTTGATAGAGCGATGCAAGCGCCAGTAAATGCGAGATATTCACGAACCATAACATTATAATTTGCGTATCCACCCTTATCGCCGCGGAGATTACGGTTTACATGTTTGGCGCCCTTCTTCTGGGTCAGGACCATCCCGGCATGCTGAATCGTTCCGTTGGGGTAAAGAAGCTTGGGTGCCACGGCACCAACATCGGGAAACTCCGCCAAACCGATAAGATTTTCAAGCCAATCGTGCGTAATCACCTCTATATCGTTGTTCATAAGGACGAGATAATCGCCGTTGGCGGCAGCCACCCCAATATTGTTGAGCTGCGAGTAGTTGAAATCAATATCGGCGCGTATGACCGTATGGGGAGAGTTTTCCAGATAGCATGCAGTCTCTTTCTCGACGCTTCGATTGTCCACCAAAATTATCTCAAAGTTGCGGTACGACGAGCTTTCAATACTGCAAACACATTGTCTGGTCAGATTAACCTTATCCTTAAAGGGTATAATTATGGAGACAAGAGGAGATGATGAAGGGGTGAATAATAGCCTGTTTTGTAAATTATCTGAAGTCACCCTCACCCGCTGAAGTAATTCTTTACGCTCCAGATAATCCTCGACGGCTTCCGTAGAGTAAGTATCTACGATTCTTCTACTGTTCCTACTCCGATGACTGAGTATATGCGGTACTCTCATCGTCTTTTTATCCCAGATTTCCAGATCCAAGAGCAAGGTATAGAGAGATTTCTTCGACACACCCTCGGTACAGAGAGCGTCAACAACCTCCGGAGTAACCTTCAGACAAAAGAACGACGTGATATAATCCTTACTCCAGAGAAGATACTTACCAATTCCCGGCTTATAGAAGGGACGGCACCGGAATACTCCCCAGAGGAGTTGATCTTCATCTGCATAGACGAGATCGCAATCATCACGGATAGCTTCATGGAGAAGCAAGGCAAGAGCATTTACATGAAGCAGACACCCATGCTCGACAAAACAGAGGTAATCAAAACGCCCTAATACCTCGGCGGCAGGGAGATCAGCAGCATGAAAAACCGCAGTTGCGCGGTATAATTGTTCGTCAACACACCGTTGGAATCGGTTCATCGATCGTGCATCCAAGGCATCGCCATAAAGAATAACGCCGATTCGGGTACTCCTCTCTGGGAGAATGGCCGGGATTACGGTCTGGCAACGATGGATGATATAGCGCAACCCCGATTGACCAGGAACAACCTGATCAAGAAAAGATAATAATTTTATTTTAAACATTTTAATCATATAAAACCAATGTTACCATGCGAACTCCGTAACTGTGCAGGAACTCCCAATTTTTCCTGCAAAATAAAATCCGACTCAAGTGTTATGGCTTCCAGTGACGTAAAACGAGGTTTATAACCAATTATGGCGGCCCTAGTATTCCTTGAATAGTACTGCTCTTTGAGCCCAGTCACGTTCAAGGGGTCATACGTTACGTCGATCTGATACGTCAGTCCGTACCTACTAGCATAAAAATCCAGCAATTCAAACTTGGCGACCGGAGAGCGACTGTAGACGTCAAAAACATCATTCAACTCCCGTTTTTCCATGCAAGCCTGTATCAGAGTAGCAAGATCCTCTCTGTATACATAATCGCGAACAATATTGCCCCGTCCGGTAACAAGTACCCGACCGGCTTGAATGCAGGAAATGATCTCGTTGAGAAGGAACCGCCCGTCCATATCCATATATCTGCTGAAATAGCCGAACACTCTCAGGTCAACAATGTTTAGCTGGGCGGCGGCGCGGTGTTTGGCCTCGGCGTTGAGTTTGGCGATCCCGTAAAAATCCCCGGAGGAGAGTGCATTTAACGGGAACCGTGACTCACTCTCCCCATCCACCGGTCTACTGAAATTGGAGCCATAGGCCGCACCGCTGCTGAAGTTGACGTAGAGTGCCTCGGGATGGCGCGTCAGGAATTCCAGCACCCGGTTATCCCATCTCTCGGTAAGAAAGAGAATCGTTGCCGCCTCCACCTTTAGCCTGGCAGGATCTCCGATCCCGATGCAGTTGATGACAACGTCGCATCCCCTTTCACCAAAGGACTCCAGAGGAAACAGCTCGAATCTCCTCGCACCAAAGGGGGCGATAAACGCACGCACTCGTTCCGGAGATCGGGCGTAGAGGAGCAATTCGTACTCTTCCCCTCCAAAAAACGAGACGATGATCCCTCGTGCGATATGGCTGGTGGCGCCAAGCAACGCCACACGCAGCGGCTTCATGGGGACTCCTTGCTATTCAGGGACCTCACCCTCATCAACCAGATCGATGAGCATGACCTCTGCCAACTCCCCGCGCTCCAGGTGCGGAGACATATCCTCAATGGGGCGATTCACCACCAGTTTCGGGTTGACACAACTGTTCTGCTCCAGCGTAACCTGGACAAAGGCAGGGCCATCCTGGGTTAAGGCCCGGTCGAGGATTTCCGCTGCCCCTTCAAGGGAATCAATCATGAAGGTGGGGAGACCATATGCCTGGGCTATTTTCAGCAAGTCAGGGCAACCGTAGCCGATGACGGTGGACTGACGGCGCCCCCCGAAATAGAGGTCCTGGAACTGGCGAACCATCCCGAGACAGTTGTTGTTGAGAATAATCACCTTCACCGGCAGCCGGTGCGATACGATGAGATCCAACTCCTGGATGTTCACCTGTATGCCGCCATCACCGGCAATGGCAATGACACGACATCCCGCTGCAGCCTTGGCCGCTCCCAGCGCCGCGGGAAGGGCAAACCCCATCGCCCCCATACCGCCGGAGATGAGCATCCGCTGTCCCCGTTTCAGATGAAAGGACTGGCCTGCCCACATCTGGTTCTGCCCCACATCAAGACAGATCACGTCTCCCTCGCCGGAGCGGTCGGCAAGAAGCTCCATGAAGCGGTTCGGATCGATACCCGAGAACTCCGCCGGATCACTGAAGGTGGGGTACCGGTCACGATATCTCCTGATGACTCGATACCACGGGGTCAAATCAAGACGATCCTTCCCGGTGAATTCTCCGTTCAGCGCAGCAAGAAATTCCTTCACGTCAGTGCGCAGTGCCAGATCCACCGCCACCTTGGCATTCAATTCATGAGGATCAATATCCACGTGGATCTTGATTGCCGCACGGGCAAAGGTATCCGGCCGGGTGCCGGTCTGGCGGCTATCCAGACGGGCGCCCAGGATCAGCAAGAGGTCAGAGTTGGCCAGAGTCATGTTGGCGTAGCGGTTACCGTAGGAACCGATCATACCGAAAAAAGCCGGATTATCATAAGAGATTACGTCTAACCCCATCAGGGTACTGACGACCGGAATCCCCGTGTTTACCACCAACTCCTGCAACGCTCCGGCTCCTCCTGAGGATCTCACCCCACCTCCCACCAGGATCACCGGCCGCTGAGCTTTGGCGATCAGAGCGGCGACCTGCAGCAGTACCCCCTTATCAAGGAGAGGGGTATCGGAAAGAGCCTTATGTTCTTCACTGCCAAGAAAACCGGTTAACGTATCCGGATCAATCTGCGCTCGCTGGAGATTCATGGGGATATCCAGCAGGACCGGACCGGGCCGACCATACCGGGCAAGCCAGACAGCCTTTTCCAGATGATAGCGGATTGACTCCGCCTCGGTCACAAGCACGGCGTATTTGGTGAGAGTCGCCGCCACGCTGACGATATCCGTCTCCTGGAAACCGATCTGGCGCAGAGGTCTGTCAAACTTATACTCGTAGGTGTTCACCTGCCCGGTTATGAAGAGGCACGGTACCGAATCAAACCAGCAACTGCCGATACCGGTCACCATGTTCAACGCGCCGGGACCGCTGGTGGCCATGGCCACGCCGAGTCTGCCGTTGATACGAGCATACGCTTCGGCGGCAAAGGCACCGCTCTGTTCATGATGTACTGACACACATTCTATGTCCGTCCGGTGATGAAGAGAGTCGATCAAATGGGTGATGGCGCCGCCGATGAATTCGAAAACATGGCGCACACCCTGTCCGGCAATGAACTCCGTGACATAATCAGAAAGCTTCATATTACCGTCCCTCGCCTCACTGAGGCTGTCGCCGCCACGTACGGCAGCTCATTTCCCGCAGAGGTCACTGATCTGCTCTACCATGTACTCCAGCATCTCAACGGTCATCCCCGGATAAACTCCAACCCAAAACGTATCGTTCATGATCCGGTCCGTAGTGGTCAGCTCGCCGACAACCCGGTACCCTCGTTTCTCTCGTCGCATCTCGTCAAAGCAGGGATGTTTGACGAGATTACCGGCAAAGAGCATCCGGGTCTGGATACCGTTCCGTTCCAAGTGGGCAACAATCCGGTCCCGGCTTAATCCGGCGTCCCGACGTACCGTGAGAAGAAAGCCGAACCAAGAGGGATCGCTCTTCTCCGTGGGCTCGGGAAGGATAAACCGATCTTCCAAATCGGCCAACCCGTCACGCAAGATTTGCCAGTTCTTTTTGCGTGCGGCGATGAAACCCGGCAGCTTCTCCAACTGGGCACAACCGATGGCAGCCTGCATGTCGGTTACCTTCAGGTTGTAGCCGAAATGAGAGTAGACGTATTTGTGATCATACCCCGCCGGGAGTTCACCGAACTGCTGTCCGAAACGGTTGCCACAAGTGTTGTCACGCCCCGATGGACACCAGCAGTCACGCCCCCAGTCCCGAAACGACTCCACCAATCGCTTCAGGGTGGTGTCATTGCTGTAGACCGCCCCCCCCTCTCCCATGGTCATATGGTGGGGAGGATAAAAACTTGAGGTTCCCAGATGGCCGATGGTTCCGGTGTAACGCCATTCATTCTGGTACAGGTAGCGGGACCCCAGGGCATCACAGTTATCTTCGATGAGCCAGAGGTTGTTCTTGTCGCAAAAGGCCTTTACTGCAATGATATCAAAGGGATTACCCAGAGTATGGGCCACCATCACCGCCCGGGTCCGCGGGGAGAGTGCCGCATCCAGTTGGGAGACATCCATATTATAGGTGGGCAACGAGACATCCACGAAGACCGGTACGGCGCCATACTGGATGATGGGCGCCACGGTGGTGGGAAATCCGGCAGCCACCGTGATGACTTCGTCGCCTGGTCGAATGCGACGTTCGCCCAGGCTGGGAGACGTGAGCGCCATGAAAGCCAGCAGGTTCGCCGAGGAGCCTGAATTTACCAGGGAACAGTAGGGCACACCGAGGAATTCGGCGAATTCCCGTTCAAAGCGATCTGCATACCTTCCGGTGGTCAGCCAGAAGTCCAACGAAGAATCGACCAGGGCGCCAATCTCGCGCTCGTCGAAAATTCGGCCGGCATAGGGAATGCGGTCACCTGGGGCAAAGCTCTTCTTAACCACATGGGCGTGCCGATAGTATACGGTTGCGGCATCAATGACCTGCTGCCGCAAAACGGCGTCGAGTTCGTCACTCACATCCCCTCCTGTTGAACCTTCTCATAAAGATCGATCTGCTCCAGACAGACGGCCCGCATATCTTCGTCGTCATCATAACGTCGGTTCCACCTAACTATCGAATCAATCACATCACCAAGTCCCCATCGGGGCTTCCACCCTAGCTTTGCAGCCGCCTTCGAGCAGTCAAGCTTGAGATACTGGGCCTCGTGGGGATGATCACCGGCATCAACCGCGAAGCTGGCACCGTGCCCCCAGTTGGCACAGATACGCTGTACTATCCATTCAACAGATCTGGCGTCTTCATCAGGCGGTCCAAAGTTCCACCCTTCGGCAAAAACGGATTCGGTCTCAAAGAGCCGTTGTGCCAGCGTCAGGTACCCTGAGAGGGGCTCCAGAACATGCTGCCATGGCCGAATTGCATGCGGATTACGGATCCGGATCTGTTCTCCGGACCGCAGTGCCCGGAAAATATCGGGAATCAGCCGGTCAACAGCCCAGTCTCCGCCACCGATAACATTGCCCGCACGGGCCGACGCCAGGGCCACGCCATGACTGGCATAGGCAGCAGGGCTAAAATACGAGGAACGATAGGCCGACGTGACCAACTCGGAACACCCCTTGCTGCTGGAATAGGGGTCGAAACCGCCGAAGGGCTCATTCTCCCGATATCCCCAGACCCATTCCCGGTTGTCATAGACCTTGTCGGTCGTGACATTCACCACCGCACGCACCGAAGAACAACAACGGACCGCCTCCAACAGATGCACGGTCCCCATGACATTAATGCCGTAAGTCTCCACGGGAAACTTGTAAGAGTCCCTTACCAGCGGCTGGGCCGCCATGTGAATGACGATCTCCGGAGCCGCCGCAGCCAGCTCCCCCTTGATCCGATCTAGATCCCGGACATCTGCAATGACCGTATGCGCCAACGCCCCCACCCGCGCCTTCTCAAACAGGCTGGGAACAGTTGGCGGTTCCAGTGAATAGCCGGTCACCTGGGCACCAAGGCGGTGAAGCCAGAGCGTCAGCCATGACCCCTTAAAACCGGTATGGCCGGTCAAAAAGACTTTCTTACCGCACCAGAACTCTCTATTCACTCCTCACACCTCCCCGGAATCAGCCCAGACTTTCCATGGAGCCTGACCTCCGCCCCAGAGATCATCCAGATTATTCTTGTCCCGCAGGGTATCCATCGGCTGCCAAAAGCCATGATGTTTATAGGCCATGAGTTCACCGTCTCTGGCCAGAGATTCCATAGGTCCTTTTTCAAAAAAGGTGGTGTCCCCCTCGATTCGCTCCAAGACTTCCGGCTGGAGCACGAAAAAGCCGCCGTTGATCCAGGAACCGTCCCCTTTAGGTTTTTCCCGAAAACCTCTCACCGATTCGTCCTCGTCAATGTCCAGAGCGCCGAATCTGCCCAATGGTTGGATCGAGGTAACCGTAGCCTCTTTCCCATGAGACAGGTGATAGGCAACCAGCTTCCGAATATCCACATCGGCAACACCATCCCCATAGGTTAGCATGAACGGCTCGTTGCCGATATAATCCCGGACGCGCTTCACTCGTCCGCCGGTCATGGTCTCGACTCCTGTATTGACGAGTGTAACCTGCCACGGTTCCGCCGAATGGTGATGAACGACTCTCTGGCTTTGGTTGCGAAAATCAAAGGTGACATCTGATTCGTGGAGAAAATAGTGGGCGAAGTATTCCTTGATGCAGTACCCCTTGTACCCTAGACAGATGATGAAATCGTTGAACCCGTAATGGGAATAGATTTTCATGATATGCCAGAGAATCGGACGTTCGCCTATTTCGATCATCGGCTTCGGTTTCAGGTGCGATTCTTCACTGATACGTGTGCCGTAGCCACCGGCAAGAATAACAACCTTCATGACGTCAGCTCCATATCTATTTTCCCCTTTGTTTCGCGCAAAAAAACCGTGATATAGACATCAAACCGCGTAACCCCTTGACTCCTAGAAGACGACCGGTAAAGAAAAACAGATGAAATACCGGATTAAGAAGGTTTATAGGGGCACAAATCAGTGCGATCTGGTGGTAGAGAAGAATGGTCTCCTTATCCGCCAAGTCGCGAGACCTTCGCATAATGCTGCGTGAAAGGCGCCAAAGAGCATCTCTTTTATAGGGCAGATAAAGCGGATTTCTCAGGAAGAAGTTGCGAAGATTCAGATAACTCTCAAGAATCATTTCGCCGCTGCGTGACCCAACTGATGTCTCACTGCCGGAAGTAACACGGTAGCGGATCAGCTGCCTGTTGATGAATAGAAATGAACTCCCTCCACCGGCAATTCGCAACCAGAGATCCCAATCACAGGTGTAGACATACCGACTGTCCAGGTAGCTCATCACGTTTCTTCGGACCACCGCCGTCGGCATGGAGACATAACACCCCTTGAATAGACGTTGCAGGACTTCGTCAGGGGAAAATAACTGAGGTGTGACGTTTATCGTAGGCGTATACGGCATACTCCATGCGCCATGCTCGTCAATAGTTCTCATTAGGGAATGGACAACCGAAACCTGGGGAAATTTCTCCATTTCCAAGAGGCTGGAAGCAAGAAAATTCTGCTCCCATATATCATCTCCATGCGCAAAGACAACATATTCACCACAAGCATCATCAATGCAAAGGTTCATTGATACCACAGGGCCCAGATTACGGTTATTACGACAAAACCGGATTCGTGGGTCATTGAAACTCTGAACAATTGCAACAGAATCATCCGTCGAGCAGTTGTCACGTATGATAAACTCGAAATCAGACATGCTCTGGCTGAGAACGGATTCTACTGCAACACCAAGGAATTTCCCCTTGTTGTATACCGACATGAGGACGGAAACTTTAGGTGGTTTATTTTGAATCAAAACAAAATCCTAACCAAAAAATATGGCACAGATACAGAATTTTTCAGCAGTCGGGTCATGGAAATTGTTTCCTATCAGCATAAAAACCATTCAAACCGTTATGAAAAACGAGCTGATAATTCAAGGAATCTAACAGATTGGTAAGCCCCTTCTTGTGGTCGTGGTCAACCTCCATAACGAGAATCGCAGGTCGGTATTTATCCCAGTCGTTGCCGGCTAGAACTTGGTATTCAAAACCTTCTGTGTCTATGGAGATAAAATCGACATGTCTGCCTTTCACATGCCATTTAAATACTTCGCTCAAAGTGATTACAGGTACTATTTTTTCAGCAACTAAATGGGCAGAATGTTTTTTTATGGATTCTGGTATCTCGGACTTTTTGAAAGTTGACAGGGTATGAGGGTCCATTTCGTAAAATTTCAATTCTGAAGTTATGTCACCAATACCCACATTGAGGTTAATGTCATCGGGACGTTTTTCAATAAAACGTTCATAAAGAATGCTGTTCGGCTCAATATTGATACCACTCCATCCGTTTTCATAAAAACGTTTCGTATTATTCAATTCATCCGGATCGTTTGCGCCTATATCAATATAACATCCATGCTTCCTGCCGCTGAATATGCCATCAAGGAAAATATCTTCCAAGTACTGGCTGTGACTACCGAAAACATGTTTCTGATAGCCATGATCAATGGCAGTAACTCCCAATTTACTTATCTTCAATCTCAGCGAGACCTTATACTCGATGTTCAAGTTTTCAATTCTTGACATGCCAGTGTTCTCTTCAAGTCAGCACGGCACGATGAGCTAGCGAAGGTGACGACTCCAGCCGGCCGAGATCTCGACCGCTCATATGCTTTTTGGAT
>CAIUWK010000025.1 GCA_903902855.1 uncultured Geobacter sp. | reverse complement strand
TGCATGGCCTGATCCTGGCCCAGCAGTTTGATGAAGCCCACTGCCGTATGGCAGCGGTCGCAGTTGCTGTTCAGACGGGTGCCGTCGTTAGCACGACCGCTCCAGTCGTAGTGACCGAAGGGGTTCATCGGATCGGAAGAAACCTTGCCGTGGCCGCCTTCGGCGAAACCGGCATTGATGGTGTTGTTGTGGCCGTGACAGTCGCCGCAGATGGCGCCCTGGGTAACGTACTGAGTGATGGAATCGCCCACGTTCACTGCGCCGGGGGTAGCGCTGATATACGCTTTACCCAGGTAGTGAGGAGCGGAACCGGCAATACCGTGAGAACCGTTGTGGCATCTCTGGCAACCGTTGATGGTGCTGGTGCCGCCATTGTAGAACTTGCCGTCGGTGATGCTGGTGGAAGAGGAGAGACGGTAGAAGATCCCTGCGGTGGAGTGCAGGTTATGGCAGTCGGTGCAGCCGACGCCGCCGGCAACGTAGGGAGTCGTCTTGTGGTTGGAGTTGTTCCAGTTATCAACCTGAACGAACGAAACTCCAAATTGAACGTCAGTACCATAATGGCAGTTCAGACAGATGGTGTTTGCAGCGTTATTGTTGTTGGGAAGCAACTTCTTAAGGGCATGGCCTGCGCCATGGCATTCGTTGCATTTGTTGCCGCCTTGGTACTGCGTGAAAAGATCGCCGTTGTGCGGGCCATTGAGGAAGTCCGAACCGATGGTGGCGGTGTGATTACCGCTGTGGCAGTTACCGTTGCCGCAGAAGTTATCTCCCACTGCAAAAACGCCGCCGCCCGGTTTCTTGACGCCGGCAGCCAGAACCTGGTACGTGTTGGTATCGACGGTTGCATTTGACACGTTACCGGGATGGATAGCGGTGGCGGTATGGCAGTTTTCGCAGGTGGTGGTCTGCAGACCATGAACGGACGTTTTGAACGCGGCCACCAGCAGGGGGTCACGCAGAGAGTGGCAATTGGTGCAGGTAGCTGAGTTATAAACTGCCTGAGAGACAAAGTTCACCAACGTCGAGGAGACGCTGTCATTGGAACCGGCCTTGGAGACCGTCAACAGGATCGAGTAGACGCCTGCGGCATCGGCCGTGAACAGTTTTTTCCCCGTAACGGCGGGTGACAGGTCAGTGAAGTGCCCTGCGGCGGCATTGGGGGAGGTTACAGCCCATGCGTAGGTGAGGCCGGCAGGAGTACTTTTGGTTCCGTCAAGAGTAACTGAGGAGGTCGCGTCACTCCACATGGCGGTCTGCGCTGCTCCCGCATAAGCGGTGAGTACCGGAGGAATTGCGGTAAAGGTTACGGTAACGGTGGCGTTGGAGGCGCCGGCTGCGGCGCTGACAACGAACGGGTTTGCATTGGTGACGCTTACATTGCTGCCACCGGTAACGGCGACGCTGGTGAAACGGTAATTGGAGTTAGGGTATGCGCGAAATGTCATGCTGCTTCCGACTGTCAACTTGATCGGAGCAGGAACGTACGGTTGGGCTTGAACCGTACCACCCGGCGAAACGAAGGTGATGTTCACCGTCGCTGCACATACGAGCGTGGGGAGGAGCAGCATCATGAACGCTGCTAGGGCGAGCTTCTTTAACATTGGATTCTCCTTTTGTTGGCTATAACTCTCGACTCACGTCTACTTCTCTCACAAATATCCGGTTGGTATCCCTCCTTTCCTTTAGTGGGTAGTGAGTCACTGATACTTACGGCACGAAGCATACTGAATCACGTCGGATTTGCAAGCTGTGTGCCATAAACAAAAAAAAACGATCTTGTTCGGGCCTCATTCATGGCATGGAGTGAAGTAAAAGAAGAACAGGACGGTCCGTACATTTTCATTGCTAACCTACCGAGATAGCTGGAAATACGAAAAAGCTGAACTTAATCTAGTCTAATTAACCCAGTCATTATTCCTCCGCAAAGTCAGCATAATTACCGTTCATTGCTAAATGGAAACCGGCCGGGAATTTCGAACCGTGGTGGAAGCGGTGATTTCACGGCATTGCATAGCCATAACACGGCATCAGCGGGATGGAGATGACATTGGCGCCCGCTGATCACCTTCTTGTCACTCATCAGTAAAGACGCGCCCCGTTTAACAAAACGGGGCGCGTCCTCATAGTTCAGGCAATCTGATCATCCTACTGTATACGACGAACATTGGTGAGATACGCTTTGGCAGCAGGTGAAATAGACCCTGAGATGTCGTGGTGCACCGGAGTAGTTACGGTACCGTAAATCAGGTATTCCAGAGAGTCATAAAGAAGACGCTTCACATAGGCGCTATTATGCACGTAACAACCGGCTTCCGATTGAAGAAGCCTCAGATTGAACGCAGCTCCCATGAGCTGGCTCCCCTGATACGAGCCGTTGAAGTACCAGCTCACGACTCGGGTGCCGTAGTTCTGCTGGTTTGTATCGGCAGTGGTAAAGAAGTAGTACGCGCTGCTCCGTCCCGGCACCTCAACCCCTTGAGGGTTGAAATAAATACCTTTAGCTACAAGTTGAGTCCGGAGATCTCCAATGGCTGCCAGAAATCCGCTCTTCTTGAGTTCCAGAGTTCCGGCATCCATGGGAATTGCGCCGTACCCATGGCAATTAGCACAGACAGTGGTAGTAATTGCCCCGATGGCGCCGTTACTATCCTTGGTTACTGCGGAAAAGAGATGTTTTTCAGTAGCCGTCATATGACAGCCGACGCATGGCCCCTGACCGATCTCATTACCGATATTCACATGGTCGGTCGTGCTGAAGATCGAGGTCGGCAGATAATTGTACCCCGCATCTACCCCGTCGAACATCAGATTAGCCGCTCCCATGCCGTGCGGATCGATAAAATCCACATTTCGCCAGAAGAGGCTACTCTTACCCATTTTTGTTTCAATGGCCTGAAGCAGTGATCCCACCGAACGTCCGGCATGACAAGTTATGCAGATATTGGAATCGCGCATATCTATGCCGTTGTTATCGTAAATCTTATTCTTACGGATTTTCTTGGTTTCAGCGGAAGAGTACGAGTACCAGGCAACCACGTTCTTGACATCCGGAAAATTCGCTACATCCGTTACCCTTCCGACGGTGCGCCGGCTGAATGTCCCGTCGAAGGGAGTCGGCGTATGACAAGTGGGACATGCCAGCATTTGCCTGGTGCGATCCGTGGGTGAACCCCAGGCGTGAATATCACTGAAATCCGAGTTACTCACGTAGTTGGCGAACCCTGTTGCGGTATGGCAACGGACACAATCATCCCCCACCGAGTTTTCCGGAGTGGCCGGCGCCGGGCTTCCCAGAAGCTTGAAATCACGGGCGACATACGCGGGTGATTTGGGGTTTCCCTTACCGGATTGGGCCCATTGATAATTGGCGCTATAGACGTTGAAAGAACTGGTGGGAGCATATCGGTGACAGTTATCACAGGTAAAATTAGCAGAGATATACTGTGCCGTGGTGAAATTACTGTAATGGGGATAACCGGAAATACTCCCGGGGTACGGTTGGTGCGGGTCATGGCACTTGATGCATTGATCGGACCCGGTGTACTTGCCGTGGAATGACAAACCGGGCGGCGGCCAGGGAAGCGTACCTGGAGAATGACATGACGCGCAGGCATCAACCGGCTGGCGTCTCACCACGGAGGAACGAGGCGGCTGTACGGAACCGGTGGCGAAAAAATGCCCCCCTGGGGTGTTCGTTTCCAGATAGCTCTTATAGAAATGACACCCCTGGCAGGCTGGGGCCAAACTTGAATAATTACCCGCCAGATTAAGACCATGGGCGGAAGCCGTATAGGCTGCCACCAGATCCTGATTACGATAGGCATGACAGACGGTACAGATCGATGATTTAGCTGTCGAGGGAGAAGTCACGAGAACCGTGGTCGTGTTGCTGTTGGGCAAGGCGCCCAAGGCATCGTTTCTCACGGTCAATCTGATGCTGTAGCTCCCGGGATAATCGGCATAGAACGTAGCGTATATACTGCCGGGGTTAACCAAATGACCGGTGGAGGCATTGCTGGAAACAATCTCCCAGAGGTAACCGGCGATCTTGGCTGCCGGGGTGCTTTTGGAACCATCAAGGGCTACCGCGTGCTGTGCGCCGAAGCCGACGATACTCTGCCCGGAACCGGCATTGGCGACAAGAACCGGCGGGAGTGCGACAAAAGAGGTTGTCACGGATGCGGCCGCAGTAGCGCTGCCGGTAGCGGTGAGAGTGAAGGTGTTGGTGGTGGTATTTACGTTACTCACCAAGACCGGTCCCGAGGCAGTGGCGGCTCCGGTGAATTTGTAGCCGGATGTCGGGTAGGCCTTGCAGGCAACGGAGACGCCGGGGACTAATCTGTAGGGTTGAGGCACAAAGGGAAGTGACTGTACCGTGCCGCTCCCTGCGGGAGAAATACCGATGGTGATGGTTACGGTGGCGGCGAGAACCAGGGCAGGGAGGAGAAGCAAAAGCAGTAAGGCAAGAGCAAAATGTCTAAACATGAAGGGGCTCTCCTTTCTCTTGCATGAAGTTGAAGAGCGGCGCCCACTAAGTAGACGCCGCTCTAGATTGTACATCGTTAATTCTGTTGGTATTTACTTATTGTGGCAGGTAAGGCAAAGAGCTGAATCAGTCTGAGGAGCCAGTGTCAGATACGGGTTAACAGTTGCTTCCGGTACGTTAAGCTTGTTATGAACGTCGTGGCAGGTGGCGCAAGTCATGTAACCAACGGTGCCTGAGCCGGTGGGATCATAGAGACGAGTCGAAACTTTAGGGCCGTTTGTATTGCCTTTGTAGACATTGTCAAGCAGTGCGGAGACGTAACCGGTTGCGTTGGGGCCGGCAATGAAGGCCTTGAGGTCAAAGCCCATGGGATGGCTGCGGCTTACGCTGTAAGTTCCTGAATCACGCCCAACGGCGATGTGCAGGAAGTTGTTGCCGTCAGGTCCGCCGTCGACTACTGCCGTACCTGCGGTGAAGTTGTTGTAATAGGCATCCACTGCGGTGACGCCATCGTGGCAGCTCATGCAGAGACGGCTAGGTCCGACGAGAACGTCATCAGCGCGCATGGTCTGGCTCACTACACCATTGTACAGGGCGGAGTAGTAGGGGGTGAACGATTCGGCATTTACGGAATGGGACCAGAGCGGCAGATAGGAGGGAGAAGTAGCGGTACCGCCCCCAGCTTCAGTCATGGACGACAGCAGGGCATGATGCGGAGTATGGCAGAAGACGCAGACGCGCGTTTCAGCAGTAGCCTTACCCATGCCTGACTTGCCTCTGAAGTCATGGACCGAACCGACGATCCCTGCGCCAGGCGCTGCGCTCGCAAAAGCCATACCGGCGCTGAGTGCGGTAAATCCTGCAAATACGAGCAATGCCAAAAGTTGTTTTTTCATCGTTTACTCTCCTTTAGATGTGGTGGTACAGGTTAGTGGTTTAAGGTTGCTTGTGAACGTTACACTCGGTAGTTGTAATTCCGCTCCTTTCCGCCTGAGGCGTTATCAGTATCACCTACGTCAAGGTGTCGTTAACATATCTGTGTCTCTGAGCAAGTTGCGTGCCACCATGCGGCATAAATTCAATTTTATCGGGTTATCTCATAGCTGTCATAAAAAACTGAGGCAGCCTCCCCTTGCGACGACTAAAACCATCGTTAAATCAATGTGTTTGATCATTAAGTCGTCTTGGATTACTACTATGCCAAGGCAGATGACCGCAACAAAAAAATAAATATCCACCAATTTAAGGGCCGGAAGCTGCCGATTTTCTGCTCCACACCGGATATGCCGGTGATTTCACGGGGTCCTACAGCGAATTGACGGCTACCGTCGAACCATCCTCCGGTTGGGGAGATAATTCATCAATAGGAAGCTGAACCGGAGGCGTGGCACCCCGTGATCAGGTTGCTGCAACTCCTTGCGGTTTTGTTAAAGAGTGCACTATTCCCGGCCATGCTTTTGTCGAAGTTGATGAGTGAGGCGTTTGCGTTGATCGTCCCTCCGCCGGCAAGTGAAACACCATGGGGATCATGACAAACAAAGCAGAAGATATTTTTTAAGTGATGTGCCGTGTGCAAAGGATTCATGGCCGCCGTGGTAAAGCCGGAACTTGGCGACATGACAAAACTCACCTTGTGGCAATTACTGAAACAGAGACCGGTCTGGGTGCCGCTCCCCGAATCGCGGTACGCCCTCTTGAGTAATGCCTGGTTATCGGCGGCGTGAGGATTATGACAGTCAACACAATAAATCCTCTTTATCCCCGGGTCGAGTTGCAGACTATCATAGACCTTGCCCGAGAGATAGACCCTGTCTTCAGTTACGGGATGGCGGCTGATACTGCCGGTGCTGAAGCGAAACCGTTCATTATAGTCGATGCGGACCCGATTGATCGGCTGCGTCACGAATCTGCTTGCATTGCCGTCTGAATGACAGCGAAAACAAATTTCATATTCGGCTGTTACGGTGGGAAACTTCTGTCCCGCCTGCGGAATCGATGCGCCGAACTTGTCAACCCCGCGGACCCCGCGAAGGGCATCGCTGATGGCGGGTGCAAAGAGAGAACCTTTGCTGCTGGGAGCACAGATTTCGGCGGTGCTGCAGATGGACATCCCGGCGGAACCTGCCTGGTGAGGATTATGGCAGTCGACACACTCCACGTGACTTTCACCCCCTGGAGGAGTGAAAGGTAACGTTTCATTGGGAGTATGTCTATCTTCAACTGTTGTTGCGCTCTTGTTATGTAAAAAAGGTTGCTGGAATTGTATGCCGACCCCCGTCGTATGACAGGTCGCGGTCAGGCAATTATCTTTACCCGTGGCGCTTTTCAGGAGATTCTCTCGACCCGGTGCGGCATGTGTTTTATGACAGTTACGGCACCCTTCGGACTGCACCGAATCGGCTGAAGCATGAGAGGATTTCACATCCCAGCCGTTGACGTTGTGACAGGCGATACAGAGAGTAGAACCCTTGACATTGCTCACGACCAGAAACTTGCCGAACTGGTTGTCGTGAGCGTCATGGCAGGAGACACACTCCACCTGAGAATCTTCCAGCTTGATCCCCTTGCCGGCGAGAGTGGATGCCAAGTAGAGTTCGCTATTCCCCGAATCGTTATACCGCATGGAAATAGGGTGGTCGTCCGTGAGGTCCGTGCCGAGAGAGCCCTTCCCCGTAATAGGAGCAGTGAGACTAGTATCACGGAAATACTGACCCGTAGCGTCAGCGGGATTGCCCAAGGCAATGGTGCCGTCATGGCAACTGAGACAGAGCCTGGATGAACCAGTCGGTTGACCGGGCAGAACGGTAATCGTCGCGGAACGATAAGGAGAGTAGTAGGTTGAATCCGCCGCCAATTCCCGGCTCCAGAGCGGCCCTTCGGAGCCTGCGTGGTGCGGCGTATGGCAGTAAATACAGATTCGGGATTCCTGTGTCGATTTATAGTTATTAACGACACCATCCGGTCGCCTTACGGAGAGGTTGTGGGGGCTATTGCTGATGGGCTGAGCCGCCGACACGACGGAATATCCTGCGTGCATGGAGAGCAGGACGACAGCCACAACTGGTGCGATAACTTTGGCGGAAGGGATGCGCATGGCGTTTACCTGGCGGTGAAAGAAGTGCCGTTGAGGGGGAGAGCCGGCGGAGTAGCGACAGGTTCTCCTGCCGAGCGATAGCGGAAGAGCTGAATCCGGTTGTTATAGGAGTCTGCGCAGTAGATGGTGTCATCCTCTGCAATAAATAGCCCGGAAGGCATCCAGAACTCCGCCGGACGACTCCCCCGATTCCCGAAGAGCATCAGGAGCCGGCCTTCCCGGTCAAAAACCTGCACGGCATCAAGGAGAGCATCGGCAACGTAAATATTACCGTCACTGTCGGTGGTCACCCCCTTGGGTTTACTGAAATAACCCATTCTATCACCGGAACTGCCGAACATGGAGATAAAACCTCCCTGAGCCGTCAGGATCTGGATCCTGAAATTCAGGGCATCGGTAACGATCAGTCGACCGGATCGGTCAAAGGTGATATCAGTCGGATAATTAAAATCACCGGGTCCATCACCACGTACACCGATTCGAAATTCCTCTTGCCCGTTTTCATCGAACACCACTATCTGATGGCTGGCGGTGTCGCTGACGTACAACTGCTGACTCTGCCGGTCAAAAGCAATACCGGTGGGCCTTGTCAGCCCCTTCAGCAGGTAAGGTCGTAACAGAGTGTCACCGGGCGCCAATCTGAACACCATTCCCGCTTCTGAATCGGTAACAAAAATATCGCCGCCGGTGGAACCGGTGATACCGATGGGGCTTTTGAGCGGATTCTTCTCCGTTCCACGCAGCTGGCTGTACTTATTGGCGATTTTATCATAACAATGCACCACTGCGCCACCGGGGTCGACAATGTAGAGCCTCTTGCTACTGTCCACAAAAATTCCATAGGGACGGGCGATAGCGGTGGGCTCCTCACCGATAAAAAACTCGGCCAGATTCGACCAGAACCCCTTTTTGACGCCGGCGTCCAGTGGCAGACGGATTTCCTGAACCCATTCAATCCGGGTAGTTTCCGGAGGCGGAGGCCAGAGGAGAATCGCTTCCGGATAGGCGGCTGATGGTGATATGGCCGCAGATCCTGCACATCCGGAGAGGATGAGACAGAGAAGCACCGGAATCACCAGTAGCTTGACGGTTACTCCTTTTTCACGGCAACGTCTGCTTCGAACTCCATCCGGATAGAACAACCGTAACACTCCCCTCTTGGACCAGATGTGAGCTAGCCCCCCATGCCTCTTGATTAGAAATAACGGCGCAATATAAGCTTGATGTACGTATCCTGTTGGGAACTGTTGGAATATTTCTGCAGAGCGATCTGACTGCTCAGATTGAGGGAAAATCGCCCCAAAGCCATCCGGTAGTTCATGTTGAGATTCAGGCCATCCCGGTTACTGCCGTCACCACGGACCATGAGGTAGTTGAGCCCGACTTGCAGCATCCCGACGCGAAAAAGTTGCCGGTTATAGGTGAGTATGGAGGAAAAGGTATTTGAAGTTACAGACTTGTAGACGCCGGAGCTATAAGTATCAGTCCAACTGCTGTTGTTCGTAACCGTACCGAGAATGCTCCCTTGCAGAAACGGTGTATTCATGGTGTAGGTCTCGGTGATCATTTTCTGACTACTCGTGGCAAAGTCGGATATGGCATAGGCCAAGCCGAACATCTGCGCTGCCCATCGGTACTCACCTCCTGCCTTGAGAAACGTCTGAGAGCCGAGACCGAAATTATCGGCTCGACCGGAGATGAGTGTTTGTTGAGAGGTCAGGTAATTGAAGTAGAGACGATATCTGTTGTCCATGAGGAAAAGATTGCTGTTGGTGGAGAAGGCCAGGGTGGAAAATTTCTGGGTCGAATCAACCTTGTAGTCATAATTGATCAGGACCGGATCATTGGGATGAAGAATCAAAGAAGTCGGCAGCAGCTCAATGTACGTAGGACCACTCTCGGATACCCCCTGCAGGGCGTAGTCGCAAATATCAGGATTCTTAACACCTGTATCACATTTTCTATAAGGCAATTTAGTGGCAGGGTTGAGGAGTGTTACCGTGGTTTGATCCACATTCGGATATTTCAACTGGTTGAGCATATAGGTAGCGGAGAGTGTCATACTCTCCTGCGGAGCAGGAATAGTACCTTGAGACCGAGACATATCCCGATCAGTTATGCTGTACTGTGTCGA
Source organism: uncultured Geobacter sp. (assembly GCA_903902855.1). Lineage (GTDB taxonomy): Bacteria > Desulfobacterota > Desulfuromonadia > Geobacterales > CAIOGM01 > CAIOGM01. The sequence continues at coordinate 40,215 of CAIUWK010000025.1, read as the reverse complement.
AGCCGACACATTCAGAGTGCTGTTTTGCGGGAGCAACTTGAAATAAGTGATACTGGCGCCCGACAACATAGTGGATTCCGAGCCGCTTGAAGATGTGAGAGATTTAGTGCCCGTCAACTTATCAGTGGTTTCCGAGACGCCTTCAAAGGAGCTGGAATGATACTGCAGATCAAGGCGAGTCATGAGGCTGGAAAAAAGCTGATGCGTCACCCAGGATCTGCTGTCCTGACTCGTCACGGAGCCATAGTGTCCGCTTTCCGCCTTTTGGATGCTGTAGGAGAGACCACCGTTAAGTGCGTTACCCCACCTTGCATCATAATTCTCGGACAGGAGATAGCTTCGATATTGGTAGCTTCCTGACGTATCATCAAACCGGAAGGTTGAAATCAGCTGCTTCGGGCGCGCGCTGATATCAAAGTAAAGCGTGTTCTCAAGATTCAGCACGGTATTATTCGTTGAAAATTCGAGAGAGCCCGGCAGTGAATTGGAACTATTCGACTGGCCGTAGGAAGCGTTCAGGTTGGTGGAACTGATCCCCGCGTACCGATGCCGGGTATTAAGCATGACCGTGCCGTTTGTTTGTGTCGTTTCGTTATTGGACATCTGGCTGACGCTGCGGTTCCAGATATAGTTGACAGCGGTGGGCAGAACTTTGTTTCCCAGGTTCAAACCGAGACCGTAAGAGTCAACGGTACTATTGTAACCTGCGCCGAAACTCGACTGATTCCATAGCTGTTCACGATGGGCGTAATAATTGGCATTGTAGGGATTGCTCTTCAAAAACATCCCGTTGATGTCATAACCCAGGTTGTAGTTGGAAGTATTGCTGGAAGCAACATCGGAACCGGAGACAAATTCCTGATTGTACGTGAGTGTAAGCCCGAAATGTCCCGTATACAGACGGGGGTCCAGAATGGCATGGTCCATGTCGAACGTATACTGTGGTGAGATGCGATGCCGTCCAGAGCTCAAACCGGTTGAATTGGCAGTAGCGTTATCCCTGGTGGAATTGGCATAATCGTACATGAGAGAGAATGACTGCAGAGGGCGATTATAGAGAATCAGAGCACGAACTTGTGCCATCGCCGGGGAAGCTGCTCCGGTCAGGAGGATTATCAGGAGTAGTGATCCCAGGCGTAGAGTCATAATCCTCGGTAAAATCCTATCTCAGGAAATAGCGGACAGTGCCGGCATGAGGATTATGGCAGTCGGTACATAAAAGCTTGGCTGCCGTGGCACGGGAATGTAGTTTGGGTGCCGTGCGTGGTTCCTGGTGGCATGGCTCACAGAGCTGGTTTCTATCATTTGTCTTGAGCAGGTAAGGTACTGTGGCGCTGTGAGGAACGTGACACGCAGTACAATTGCCGGACGCGGCTGGGGCATGAAGTTCAAAAGCCGCCAGGATTTTGGGATGGCAGCTGACACAAAGTCGGTTCCTTGCGACGACGAACCCACCTTCCTTGGATCGGTCATGACAACTGTCACATTTTTTTGCTGCGTAGGGGGGGTGAATGGATTCTTTGCTGACCGCGCCGTTTATGAGCTTGGCCGCCGCCGAGACAACGGCTTCACGCTTGGCGATATAATCGGCGCAGTATTCCGCAGGCGGTGGCGGCGCGGGCACACCGTCAAACAGATAGGAGACAAAGTTGGAGTTGGCAGCCGGGGTGCATCCTGCAACGAGCAGCAATAGTACCGTATACAAGAGCGCTAGAGAGCAGTTCCCACTCAGCTTGCCGACTACCGATACCGACCGACTCTGGTGGTCACGGGGTACGTGATTCACGCGATGCGTCTCCTTTTACCGGTTCCGTCGCACTTTTCGTTGCGGCGGGGGCTGGTTTCGGCTCCGTAGCACTTTTTTCAGCGGCGGGGGCTGGTTTCGGCTCCGATACCGGTGCTCCTGGGGCAGGATTGACGTTCGTGGGGGGAGCTTCTGTCCCGGGTTCGGCTCCAATGCCTTCCTTTTTGTGTCCAAATCCGTAAATGGACACATTTTCCGCACCCGAACCGTATTGATTTATGATGAAAATGAGATATTCGGATTCAAAAGAAGGATCGGCAAACTGCTTGTAATAGTCGAGATTATCCCGCGAAAGCCAGATACTTGTGGGAAGATTCATTGATCCGGGGGTAAGAGACCGGTCGCCGAAGAACATCAGCAGACGTCCGTCCTGATTGAAGAGCTGTACCGTCTGGAGGCCGGAATCCACCACATAAATAACACCGCCGGCATCTACGCCAATACCTTTGGGACGGGCGAATTCACCTAAAGCGTCACCCAACTGTCCGAAGGTGAGAACAGTATGCCCGTCCTTATCAAATTTGGCCACTACTCCCGAGCCGATATCGGTGACATAGAGGAACCCCTCCGAATCCATGGTCATATCAGACGGGTAGATGAATCCGGAGAAGCTGTCACTGCTCTCACCGATACTCTTCACCAATAGTCCGCTTTTCCGATCAATTACCTTTATATCAAGATCCTTCTGGTCAAGGATATACACATTTTCCAGATCAACGGCTGCGGCCACCCCCTTGGAGGCAATCCCTTTGCCGTAAGCCTTCAGGTAATCCCCCTCCGGAGTAAAGACGACAATTTCTTTACGGGTGGTGTCGGTCACGTAGAGATTTCCCGACTCGTCAACGGTTAGTCGCACCGGTTTTTTGAGTCTCCCATAGCCGGTATTCCCCTTGAGAGGTTCAAACTTTTTATTAACCAGATCTATGCGATACACCGTGTCGCTTCCGGTGTCACTCACATAGATGATCCCCTTATAAACCGCTATTCCGAACGGCTTCATCAGAGTAAACGTCTGGTCCCCCTGCTGAGCCCCTGAAAGGAAGAAAAAGAAAGAGTTTTTAGTGTCTTCGACGATTTTAGAACTGCTGAATCCGGTAAGATACTGAATGCGCGGTTCATTGGGAGCTGGAGGAAAAAACGTCGGCGCCGGCTTGACCAGCTGAGCCGGCGTGCTGCAGGATGTGAGCAGCGGAACAGAGAGTATCCCGACCATCACCGCCACTACTATTTTTCTGATTGTCTTCACTCTCAGTGATCTCCCTTTGTTGCGGATGTCTTCCCGCCAAAAACCGGCGCCGACATCCGCCTGTTAACTACCGCTTTGTCCCGGTCGTATGCGAAGCTCTGATGACAACCGGAGGAACATTTACCGCCGGTTTCCGTCAGTTCCAGCACAAAAGGGATTTTCCATTCACCAAAAGGGGTTCCTTCCCTGGTGGTCAGTTTGGGGCCATCAGAAGCATGGGGTTCGTGACAGGCCCGGCAACTGCGCCCCTTGCGACTGTTCACGACATGCAGATAGTGCAGGTTCCTGTTGCCGTTTCTGAATTTTGTAAAGACGGTTGTATCGGGAAAACGCAGGAGGTTTTTCTCATGGCAGCGCAGACAGAACCCGTATGCCCCATCCGTATAGGGGGCATAATAGGTCGCAGGATACGGTCCTGTCAACAGCCGAAAGTTGGGTGAGCCATGGGGATCGTGACACCCGGTACAGCGCCCCGCGGCAAGAGGACCATGCAGGTTCGGTTTCCCTTTGAGTTGCTCCTTGATATTTTTCAACGGAGCCAGCTTGTTATCGCCGTGACACTGTAGACAAAGCTCCTTCTCACCCGACTGAAGCAGCCGTTTTCCCTTGGAATAGTGAGAGGCATGACAAGTGCTGCATCCCCCCTTTTGCACTACAGGCTTGTGCGGTCGACTGTTATCGGACAGCTTGGCCTGAAGAGTCTTGTGACACTGGAAGCAGAGCTCCGGAGAGGTAACCAACAGCAGAGAGGAGTTATCGGAGCCGTGGGCGTCGTGGCACGAGGTGCAGGGAGAGACTCTCACCGGCCCATGTACCGAGGTGGCTTCCTTCATTCCCTGGTCGAAATCGGTATGGCATTTGAGGCATACTTCACGCAGGGGGCCGTTAAGGAGACTCTTTTCGTCGGACTCATGGGGATCATGGCAGGCATCGCACGAACCGGCAGCCACCGGACCATGTTTGAACTGCCGCACGAAGGGGGCCGCGTCATGACAGTCGAAACAGAGTTTTGACCGATCCTCCCCCACAGTAAGCAGGGACGGATTATCGGAGCCATGCGGCTTGTGGCAGGAAAGGCACCCCCCTTCCTTTACCGGCTGATGCACATTTTTCTTCTTTCCCATCTGTTCATGACAGGGGGAGCAGAGCGCGCCACCGGATGCAATCAAAGAAAACCCCTTCTGCCCCGGTGTGGGATGTTTTGCTGATTGCTGCTTGTGGCAGGCGAGACATTCACCCCCTGCCACAGGAGTATGCGGTCTTTTCACGGACAGCACCGCGGAATGACAGGTACCCGTGAGGCAGGCGCCGGAGGAGATGGCCAGCGAAGGAATAAGAAGTGATGCGGCGACTAGCAGCGCCTGAAGGTGGCTTCGTAGCATACGGGAGCAATCCTTGAATGAGGAAAAGCCTGTAAATTCATGGTTTATATCGACGATTCAGATTAGTACCATAAATCATGATTTGATGACACTATAAAATACCCGCAATTTCCCACCCGTACCTGACCTTACTCACGTACGGATGAACTATCAAAAGCTGTGCGTCTTGCAGGTAATATGCCAAACTAATTCAATAAATTCCGGGATGAGCTCCCCGTACCGCTGCAACCGCATCGGGAATCATCTCACTGGAGCCGGCCACACTGGCGGAGCGCCTCGTAGAGCACAATCCCCGCGGCGGTGGAGAGATTGAGACTGCGCACCGGCCCAAAGATCGGTATCCGGATACATCTGTCACGGTTTGCGGCCAGAAGCTCTTCCGGCAGACCGGCGGTTTCCCGGCCGAAGACGATAAAGTCCCCTTCCTTGAAATCGAAGGAGGCGTGACTCTGCTCCCCCTTCTTGCTCGTGTAGACCAGGCGGGCGTGGGGAAAGGCTTCGTGCAGTTCCTCAAGATCCTGCCAGTACCGGATATCCACGGCATGCCAGTAGTCCAGACCGGCCCGCTTCAGGTGACGGTCATCGGTGGCAAAGCCGAGCTTTCCCACAAGGTGAAGAATGCTCCCGGTGGCGCCGCAGAGTCGGGCAATATTGCCGGTATTGGGGGGGATCTCCGGCTCCACAAGGACGATATGAAATGGTGGGGGTGACGGCATGAGAACCTCCGGGTGATAGGATCGAACTAGTCATCTACCACGGAACAGCCCCGCAGTCTTGCAATTTATTCTTGACCGGACTATGATGCATCTTCGGTTTTCGGCGGATCGCCCCCCCACCCTCCTCCGGAGCCGTGACCTATTTCGGATATATTCAAGGAGTCGTGATGAAGATCATCGTTACTGATGAAGTGGCCCGTGAAGGGCTGGCGCTGCTGGAGCAGGACCCGCGTGTAGAACTGGAGGTCCGTCTCGGCCTCACCGTGGAGGAACTCCACGCTATCATCGGAGAGTACGAGGTGCTCATCACCAGGAGCGGCACCACCGTGGACCGCCCCCTGCTGGATGCCGCCCGCAACCTGAAACTGGTGGCCCGGGCAGGCGTCGGCATCGATAATGTGGATGTGGAGTACGCCAGCAGTCGTGGCGTCATCGTGGTCAACGCCCCCTTCGGCAACACCAACAGCGCCGCCGAACATACCATGGCGCTCCTGTTGGCTGCCTGCCGCAACGTAACCACGGCCAATGCCAGCCTCAAGAACGGCGAGTGGAAGCGGGCGCCGTTCACCGGCATCGAACTGAAGGGAAAGGTGGCTGGGGTAATCGGTCTGGGCAAGGTCGGCGGCAGGGTGGCTACCCGGCTGAAGGCCTTCGAGTGCGAGGTACTTGCCTGCGATCCCTACATCGCGGTGAAGCGGGCCCACGACCTGGGGGTAAAGCTGGTCTCCCACGACGAGATTTTTCAGAATTGCGACATCATCACGGTCCATACCCCCTTGAACGGCGAAACCCGGGACATGATCGACGCTCGGGCCTTCGGCCTCATGAAGCAGGGGGTCATCGTGCTCAACGTGGCCCGAGGGGGGATCGTCACCGAGTCGGCCCTGCTGGACAATCTGCTCTCCGGCAAGGTGGCCGTGGCCGCCATCGATGTCTACAGCAAGGAACCCCCCAATACCCCCCTTCTCCTGGAGCTCATCGGTCAGAAGCGGCTCACCGTCACCCCCCACCTGGGGGCCAATACTCAGGAGGCTCAGGTGAACGTGGCCGTGGATGTGGCCCGGGAAATCCTCAACTACCTTGATGAACTTCCCCTGGAGAACGCCGTCAACATCCCCCGCTTCGACCAGGCCCTCATGGAGCAGATGCGGCCGTTCCTCAACCTCATGGCGGTCATGGCGGAATTCGACATTCAACTCCTGGAAAGCAATCCCAACCGGGTCACCTTCACCTACTCCGGGGCCATCGCCCATTACGACTGCACCCCCATGACGGTCTACGGACTGGCCTCCCTTCTCAACCGGATGGTGGATCAGGATGTGAACATGGTAAATGCCACCCTGGTGGCCGAATCCATGGGGATCGTGGTGGACGAAGTCAAATCGACCCATGCCGAGGGGTTATCCAATATGATCACCCTCTGCATCGAGGGGGAGACGGAGAAACGGCTCATCGCCGGGACCCTCTTTGAAGGAACTCCCCGCATCGTCAAACTGCGGGATTACCAGATGGATTTTGCCCCTGAAGAACATATGCTGCTCCTCAGCTACGACGACCGGCCCGGCATGATCGGCAGGATCGGCACCATCCTGGGAGAGCGTGAGATCAACATCGCCGCCATGAACCTGGGGCGTCGCAAGAAGAAAGGGGAGGCCATGGTCATCCTCTCTCTCGATTCCGCCGTACCGGTCGAGGTGGTGGACGAAGTTCGCCGGGCCACCGACGCCACCTTCATCCGCCCCCTTCATCTCGTCGGCAGGCAATAAGATGCAGGTTCAAGGTTCAAGGTTCAAGGTTCAGGGTTCTACGTTCTACGTTCTACGTTCTACGTTCTACGTTCTATGTTCTACGTTCCGGGTTCGTCGTACCGGTCCCCAGTCCCAGGTCCCCGGCTTTCCGTCATGATAATGGGTACCGGAGTGGACATCGTGGAGGTGGCGCGCTTCCAGCGGTTCGTTGATGAGCAGAACGAGGCGCTCCTCAATCGCCTCTTCACCCCTGCGGAACGGGATTACTGCCGTCCCCGGAAAGCCTGCGCCCAGCACTACGCCGCCCGCTTCGCCGCCAAGGAGGCCTTTGTCAAGGCTCTGGGGATGGGTATCCGCGAGGGGATCGGGTGGCAGGATGTGGAAGTTACCCATGACAGCCTGGACAAACCGCTCTTCCGCTTCACCCCGGTGGCGCAGGAGCGTCTGCGGGAACGTAATGTCGTCCGGTCCCATCTCTCCCTCTCCCACGATGGGGGGATGGCCTTGGCCATGGTGATCTTGGAGTCATAGATGAAACTCTATACAGCCGAAGCGATGCATGAGGCAGACCGACGCGCCATCACCGAGCGCGGAGTTTCTGGACTCACCCTCATGGAAAACGCCGGTCGCGGATGCGCCCTCCTCATCCATGAACGGTACGGCGCCCCATCCTGCCGGAAAGTGGTGATCGTCGCCGGCAAGGGGAACAACGGCGGGGACGGCTACGTCATCGCCCGACTCCTGGCGGAACAGGGGTGGCAGGTCCGAACCCTGGTCCTGGCTCGCCGAGAGGAGATCAAGGGGGACGCCCGGAGCAACCTGGAGTTGCTCCCCTTGGACAGTGTACAGTTCTGTCCCTCGGGAATTGCCGATTGGGCCGACGAACTGGCAGCGTCCACGATCATCGTGGACGCCCTCTTCGGCACCGGCCTCTCCGGGGAGATCGTCGGCCCTGCCGCCTGGGCCGTGAACCTCATCAACACTGCCGGTCGTCCGGTGGTGGCCGTTGACATCCCCTCCGGCATTCACGGGACCACCGGCAAAGTATTGGGTACGGCCATCCGGGCAGAGTTGACGGTGACCTTCGACGGCGCCAAAACAGGTCACGTCCTCTATCCCGGGACGGAGTACGTGGGTGACCTTCAGGTGGTGGAGATAGGCATCCCCGAATCGTTCTTGGCGAAGGGCCACGGGCTCGAATTTCTGGATGCTGCGGCGGCGGCTCTCCTGCTTCGCCCCCGGAGGCGAACAGCCCACAAGGGATCATGCGGACATGTCCTCATCATCGCGGGTTCCCGCGGCAAGACGGGAGCTGCGACCCTGACTGCCAACTCGGCCGTCAGGAGCGGTTCCGGCCTTGTGACGCTGGCTGTCCCCGAGTCACTCCATGACATTCTCGAGATCAAGACCACGGAAGTGATGACCGTCTCCCTTGATGACGAGGGGCGGGCCTGCCTCTCCTCCCTGGCGCTGCCGGAGATACATCGTCTCCTCCAGGGGAAGAGCGCCGTGGCGGTGGGACCGGGACTCGGACTAAGTCGCGAAACCGTGACACTGGTACACCGGTTGCTTCATGAGATCGAGCTCCCTCTGGTTCTGGACGCCGATGCCATCAACGCCATCTCGCAACAGCAGGAGCTCCTGAGGAATGCCTCCTCGCATTCGATCGTTCTCACCCCCCATCCGGGAGAGATGTCCCAACTCATCGGTATTTCCGTGGCCCAGATCGAAGCGGACCGGATTTCCGCCGCCCGTGACACCGCGGTTCGTTTCGGGGTTTATATCATTCTCAAGGGGGCTCGTTCTATCTGCGCGGCCCCCGACGGACGGATATCCATCAACGGCAGCGGTAATCCCGGCATGGCCTCCGGCGGCATGGGGGATGTCCTCACCGGTGTCGTGACATCCCTCCTGGGTCAGGGGTATTCCCCCTTCGATGCCTGCAGACTCGGGGTATTCCTCCATGGCTGCGCCGCCGACCTGGTGGCGGCCGAAAAGGGGGAGATCGGCATCACCGCCACGGATGTCCTGGAACGGCTCCCCTATGCGTACAAATTCATAAGTTCAAGGTTCTAGGTTCGAGGTTCGAGGTTCCGGGTCCCGGGTCCCAGGTCCCGGTTTCCGGGTTCCAGGTTTTCTACATTTAACAGGAGATTCCCATGCAGAGCGTCGGCGAGATAATGACCACGCAGTTGATTACCGTAACCAAAGAGACCTCGGTTCGGGAGCTGGCAAACCTCTTCACAACTCATCGGGTCGGGAGCGTCCCGGTGGTGGATGACGGAGGGAACCTGCTGGGGATCGTCACCGAAACCGATCTCATCGGCCAGGACAAAAGCCTGCACATCCCCACGGTTATCTCCCTCTTCGACTGGGTCATCTATCTGGAGAGTGACAAGAAATTCGAGAAGGAGCTGAAAAAGGTCACAGGGCGGAGCGTGGGGGATATCTTTACCGATGAGGTCGTCACCGTCGCCCCCGGCGACCCGGTGAGCAGGGCCGCCGACATCATGACCGAACAGCGGGTCAATGCGGTTCCGGTGGTGGAGGGGAAGAAGCTGGTAGGAATCATCTCCCGCATCGACATGATCCGGACCATGAACTCCTGAAACCGATGACGATCACCACGCAGAGCGTTGGGGAAACCGAACTCCTGGGGGAATGTCTCGGCAGGGTGCTGGAACCGGGAGACATCGTGACTCTCTCCGGTGACCTGGGTGCCGGGAAGAGCCGCTTTGCCCAGGGGGTCGCCTTTGGTCTGGGTGTGGACCGCTCTCTCCCCATCACCAGCCCAACCTACACCATCCTCAATGAGTATCAAGGGCGCTGCCCCCTCTACCATTTCGATTTTTACCGGTTCCGACCAGGAGAAGATCTCCGGGACCTGGGGTTCGAAGAACAGTTTGCCGGGGCCGGGGTCTGCATTGTGGAGTGGCCCGAACGTCTTGACGACGAACTCTCCCCGGAATTTCTGGAGATTCGCATCTCCGTGACGGACGAGGAGTGCCGCATAGTCACCCTCATCCCCCACGGGCTTGGGTATGAACAAAAAACGGCACAGCTGCGAGAACTCGTAAAAAAAATGTTTTGACCGCAACGGCAATTCTTGCTATTAAGGCTGACGCTCAAAACGGCGGGGATGCCGCCGGCATCACCGTCACGCTCAAGGAGGAACTCTCAGATGTCTCTTGTCGTTCAAAAATACGGCGGCACCTCGATGGGAAGCATCGAACGGATCCGCAACGTTGCCCGCAGGGTCGCCAAGACCTACGATGCCGGCAACGACATGGTCGTGGTCGTCTCCGCCATGTCCGGAGAAACCAACAAGCTCGTGGCGCTGGCCAACGAGCTCTGCGATTTCCCGGATAACCGCGAGTACGATGTGCTGGTGGCGTCCGGCGAGCAGGTTTCCATCGCGCTCCTGTCCATCTGCCTCAAATCCATGGGATACAAGGCCAAATCGTACCACGGCTGGCAGGTCCCCATCCTCACCGACAGCGCCTTCAGCAAGGCGCGCATCGAAGATATCCCCGACACGAACATGCGGGCCGATCTCAAGGAGGGGACCATCATCGTGGTGGCAGGTTTCCAGGGGGTTGATGCCGCCGGAAACATCACCACCCTGGGACGCGGCGGCTCCGACACCTCGGCAGTGGCCCTGGCCGCGGCGCTCACCGCCGATGTCTGCGAGATTTATACCGATGTGGACGGCGTCTATACCACCGACCCGAACATCTGCGAGGGGGCCAGGAAGGTGGAGAAGGTCTCCTACGACGAGATGCTCGAACTGGCAAGCCTGGGAGCCAAGGTCCTGCAAATCCGCTCCGTGGAATTCGCCAAGAAATACAACGTCGATATCCACGTCCGCTCCAGCTTTAATGACAATCCCGGAACCATGGTTACCAAGGAGGATAAAGAAATGGAATCAATTCTCGTCTCCGGCATCGCCTACGACAAGAACGAAACAAAGATCGCGGTCATGCGCGTTCCCGACACCCCTGGGATCGCCGCCAAGATCCTCTCCCCCCTTGCCGAGGCCAACATCTCGGTGGATATGATCGTCCAGAATGTCAGCGAGGCGGGGCTCACCGACTTCACCTTCACCGTCACCAAGGCCGACTTCAAGAAGGCTCTGGCCGTCACCAAGGAAACCGCCACGGAGGTTCAGGCAGGGGATCTGGTCACCGACGAAAGCATCAGCAAGATCTCCATCGTCGGCCTGGGAATGCGCAGCCACGCCGGGGTCGCCACCAAGATGTTCCAGACCTTGGCCAAGGAAGGGATCAACATCCAGATGATCTCCACCTCGGAGATCAAGATCTCCGTCATCGTGGACGCCAAGTACACCGAACTGGCCGTCCGTGTTCTCCACGAGGCCTTCGGCCTGGCCGGCGGGGAGTAAAGCCGGGAGTAATAGCCGGGACCGGGGAGTGGGGACCGGTAACTCCTTTATTCCTGTCGCGGTGAAACTTCCCGGCAGAGCCTGATCAGAACAATAAATAGCGGCGTCCCGATAACTATCGGGGCGCCGCTTCATTTTCAGTTCAGCAACGTCTTCTTGTGGTGGCTTTTGCGGAGCGACCACCACATACTCGCTTTATATCCGCTCGCCTTGCCACTCGACAAGAAAGGAAACAACGGGCCGAGGGGGACGTACTAAGTTCTTTACTTACTCAATAATTTCATGAATATTGTCATTTGAGTTATAGCAGGCAGCATCCGCTGGAGTATTCGACCATATCTCCATTCCATGTGGAAGAGTCGTTGCCTCAATACCAAATAGAGTAGCCACTCGTTCGATGATTTCATCAAGAGAAGGTGGGGGTGCAGCGACGGCGTTATGTAGGGACGAAGATAATATTACAACTTTCCTCGCAGGAATCTTATACTCTTCCACCTGCCTGTCCTTGACGTTACGAGGCAAAAATATCCGGGTCGGGAAGGTCTTTCGAGTCGTAAAAGCCAGGTAAAAACAGCCGAATTACGACGGCGCCAAGTGGATTTCCGCAGGTTAAAGACCAAAACTTCGGCGCGCCGAAGTTGTTGAGATAAGTATACGGATATATTAAGTAAAATGGCAAAAAAACGTGTCAAAAAAGGGCCTTTTTCGACACGTTTTTCCCGCCTATCTCCTCCCCGTCAGGGTAACGATTTCACCCTCTGCTCAATAAGCTCGGTCAGTTTGGCCAGTATGGATTTCTATTGTCATTTTCAAGGTTATCGTATATACAATAAATATGAGATACGAGTGGGATGAAAATAATCGCCAAAGCACTCTTGAAAAACATAGCCTCGATTTTAATGATGCTTATCTGGTCTATGAGTCTCCCCGCAAATTGACCATACCCTGTATGACTACAACAGAGCACCGCTTGCAAGACCTTGCAGATATTGAGGGTGAGGTTGTTGTGTTGTCATGTGTCTATACGCTACGCGGTAAAGCAGTCAGGATTATTTCATTTCGCCAGGCAAGCGCCGTAGAAAGGAAGTTGTAGTATGAAAAAAATAGTTAGTCATACCAGTGAAGAATTGAAGAGCATGCGCGCCAATGGCGAATCAAAAACAGACTGGGAACGGTTACGCTGTAATAGCGCCGCAGACGCTTCTATTTATTACGATCCCGAGGTTGATCCTTACGATCCTAACGATGCCGCAGCCGTCGAAGCGTACTGGGCTTCGGCCAAAATTATACGCGGTCCTGGTCGACCTAGGCTTGAAGCACCCAAAAAACTTTTGCCTATCCGGTATGATCTATCAATCATTGAGGCGTTCAAAGCCACCGGCAAAGGGTGGCAGACCCGCATGAATGATGCCTTGCGGACATATCTGGAAGAGCACCCGTTAAAGTCGTAGCCATACAACCCGGCAGACCTGATCCTCGGCACCTGGAACCAAACGAATAAAGAGATCGTCATGGAGATACAGCGCAGCGGGAAGAGCTACCTGGCTGTTGTCGTCAAAGACCCGTCGAACCCCGCGGCCATCAATAAACAGCTTATGCGTGGCCTTACCTACGACGTTTCGCACAACTTCTGGAACGGGGAAGTTTATGCTGCTAAAAGAGATGAGTACGTTCCCGTGACCCTTCGCATGAAGGGTGCGGAATCCCTTCTGATGACCGCTGGAACAGCTGGTCTTTCCAAGGATGTTGCGTGGACACGTGCCCCGGCTTCCGCCAAACATTGAATTGCTCATCAGAGACAATTCGCCGCCACACCGGGCCTGACTTGGGCCGTCACGGAGATATCGGACTTTCCCCTCCCCTTTCCATCATCTACCGGTTTTCCCTTGATAAAAATCCCGAAACCGGCTAAATAGTTGAAATGCATTTAACGCTGTTTGATTCCAATTCCACGGTAGATGAGGTGACGGCATGAGCCTGGTAAAACTGTACGATACCACCCTGCGCGACGGCACGCAGTCTGAAGATATCTCCTTTTTGGTGGAAGACAAGATCCGGATTGCCCACAAACTGGACGAGAACGGCATCCACTACATCGAAGGGGGGTGGCCGGGGAGCAATCCCAAGGACATCACCTTTTTCAAAGAGATCCGGAAGGAGAAGCTGCAGCAGGCAAAAATCGCCGCCTTCGGCTCCACCCGGCGGGCCAAAGTTACCCCGGACAAGGATCAGAACATCCGGACCCTCATTGAGGCCACCCCCGATGTGGTCACCATCTTCGGCAAGACCTGGGACTTTCATGTGCATGAGGCGCTGCGGATCTCCCTGGAGGAGAACCTGGATCTGATCAATGACTCTCTCGTCTACCTCAAGGCCCACGTCCCCGAGGTCATCTACGACGCCGAACACTTCTTCGACGGGTACCGGGCCAATCCCGGTTACGCCATCAAAACCCTCCAGGCGGCACAAGCCGCCCAGGTGGACTGCATCTGCCTCTGCGACACCAACGGCGGCAACCTTCCCCATGATATCGCAACCATCATCGATGAGGTGAGACAACATATCACCACCCCGCTGGGTATCCACACCCACAACGACGGCGAGTGCGCCGTGGCCAACACCCTCATGGCGGTGCAGCACGGGGTCGTCCATGTTCAGGGGACCATCAACGGTTTCGGCGAGCGGTGCGGCAACGCCAACCTTTGCTCCATCATCCCGGCTCTCAAACTGAAGCTGAAGCGGGAGTGCGTCACCGACGAACAGCTCCGCCACCTGCGGGATCTCTCCCGTTACGTCTTCGAGCTGGCCAACATTCCTCCTCACAAACACCAGGCCTATGTGGGGAATTCGGCCTTTGCCCACAAGGGGGGGGTGCACGTCAGCGCCATCCAGCGCCATCCGGAAACCTATGAGCATATCCGCCCCGAATTGGTAGGAAACAGCACCAGGGTCCTCATCTCCGACCTCTCCGGTCGCTCCAACATCCTTGTCAAGGCCCAGGAGTTTCATATCAACCTGGACAGCAAGGACCCGGTAACACTGGAAATTCTGGACAACATCAAGGAGATGGAAAACCGCGGCTACCAGTTCGAGGGGGCCGAGGCCAGCTTTGAGATTCTCATGAAGAAGGCGATGGGGAGCCACAAGAAGTTTTTCTCGGTCATCGGCTTCCGGGTCATCGACGAAAAACGCCATGAGGACCAGAAACCACTGGCTGAGGCGACGATCATGGTTCGGGTCGGGGGAAAGGTGGAGCATACCGCCGCCGAGGGAAACGGCCCGGTAAACGCCCTGGACAACGCGCTGCGCAAGGCCCTGGAAAAATTCTATCCCCGTCTGAAAGAAATGAAGCTTCTGGACTACAAGGTGCGAGTCCTCCCGGCCGGTCAGGGAACGGCATCCTCCATCCGGGTACTCATCGAATCCGGGGACAAGGAGAGTCGCTGGGGAACGGTGGGGGTCTCCGAGAACATCATCGAGGCCTCTTATCAGGCACTCCTGGACGCCATCGAATACAAGCTGCACAAGGATGACGAGGCAGATCCCCTCCGTAAATGAGCGAGTGGCGTCGGAGGGGGGTGCTCTGGACCGGCCTGCTGGCCCTGGCACTCTCCCTCCTGATACCCGATGGCCACGAGCCCCCCCCGGCCGGGGTTGTTTCCGTGGCCATTCTTCAGGATAAACCGGGAATGATCACGGTTCGGCTTGCCGGTGACATCCCCTCCCCCGGGCTCTATCAGGTTGGAACTCCCGGCACCGTGGGGGAGGTCATCAGCCGGGCGGCCCCCGATCTGATCCCGACTCTCACCGAGACAAGAGTCCTTTCCCATCCCCTTTTCAACGGCGATCTGGTGACGATTACCAAGGGAGCAGAACCGGTAGTATCCGTTGTACCCGGTGGCATCTCTCCCCGCGAGAGGATCATTCTGGGCATCCCTTTGGAACCGGCGAGGATGAACGGAGCCGACTGGGAGTCCCTTCCCGGCATCGGTCCGGCCCTAACGAAACGGATCATGACCTTCGCCCGACAACGGGGAGGCATCCGCACCCTGGACGACCTCCGCGAAGTTGACGGTATCGGCAATCAAACCGTGGAGAAGCTGCGACCGCTCTTTGACGGCGGAATTAGCAAGAGAGATCAATGACCTGTAGCGAGCGGATCAAACAGACCAAGGGATACGTGGACGACCTCCTCACCTGGGTAAGCGGCCGGGGGAAGATCCTCATCGTCGTCCATGACAATCCGGACCCCGACTGCCTGGCTTCGGCCTATGCGCTCCGGCATCTCTTCATCATGACCGTGAACCGGCAGGCGACCATCGCCTTCTCGGGGATGATCGGTCGGGGTGAAAACCTGGCCATGGCGCGGGAGCTGGAGATTCCCATCAGCCCGCTGGAGCTTATCAATCTGCAGGAGTATCCGGTGATCTGCATGCTTGATACCCAGCCGGGAACCGGCAACAACTCGCTCCCCCCCGGGAACCGGATCGACATCATCGTTGATCATCACCCCCGCCGCCCTAACGGTGATGCCGGCAAGTGGGTGGACATCCGGGAGGAGTACGGCGTTACCGCCACCATTCTCTACGAGTACCTCCTCTCCCAGGGGATTACCATCAACAGCAATCTGGCCACGGCACTCTTCTATGCCATCAAGTCCGAAACCCAGGATCTGGGACGGGAGGCGAACCTCCCCGACCGGGAAGCGTACCTGAAACTTTTCCCCCTGGCCAACAAACGGATCATCTTCCTGATCACCCACCCGAAACTCCCGGTGGAGTATTTCATGATGATGAACAGCGCCCTCCGCCATACCCTCATCTATGACACACTCCTGGTTTCCAACCTGTACGAGATCAGTTTTCCCGAGGTAGTGGCGGAGATGGCCGACTTTCTCATCCGGCTAGACGGGATCGAGAGTTCTTTCTGCATGGGTCATTATGCGGGGAGCATGATCCTCTCCATCAGGACAACCCGTAGCGACCTGGGGTTGGGAAACATGATCCGCCGAATAGTCGCCGATCTGGGGACCGGCGGCGGACATGGCATGACTGCGGGGGGGAAGATCGTCAACGTCCCCGACGATAAGGAAGCCATCGGAGAGCTGGCTGAGCTCCTCACCAACCGTCTCCTGGCCGAACTGGGGAAGAGCGGGGTCACCCCCCACCCGCTCCTGCCACAGGAAAACAGGCTGAAAACAGACTGAAGGCTGAGAACAGGCTGAAAACTGAAGGAAAAAATTCACCCCTCACAGTTCTGTCTTTATTCTTTACCCTTCAGCCTTCAGTCTTCAGTCTTCAGCCTCTAAACCTTCAGACTCTAAACCTATAATAAAACAGGAGTTTCCATGCGTAACGACGGCCGTAATCCGGGTGACCTGAGACCGGTGAGCATCATCCGTAACTATCTCAAACATGCCGAAGGGTCGGTCCTCGTCTCCTTCGGCGACACGAAGGTCATCTGCACCGCCTCGGTGGAGGAGTCGGTGCCGCCGTTTCTCCGGGGGAAGGGTACCGGCTGGGTCACTGCCGAGTACTCCATGCTCCCCCGGGCTACCCATACCCGCTCGCCCCGGGAGGCGACCAAGGGGAAGCTGGGGGGGCGGACCCACGAGATCCAGAGGCTCATCGGCCGCTCCCTCAGGGCGGTCACCGACATGAAACTTTTAGGTGAAAGAAGCATCCAAATCGACTGCGATGTCATCCAGGCGGACGGCGGAACCCGCACCGCCTCCATCACCGGCGCCTATGTGGCACTCTTCGATGCCATGACCGGACTCGTCCAACGAGGCAAGATTGCTGCCTTCCCCCTCAGGGAGGCGGTGGCGGCGGTGAGTGTGGGGATCATAGGTGGGGAGGTACTCCTGGACCTGAACTACCCCGAGGACAGCGCCGCTCAGGTGGACATGAACTTCGTCATAACCTCTTCGGATCGTTTTGTGGAAGTCCAGGGGACCGCCGAAACGGAACCGTTCACCCTGGCGCAGATGGACCTTCTGCGGGACTCGGCCATGGCCGGCATCCGCCGGCTGTTCGCCATCCAGCAGGAGGTGCTGAAGGGATGAGAAAACTGGTGGTGGCCACGCGCAACCCGGGGAAAATCCGGGAACTGGCACTGCTCCTTCAGGGGGTGGTGGAAACGGTACTTCCCATCGGCTCCTTTCCCGACCTGCCGGATGTGGTGGAGGATGGGGCGACCTTTGCGGAGAATGCCGTCAAGAAAGCCCGCTTCGCCGCGCAGGCCACCGGCCTCCCGGCACTGGCCGACGATTCCGGTCTGGCGGTGGAGCTCCTGAACGGTGGGCCGGGGGTCTATTCCGCCCGCTTTGCCGGCGAAGGAGCGGGAGACGCCGCCAATAATCTCAAACTACTGGAAGCACTGACCGGCGCCCCCCCCTCCCGGCGAAGCGCTGCCTTCCACTGCGTGCTGGCCTTCTGTCTCCCCGACGGCAGCTGCAGGACCTTTGACGGCTCCCTCCCCGGTATCATCCTGGACGAACCCCGGGGAGATGGCGGATTCGGCTATGACCCTCTCTTTCTGATCCCCGAATACGGGGAGACCCTGGCGGAATTATCGGCGGAAATCAAGAACCGGATCAGCCACCGGGGGAAGGCGCTGGCTGAATTCAAAAAATATCTGGCGGAAGCGGGCGAAAATAAGTTGCCATAAGTCACGCAGTATGGTACTTAATCCTTTCGGTTCGGGGAGTAGCGCAGCCTGGTAGCGCACCTGTCTTGGGCACAGGGGGCCGCAAGTTCGAATCTTGTCTCCCCGACCATTAAAAACAAGGACTTCGGCTTATGCCAGAGTCCTTTTTTTGTGCTTTATTGCCTGATATGGTATCCTGTCGCAAACGTAAATTCGACTAACAAGAAAGGCCACGTTATGAAACTCACCTGCAATAACGGAACTCCGGAACTCTACCCGGACAACTGCACAACTGCGTGCCCCGTCCCCGATGACTGCACCCTCAACAGCATGGCCCAAGGCGGCGTGGTGTTCAACTGGCTGCCGGCCGGCAAAAGCTGTGACTGTTCTACCTGTGAAGACGTCGACCCTGTCTGTGGGAAGGATAAGTCCGGAATAGAGCGGTAGGATAAAAGGGAGCCATTACTTACAAACAATGTCATACAGTTTCTGGTCACTTGCGTCTTGAATGCTCTTAAACTGTAACCCTTGTTCCGCAATGTCACGCGAACTGCTGTTCGTTACCTTGAGTGTTTGGGCATCCAGTTCCATATAAGCGAAGGTATCCATGTTTTTCTCCGGACAATTAAGGGCATGTGCGAAGAGCACCACCGTGTCGGCATCCAGAAACCATGCGGTATTGATCATCTTCGGAGCAGTACTCCCCCCATCAGCAGCGTTTCGATAGAGCAAATGCTCATTATCCCTCATATAATACGGTATCCACCCTTTGGCCATAAACAATTTTATGTTTTCCGCCGTCCGTTTTTGACCACTGTCTTCGGTCTCGTCCTTCGCCGATCGGTTGGGTACCGGAACTATCGTTTTTTGCGGTATCGTCATCATAACCGGGAGAGATGCCATGGACGGGGTGCTACTCATTATCCCCTTGGCTGCCGGCCTGGAGTTCAGCTTTTTCATCATGTAACGGGTCAGCACTCGCCGATTCTTCGCTTTAACCGCAGAGTGCTGAGGGACCACTTTAAATGTCGGTTGAGCTTCAACGGCAGGCAGGAAGCGCTGCGCTATTTTCGCGGCAGTTGCGTTCGCAAAACGGGCATCCGGCGCCGGCGTTGCCGCCTTTAACGTGTCCCTGTTGGTGGATGTCATTATCTTCTGTGGTTCCGGTTTTGACGTTTCCGCCACTTTAATTTGAGCCTTATGGACTACCGGTTTTTTTGCCTCAGGCATGGTATACAGAATAACGGAAACAGCTATAACAATAATTGTCCCGGCTGCTATCATATATTTTTGAACCTTTGTGGGTGAAAACTTCTTTTTATCACTGCCGGAAACTTTCCCATCATCTTGTCGAGAAACACTTTCTTCGTCATTCGTATCCATTATGTGACTCCTCGACAGTTCAACAGGGTAACGGCACGAATCCGACAATAGCCATTACCCGGAGGTATTCTGAGGTATGCAACTACGAATTACTTCACGGAATAACTGACAACTGAACTGTCCGAGCAGGTATAATCAATTTCCTTCGTCGCCATGCGTGAGATCCTGCTTGATCCGGTATTAATTTTTTTCACAAAAATCAACAGTTTATTCCCCGCAAGAAAATTATAGGTGCCTACCACCGCTTCATCCTGTAGATACTCGTCGTTTTTGATCTCACTGGGCTTACGTGTCAAAGATACCAGACCGGTTTCCGACAATTTGAAATATGCCGCAAACTCCGCCTGAACTATCTTGTAGCAGCAAACCGTGTTAAGAGCACCCCGCATCAATTCACCCATGAGAAGACCGGACTGCTTCGGCACAAATGAGTTCAAGTCGACAAAATCAGTGACCAATACGGTAGGTTGCCGTCTCCCCTCCTGATCGGAACAGAGATCGGCAGAACCTTTCGCGTCCTGGGTCTCCCGCTGACAATCGCGGCAGTTATCGGCACAGATATCATGAGCCATCTCCTTAAACAACGTCTTCAGGTCAGTCCCCTTCAGCAGATCTTGCGCAGAGCAACCGGAACCGGACGAAACGGGATATACCCGTGACGAATTGGCGCACCCCGAGAGGAGAGACACCATCGACAGAGCTAACAGAAGTACATAGCTCATCTTGTTATATCTTCTATCTTGATCCATTTTGAAGATTCCAAATCCGAAACAGCTGTCTTTGATTTGCCCCGAGAAGGGGAGTCACCGACGATCTTCATCACCTTTTGTCTGTCTTCGTTGAAAAGAAGTGACTCTGTAAAACAATCAACAGGCATCCGGATCTGCCCGGAAGAAGCAACTATACCGCTGGTTATATCCATGACTCTGACATTGACAATTATATTCCCCTCCGTCAGGGCATACGTTCCTGCCACTATGCCACCGATCTTGTAGACGTCTCGTATCTTCTGAACATCCCTGCTCAAGGAAAACTCACCCGTACTGTTTACAACGATGTCCTTGGTAAGCCTGACCTCAAAAACTTTCCATTTACGCACCTGCATCTCGTGTATCAGATTTTCAGAAATGAGTCGGCCGAAGCTCGTCGTCTCCGAAAGATTGTTCAGATTTGCAATAGTGGTAATTACAAAGGTATTCTCCAGGCTTTTACGGTCGGCATTTCGTTCCAACTGGTCGGCTAAAAAGATAATTTCGGAATTGAACCGTCCAACCTTGGTAGGACTTCTCAGGATACCAAGAGGCTCTTCGATCATATACCTCTGATGCACATCGAGCTTTTCCACTTCATAGGTACTGTCCGGCACATTACTGTAATGAGTTACACATCCCGACAAGGCAAGAACTGCCGCTCCCAGGGCAATACAGATGATCTTACACCTGCTCATCTCACACCTCCGCAATTACCGTTGCAGTTGTTTGCCGTTTCCGGGACCATGACAAATTCGGTTTGTTGTGCCCGATAGGTCACAGGATAATCACGACAGTTATACCGGCACCCATTATCCCAGGCCACACTGTACACGTCACGAACACAGAGGGTGTCGCATTCGCAGGCTTTGAATACTTTTCTGTGAGTATTATCGTCGACCAGAACTGAAGTTACACATCCGGAAAGCGCGCAGACGGCAATCAGCATACATAACATTTTTTCCATAATCCCCCTCCATATTTTGTACTCACCAAACAAAAAACCGGTCATTTTATTAATGTTATCGGTAAAAAACTGAAACTCTTTAGCGTGTTCTTGAGAAACAGGGCGAACTCTCACCGAGAGGAGCAGGATACGACAAGGGCGACCCACCTGCGGATCGCCCTTGCCTACCATTACTGTCTCTACCGGTTAGCCCCTATCTCGCAGCCAGAGCCGTCTTCACGGAGGATTCAATCGCCTGTTCGATCTCTTCCGACATTCCCATGAACTTTTCGACGACCTCCCCTTTCCGGTTTATCAGGAATAGCGTTGGGACCGACCGGACACCATACGCCTCCTGAAGGTGGTCACCGGCCAGAGCCACCGGATAGGTGATCTTTTTTTCGGCGATGAACGCCTTGACGATCCGGTCACCCGACTCATCAATACTGAGGCCGAGAACCTGAAAACCCTGCTTCCCGTACTTTTTATTGAGCCGGATGATGGCGGGGATCGACTCCCGGCAGGGGGAACACCAGGTGGCGAAAAACTGCACAAGGAGCACACGACCGGTGTAATTGGCGTTGGTGATCCGCTGCCCGGAGGTTGAGGTCACCTGGAACGGCGGTGCCCCTTCCCCTCTCTGGAGGCCCGCAGCCAGGGGGGGAACCAGAAGAGAGATAACCAGGGCAATGGAGCCTGCCAGGCGAAGCCGACGAAGAAGCATGAAGACGATCCTCGCTCCCTAAAGCGCTTTTTTAATGAGTGCTTCGATCTGGGATTTGGGAACGGCGCCGACTACCTGATCCACAACCACGCCATCCTTGAAAAGGATGATGGTGGGGATGCCGCGGACGCCGTACTTGCCGGGAGTTGCGGGGCTATCGTCCACATTAACCTTGCCCACGGTAATCCGGCCGTCGTACTCTTCGGCAATGGCGTCCAGGACCGGGGCAATGGCCTTACAGGGGGCGCACCAGGTCGCCCAGAAATCCACGAGAACCGGCTTGCCGGAGGTGATGACGTCCGCATCAAAGGTACTATCGGTGATGGTGAGAACTTTTTCGCTGGCCATTGTGTCTATCTCTCCTTGCAGGGTTGGAATGATGATGAAAAAAGTCAGTTCACTATAGTCAACCGTTGAAAAAATGCAAGGGGAAATACGCCGCATCATGGGTATAATACGATAAATCAGAGGGTTGCGAAACAATGAGCTATTGCATATACCGCAATTTTCGGGTACCGTGTCACCTACCAACTCTCCAGTACAGGCTGTCGTGACGTGACATGAACATCGGCATATTCGGCGGCACCTTCAACCCCATCCATATCGCCCACCTCCGGATCGCGGAGGAGTCCCGTGACCAGTACGCTCTTTCGAAAGTTATCTTCGTCCCCGCCGCCGACCCTCCCCACAAACCGCGACGCCAACAGATTTCCTTCGCCCACCGCCTCGCCATGGTCACATCGGCTATTGCAGACAACCCCTTCTTCGCCGTCTCCCCCCTGGAAGGTGAACGATCGGGAAAGTCCTACTCCATCGACACCCTTCGCGCCTTCCGGGAGAGTTATCCCGACGACCATCTCTACTT
Source organism: uncultured Geobacter sp. (assembly GCA_903902855.1). Lineage (GTDB taxonomy): Bacteria > Desulfobacterota > Desulfuromonadia > Geobacterales > CAIOGM01 > CAIOGM01. The sequence goes on along the minus strand of CAIUWK010000025.1, from coordinate 17,602 downwards.
TATCATGGGGAGTGATTCCTTTGCCGAGATCGGGACGTGGCACGCCTACCAGGATCTCTTTCCCCTTGCGAACATTATCGTCGTGGGACGCCCCGGTTCCGCAGGGATATCTCCGGCCTCCCCCCTCCCTGTTGCCATCGCCGACCGGTTCTGTTATGATGACGCGGACAAGCGCCTTATTCACTGCTCCGGGACCGCAGTGTCGTACCTGAACGGGGTCCCGATGCCCATTTCATCAAGTTCCATCCGGGAACTGCTGCGGCGCGGTCGATCCGTCCGCTATCTGGTACCCGACAACGTGGAACGCTACCTCAAGGAACATACGCTCTATGCCCCAAGTAACCCTGACCTCCCTTGAACGGGCGCTGAAATGCGCCGAGTGTGCCCTCGACAAGAAGGGTGTAGATGTCAAGATCCTGGAAATAGCCAAGATCTCGTCCATCGCAGATTATCTGGTGCTGGCCACCGGCATGTCCGATAAACAGGTCCAGGCCATCGCCGACTCCGTCAAGAAGGGACTCAAAAAATTCGGTAAGGCGCTGGATATCGAAGGAGCGCGGGAAGGAAAATGGGTCGTCATCGACTATGGTGACGTGCTGGTGCATGTCTTCGTGGATGAACTCCGCCACTATTACGATCTGGACGAACTCTGGGGTGAAGCTCCGCTCGTGGATATTCCGGAACCCCCTGCACTCCCCACTCCCCATCGATGAAAATTCGCCTCCTCTGGGTCGGCAAGAGCCAGGAGGAATGGCTGAAAAACGGCATCGAAGAGTATCGCCGAAGAATCGGTCGCTACTTCCCCCTGGAGATCAGCGAGGTTCGGGAGGAAAAAGGGGCCGAAGCCGAGGCGATGCGGCAGAAGGAGTGCGAACGTCTCGAAAAAGCGCTCTCCCGGGGGAGTCGCCTGATTCTGCTGGATGAACGGGGAGAGGAACTGACCTCCCCCCAGTTTGCCGACTTCATGGGGAGGTACCGGGACAGCGGAACACAGGAACTGGCCTTTGCCATAGGCGGAGCCTACGGCTTCTCCCAATCACTGCGAAGCCGGGCGCATCACTCCATCGCTCTCTCCCGGATGACCTTCACCCATCAGATGGTCCGGCTCTTCCTTGTGGAACAGATCTATCGAGGCTGCACCATTCTGAATAACGAGCACTACCACCACTAAAAATGTGAATAGTGAATAGTGAATGGTGAAACGGTCACAGGCTTTTTTCACGTTTCACCATTCACCATTCACCGCCTTTGGAGATCACCATGCCGAAACAACCGCTGATGCTGATGATCCTGGACGGATGGGGGAACAATCCGAACCCCGAGAACAACGCCGTGGCTCTGGCAAATACCCCCAACATGACCCGACTCTGCCGCGACTACCCCTGCACCGCCATCGGCACCTCCGGCATGGCGGTGGGACTCCCGGAAGGGCAGATGGGGAACTCCGAAGTGGGTCACCTTAACATCGGTGCGGGGCGGACCGTGTACCAGGATCTGACCCGGATCAGCAAGGCGATCGTGGACGGCGATTTCTTCACCAACCCTCTTCTCCTGGAGTGCATGACAAAGGTGAAGGCAACCGGCGGTCGGCTCCACCTCTCGGGACTCCTCTCCGACGGCGGGGTCCATTCCCATATCACCCACCTCTACGCCCTGGTGGAGATGGCCAAAAAAGCGGGGGTCACGGAACTCTTCATCCACACCCTCCTGGATGGCCGCGACACCCCTCCCAAGAGCGGTGCCGGCTACCTGGAGCAGCTTGAGGCGGAACTGAAAAAGATCGGCTTCGGCAAGGTGGCCACGGTCATGGGGCGCTACTACGCCATGGACCGGGACAACCGCTGGGAGCGGGTGGAAAAGGCATACCGCGCCATCATCTCCGGGGAAGGGAACCGGGCGGACAGCTCCGCTGAGGCCATCCGGTGGAGCTATCGAGAGGATGTCAACGACGAATTTGTCATCCCGACGGTCATCAACGGCGTGGACGGTAAAGTACTGGACGGTGACGGCTTCATCTTCTTCAACTTCCGTTCCGATCGTGCCCGCGAGATCACCCGGGCCCTGGCCCTGGATGACTTCGACGGCTTTCAGCGGGGTATCCGCCCCCGACTGGCCGAATATGTCTGCATGACCGAGTACGACGCAACCTTCGGACTCCCCATCGCCTTCGCCCCCGAAGAGCTGACCAACATCTTCGGTGAGATCATCAGCAAGGCAGGATTGACCCAACTCCGGATTGCCGAGACCGAGAAATACGCCCACGTCACCTTCTTCTTCAATGGCGGGAGTGAAATACCCTTCACTGGTGAAGAGCGGGCGCTCATCGCCTCACCCAAGGAGGTCGCCACCTACGATGAAAAACCGGAGATGAGCGCCTTCCTGGTCACCGACGAACTCCTCACCCGGCTGGATTCCGGCGCCTTCGACGTGATCATCCTCAATCTGGCCAACGCCGACATGGTGGGACACACCGGCATCCTCCCCGCGGCCATCAAGGCCATTGAGGCTGTGGATGACTGCGTGGGACGACTCACCCACAAGGTGCTCGCCCTGGGAGGGCGGGTTCTTATCACCGCTGATCACGGCAACGCGGAGACCATGGTAGACGAGACCGGCGGCCCCCACACGGCGCACACCTGCAATCCCGTCCCCTTTATCCTGGTGGACGACGCCCGGAAACATGCAGAGCTCCGGACGGGGGGTATTCTGGCCGATCTGGCCCCCACCATTCTGGGGATTCTCGGCATCCCCCAGCCCAAGGAGATGACCGGCACAAGCCTCATCGTCTGACACTGTAGATGGAACCATCCACCGCCGCCGACCCCGCACTCTTCCATTTCGCCGGCATCCTCCTTGCCGCCGCGCTGGGGGTACTGCAGGGTCGGGCCGAGCGGACCGGAGCTTTCCTGCAGATTCTGATCCGACTCCCCGGCACACTGCTTCACGAAGTCGCTCATCTTCTGGTGGCCTTCGTCACCGGGGGGCGGCCGACAGGATTTTCCATCATCCCCCGTTGCTGCGCAGGCACCACCGACAGGTCGCGACGGCGGGTATGGGTGCTTGGCTCGGTGACGATCGGTAACCCGTCAGTAGTTGCCGCCCTCCCCTCCGCCATGGCCCCACTCCTGCTCCTCCCCTTCGCCTGGTTCCTCTATCAGAACTGGTTTGCCTGGTTCCCTCCCGACCTCCTCCATACACTTCTCATGTACGCCGCAGTGGTACTCTGCTGCGGCAGTTCACTCCCGTCATCCCAAGATGTTCTGGTGGCGCTTTCCCGTCCTCTCGGGGTAGCTCTGTATGCTCTCCTAGGAGTTGGGGGATGGCTGATGTGGAAGAATTTTTGACAGGGAGACGACTATGAAACAACTGCTGATTATCGGGGTCATACTCTGCGCTGTTACCCAGGTTTTCGCCATCACCGACCGGCCGTTCCCCCGCGTCAACAGGGCAAAGCTCCAGCCGGCAGTTACGGAGACCTTCCGCTTCACGGTTTTCGGTGATTTCCGTCCGGCAACGTCCGATGCCCCCTACCCTCCCCAGTTCCGGCAGGCGCTGGACGCCATGCAGAGGGTGCAACCGGCCTTTGCCCTGAGTGTCGGAGACGCCTGGTTCGGCTACGGCGGCACCATGGCGCACTACCAGGGAGAGGTGGCACAGTTTCTGGCACAGGTGCGCGACTGGGGAGTACCGCTCTTCAACATCATCGGCAATCATGAGGTGACCGGAAGTGCCGAGCGGGAACGGTACCTGCGGGAGACGGTGGGAAACCTCTACGGCTCCTTCGATTACGGCAACGCCCATTTCATCTGTCTCGACACCGACGAGGCGGGAACCGAGGGGCGGATTGCGGGGGAGCAGCTCCGTTGGCTGGGGCAGGATTTGGAGAGCAACAGGAAGGCTTCTTTGATCTTCGTGGTTCTCCATCGCCCCCTTTTCTCCCCCAAGGACCCTGATCTGGCCCTGAAGAGGTCATTCGTTGACCGGACAAGTCGAGACAACCTGCACAAACTGTTTGTCCGGTACAAGGTTAACGCCATATTTGCCGGACATGATCATCTTTATGAAGAACGGGTCGTGGATGGGATTCGCTACTACATCACCGGCGGTGGTGGCGCGCCGCTCTATGAGCTGCCTGAAAAGGGGGGGTTTTATCATTATCTGCTGGTGACGGTCCGCGGAGAAAAGGCGGTGGTGGAGCTGCGGAGGTTGCAGTAACGGCGTGATAAGGGAACAGATAGCGTTGCGACACACAGTTACCCGTGCCGTGACCTCTCAATGACACTAGTAATTAACCTTAATATTTTAGAGCACAAATAAACCTCAATTTTCATTCAACTTCGCCCCGACTCAGTCCGGTGATTGCCATGATGTCATCAACAGAATACCCTTTGCCCCTCATCGTCCGAGCCACCTCAATAGTTCGCTGCGCCACTCCCTTCTCAATTCCCTTCTCAATTCCCTTCTCATGCCCCTCAAGCCATGAACTCTTGATCGAACTCTCAGCTGAACGACGATCCTCAAGGTACCGTTCATAGCTATCCCGCTCTTCTTCCGGCAATTTCATGATATCAAGTTCCTCTGCCGCCTTCTGAAGACCACGGGCGCTAAACTCCTGACGAATCTCCGAGTTCTTCAGAAAATAGACCCACTCATCCAGGGTGTCATGGGCGTGGTCGTCAAATTCGTTGACCTTCAAGATGTAATACTGAGGATAAATGTCAGCTACTCGCACCGCCTCCGGCAAGTTCCGCTTCTGTGTTACGGACAGATGCAGCAAATCGTTCTTGTGGATTCCTTTAAATTCAGTATTCCCTTGGTAAACATAATCTTCGCCCTGCCCCAGATCAAAATAGACGATGTTAATGGAGATTACCTTCCGGACCTGGCGATACTCAAATCCGGCCGACATATGGTCGGTAATCAGCTTACTGACCCCGTAGAGCATTCGGTGAAAGTAGTCGTATTGCCCTTCAACCTGAAGTTCGATCAGCAGCAATTCGCCGCCGTCCGCCTCGGCCAGTAGATCCACTCGATTGTATTTGTCATCGGCTGCCTGCTTATTGCTTTCGCTCTCCAGGATATGCGCGATCCTGATGTCCCGGCGCAGCAATTCGGAGAAAAACCCCTCAAGAATTTCGAAGTTTGCCTTATTACGCAGAAGTTTTTTCAAAGCCCAATCGAATCTGACCAGTCTGTGTGTCATTTCTCTACCTCACGGTACTCATCCCTGACTATTCCAGAACATTTGTCATTTGGACATTATCATAACTTTACTTTTCTGCACATACCGATTCCGGTCAATGTCTGTTTTCATGTATGGATTCAGCCTGAAGCCCGGAGCACAGCCCAGGCAACAACGGCATAGCGGGCCAGCTTGCCGATAAAAACGAGGAGGGAAAAACGGAGGAAGCCGACGCGGAGGAGTCCACCCACAAGGCAGAGAGGATCGCCGATGACGGGGAGCCAGGAGAGGAGAAGCGACCAGCTGCCGTAACGATGATAAAAGGACTCGGCCCGCTCCTCGGCAGCCGGAGAGACCCGCAGCAACCGCCTGATCAGGAACGTCCCCCCCCAGACACCCACGGCCCAAGTGGTGCAGGCGCCCAGCCAGTTACCGACGGTGGCGACCGCCACCGCGGCAAGAGGATCGGTACGGTTCAGAAGAAGCACCACAAGGAGCCATTCGGAGCCAAGGGGGACCAGGGTCGAGGCGAGAAAGCTGAGAAAAAAGAGTGCGGGGAGCCCGTGGCTTACCAGGAGGTCGTGCATCCATAAACCTCAAAAAGCAGTTCACCACATACTATATGGATCAGACGGTAACTACTCAGGTTGATAGGCTATGAAGACTGAAGGCTGAAGGCTATCAGAAGAACCTCTGCAAGTTTAATAAAGGCGTCTTATACAAGAGGGGTTCAACCTTCAGCCTTCAGCCTTCAGCCTCAATACCTGAGTAGTTACATTAGACATTAAAGCGGAAGTGCATCACATCGCCGTCCTGAACCACGTACTCTTTCCCCTCCAACCGCATGAGCCCCTTCTCCTTGGCTCCCGACTCCCCACCGGCACTGATGTAACTGTCGTAGGCGATGACCTCGGCCCGGATGAACCCTTTTTCGAAGTCGCTATGAATAACTCCGGCAGCCTGGGGCGCCTTAGCCCCCCGGGGGATGGTCCAGGCACGAACCTCTTTGACCCCGGCGGTGAAGTAGGTGATGAGCCCCAGCAGATCGTATCCCGCCCGGATCAGCGCATCCAGACCGGACTCGGCCAGCCCCATCTCCTGGAGAAAAAGGAGCTTTTCTTCCCCCTCAAGCTCGGAGATCTCAGCCTCGATCTTGCCGCAGATGGTGACGAGCCCCCCCTGTTCACGGTTAACCACCTCCCGGAGTTCCCCTACGAAAGGATGCTTCCCCTCCAGATCGTCTTCCGCCACGTTGGCCACATAGAGCACCGGCTTGCCGCTGAGAAGGTGGAGATCACGCTGCCAGAGCAGCTCGTCGTCGCTGACCGCCAGATTCCGGGGGGACTCTCCCAGTTCCAGGACTCCCTTGACGCGGGCATAGAAGTCGGCTTCATCCTTCACCTTTCTATCACCGCTTCGGGAGAGCTTTTCGGCGCGCTGGAGTTTTTTCTCCACCGTATCCAGATCGGCCAGGGCCAACTCGGTCTGGATGATCTCCACGTCGCGCACCGGATTAACGCTGCCATCCACGTGGACCACATTGGGATCTTCGAAACAGCGAACCACATGGACAATGGCGTCCACGGAACGGATGTGCCCCAAAAACTTGTTCCCCAGCCCTTCTCCCCGGCTGGCCCCCTTGACGAGACCGGCAATATCGAGAAACTCGATGGTGGTGGGAAGAGTCCGCTGGGGATTGACGATCTTGGCCAACTCCTCCATACGGGGGTCGGGAACCGGGACGATCCCCACATTGGGATCTATGGTGCAAAAAGGGTAATTGGCCGATTCGGCGCCGGCGGAGGTAAGGGCATTGAAGATGGTGGACTTCCCCACGTTGGGGAGGCCGACGATACCGCAGGTGAAACCCATGATAGTGTATCCTTTGAGAGAGGTGAGGTGGGAAGGGGATGAACGGTTACGGTCCCAGCGTCAGATCCTTGCGGTTGTAGAGGGACATGGTCTTGGGAACTCCTTCACGCAGAAGCAGACCCAGCAGGTCGCAGACACCGTCGCAGAGCCGCGGCAGGAGGGGAATTTCGTCCCGGGTAAAGCTCCCCAGGACATATTTCACCGGGTCCCCCTTGGCAGGACGACCGATCCCCACCCGGACCCTCAGGAAGTCGCCGCTCCCCAACTCCTCCATGAGAGAGCGCAGGCCGTTGTGACCGCCATGCCCACCCCCCTCTTTGATCTTGACCTGGCCGAAAGGGATATCCAGCTCGTCGTGAATGACAATGAGCTCAGCCGGGGAGAACTTATGGTAACGAAGCGCCGCTCCCACCGACCGTCCGGAAAGATTCATATAGGTCTGCGGCTTGAGCAGGAAAAGTCGCGACCCTTGCCAGCGCCCCTCGCCGCAGAGTCCGGCAAACGCCTTCCGGGTTACGGAGATGCCGGCCAGATCCGCCAACCGGTCCAGAACCATGAAACCCGCGTTATGGCGGGTTTCATGATACTCCGGACCGGGATTCCCCAGTCCGGCTATGAGATGAACGGACATCAGCGGCCCCTACCCTGCTATTCGGCTCCGCCCGGCTTGGGGAGGACGGTAACCAGAGACGCCTTGGGCTCCGCCAGAACCTTGATCCCTTCGGGAAGGAGCAGGTCACTGACATGGAACGAGTCGCCGATATTAAGATTCCTGACGATAACCTCGATATGATCGGGGATATTTTCGGGAAGGCACTCCACCTCAAGTTCGTGCATGAGCGGATCAAGCAGACCGCCGCTCTTGACGCCGATGGAGGTGCCGACAAAAGCGATCGGTACGAAGACCCGGAGCTTTTCCGTCATGTTGATCTTGTGCAGATCCACATGGGTGGGTGTCCCCCTGAGACAATCTTTCTGAAGATCGGAGACGATGACCGTGATACCGTCGAGAGAGCCTCCCCCCGAGAGGGTAATGAGGTGGTTGACCCCCCCTTCGCCGGCGATGGCGACGTTCAGGTCCCTGGGGCTCATGGTGACGGAAACCGACTCCATCCCCTTGCCGTAGACTACTCCCGGGATCTTACCGGCGCTCCTGAGTCTTCGGCATACCCCTTTACCTACGCTTTCCCTGAGTTCAACATTGAGAACCTGCTGCGACATGACTGCCTCCCTGATATGAAGATGCTTTCTTACGAGAAATAGTGGTGATGGTGATACATCGTATCCGGCGGTGGCCGGTTAAAAAAAGAGTGAACTCACCGATTCATCTTCATGGATGCGTCGGATCGCCTCGGCCAGGAGCGGTGCCACCGAGAGGAGCCGGATTTTCGAGCTCTTCTCCACCTTATCCCCCAGAGGGATCGTATTGGTCAGCACCACCTCGGTGATGTCGGATTCATTGATCCGCTCAATGGCCGGGCCGGAGAGAACACCGTGGGTGGCACAGGCGTAAATCTTGCTGGCGCCGTGCTGCTTCAGCGCCCTGGCGCCATGGGTAAGGGTACCTGCGGTATCGATCATGTCGTCCAGCAGGATGGCAACCTTATCCCGCACATCACCGATGACATGCATCACCTCGGCCACGTTGGGGGCGCTCCGCCGCTTGTCGATGACCGCCAGCGTGCAACCGATCCGCTTGGCAAAGGCTCTGGCTCGCTCGGTCCCCCCGGCATCGGGAGAGACCATGATGATATTTTGTCCCTCGAACTCTTTCTTGATATATTCCACAATGACCGGGGCTGCATAGAGGTTATCCACCGGGATGTTGAAGAACCCCTGAATCTGCCCGGCATGAAGATCCACGGTCACCACCCGGTCCGCCCCGGCGGTGGTGATCAGATCGGCCACCAGCTTGGAGGTAATGGGAGTACGCGGCGCCGCTTTCCGGTCCTGACGGGCATAGCCGTAATAGGGGATGACTGCGGTGATCTTGGCGGCGGAAGCCCGTTTCAAGGCATCCATCATGATCAGCATCTCCATCAGGTTATTATTGGTGGGGGCGCAGGTGGACTGGACGATGTAGGCGTCACGACCACGGACATTCTCGCAGATTTCGACCCTGATCTCTCCGTCGGAGAAGGTTCGGACCAGTGATTCCGACAGGGGAAGTCCCAGATTTTCGCAGATTTCCTGCGCCAGCTGCGTGTTGGAATTACCGCAGAATATCTTTATCTTGTCGATCATGGAGGTTCCTTGCGTGTTCAGACGCTATCAGCCTGGAGTCGACGTTGGCGTGAACCTGACGTCCCGACTCACCCACGGAAATGATTTTTGTACAGTATCAGGGGGATAAAGTCAACAGGAAACAGGATGTTGTCAGGCCAGGGACGAACCGGTTCCCTGATCCACCCGGCCGTGACTGCGCCGGGTGAATCTCTCATGAGGGAAAGGAACATGTCGCTAAAAAACTCAGGGGAAAACGAAATCTGCGATGGTTCGGGCGATCTTACTCGTTCGGACCTTGGTGTTATTGAAGATCAGGTGGTAATAGAGGGGGTCATGGGCATCGGCATCCAGCAACACCCGGAGTATCCGGTCCCGCTCTTTCTGCCGTTCCACGATAAGCATTTCAGTTTCCTGGCGAGAGATGCCGAGACGTCGGGAGATGGATCGAATTTTGAACTCCTGATCGGCGACCAAACGGAAATGATGACAGTTTTTCAGTGATTTTGTGATGATGGCCGCGCCGAGTCCCACGAAAATGGCATTGCCGGCCATGGCAACATTGACAATCTGATTGCAGATCAATTCGGAGTACCCCGCCTCACTCTTCCAACCCGAAGAGAGAGTGGAGAACATCTCGTCCAGCCAGCGAGGCTTCTGTCCAAGACCATGAAGAATCTCCTCGGACAAACGATGATCCTTGGCCACCGCAGAGAGGAGTGCCTTATCCACCAGCACCCACTCCTCGCCGGTCTTTTCCTTCACCAGCGCCAATAACTCTTCGGCAACCGGATACGCCTCACAGCCGAATTCACGGGCGATGGTGATGGTCGGCTTGGGGAGGGCATCGGGTTTGAGCAACTTGGCGCGTCGCATAACCTCGTTAAAAGCCCCCATTCTCTGTTCGATTGACGGGGGGAGTACGTTCACGGCCATAAAATCCTCCTGTGGAATAAAATGCCGCAGAGCTTGGTGCTGACGGCGGTAGAGAGCTGAAAACGGTATGAACCGGCGCTTAAGTGCGGCAACTGTGTACTCTAGCAGAAAAGAGGACGAAGGGAAAGATGTAAAAAGGACGAAAAAAACCGGGGAGACAGGACGGGAGGAGACACTCTCGTTGCCAATTGAGGAAAGTTTTGGTACAAGCGTGGGAGAAAAACGCCCGCATTCATCACTTGACAAACCGACACGGGATAAGGCTTATGCTGAAAGAGTTTCAGCCGTGGAGAACACGCCCCGGCAGCAGCATGAGGCAGAGCACAATAACAAGAAAGGAGAAAAAATTCACGACCGGTACCACCAATGACCAGCAGTCCGCCTTAGAACACACATCAACGTTACACTCAAGGAGTTAAGGAATGTCAAACAGTCAAGTACCCACAGGAAACCCCGGAGTAGTCGGACTAGCAGGCTTCGGCCTTACGACAATGCTCTTACAGTTTCACAACGTCGGCTGGTGCGGTGTCGGCCCCATTGTCGCCCTGGCTTTTGTTTTCGGAGGGCTCGCGCAGATGATCGCCGGCTTCCAGGAATTCAAATGCGGCAACAATTTCGGCTATAGCGCCTTTGTCTCCTATGGGGCGTTCTGGATTGCCCTGGGGATCATCTTCATGCTCAACCAGTTCAACGTATATCATTCGGACACCAAGGACATCGGCTGGTTTCTCGTGGGATGGACGATGTATACCTTCATCCTCTGGATTCCCGCCATGAAGATTCATGGCGCCATGGCAATCACCTTTACGCTGTTGCTCATCGGCTTCATCCTGCTGGACCTGGCCCACTTCGGCTATCCGGACCTGACGAAAGTCGCGGGTTACGAGCTCATGCTCTGCGCCCTGGCGGCATGGTACATGATGGCTCACACCATCTTCTTGCAGGTATTCGGTCGGGATGTCCTGCCGGTGGGCAAATCCTGGATCAAATAGGGAACTCGGACGTAGGGAAACGCAGCTCAAACTTACAAGAGACAAGGAGTTCGTTATGAAAAAATTGTGTTTCGGGACAGCATTGATGTTCATCCTCTGCTTTTCGGCCTTTGCCTGGGCGGATCAGTCGGCATCCAAGGATGAGTGTGTGACGAAATGTTATGAAGCGGCAGCGCTGATCAATGCCAAGGGTTTGGCTGAAGCGGTGAAGGAGATCGGCAATGCGAAGGGGCCTTTTGTCTGGAAAGACAGTTATGTTTTCCTGATGAATCTGGACGGAAAGATGCTGGCGCATCCCATGCAACCGGAGCTCACTCAGCGTCCCCACTGTCTTCTGATCACCGACCCGACGGACAAGGCGATCTTTGTGAGCTTTGTCAATACCGCGAGAACTCTCGGCCAGGGATGGGTGGAATACATGTGGCCCCGCCCCGGCAGGACATCCCCTTCCAAGAAAATCACCTACGTCTACCGGGTTCCGGGTAAAGATCTCTTTGTGGCAGCGGGAGTTTACGTGGGGGGGATGATGTACTGAGAAATCCCTTCCGATGAAGTCCGGGGGTAAGGGACAAAAGAAAAGGCGCCCTGTCTGCAAAGAGACAGGGCGCCTTTCTAAAAAGTGGTGCCGAAGACTGGAATCGAACCAGCACGAGGAATCCCTCACCAGAACCTGAATCTGGCGCGTCTACCAATTCCGCCACTTCGGCACGTGAAGTGAGTGTATATCATGAGGTCACAGGCAATGCAAGAAAATTCTGACGCTCAACTAAAACATGGCGCTGATAACGGACAAACGGGTCCGATGGTGAAACAACTCCGGTGGAAAAGGGTGCCACCTCTCCTCTTGGTAACCTTTTCCCTCTTGCTCCCCCTCCCCACCGACTACGGTCAGGCAGCCACTCCGGAGGAACCCCCGGCCGCCGAGACACCACCCTCTCCCCTTGACGCTTCCTGCAGGGAATTCCACCGGCTGAATTCCCTGCTCCGGGACGGCAACATCCCCAAAGAGCAGGCGCGCCGGGAGCTCCCCAGGCTCCTGAGCCGGATCAAAGAGGAGTATTTTCGGGAGAACGGGAAGAGCTTTCCTCGCACCGACTGGCTCTTTCCGCTGCGGGGGTACAGGGCGACCGCTGTAGGGGATGGTCCCTCTCACGGCTACCTCCCCAAGGGGTACGATTATTACGACGGCAACCGGCACGGCGGACATCCGTCACTGGATATTTTCATCCACGACCGGAACCAGGATGATCTTGATGATCGCACTGGAGAGCCTGTCGCGGTGCTGACCATTACCGGAGGGGTGGTGGTGTCACGGGAAACCCAATGGCAGGAAGGGAGCAAACTTCGGGGGGGGAAGTACCTCTGGCTCTATGATCCGTCAACGGACCATCTTTTTTACTATGCCCACCTGCGGGAGGTGGCCGTGCCGGTGGGGAGACGGGTCATGCCGGGGGAGATTCTCGGTTTTGTGGGAAGGAGCGGGCTGAACGCCCATAAGAAACGCTCCCCCACTCATCTCCACCTGACCTGCCTCTCCACAACCACCCCGGCGCTCCTCCCGGAGAATATCTACGCGGATCTCCTCCGGACACGAACCGTCAAATAACCCTTCAAGACGAAATTAACTCACACGAAGGCATAAAGGCACGAAGAAAACCAAACAGAGAAAACAGAATGATTTCGGGGTAACCGAGGAAATGTTTAACTCTTGCGCCTTCTTTGTGCCTTCGTGCCTTTGTGAGAGATCGATATGGTTTCTACCCTTTTTTCCCGATATGCCGGTCACCAGGTTTACGCGGTCCTGAAGGGGATGCGGGAGAGTGCCCGGTTTTCTTCGCGTCACGTGCGCCGGTGCGCTGCGGAGGCTTTGTGCCACGTTGCGCCGATTTCGCCTCGGGTTTCGGCGGCCGGGGCTGAGGCGCCGTTGCCCGGGGATCTTCCGCCAGACGCTTCGCCTCTTCCGCCGTCAGTTCCCGGAACTCCCCCGGATTGAGCCCCGCCAGATTGAGAAACCCGTAGCGGTTGCGCCGGAGCCGGACCACCGAGAGCCCCACCGCCTCGCACATCCGGCGGACCTGCCGGTGCCGTCCTTCGTGAATGGTCACCGAAATCCAGCTGTTATGCTCACTCTCCTTGAGCAGGGCGACCAGGGCGGGAGCGGTCCGGCCATCCTCCAGGGTGACTCCGGCTGCCAGACGGGCGATCTGCTCCGGCGTCACCTGCCCCTGAACCCGGACATGATACTCCTTGTCGATCTCATAGCGAGGGTGAGCCAGACGATTGGCCCAGTCGCCGTCGCTGGTCAGGAGCAAGAGCCCCTCGCTGTTGTAGTCCAGCCGCCCCACGGGATAGACTCTTTCATTGATTCCCTTGAGGAGATCGATGACGAGAGGACGCCCCCCCGGATCTTTCAAGGTCGTCATGTACCCCGAAGGCTTGTAGAGGAGGATATACCGTTTTACGGCGGTGACGATAAGCGGTCTCCCATCCACCACGATCATATCCTGGTCCGGATCGGCCTTGGTCCCCAGTTCGGTGACCACCACGCCGTTCACCGCCACCCTGCCGGCGGTGATGATGCTCTCCGCCTGGCGCCGGGAGGCGATACCTGCCTGGGACAACAGTTTCTGCAAACGTTCCAACATAAAAAATCCCCCAAAAAAACAAGGTCAAGGTAGAGGTCAAGGTTGAGAAAACCTTTTCCTTCTCCTTGACCTTGAACGTAGAGTGCCTCTTCTCCGGATTACTCCAGGAAGCGCGACATTTTTCTGAACTTGTCATACCGCCCCTGGACAAGTTCCTCGGGGGTGAGTTTTTTTAACTCCTGAAGATTTCGGCTGATGGCCTCCGCCAGATTCGCGGCCATGGCAGCGTGGTCGCCATGGGCGCCACCGACCGGTTCCGTAATGATCTCGTCGATGACCTCCAGTGCTTTGATATCCTGAGCGGTCAACTTGAGCGCCTCGGCAGCCTGAGCCCCCTTGGTGCCGTCGGACCAGAGGATGGCGGCGCACCCTTCCGGAGAGATGACCGCGTAGACCGAGTGCTGGAGCATGAGGATACGATCCCCCACGGCAATGGCCAGAGCGCCGCCGGAGCCCCCCTCGCCGGTGACGCAGACGATGATGGGCACCCGAAGGCGCGACATCTCCCGAAGATTGCGGGCTATGGCCTCGGCCTGCCCCCGCTCCTCGGCACCGATGCCGGGAAAGGCGCCGGGGGTATCGATAAAGGTGATCAGCGGAAGGTTGAACCTCTGGGCCATTTCCATGAGGCGCAGCGCCTTGCGGTACCCCTCGGGGTTGGGCATCCCGAAGTTGCGATAGACTTTATCTTTGGTGTCTCGCCCCTTCTGATGACCGATGACCATGACCGGCTCGCCGTTCAGACGCGCCGGACCACCCACGATGGCATGATCATCGCCGTAAAGCCGGTCGCCGTGCAGTTCGGTGAAGTCGGTGAAGATCCGGCCAAGATAATCCAGGGTATAGGGGCGGTTGGGATGACGCGCCACCTGGGCGGTCTGCCAGCGAGTCAGATTGGCGAAGATATCTTCCCGCATCTCCTCCGCTTTTTTTTCCAATGTGACGATCTCCGTCTGCAGCAGTTCGGGAGAGACGGCCATCAGTTCCTGGATCTTCTTTTCCAACTCGATGACCGGTTTTTCAAATTCAAGGTAAAATGGCGTCGCCATGGGCGGATCTCCTTAAAGACAGGTTCGAGGTTCGAGGTTCTAGGTTCGAGGTCACCGATCCCCAGTCCCTGGTTCCCGGTCCCCGGTTTCACTCAAAGCGGACGGCATTATACCCGAAAAGTCTCTCAACCTCCACCGATAAATCTTCCGACGCGCAAACAGCAACAGAGGGGAGCGGCATGACCCCCGGCGACAGATCCCCCAGATGAAAATGGAGGAACGTCCGGCAACCGCCGGGGTAGCGTTTAAGGAGATCCCTGAGCAACTCCAGGTGGCTCCGCCCCAGCTCTTCCTTCAGGGTGACATGAACCCTGGTGGTCTGCCGGGCATTGGCATCCCGCAGCAAAACGATCTCCGTGGCCTTGATCTTGCAGCTCTCTTCTCCCACCTCCACCGTGCCGCTGACCAGAATCGGTTCGTCGGATTTGATGGCCGGTGCGGCGGCGGCAAAGGTATCGGGAAAGACCATCACCTCCACGGAACCGGTCCGGTCCTCCAGGGAGAAGAAAGCCATCCGGTCCCCCCGCTTGGTCATCTTTTCCGAGAGTGACGCCACGATGCCGCAGAGCTTCACCTCACTCTTGTCGGGACGTTCGGAAAGAGTCGCCGTCGTAATTGAGGTAAATTTCCGGATCTCATCGCCGTAGCGGTCCAGGGGGTGTCCGGTGATGTAAAAGCCCAGGGCCTCTTTCTCATACCCCAGGAGTTCCCGGGAGGTCCATTCGGGAACATCCGGGAGTTGACTTCCCCCCGCGCCGTTCCCCCGGACGATCTCGGCGGCGCCGAAGAGGGAGACCTGGGCGCTCTCCTTTTCCCGCTGCATCTTCTGCCCCACATCCATGGCATGCTCCAGGCCGCCGATCATGGCGGCCCGCTTATCCCCCGTGGAGTCGAAGGCACCGCACTTGATGAGCGATTCCACCACCCGCTTGTTCACCCGCCGCAGGTCCACCCGCTGGCAGAAGTCGAAGAGTCCGCCGAAGGGGCCGTCGGCTCGCCCCTCGATGATCGCCTCGATGGCCCCGGACCCCACGTTCTTCACCGCCCCCAGGCCGAAGCGGATGGCCAGTTCCATGACCAGAAAAGAGCGGTCCGAGGCATTGATGTCCGGCGGCAGGATCTGAATTCCCATGTCCCGACAGTCGCTGATGCTCTTGATGATCTTGTCGGTGTTTCCCATGTCCTCGGTCAACAGCGCCGCCAGGAACTCCACCGGGTAGTGAGCCTTCAGATAGGCGGTCTGGTAGGCGATGAGGGCATAGGCTGCGGAGTGGGACTTGTTAAAGCCGTACTCGGCGAACTTGGCCATGAGGTCGAAGATCGCTCCCGCCTTTTTCAGGTCGGTTCCCTGCTCCTTCGCCCCTGCCAGGAAGGTATCCCGCTGCTTGGCCATCTCCGCAGCGTCCTTCTTCCCCATGGCCCTCCGGAGGAGGTCGGCTCCCCCCAGGGAATACCCCCCCAGGGTCCGGGCGATCTGCATGACCTGCTCCTGGTAAACGATGACCCCGTAGGTATCCTTGAGGATCGGCTCCAACTGGGGGAGGTCGTAGACCACATTCTTGCGCCCATGCTTCCGGTCGATGAAGTCGTCCACCATCCCCGACCCCAGCGGACCGGGGCGGTAGAGGGCGCAGGCGGCGATGACGTCCTCGAAGCAGGAGGGTTTCAGCTTGACCAGCATCTCCTTCATGCCGCTGGACTCCAGCTGGAAGATCCCGGTGGTATTCCCCACGGAGATCAGATCGTAGCTGGCCTTGTCGTCATCGGCCAGGATAGCGATATCGAACGTGGGATCTTTCCCCACCCGGATCAGCTTCACCGCGTTGTCGATGACCGTGAGGTTCTTGAGTCCCAGGAAGTCGAATTTGACCAGACCGATCTTCTCCACGTACTTCATGGAGAATTGAGTGGTCAGCGCCCCGGTCTTCTGGTCCTTGTAGACCGGACAGAAATCCTCCAGGTCCGAGGGGGCCACCACCACCCCGGCGGCATGGGTGGAGGCATGGCGGGCCAGCCCCTCCAGACAGAGGGCGATCTCCAGCAGATTCTTCACCCGGGGATCGGACTCGGCGATCTCCTTGATTTTCGGCTCCTGCTTCAGCGCCTCCTGCAGGGTGATATTGAGGACATTGGGGACCAGCTTGGAGATCTTGTCCACCTCGCCGTAGGCCATATCCAGGACCCGCCCCACGTCGCGGATGACCGCCTTGGCCTTCATGGTACCGAAGGTGATGATCTGGCAGACCCGGTTCCGACCGTACTTCTCGGTAACGTACTGGATCACCTCTTCCCGGCGGTCCTGGCAGAAGTCCACGTCGATATCAGGCATGGAGATTCGTTCCGGGTTGAGGAACCGTTCGAAGAGGAGGTTATAGGGGAGCGGATCGATGTCGGTGATCCGGATGGCATAGGCGACCAGTGACCCGGCCGCCGAACCTCGCCCCGGGCCCACGGGAATCCCCTGATTTTTGGCCCAGTTGATGAAATCGGCCACGATGAGAAAGTAGCCGGGGAACCCCATCTGCTTGATACAGTCCAGTTCGATCCGGAGGCGGTCGTAATAGGCCTGTTCGTCGGACTCCTTGAAATTCGGGTACTTGATCCTGATGGCCGGAAATCGTCCGCGGAGCCCCTCCAGGGCCTCTTCCTCCAGCTCCTCGTCCAGGGACTTCCCCTCGGGGGGGATGTACTGGGGGAAGTGGT
>CAIUWK010000024.1 GCA_903902855.1 uncultured Geobacter sp. | reverse complement strand
TGCTTGAACTGTTCAGGGAAGTAGCGCTGATCATCCATGCGGGAGATATCGGCACACCTGACGTTCTGAGCACCCTGCGGGAAGTGGCTCCCGTCCGGGCCGTGAGGGGGAATGTGGACAAGGGGGCGTGGGCAGAGGCCCTCCCCGAAACAGAGGTCGTAGAATGCAGCGGCAGCTTTATCTACCTCCTGTATGACCTCAAAACCCTGGACCTTGACCCGAGCGCTGCCGGGATGCAGGTGGTGATCTCCTGCCACTCCCACCAACCGGCGGTATCTTACAAGAATGGCGTGCTCTATCTCAACCCGGGCAGTGCCGGCCCCAAACGCTTCAAACTGCCGATAACGGCGGCACTGCTCAGGATTGAAGAATTCGGCATACTAACGCCGGAACTGATCACACTCAGTAAGGAGTGAGGCGATGCATTTTGGCTACTGGCTGATCCTCGGCGTCGTCCTGATCGTTCTGGAAATACTGATTCCCTCTTTTGTGGTGATCTGGTTCGGGATTGCAGCGCTGCTCACCGGCATCATCTCCTGCTGGGTCACCGACCTTACCATGCAGACCGCCATCTTCGTGGTCCTGTCGGCACTCTCCTTTGCTGTCGGCTGGTTCGGCTTTCTGAAAAACGCAAAATCCCGCTCCCAGGCAGGGCAGGGAAAAGAGTCGGTACTCGGGGAGCGCGGCATCGTCTCCGCCGTCAAGCCGGGAGCTTTCCCGGCGGGGAAAGTTCGATTCTCCGTGGCGGTGCTCGGTTCCGACGAATGGGAATTCGTAGCGGATGAACCCTTGGCCGTGGGTGACCGCTGCGTGATCGTGGATGTGCTCGGTTCGAAACTGAAGGTATGCAAAACGTAGTTCACCGTCTCTGACACAGAGAAAGGAGCAATCATGGGAATCTTCACGGTCTTTGTCTTTGTCCTGCTGGCGCTGGTCGTCGTCACCATCGTAGCTGGGGTCAAGATGGTCCCCCAGGGCCATGAATTTGTGGTGCAGCGGCTGGGGAAATACCACCAGACCCTCAAACCGGGGCTCAACATCATCATTCCGTACATTGATCAGGTCGCCTACCGGGTGATGACCATGGACGAACCCCTGGACATCGAGCGCCAGGAAGCGATTACTGCCGATAATGCGGTGATCTGGTGCAACGCCATCGCCTTCATCAAGGTGCTCTCTCCCGAAAAGGCCATGTACGGCATCTCCGACTACAAGTACGCCATCCGGAACCTGGTCATGACCAACCTGCGGGCCATCATCGGCAACATGACCCTGAACGACGCCCTCTCGTCCCGGGACAAGATCAAAGCGCTGCTCAAGACCCAGATCAGCGACGATGTGGTGGACTGGGGGCTGGTGGTCAAATCCGTGGAGATCCAGGATATCCGCCCCTCCGATACCATGCAGGAAGCCATGGAGAAACAGGCGGGAGCGGCCCGGCTGAAGGCGGCGGCGATCCTGGCTGCCGAAGGGGAGAAACAGGCGATGATCCAGCGGGCGGAAGGAACCCTGGAGGCGGCCCGT
>CAIUWK010000023.1 GCA_903902855.1 uncultured Geobacter sp. | reverse complement strand
TTCTCTTAATCTTTTTGCCCGCCATTCGGATAACCGGCAGGGGAAGAAGATAGTCAAGTTCGTTGTGGTCGGGATTCTCAGCGTGGGTCTGCTGGCTGTGGTCATTGCGGTGGGGAAGAAGATCCATCAAAATATGGTCGCCTCCTCGGCCATGGACCAGACGAAAGTCGCACATCTGCATTGAGCTGAGCAGTCACTTTCACCGTATCAGAACTCCCCCTGTCCCCCTCTTGTCTCAAGAGGGGGAACGTTTCCGCCGCATTCTCTCAGCAGGCCCGGACTCAACTGCATTCCCTCAGCACGTCCCTCCCCTTAGGTTAAGGGGAGGACAGGTGGGGTTACGAAAGTCACACATCTGCATTGAGTTGAGCAGTCACTTTCACCTTATCATAACTCCCCCTGCCCCCCTCTAGTCTCAAGAGGGGGAACGTTTCCGCCGCATTCTCTCAGCAGGCCCGGACTCAACTGCATTCCCTCAGCACGTCCCTCCCCTTGGGTTAAGGGGAGGACAGGTGGGGTTACGAAAGGGACAGAGACAAATCAACATACTCCTCAATTTTTTCCAGGACTCCCCGCATTTCGAGGAGCACTTCATGATTCCAGAACCTCATAACCTGAATACCTTGAGATTTCAGAAAATCCGACCGAATAGCATCGTATTCCCTATTTTCCAGTAAGTTGTGCTGACCACCATCCAGTTCAATCGCCAGCTTTAATGCCGGGCAGTAAAAATCGAGAATATAGGGACCAACACTAAACTGACGGAAAAACTTCAGGGAATGGAACTGGTGACTGCGCACTTGGCTCCAGAAAGCTCTTTCCGCGTCAGTCTGTCGTTGTCGCAATTCCCGGCGACGGTCCAGTATGGCGGGATCATTGTGCAAATACTTTTTACCAGGGACCATAACTCCCCCTGCCCCCCTCTTGTCTCAAGAGGGGGAACGCTCTCCGCCACCTTCTCTCAGCAGGCCCCGGACTCAACTGCATCCCCTCAGCACGTCCCTCCCCTTGGGTTAAGGGGAGGACAGGTGGGGTTACGAAAGTCGCACACACAATCCTACATCCCCTTGCCCCGAAACATTAGCATGTTCACCCCTCCCAGTCCACGAAAGTTAATGACGAACCGAGGGGTCACGGGAGAGAAGGAGGTACTCCGAAACCGGAATCGCCGTCTGCCAGTGCCCCGTCACCTTCCCCGCCATCGTCCCCCCCCAGAACAACAGCAGCACCAGCAGCGCAAAGAGAAGCCCGGGAACGACTATCTTGCCGGGCAGTTTCATCTCCAGGGCGCCATGTACCGGGCAATGGGCAATACAGCGCCAGCAACCGATACACTCCGGCGAATGGATGCGCTCCATTACCATCACCGGCAGGTGCGACGGGCAGGCCTGACTACAGACGCCGCAGGAGACACATAGTTGCGGGTCGCGGGTCACCTTTACCGGCGAAAAAATGGAGACGAGCCCCAGGAGGGCGCCGTAGGGACAGAGAAAACGACAGAAGAAATTTTTCACCGGAAAGGAGAGGAGCAACAGGAGACCGATGATAATCAGGGAGAAGAGTGACGGGTGCAGGAAAAAATCCAGCATCCGGATATCGGCAATCTTGTTGTAGTCGGAAGAGATGAAAGAGATCACCGCTCCCGGCGCCATGAGCACGAAAATCGACCAGAAGAACAGGAGCAACAACAGATACTTGATCCCCCGCAGGACGTTATCCAGCCAAGGTGGAGGTCGGAAATTGCGTCGGAACAGGTTGAAGCCCCCCTTCCAGCAGAGCTCGGAGAGGGTCCCCACCGGACAGATCCAGGAGCAGAAGGAGCGCTTCAACAAGAGCGAGAGCCCGATGATGGTCAGAAAGAGGACCAACCCGGCCGGATGAAGGGGGTTAATCTCCCCGGTTAGAAGCCACCCCCGGAGGCTGACCAGCGCGGAGATCGGGAGGAACCCCTCCACCCCGTCCGGTCGAGGGATAAAAACCGCCGACTCCCCCCGACAGTAAAGGACAAATCGATAGAACTCCACTCCCAGATAGCCGATGAAGCAGAGAAAAAGCCACTGAACGGCAACCCGCAGGGGCTGCATGAAACGATTGCACATGGGAACTCCTCTTAGAAGCGTGAATGGTGAATAGTGAATGGTGAATAGTGCCAATCAAAACCCTCCACAGGGCTTAGATCTTTTCACCATTCACCATTCACCATTCACCATTTACCTTTCACAGCGTATAGACCTTTTCACCATTCACCATTCACTATTCACATTTTTCACACCTTCCTCCTCCGACTTTACGACGTATTCCGTCACACACCTCTGCTATGCTCTCCCCATACTTTCTTAAGGAGGCTTCCTATGGAACCATTTTTCATCTTCTGCGGCGCCCTGGTCCTTTACTGCGGCTACCTGACGGTCATCGACCTGCTGAACGACCTGAAGAAGGAGACGGCGTCGCTCCCCACGCGACAAAGAGCGGTGCAACGTAGGGGGAGGAGCGTTTCCGCCGGACGACGCGAGCTGTCAGGCAGGTGGGGCACCGGCGCGGCCGGACGGTTCCCCCTCCTCTCCCGAAACATTGCCTGATCCCCGGTGACCGCCGGATCGGCAGAGTCACGGTAACGGATACCCCGCGGTTTCGTCAAGCGATAAGGATGAACGACAAGCTTGAAGCCCAAGGGGAAATATGGTACTTCTTTGAACCACCTTATCATCGTCAGACCAACCCAAGAGGAGAATATATAATGCAGGATCGTGAGAAGGCGATTGACCTGGCGCTGAGCCAGATTGAAAAACAGTTCGGCAAAGGGGCCATCATGCGCCTGGGCAATGATGAGCCGCTTCCCGATATCGCCGCCATCTCCACCGGAGCCCTCTCCCTGGATCTGGCGCTGGGGGTGGGAGGAGTTCCCCGGGGACGGATCACCGAGATCTACGGCCCGGAATCCTCCGGCAAAACGACCCTGGCGCTGCACATCATCGCCGAAGCCATGAAAAAGGGGGGGATCGCCGCGTTCATCGACGCCGAGCACGCCCTGGACATCGGCTACGCCCGCAAGCTGGGGGTTAAAACCGACGACCTCCTGGTATCCCAACCGGACACCGGGGAACAGGCTCTGGAGATCGCCGAGATGCTGGTGCGCAGCGGCGCCGTGGATGTGCTCGTGGTGGACTCGGTGGCGGCCCTGGTTCCCAAGGCCGAAATCGAAGGAGACATGGGGGATTCCCACATGGGGCTCCAGGCCCGTCTCATGTCCCAGGCTCTGCGCAAACTGACGGCCATCATCAGCAAGTCCCATACCTGCGTCATCTTCATCAACCAGATCCGGATGAAGATCGGCGTCATGTTCGGCAATCCGGAGACCACCACCGGGGGGAACGCCCTGAAATTTTACGCCTCGGTCCGGATGGATATCCGGAAAATCGCGGCGCTGAAACAGGGGAACGACATCATCGGCTCCCGCACCCGGGTCAAGGTCGTGAAAAACAAGGTGGCCCCCCCCTTCCGTGAGGTGGAGTTCGACATCCTCTACGGCGAGGGGATCTCCCGCACCGGCGACGTCCTGGATCTGGCCGTAGACCGGAACATCGTGGACAAGAGCGGCGCCTGGTTCTCCTACTGCGGCGATCGGATCGGCCAGGGGAGAGAAAACTCCCGCACCTTCCTCAATGAGCATCCCGTCATGTTGGCCGAGATCGAGGCTAAACTTTTGGAGCAGTGCGGCCTCGGTCCCAAAAAGGAAGCGTAACCGGAGGACCGATAATGGAACTCAATGAAATCCTCACCGCTGCCGTCAATGCCCATGGTTCGGACATTCATCTCAAATCGGGTCTCCCCCCCGTGGTTCGCATCGACGGCAGACTCCTCCCCATCCCCAATACCCCGCGCCTGACGGCGGAGGAGACACAGGGGATCGCCTTCGGCATCATGACCAAGAAACAGCAGCAGAGTTTCGGGGAAAAGCTGGAGCTCGACCTCTCCTACGGCGTGCAGGGGCTGGGACGTTTTCGGGTGAGCATCTACCTGCAGCGGGGGACCGTGGGGATGGTCTTTCGCGCCATCCCCTTCCAGATCCCTTCCCTGGAGAGTCTCAACCTCCCGCCAGCATTGAAGAAGCTCGCCATGGAGGAACGGGGGCTGATCCTGGTCACCGGAACCACGGGGAGCGGCAAGTCCACGACCCTGGCCTCCATGATCAACTACATCAACGAACACCGGACTTGCAATATCATCACCGTGGAAGACCCGGTGGAGTACCTCCATCGCGACAAGCAGAGCATCATCAGTCAGCGGGAGATCGGCTTCGATACCCTCACCTTCGCCAATGCCCTCCGGGGGGCGCTCCGCCAGGACCCGGACGTCATCCTCGTGGGGGAGATGCGGGATATGGAGACCATCGAGACCGCCCTCACCGCCGCCGAAACCGGGCATCTCGTCATGTCCACCCTCCACACCCTGGATGCCCCCGAAACCGTCAACCGGATCATCGGGGTCTTCCCCCCGCACCAGCAGCGGCAGATCCGGCTTCAGCTCTCCGCGGTGCTCAAGGGAGTGGTCTCCCAGCGGCTGATGCCCCAGGCAACCGGCGCAGGACGTGTCCCTGCGGTGGAGGTCATGATCGCCACGGCCCGCATTCGGGAATGTATCGACGACGAGGAAAAGACCAAGCTGATTCATGACGCCATTACCCAGGGGTTTATCTCCTACGGGATGCAGACCTTTGACCAGTCGCTCATGTCGCTCTATACCAAACAGCTCATCACCTATGAAGAGGCTCTGCGCCAGTCCACCAATCCCGACGACTTCGCCCTGAAGGTCTCGGGGATCTCCTCAACCTCCGACTCCAGTTGGGACAAGTTCGTCACCGAAGAAGAACCGGAACCGATCCCTGTCGACAGATTCTGATGACCAACGGCAAGCGGGGATTGACGGTCGCCCTGGATATCCTCTCCCGCCGGGACCGGAGCGAGGCGGAACTGCGACGCAGACTCCTGGCCAAAGAGTTTCCCCTTGAAGAGATCGAGGCGGTGATTGCCCGGCTCATGGAACTGCACTACCTGGATGATCGGCGTCTGGCGCGGCAGCTGGCAACGACAGCGGTGACAAACGGCAAGGGATACGGCATCCGGCTGGCCCTGGATCTGGCCCGGCGCGGCATCCCCCGCCAAATCATCGATGAAACCGTGGCGGAGATCAGTGCCGAATATGACCAGCGAGAGCTGCTCCGGGATCTTCTCATGCGAAAATTTCCGGCCTTCGATCCGGCCGCAGCCGATAACCGGGAAAAGAGCAGAGTAACGAACTACCTGCTCCGCCGAGGCTTTTCCTATTCCGCCGTGTTTGATGCCATGAAATCTGTGAATTGTGAATAGCTGGCAGTGAATTGTGAATGGTGAATAGTGAATTGCACTCTTAACCATTCACGTTTCACCATTCACGTTTATTGCACGTTTCACCATTCACCATTCACTATTCACGTTTCACCATTCACCGTCTTCGAGGTTCCCATGACCGGAAAAGAGATTCGCGCCTGTTTCCTCAACTTCTTCGCCCAACGGGGCCACACCTTGGTTCCCAGCGGCTCCCTGATCCCCCACAACGACCCCACACTCCTCTTTACCAACGCGGGGATGAACCAGTTCAAGGACTGCTTCCTGGGGTTGGAGGACCGGGGCTTCTACCGGGCCGCCTCTTCCCAGAAATGCGTCCGGGCCGGCGGGAAACACAACGACCTGGAGAACGTGGGGCGGACCGCCCGCCATCACACCTTTTTCGAGATGCTGGGGAACTTCTCCTTCGGCGACTACTTCAAGAAAGAGGCCATCGCCTTTGCCTGGGAATTCCTCACCAAAGAGCTGGGGCTGGACAAGAGCCGCCTCTACGTCACCGTCTACACCGACGACGATGAGGCCGCCGACCTCTGGCACCTGCAGGAGGGGGTTCCCAGGGAGCGGATCTACCGCTTCGGCGAGAAGGATAACTTCTGGTCCATGGGGGACACCGGCCCCTGCGGCCCCTGCTCCGAAATCTTCTGGGACAACGGACCGGAAGTGGGGTGCGGCTCTCCGGAGTGCGCCGTGGGGTGTGACTGCGACCGGTACATGGAGATCTGGAACAACGTCTTCATGCAGTTCGACCGCTCCGCCGACGGCACACTCACCCCGCTCCCCAAACCGGCGGTGGACACGGGGATGGGGCTGGAGCGAATCTCCACGGTGATGCAGGGAAAACAGACCAACTACGACACCGACCTCTTCCAGGGGATCATCCGGCATATCGAAAAACTCTCCGGCAAGCGGTACGGCGCCGACAACAAGGACGACGTCTCCATGAGAGTCATCGCCGATCACGCCCGGGCCACCACCTTCCTCATCTGCGACGGGGCCCTCCCCAGCAACGAGGGGCGGGGGTACGTGCTCCGCCGGATCATGCGTCGGGCCGCCCGCCACGCCAAGATGCTCGGCTTTGCCCAGCCCATGCTCTACCGGGCCGTGGACGCGGTGAACGAGATGATGGCCGACTTCTACCCGGAACTCATCCAACGGGAATCCTACATCAAAAAGGTAGTCCTGGCCGAAGAAGAACGGTTCATGGAGACCCTGGACAACGGTCTCCGGATACTCAACGACGAAGTAGCGGCTCTCCGGAAGGAAGGGAGCAGCGTCATCCCCGGCGAGACCCTCTTCAAGCTCTACGATACCTTCGGTTTCCCCACGGACCTCACCGCAGACATCGTGGCCGGTGAAGGGTTCACCATCGACGAGGCCGGTTTCGATACCTGCATGGAACGACAGCGGGTGCAGGCCCGTGAGCACTGGAAAGGGTCCGGCGAGGAGGGGATTTCATCCATCCACAAGGCGCTCCACAACCGCGGTCTCCGAAGCCGTTTTGTCGGCTATACCGAACAGTCCGCCTACTCCCCCATTGTTGTCATGCTCAAGGGGGGGGTGGAGGTGACGACCGCAACGGCAGGTGATACGGTGGAGCTTATCACCGAAAGCTCCCCCTTCTACGGCGAGTCCGGCGGCCAGGCCGGCGACACGGGGACCATCTCCACGGGGGGGGGGCATCTCACCGTGACGGCGACGCTCCGCCCCTTCCCGGACCTCATCATCCACCGGGCCACTGTCGTGGCCGGGACGGTGGCCACGGGAGAGACTGCCGACCTGATACCGGCCGTGGGGGAACGCAAAGCCACGGCCCGCAACCATACGGCCACCCATCTCCTCCAGGCGGCCCTCAGGGAGGTTCTGGGAGACCATGTGAAGCAGGCAGGATCGCTGGTGGCGCCGGAGCGGCTCCGCTTCGACTTTACCCACTTCTCCCCCATGACCGGCGAGGAACTCCGCCGGGTGGAAGAGATCGTCAATGCCTTTGTCATGGAGAACGACGATGTCCATTCCCATGAGATGGCCGTCCAGGAGGCCATGGAAAGCGGGGCCACTGCCCTCTTCGGCGAGAAGTACGGCGATCGGGTCCGGGTGGTCCGGATCGGCGGGGTCAGCTCGGAGCTCTGCGGCGGCACCCATGTCCGGGCCAGCGGCGACATCGGCTTTTTCAAGATCATCACCGAGACCGGCATCGCCGCCGGGGTGCGCCGCATCGAGGCCCAGACCGGCACCGGAGCCATGGCCCATGTGCGACAGTTGGAAGACGAGCAGAAGAAGATCCTCCTTCTGGTGAAGGCCGAGGGAGGAAATCCGGTGGAGAAGATCGAGAGACTCCTGTCACGGCAGAAGGAGCTCCAGAGGGAGATAGAGACCCTTCAGGCACGGCTTAACGCCGCCAAGTCGGGGGATCTCCTGGCCGGCTGCCGAGAGGTGAACGGGGTCAAGGTGCTGGCCGTCAAGGTGGATGCCGCTGATCCCAAGGCTCTCCGGGAGCTTGCCGATACCGTTAAGGAGCAGCTCGGCTCCGGCATCCTGGTTCTGGGGAGCGAGATCGAGGGGAAGGCGGCGCTCCTGGTGGCGGTGAGCAAGGAGCTTACCCAGCGGTACAAGGCCGGCGAGATCATCAAGAAGCTGGCCCCGATCATAGGGGGGAGCGGCGGCGGCAAGCCCGAACTGGCCCAAGCGGGGGGGAATGACCCCGCCCGACTGGATGAGGCGCTGGAGCTGTTCTACGGATTGGTGTGAGGAAACAAACAGAACAGTAGGGGGCAAACAGAGAGAAGGGCGACACATGGCATCAGGCAGACAGATAGCGGCTTTGTTCCGGATGATACCCGAACCGGTCTGGCTGAAAGATCCCCGCGGGATCTATCTTGCGGGGAACGCCCGGTTTGAAGAGCTGTACGGGGTTCAGGAAGCGGAACTCCTGGGGAAGACGGATTACGATTTCGTCTCAGCAGATGAAGCTGCATCCTACCGATCCCGTGATCTGGCTGCCATCGCCGCCGGTAAGCCGCTCCGGAATGAAGAGTGGCTTACCTTTGCCGTGGGGGGGTATCGAGGACTGTTCGAGACCGTCAAGACCCCTCTCTACGATGAGGAGGGGGTTCTGCTGGGGGTCATCGGCGTCGCCCGCGACATCACCGCGCTGAAACAGGCCGAGGAGGAGTTGCAGCAGAGCGAGCAGCAGTACCTGTCTCTGCTCAACAACACCCCGGCCATCCTCTACCGTTATTCCGATCGCCGGGGAGGGCTCTACTACTCCCCCCGTGTTGAAGAGTTCCTCGGCCATACCCCGCAGCATCTCCTGGTTAATCCTCTCCTCTGGCATGACTCCATCCATCCCGATGATCTCTCGCTGGTGGAGGCAGCCGTCGTCACCCTGCAAAGCGGCAGAGGATTCGACATTGAATACCGGATTCGCCACAGAAACGGCGCATGGCGCTGGTTCCATGATCGATCCATCAGTCAGCTCCATGAAGATGGGGAGGTGGTCGTCGACGGGATAGCCGAAGACATCACCTTGAGGAAACAGGCCGAGGAAGCGTTGCAGGAAGAGCGCTGTTTGCTGGCCATGCATGTGGAGGAACGGACCGTTGAACTGACCCTGGCCAACAGGCTCCTCATTCGGGAGATTACCCAACGGGAACGGACCATGAATATCCTGAAGGAGAATGAAGAACGGATCAAACTGAGTGAAACCCTCTTACGGTCGGTCACCGACGGAACCACCGATCTCATCTTTATCAAGGATCGAACGGGGCGGTTCCTCTTCGCCAATCCGGCAACCCAACACCATTTCGGGCTGAAATCCCACGAAATACTCGGCAGATCAGTATTCGACTGTTTTCCCGACCCCAGCATCGGCCAGGCCATCATCGACCACGAACTTGCACTCATGGAGTCCGACCGTACCGAGACCGTGGAAGAATCGCTCCCCACCCCCGCCGGTGCCCGCTCTTTTCTGACCACCAAGAGCCCCCGCCATAATTCCGAGGGGAAAGTAATCGGCCTCATCGGTATTGCCCACGATGTTACCGACCGAAAGCAGGCCGAGGCAGTACTGGCAGAACAAAAACATCATGATCGTCTCAATATGGAGCTGGTGCTGGCCGGCGCCCGGGAACGACGCCGGGTTTCCGCCGTGCTCCATGACCAGATCGGCCAGAATCTCCTTCTGCAAAAACTCAAGCTCAGGATGCTGGAAGACAGCATAGATACTCCGCCGGTGTTGCAGACTCTCTCCGAAATACGTGAGCTTCTGGACGAATCCATTGCCGGAATCCGCTCGCTCACGGTTCAACTCTGCCCCCCCATTCTCGCAACGCTGGGGTTGACCGCCGCAGTGGAGTGGCTGGGAAAGAAATTCAAATCGGACTATAATCTCTTGGTGGACGTTCTCGACGACGGCGCACCGAAACCACTTGACCAGGAACGACGGGAAGTGGTCTACCAGGCCATCCGTGAGCTCCTCATCAACATAACCAAGCATGCCGGTACGGAGCGGGCAAAGTTGACGCTGGCCCGTGACGGGGAACAGTTGATCGTCGTCATCGCAGATCAGGGGAGGGGATGCCGACAATCGGTGAAGGGGGGAAGCTCCGGCGGTGACGGCTACGGACTTCATTTCATTCAACGCAATATGGAACATTTCGGCGGCACCATGACCATAGTCTCGGAACCGGGTGAGGGGACCAGGGTTACGCTGCATTTCCCGCTGATGACTGCGTGATCCCATGGCCGAGCCGAACGATACAGCCCAAAGGAGAGAAGTATGAGCATCAGAGTCCTGCTGGTAGACGACCACCAGATCCTGCGTGACGG
Organism: uncultured Geobacter sp.; assembly: GCA_903902855.1. Lineage (GTDB taxonomy): Bacteria > Desulfobacterota > Desulfuromonadia > Geobacterales > CAIOGM01 > CAIOGM01. The sequence continues at coordinate 3,093 of CAIUWK010000023.1, read as the reverse complement.
TCTGAAAATCCTGCTGGAGAGAAAGTCGGAGATCACGGTGGTGGCCGAGGCGGGGGATGGTGAGGAAGCCGTCAGAAAGGCGGCAGAGAGCAGTCCCGACGTCATCGTGATGGATCTGAACATGCCGCGCATGAACGGTATCCAGGCGACCCGGCTGATCACCGCGGCGAATCCCAAGGTCAAGGTAGTTGCCCTCTCCATGGTCCTGGACCGGGAGACCGTCGTGGAAACTCTCAAGGCCGGGGCTCACGGGTATGTGCTCAAGGAGTCCGCCGCCGATGAACTGCTGGAGGCCATCGGAGAGGTCATGAAGGGGGAGAACTATCTGAGTTCCCGGATTACCACCATGGTACTCAAGGATTACCTCAAGATCTCCCCGGCTCCGGCAGCCTCCGCTCCGGGCAACCTGACGCCACGGGAGCTGGAAATCCTGCAGATGATCGCCGCCGGCAAGAACACCAAGGAGATCGCCTTTGATCTGGGACTCAGCATCAAGACCATTGAAGCCCGAAGGTTGGATCTCATGAAAAAACTGAACCTCTGCAGCATCGCCGAGTTGACCAAATTCGCCATACGGGAGGGGTTGACCACCGTGGGATAACCCACCGGCAACCACCCTCACCGGCCACCGCTCCATCCCCTCCCTTCAGCAAGGGATTTCCTCCCTCCCAGACTCTCCCCCAAGGCATTCCCTGTATTCATTAATTTCTAAATAAGACGATAGATAGCAAAGGTGCAGGTTTTTCTATTTCCGTCAGACGGGCCACCGTGATGGAGTTTGACTCATATGATTGCTCATAGCGATGACGGCTATCTGGTCACGACCCTGGATGATACCATCCTCTATGCCAACCTTCAGGCCCGGCAGTACCTGGGGCTATCCACCACTCTCCTTCACGAGGGGGCACGATTTCGGAATACGGCGCTTCACCGGTACCACTGTGAACCGGAGGAGGCCTGGGTCGACTGGCCCCTCACGGCGGAAGGGAGCGGGGAGAGCCGGTATCTCATCCGTCAAGGAGAGTCCGGCGTCCCCTCATCCTGGCTTCTGGTGGAACTGCTCCAGCGGGAACTTCCGGGAATGCTCCGGAACCGACTGATCCGCCTTCACGATGTGAGCGAACTGGTGTCGGCCACCTGCAGTGCCTGGACCCTGGAGAGCATGGTCTCCCACAAACTCAAAACGCCCCTCACCATCCTCATGACCTCTCTGGAGATGATCAATCTCGACCGGAACCGCCTCCCCCCAGACATGCGCGAACTGGTGGAACTCTCCCACCTCAGCGTTCAGCGGCTTCACCAGGATGTTACCCTCATTGCCCGGTTCGGGGAGCGGCAAGCATCACCCGCGAGTTCACACTTCCACCTGGCGGAGCTGCCGGATCTGGTGGATCGTCTGGGAACCACACTCCAGTTACGACGGGTGGCGGTCACCGGCATCAGGCCGGAAGTCAACCCATCACTCCCCTTCTCCACTCCCATCGCAGAAACAATCCTTGCCGAACTCTTCGAAAACGCCGCCAAATTTCATCCGGAACACGATCCGTCACTCACCGTCGCGGTGACCGCCAGTGACGACGGACGACTGGCCATTCGGGTCATGGATGACGGCGTATCGCTCTCTCCCTGCCGGACAACGCAAAGTCAGACCCACTGGGGGGGAGCAAACGATGTCACCGGCAATGATTCCGACAGGGGGCGCGGTCTCCCCATGGTGGCGGCCCTGCTCTGGGAGAGCGGCGGGAGTTTCCGACTGTACAACCGCAACGAATGCCCGGGGGTGATCGCGGAACTGATCCTCCCCATTATGAGTGAGTAGCAACAGACAACAGGGAGGTTCACCATGCAGAAGATGAAGATCGGAGTAAAACTGATAGGGGGATTCCTGCTGGTGGCGCTCTTCGCAGCCACCGTGGGGGGGATCGGGATGGTCAATATCAAGACCATTGACGACGCCGACACCAAGCTTTACGAAAAGATCACGGTTCCTCTCGGCCAGATTCAGGATATGACCGCAGCGTACCTCCGGATACGGGTTATCCTGCGCGACATGGTGCTCGATCCTGATCCCAATAAAAACATGGATTACGTCAAAAAGGCCCATGAGTTGAAGGAAACCGTCGACAAAGACGCGGCTGAGTTCGAGAAGACAATCATCACCGATGAGGGGCGAAGACTCTTCAAGGAGTTTGCCGATGGCTGGAAAGAGTACAAGATAGCACTGGAAAAGGGCCTGCAACTGGGCGAGCAGGACAACGACAAAGCGCTGGTGGCCCTGCTCCGGGGAGACCTGGCAAAATATGGTGTTGTCGCGTATGACGCCCTGGAAAAACTGGCGGATACCAAGATCAAGCAGGCCAAACTGACCTCCGAAAGCAACACACAACTGGCCAACCACTCCCGCCTGATCATGGGTGGTTTCACGGCGTTGGCCATGCTGGTAGGTCTCGGACTCGGCTGGTTCATCACCCGGGGGATCAAGCGGCAACTGGGGGGTGAGCCGACCTATGTGGCGGAACTGGCGGGCAAAGTGGCGGTGGGGGATCTCTCCACCATCATCGACATCACCGGCCAGGACCCCAACAGTATCATGACGGCCATGTACAAGATGTCCGAGGCGATCAAGGCGCTGGTCGCCGACGCCGGGATGCTCTCCCAGGCGGCTTTTGCCGGCAAACTGGCCACCCGGGCCGATGCCTCCAAACACCAGGGGGATTTCCAGAAGACGGTCCAAGGGGTCAACGACACCCTGGACGCGGTCATCGGCCCCCTCAACGTGGCCGCCGAGTACGTGGACCGGATCTCCAAGGGAGACGTCCCCCCCAGGATCACCGACACCTATAACGGCGACTTCAACGAGATCAAGCTCAATCTCAACACCTGCATCGACCAGATAAGCATTCTGGTGGACGAGGTCGGAGTGGTCATCAAAGCCGGTACGGCCGGCAACCTGGAAAAGCGGGCGAATGCCGACAGAACCGGCGGAGTCTATCGGAAACTCTTGAGGGGGGTCAACGAAACTCTTGACGCCATCATCGGCCCTCTCAATATGGCGGCACGATATGTTGACGGAATATCCAGGGGGGATATCCC
>CAIUWK010000022.1 GCA_903902855.1 uncultured Geobacter sp. | reverse complement strand
TGAAAGACTCGCACCAATGGTGCGAGCATTATCCTGGAGCAAGAACTTATTAATTCTGGGGCAGTGCAAGACGCTGGAAGAGAAAGAGTTTTATCTGCTTAGTTCCACCCGTGCTAATTGGTCGAAACGAGAACTGCAAAGTCAGATAGAACGTAGCTCTTTCGAGCGTACCATGCTGGCAGATCTGAAACTCGCACCACCGGTGCGACATTTACATCAGGATGTTGTTGGCACCTTCAAAGACACCTATTTGCGGGATTTTCTTAATCTTACTGAACCGCACCTTGAAGCAGACCTTCAGACTGCACTGCTACATAATCTGCGGAAGTTTCTGCTTGAACTGGGTGACGGGTTTGCTGGAAGAAACTTCAGTTATCCGGAAATACCGGATAACTGCCGGTGACGGCAAATCCTATGATACCGCCCACTACAGCCTTGATGTTATCATTTCCGTTGGCTAGCGCCGGGAAGAGCACCATCGTGGAAAGCACACGACAGGATTGCAATATTGCACCTTCTGCAATAAGTGGTCAGTTTGATTGGAGCACTTGCCGAAGCCATATTTGAACCCAATTTTCTCCTCCGCCACTTTTTGTGCCCATTTCGGCATGCCGAAACGGGCATCTAACCTGCAGAAAAATAACAATTCAGGCCTAAATAAAACACTATTTTTTTATCGAAAAATCTAATGAAGTGCTGGATCAAGCACCCACTGCGTTGAGCGTTTTGAGGGGATAGGATCAAGAGCAGCGGGAGATATGGCTCGTCAACCTTGACCCCACCGTCTGCTCGGAAATCCGCAAGACACGCTGACCCCAGCAAGGAGATTGTCGCTCCCGGTCAGAGCTGTAGTGCCGTGCAGACCCGAAAGCAGGAGCTGACCGAGCAAGTGTTTTTGTGATGAACGGCGACTCAAGCTGCATGATGTGATGCGTCTGCATAACGTCAAACTGCCGATTGCTTTACGGCGTAAATTGATTTATGATCCTCATCCGCTAGCATCTGCCCGACAGCCATATGATCCCTTTAATGTTGTTGAGCGGATGAACGACAGGCTCTCTTGCCAAGAAATAGTAATAATTGACAATCCACAAGGAGGAACTATACATCATGGCCAGTCTCAACAAGGTAATGCTCATCGGCAATCTGGGTAAAGATCCGGAGGTCCGCTTCACCGCTTCGGGCACCGCAGTGGCGAGTTTCTCCATAGCAACTTCCGACCGGGTCAAAAGCAAGAGCGGGGAATGGGAAGAAAAGACCGAGTGGCATAACATCGTCCTCTGGAGCAAGCTGGCGGAGGTAGCCAAGGAGTATCTGACCAAGGGGAAGACGGTCTATATCGAGGGGCGGCTCCAGACCCGCAAGTGGCAGGATCGGGACGGCAAGGACCGCTGGTCCACCGAGATCATCGGCGACCGGATGCAGATGCTGAGTCCCAAAGGCGAAGGGGGAAGTCGCGCCAGTCGCCAGGATGACAGTTTCCCCGGCGCACCCAGTTACGAAGATCCTTCCTTTAATCCGGATGACGATATTCCGTTCTAGTCGGGAAAAAACTCCAGTTGTACTGAATCAGCCGTAACCCTTTGGTTTACGGCTGATTTAGTATTTTAAGTCGACAATTTTCCTGACGCAGTCCGGGTAACGATTGTGAGTCACCCCGCAAGGAAATCGTACTATTTTGAGCAACCTCCTGCTTCTCATCATCTGCTTTCTGGCCGGCATCATCCTCCGGAAGACGGGACGGTTTCCGGAAAGTACCCCGGCGGCCCTCAACGGTTTCATCATCCATATCTCCCTCCCGGCTCTGGCCATCCTCCATCTCCATCGCCTCACCCTGGATCTTTCCCTTGGCTATACGGCGGCCATGGCCTGGCTCCTCTTCGGGATCGGGGTTTTGTTTTTTTGTACCATCGGTCGCCTGGCAGGGGTCAGCCGGGAGAGCATCGGGGCGCTCATGCTGGTGGGAGGGCTGGGAAATACCTCCTTCGTCGGGCTCCCCATGATCGAGGCGTACTACGGACGAGAGTTCCTGGGGGTGGGGATCGTTGCCGACATGTGCGGGTCGTTTCTGGTTCTCTCCACCTTGGGGGTCATGACGGCGGTCTCTTTTTCCTCCGGTGCCCTTACCTTCCGGCAGGTAGCGCGCAAGATCCTCCTCTTTCCCCCCTTTCAGGCGCTCCTCCTGGCCCTGCTGCTCCGGCCGGTTCCGTTTCCGCCGGAGCTGAGCACGGTCCTGCAGAAGCTGGGGGATACCCTGACCCCCCTGGCGCTGGTTTCCGTGGGGTTTCAGCTCCGCCTGGGTGAGCTTCGGGGAGCACTGAAACCTCTTGCTCTGGGGCTCATCTACAAGCTCCTGCTGGGTCCGGCCTGCATCTACCTTCTCTACGTCGTCATCTGCGGCGGCCATGGCCCGGTCATGCGGGTCACCCTCTTCGAGGCGGCCATGGCACCCATGATCTCGGCAGGGATTGTTGCCGTGGACCACCGGCTTAACCCCCCCCTGGTCACCCTGATGATCGGTCTGGGTATCCCCCTTTCGTTCCTCACCCTCCTGTTCTGGTGGTGGCTGTTGCAGGGGGTCTGAACGTCTCCAGGAGAGGGGGAAAACAGCCTGAAAAATGCGACAACTTCCTTGACAACGACAGCAACCGACGCGTATAAGGCAACATATGGAAGGGAATCCCTTGATGGCTAGAGAGACGCTTGACCCGACCGACTGGCCCGGCTTCCGTGACCAGGCCCATCGGATGCTGGACGATATGCTGGAGTACACCCGGCATCTGCGGGAGCGTCCGGTCTGGCAGCCGATCCCCCTGGCTCTGCGCGAGAGTTTTCGAGAACCGCTCCCCCAGAGGGGACACGATCTGGCGCAACTCCATGACCGCTTCATGAGCGATATTCTCCCCTACGCGGTGGGTAATGCCCATCCCGGTTTCATGGGGTGGGTGCATGGGGGGGGGACGCCGGTGGGGATGCTGGCGGAGATGCTGGCTGCCGGTCTGAACGCCAACCTGGGGGGACGCGACCAGATACCGGTGGAGGTGGAGCGCCAGGTTGTCCGCTGGATGCGGGAGCTCTTCGGCTTTCCCGAAAGCGCCGGCGGCCTCTTCGTCACCGGAACCTCCATGGCGAATTTCATCGCGCTGTTGATCGCCCGCACCGCCTTCCTTGGTGTTGCCGTCCGTCGCAGCGGGCTAGGTGGACACCCCCTCATCGCCTATACTTCCGCCGGGGCTCACGGCTGTATCGCCCAGGCCATGGAGCTGGCCGGAATAGGGAGTGACGCGCTGCGCATCATCCCTATGGACAAAGAGTTCCGGATGAATACCCTCCTTCTGGAACAGGCGATAATTGCCGACAGGGAAGCGGGATTGACGCCGTTTTTCATCGCCGCCACCGCCGGGACGGTTAATGTGGGGGCCATTGACGACCTCTCCGCTGTCGCCGACTTGGCCAAGCGTCAGGGGCTCTGGTTTCATGTGGATGGCGCCTATGGCGCCCTGGCCATGCTCTCCCCGCAGCTTGCCCCCCGCCTTGCCGGAATCCAGAGCGCCGATTCCATCGCCTTTGATTTTCATAAATGGGGACAGGTCCCCTATGACGCCGGCTTCATCCTGGTGCGGGATGGCGCGTTGCAGTACGCTACCTTTGCCTCGCCTGCCGCCTACCTGCAACGGGAGACACGGGGGCTCGCCGCCGGCTCCCCCTGGCCCTGCGATTTCGGGCCGGACCTCTCCCGGGGATTCAGGGCGTTGAAGGCCTGGTTCACCATCCAGCTGTATGGGGCTGAAAAGCTGGGGGAGAGTATCGCCGGGAGCTGTGACCTGGCCCGTTATATGCAAAAACTAATCCTGGGGGAACCGAAGCTGGAGCTTCTGGCGCCGGTCTCGCTGAACATCGTCTGTTTCCGCTACCGCGCCCAAGATGCCGACAGGGTGAACAATGAAATCGTTATGGCGCTGCACGAATCGGGCATCGCCGCCCCCTCCACCACCACCGTTAACGGTTGCCTGGCTATTCGCGCCGCACTGGTCAACCACCGCACCGGCGAGGGTGATATCCATGCCCTGCTCCGGGCGACTCTCTCCTTTGGCGACACCATCACCACAGCCGTGTGAGGCACTGATATGAATCCGGATACCCTGCAAATGAGCCCCACCGGCGAACGTTACCCGCGACTCATCGGCCTCCCGACGCTGATGAAGATGGCGGTGAGCGATCAGGACCTGACCCCCATGGGCGCCACTCTGCTGGAACGGGCCCAGCGTGATACCGACGACGCCAACGCCCTCATGGATCTCTCCACCGTGCTGCAACTGCGGGGGGAGCGGGAGGTGGCCCTTGCCGTTCAGGGGGAGGCGTTGAAGATACAGCGGCTCTACCGTTACGGCGGTAACGATGAAGTCCGCATCCGGGTCCTGGTGATCATGGGGGAGGGGGACCTCATGGCTAATATGCCCATCGAGTTCCTGGTGGAAGGGTCCGATGTGGCGCTGTTTCTCCTCTACCTGAAACAGGGGGAGGAGTTGCCGTCGGAACTCCCCGAATACGATCTGCTCTTTGTGGCGCTGGCCGAATCGGATCAGAACCACCAGCTCCTCCTGGAGGTAGATGCGCAGCTGCAAGGGTGGCCGAAACCGGTAATCAATGTTCCCAACCGGATCACCCACCTGTCACGGGATGGCGCCTGCGCCCTGCTGCAGGGGTTGCCGGGGGTGCTCATGCCGCTCACCGTCCGAATGCAGCGCCCTGATCTGGAACGTCTGGCAACGGGTGAACTATCCATTGACGCCATTCTGACCGACGGCGGTTTTCCGGTCATCCTCCGCCCCGTGGATTCCCATGCGGGGCATGGCCTGGCCAAGCTGGATGATCCGGCGGCGGTGACGGAGTATCTTGCCACGGCCCGGGAGGAGGAGTTCTATATCTCGCGCTTCGTGGATTACAGCAGTCCGGACGGGATGTTTCGTAAATGCCGGGTGGCCCTCATCCAGGGACGTTCCTACGTGGGGCATATGGCGGTATCGGCGCGCTGGATGGTGCACTACCTCAATGCGGACATGCTGGAAAATGCCTCCAACCGGGAGGAAGAAGAACGTTTCATGACCGGTTTCGACGAGGGATTTGCTCAGCGTCATGCCGAGGCTTTTCAGGCCATCACCGCCAGCGTCGGCCTGGAGTACCTGGGGATCGACTGTGCCGAAACGGCTCAAGGTGAGCTGCTCATCTTCGAGATCGATAACAGCATGGTCGTGCATGCCATGGACCCGGTGGAGCTCTTTCCCTACAAGCAGCCTGCCATGCATAAACTGTTCGGAGCCTTCCGCCAGATGCTGCTTGACCGGATGGACGGAGTTTCGCCATGAGGGGGGGGGAGCGGACCATCTCATCTCTCGGCTCCGGAGGATACTCATGCCGGCTCTGACCCTGGACCAGCTTCTTCCGGATACGGCGGAGCTCCTGTTGACGGGTGGTGACTCCAGGATCTCTCTGGAACCGCTCCTGGGGAGGAACAAGTACTCCTGTGCGCCTTGGCCCGAACCGGAGATCGCGGCATTCGGCTCATCCACGGCAAGTTCGATTTCGGTGGGAGGCTTCCAGGCGGCGGAGCTCCTTCGTCATCGCATCCAGGCCGAACTGAGCTCAAGCTCCCCATCAACCGTTTATGGCCGCGAATTGAGCCGGATCAGAGGTGAGCTGCTGCGGTTGTGCGCTCTCTCCGATCTGGCCGGTCTGGAAATCGTCTTTTCCTCATCGGGTACCGATGCGCACCTCATGGCAACACAACTCGTTGCCGGGGAGGGGGGGCTTTCCCCTTTGGTGATCATGATGGAGGCGGATGAGACCGGCAAGGGGGTCCCTGCGGCTCTCAACGGGCGCCACTTCAGTAGCCGTTCTCCCCTGGGTGCGACCTTTCCCGAGGGGGCGCCTCTCAGCGACGGGAAGCAGCCGGAGGTCGCGCCGGTGTCGATCCGGGGGGGGGACGGGACTCCGCGGCAGGCCGGTGCCATTGACCGGGAGGTGGAGTCTCTGGCTGCCTCCGCAATCCGGCGGGGAGAGCGGGTGCTTTTAATCCTGCTGGATCAATCCAAGAGCGGGTTGATCGCACCGACTCCGGAGTGTGCCAAGGGGCTGCGTGATCGACACCCCGGCATGGTGGATATTCTGGTTGATGCCTGTCAATTCCGCTTGGCGCCGTCAACGCTTCGGGGATACCTGGAGTTGGGGTTCATGGTGGCGTTGACCGGCTCCAAATTTCTCACCGGTCCGGCATTTTCCGGTGCGTTGTTCATCCCCGGGGAGCTGATCCCCAGGCTGAGCCGTTGCCGACTTCCTGCGGCTCTCTCCTCCTATTCGGCCCGGGCCGAGTGGCCCGGAGAGTGGGGGGGAGTGGCGGCTCTGGATGACGTGGCCAATTTCGGGTTATTGCTCCGCTGGGAAGCGGCAATGGCCGAGTTGCGCGCCTTTTACGAGGTGCCGGAAGGGGATATCCGGAGAGTCCTGGCAGAATTTGCAACCGCAGTGCAGGGGCGGCTGGGGGATGATCCGCACTTCAAGCTCTTGCCCACGTCGGAGATGGAGCGGGGCTCAGTGGGTGATCCGGCGGGGTGGGACCGCATCCCGACCATTTTCTCTTTCATGCTCTGTCGCCCCATGGCCCGGGGGGAGTCCGTCCCCTTGAGCAGCGACGAAACCATGGAAATCTATCGTCTGCTGCAACAGGACCTCTCCGGCGACAGCGTGCCACCGTCGGGAAAAAGCCTCTCTGTCGCCGGACTCCGTTGTCAAATGGGGCAACCGGTTGCCTGCGGGATGCGCGATGGCGTGGCGCTCAGCGCGCTCCGACTCTGCACGAGTTCCCGCCTGGTTGTGGAAGCGGCGCAACCGGGGGGGAGTGCGGTGATTCTTGACAGAGTGGGAGCGGCGCTGGACAAGGCGGCGTGGCTTATCACCCGAGGAACCTGAACCTCCCTCACGACCCTCTCTACATCATAATGGTTTCAACTCTTGGGTCGGTTTTCGCTTGTCCGTTGTTGACTTACGTCTTCTCCTCATGTAGTTTAACGCTGCGTAATATTCATGATGCTCGGAAGTTTCCCTCAAGTTTCACCTCTGGAGCCGCCGCGCTGTTGCCGGCGGTCGCCACCACCCACGAAAGCAGGTAGACCATGAACAGTCGCAGTCGTTCCGAGAGCTATTTCCCCTACGAAATCCAGATAGCCCATGAGGTCTGGCAGGGGCTCAAGCCGGAATTCGAAACCCTCCGGCGTCACGCACCTAAACTCCCCCCCATGATGGTCTACCGGACGGTGGCAGCCCATCTCAACAAACGGGCCGAAGCCGAGGGGCGCTGGGTTCCGGCGGGGGATCTTAACCTGTACGCCCTCTTGTCCAAGATCTTCCGGTATCTCACGGATTCCTATCTGGACGATCAGCACCCCGCTCTTCTGGAGCAATCGCTGGCCGCGACGGAGTTCCCCTACTCCTCCACCGGCTTCACCTCCGTTGCCCGATCGTTTTGCGCTCTGTTTCCCAATGCCGCCATGGTGGCCGGGACCGAGAACCCGGAGAGCTATCTGGCCGGAGAGATCGTGGGGAATTCCCGGAAAAAGATGGTGGTGAAGGAGCTCCTTCTCCTGACCCTGGCAGGGGAGAACCGGGCCATCGATAACTTCCGGACTCTCGTGGATGACACCTCCCTGGCCGCGGCTGCTCCCTACCGCCCCCTGGTAACCTCTCTGGACCGGCAACTGGCAACGGCCCCCCCCTTCCAATCCCTGGCTCTGCCGCTCATGGAACTGCTGCGGGCTCCGCTGCGGGCCTGTCCCGATTCCCTTGCAGGGCAGATGGAGTTCATCAAGAGCAACTGGACCGCCATCCTCCCCACGGAGATCCTCTCCGAGATCCTCACCGCCTTCGACATCGTCACCGAGGAGCAGCGGGAGTACTGGGGCCCCACCGGACCACCGCCGGTCCTGGAGTTCGGAGTCGGCGCGGGTGGCAGCAAGAGCGGAGTGGGGGGAAGCATTGCCGATGACGTCTATCCCGAGCCGGAAGCCTTTTCCCAGGACGCCGACTGGATGTCCAACGTAGTTCTCCTGGCCAAGATGGTCTATGTCTGGCTGGACCAGCTGACGAAAAAGTACGGCCGTCCTATCAACCGGTTGGACGAGATCCCCGACTGGGAACTGGACCGGCTCCAGCGATGGGGGTTCACAGGGTTGTGGCTCATCGGTATCTGGGAGCGGTCGCCGGCATCCCAGAAGATCAAACACCTCTGCGGTAATCACGACGCCGTGGCTTCGGCCTACTCCCTCTATGACTACGTGGTCGCCGCCGACCTGGGAGGGCAGCCGGCCCTGGAGCGTTTTCGTGACAAGTGCCGCCAGCGGGGGATCCGTCTTTCCGCGGACATGGTTCCCAATCACACCGGGATTTATTCCAAATGGATCCAGGAGCATCCCGATTGGTTCGTGCAACTGGACTATCCCCCTTACCCCAACTACACCTTCGACGGGCCGGACCTCTCCTCCGCCTCCCACATCAGTATCAACATCGAGGACGGCTACTGGCGGCGCACCGACGCGGGGGTGGTCTTCAAACATTACGATCATCACACCGGCCGGACCCGCTACATCTACCACGGCAACGACGGGACCAGCACCCCCTGGAACGATACGGCCCAGCTCAACTACCTGATTCCCGAGGTGCGGGAAGCGGTCATCCAGACCATCATCCATGTGGCCCGCAATTTCCCCATTATCCGCTTCGACGCGGCCATGACCCTGGCCAAGAAGCATTTCCAGCGACTCTGGTTCCCGCAACCGGGTGGTGGCGGCGGGGTCCCTTCCCGAGCCGAGCATGCCCTCTCTCGGGAGGAGTTCGATCGGGTCTTCCCGGTGGAGTTCTGGCGGGAGGTGGTGGACCGGGTGGCGGCGGAAGTACCGGACACCCTCCTTCTGGCCGAGGCGTTCTGGCTCATGGAAGGGTACTTCGTTCGGACCCTGGGGATGCACCGGGTTTACAACTCCGCCTTCATGAACATGCTCAAGATGGAGGAGAATGCCAAGTACCGTCAGACCGTGAAGAACGTCCTGGAGTTCAATCCGGAGGTCCTCAAGCGGTTCGTCAACTTCATGAACAACCCCGACGAGCGGACCGCCGTGGAGCAGTTCGGCAAGGAGGGGAAGTATATCGGCGCCGCAGTGCTCCTGGTAACCATGCCGGGGCTCCCCATGATCGGCCATGGCCAGGTGGAGGGACTTCACGAGAAGTACGGCATGGAGTACCGCCGGGCCTACTGGGACGAGAGTCCGGACGAGCATCTCATCAAGGCTCACGAGGAGAAAATTTTCCCGCTCATGAAACGGCGGTGGCTCTTCAGCGGGGCCGAGAACTTCGTCTTTTACGACTTCTGGAACAATGATCAGGTGGACGAAAACGTCTTTGCCTACTCCAACCGGGTGGGAAGCGAGCGGGGGATCGTCCTCTACAACAACCGTTTCGGCGACACCGCCGGGTGGATTAACGTCTCCACCGCCATCGGGGTGAAAAACGAGAGCGGCGATACGGTCCTCATTCGGAAGAACCTGGGAGAGGCACTCTCCTTCAACGGCGATGGCCGGCACTACTATCTTTTCCGTGATGCCGCCACCGGTCTGGAGTACCTGCGCCACGGTGCGGAGCTGGTGGAGAAGGGGCTCTTCGTGGAGCTCACCGGATATGAGTATCATGCCTTCCTGGATTTCCGGGAGATCTGGGATGACGAGTACGGCAACTGGGGCAAGCTCTGCCATCGGCTGGGGAACCGCCCGGTGGTCAGCATGGCCGAAGAGTTCAAGCTGGTGCAGTACGAAAACGTGGTCATTCCCTTCGGCAATCTTGTGGCGGCCCTGCTGCCGGTGCTTGATGACTGCCTCATGGGTTCGGAAGATGATGCCCTGGAGCAGGAGGCCCGGGCCTTGGTGGCGGAACAGTCCCTTGGTTTCTACCAGGCCGTGGCGCAGCACTCCGGCGGAGTTTTCGACTGCCGTGCAGCGGTGCAGCAGCTCCTGGATGATCTGGATGAGATCAGGGAGATTGCCCTCAGTGAGGAGTCCCCCGGCACGCATGGCCAGGTTCTCCTCTACGTTTGCGGGCCACTGGGGTCGCCGGCGGGACGGGCTTTTCTCTTCATCAGCCGTCTGCTCCAGCGAATGGGTGCAACCCAGGGGAGCGGGGAGAGTGCCACCCAACTGTTCCACCGCTTCGGGTTGAAACAGGTTGTTGGCCGACTGCTGGGTGCTCTGGAGCGAAGCGCCGGGGAAACTCTTCCCCGTGGAGAAGGGGTCGAAGGGCTCCTCATGGAGATCCTTCTGAACCATACCGGGTATTTCACGGCGTGGGATGACGCTTTTTGCGCTCAGCGGATCAGGACTCTCCTGGAAGATGGGGGAGTCCGGTCGTTCCTCCTGATTCACGAGAGCGGGGGGGAGACCTGGTTTAATAAGGAGCGGTTCGACGCTCTGTTTCAGTGGCTCTTCCTGGTTGAGATGAGCGGCGACCTGGCGGGAAGGGATGATCCGGAGTATTTGCAGGTCCGGATGGCGCTCCTTTACAAGGTCGTTGAGACGCTCAGCGCCGCGGCGGAGAAGGCCAGCTATCGTCCGCAGAAGTTCCTGACGCTGCTGGAGAGAGCCGGAGTGTAACTTTTTCCGGAGATAACCAAGAAGGGGCGCGGCTTACCGCGTCCCTTCTGTCGTTGTATTTTCTTGGCTCTTGTTGCCGGCCATGGTAGACTTGTACTGTTTGTTGTACAAAATGGTTGACGCGAGGAGTATGCTCATGCGGATTGTTAACTTTTCCGAGGCCCGCAACAGTCTCAAGGGACTCATAGACAGCACGGTGGCGGACGCGGATTTTACCGTGATCAGCAGACGAGACGCGCCAAACGCGGTCATCATGTCTCTGGATACTTTTAACAGCCTTATGGAGACAGTACATCTGATGAAATCCCCGGCCAACGTGGCTCACCTCGTCCGCTCCATGGATCAATACCGTTCAGGCAAGACCATGCCGCGGGAACTTCTGGATGCCTGAGCGAATTACCTGGACCGAGGCTTCCTGGGAGGATTATCTCTACTGGCAGAACCAGGATCGCAAGACCCTCAAACGGATTAATCTTTTGATCCGGGAGAGCGTGCGTACCCCCTTTTCCGGCATCGGCAAGCCGGAACCTTTACGCGAGAATCTTTCTGGCTTCTGGTCCCGGCGGATCGATGAGAGTAATCGGCTTGTCTATACCGTGAACGGCAACGATCTTGTGGTGATCGCCTGCCGCTATCATTACGAGTCATAACTCCCATCCGGTTTTCAACCTCGAACTTTGAACTGTTTTTGGTGAATCTGCCGTGACCCTCACCCTTACACCATCCGGTCATCTCGTGATGATCGACTCCCCCTCTCTCCAGAGCTCTCCCCATCCCGAAACAGTCCCCATTGGCGCCGAGGCCATACTCCGGGCCTTTGCCCAATCCCAATCAGCCGGAATTCTGGCCTTGGCCGGAGCCAAAGCCGCGCCGGAGTGGCCCCTCTCCTGGCTCTTCTGGCGCGATTTCGGTGCACGGTATCTCCTCCTCCTCTGCCATTACCACCCCAACGGCGATAAAACGGAACCGCTCCCCACACCGGATGGGGCAACCTGCGCCACTCTCACCCTGAGTATCCCCCCCATGCCGGGAGCTGAATACTGCACTCCCCAAGTTCTTGCCGCTCTCTGGAGCGATCTGGATGCCTGGGCGGCGGCGGAAGTAGCCGGGGGTCCGGACGGAGTAGGGGGCTTTCTGCTGCGGCATGCGCCTCTCTGGCGACAGGTGGGGCGGGTCTGTTTCCATCTGGCCGAAAACAAAAAGGACCCGGAGTTTCCCTTCGCCTTCATGGCGACCTACATCCCCCGCCTGGGGAAAAATGCCCGGGCCCAGCACCTCCCCCTCAGTCAGGCCTTGCGCGAGTATGCAGGGAGCGACAACCGCGGGGCGCTCCTGGGGCTGCTGGAGCCGGTGAACGAGGCGGGGGTGCGCTGCCTCTGGGTGAAGGAGCTCCTGGAGAGCGGCGACATCTATCATCCCCTGGCCTGGAGTCCGGAAGAGGCGTATCTGTTTCTGAAGGATCTCCCCGCTCTGGAGGAGAGCGGGCTCGTGGTCCGGCTTCCTGACTGGTGGAAAAAACGCCCTCGCCCCCGGGTGCAGGTGGCCATCGGCACCAATTCGGCAAAAGTGCTTTCGGCCCAGGCCCTGCTGAATTTCCGGGTGCAGCTGACCCTGGAGGGAGAGGAGCTGACTTCGGAGGAGATGGAACTCCTCCTGGGGGCCAGGGAGGGGCTGACCCTGCTCCGGGGGGAGTGGGTGGAGGTGGATGGCGACAAGCTCCGTCAGGCCCTGGAGCAGTGGCAGCGGGTGGAGGCCGAGGCTGGCAAGGACGGCCTCTCCTTTCTGGAGGGGATGCGGCTTCTGGCCGGAGTGCGGCAGGATCTCACCGGAGGAGATCCTCTGCTGGAGGAGACCGGCTGGGCCTTTGTGGAGGCGGGTGGCCGGTTGCGGGAGCTTCTGTCCGGGCTGCGGGAGCCGGCCCGGCTGGCGGCGGTTTCGGCCGGTGACCGGTTGCGGGCGACCCTGCGCCCCTACCAGCAGACCGGACTCAACTGGCTCTGGTTTCTCACGGAGCTGGGGCTGGGGGCCTGTCTGGCCGACGACATGGGGCTGGGGAAGACGATCCAGGTGATCTCTCTGCTCCTGGCTCAGCAGGGGCGTCCGGGAGAAAAGAGTCCCTCCCTGCTGGTGCTCCCCGCCTCGCTCATCTCCAACTGGAAGTCCGAACTGGAACGGTTTGCGCCGTCACTGAAGGTTGTCTGCCTCCACCCTTCGGAGCTGGAACGGGGAGAGCTGGAGCGGATTGCCGCTCATCCGGTGGAAGCTTTGGCCTCCCTGGACGCGGTTCTCACCACCTACGGCATGCTCCAGCGTCAGGAGTGGCTCCGGAATGTTACCTGGAACCTCATCGTGCTGGACGAGGCCCAGGCCATCAAGAATCCCGCCACCCGGCAGGCCAAGGGGGTGAAGTCCCTTTCCGGCAGGGCACGCATCGCCCTTACGGGGACTCCCGTGGAAAACCGGCTGTCCGATCTCTGGTCCCTCTTTGATTTCATCTCCCCCGGTCTCCTGGGAACGGCTCCCCGTTTCAAGCAGTTCGTCACCTCGCTGGAACGGCATGAGCCACCCTCCTATGCCCCCTTGCGGCGCCTGGTGCAGCCCTATATCCTCCGTCGCCTCAAGAGCGACCGAAGTGTCATCAGCGATCTCCCGGACAAGGTGGAGAGCACTGCTTGGTGCGGTCTCAGCAAGGTTCAGGCCCGGCTCTACGGCCAGGCGGTACAGGAGCTGGCAGCGGCGCTGGCGGAACAGCGGGAGGGGATGAAGCGCCGGGGGGTGATCCTTGCCTCGCTGTTGCGCTTCAAGCAGATCTGCAACCATCCCGGTCAGTTCCTGGGGAACGGCGATTACGCCGAGGAACAGAGCGGCAAGTTCCTCCGTCTCCGGGAGCTGGTGGAGGAGATAGCCTCCCGTCAGGAAAAGCTCCTCGTCTTTACCCAGTTCCGGGAGACCACCGGACCCCTTGCCTCCTTTCTGGCCACCCTGTTCGGCCGCCCCGGACTGCTGCTTCATGGCGGAACCCCGGTGGCGCAGCGCAAAGAGCTGGTGGAGCGGTTCCAGCATGAGGAGGGACCACCTTTCTTCGTCCTCTCCCTCAAGGCTGGGGGCTCCGGTCTCAACCTTACCGCTGCCAGTCATGTCATCCATTTCGACCGGTGGTGGAACCCGGCGGTGGAGAATCAGGCCACCGACCGGGCCTTTCGCATCGGCCAGAAAAAGAATGTCATGGTGCACAAATTCGTCTGCAAAGGGACCGTGGAGGAGAAGATAGATCTTCTCATCGCCGCCAAATCCGGCCTTGCCACCCAGCTCCTGGAGGGGGGAGAGGCGCTCCTCACCGAGATGGACGATGAGGCGCTCTTGAAGCTGGTGGCCCTGGATCTGGAGAAGGCGGTCTTGTAGCAATGGACAATTGACAAGGTATAATGGATAAGGCCAGGAGGTTTTGACGATGAGATTTGATGGCTGGGCGCCCTATGTCCCTGTGGCGGAGCGGCGGGCCAAGGCGCAAAAGCAGCTGGAAAAGATGAGAAAGAAGGGGCTCACGGTGCAACCGGTGCAGCCGGCCGGTCGGACTATCGCCGCCTCTTTCTGGGGGAAGGGGTGGTGCGACCATATGGAATCCTTCAGCGATTATGCCAACCGCCTCCCCCGCGGCCGAACCTATGTGCGAAACGGCTCGGTCTGTCATCTGGAGATCCTGCCGGGAAAGATCCAGGCGATCGTCAGCGGGTCGAAGCTCTACAACGTGGCCATTACCATCACCCCGCTTCCGGAGAAAAAATGGCACAGCGTCAAACGCTCCTGCTCCGGCCGGATCGGTTCGCTCATCGACCTGCTGCGGGGGAAGCTGGAGAGCGGCGTCATGGAGGTGGTTTCCCATCAAAGAGACGGGCTCTTCCCGGAGCCGGGGGAGATGAAATTTACCTGCGACTGTCCGGACTGGGCCGGCATGTGCAAGCATGTGGCGGCGGTGCTCTATGGCGTAGGGGCTCGGCTGGATCACGCTCCGGAGATGCTGTTCACCCTGCGCGGGGTAAATCATGAAGAGCTGGTGGATGTCTCTGCGGCAGTGGCGAATGTGGGGAAAGCAGGCACCTCCCGGCGCAGGATTGCCGCTACCGGCCTGGCCGATGTCTTCGGGATCGACCTGGCTGACGCCGGTGAATCGGTTCCGGAACCACCCGTTGTTTCCGTGCCACGGAAATCAACAAAGAGTGCAGGTCGCCGGAAAGTTGCTGCCGCTCTCTCTTTCCCCGATCCTCTCACCGGTAATGACATCATCGCCTGGCGTTCGGCCCTGGGAGAGACGCAGGCTCTTTTTGCCGCCCGTATGGGGTTAACCGCCGCCAGCATTTCCCAGTGGGAGACGAAGGGGAAGGGAATCATCGGGATGCGGGATCGTACCCTGACGCTCCTCCGCTCGGCATGGGAACAGACTCGGTCGTGAACGACCGTATCCTTACCATCCCCAATATTCTCACCGGTTCCCGGATACTCCTGGCGCCGCTGGTGGCGTTTTTACTCCTCCGACAGGAGTTCCATGGGGCGCTCTGGGGGCTGCTCCTCGCCGGGGTGACCGACGGTCTGGACGGTTTCATTGCCAAATGGTTCAACCAGTCCTCCCGCCTGGGGGCTCTGCTTGATCCCATTGCCGATAAACTCCTCATGCTGGCCACGGTGCTGGCCCTGACCTGGATCAAGCTCCTCCCGCTCTGGATAACCATCCCGGTCCTGTTGCGCGATGTGGTTATCTTTGGTGGGGCGCTGGTCTACTACCGTCGAGCCGGGAGCATCCAGATGCAGCCCACCATCCTCAGCAAGGCCAACACCTGCGCCCAGATCGGGCTCCTGCTTCTGGTGATCGCCATTCACGGGGGAGTCCTCCCCCTGGGGCGGCTCCTCTTCCCCTCCTTTCTCCTGGTGTTGGGTACCACGGTTGCCTCGGGGGTGCAGTATGTGGTTGTCTGGGGAGGGAAGTGGCGGTTGTTGAAGAGCTGTTGAATCGTTGAAGCGTTGAAGCGTTGAATCGTTGAATTGTTGAAACGTTGAATTAATGGGTATGTTTTTGTGAAAAATTGAGACCCCTTCTTAGTTCAACATAGCCGGGAAAATTCCGATTGCTCATGATAGGATTTACTGTTACGGTTCGACAGTCAGTTCATGAAAATTTGAGGCGTTGTATGGTGGGAGATGTGCAGTGGCAGGAGCTGACTCATGATGACTCACTCCGCTTACTACCAACGCCGGCGTTATGGGTACCCTTCCGTGCGCCGGTTTTTTGTTGAAAGAGCGGTAGGAGAGTAGGCGGTAATTATAAAAGGAGTCCATCGTGCAAATAGCCAATCCGATATATGACGTCGTCTTCAAATATCTCATGGAAGACGCGAAGATAGCCAAGTTATTGATCTCCTCCATTATAGGTGAGGAAATCGAAACACTCGATTTTCGTCCCCAGGAATTTACCGCTGATATCGACAAGGGAAAAATTGAGGGAAGATTCGGCCTGTTGACGGTGTATCGTCTGGATTTCAGCGCCACGATTAAAACCGGTGACGGTCTGAAACAGGTCTTAATCGAGATCCAAAAAGCTAAATTCGCCACTGACATCATGCGTTTCAGGGGATATCTGGGGAGCC
>CAIUWK010000021.1 GCA_903902855.1 uncultured Geobacter sp. | reverse complement strand
GTCGAAGTCGGCGTGGTCGATGGCTGCCAGCGCTTCCATGGCGTCTTTTGCCAGGGAGACCGTATATCCTTTATAGGAGAGAAACGCTTGGATAAATTCCCGACATTTGGCATCATCGTCCACGACCAGAATTTTTTTAGCAAGCATGACTGCTGTCCCTCCCAAGCGTGACAATGAGCGTGATTCCTGTCCGGATAGATCCTGTCTGAAAAAAAATGCGCCCGGTCGATTTTTTTACTAAAGTATTCTCCAGGGGTGCCGATACGAATAGAGAAGAGCTGTACTGCAACTTTTTTTCGTTGACGTAACAACTATACACAAGAATGTGCTTCTTAGCCACATGTATACAGTGTGCTCCGGCTCGTGCAAAGCAGCCAATGACGCAAAAATAGTCAAGGGAAACACACCTTGCTCGGCGCGTAAAAAGTATCCTCCCGACAGCAAGTTATATCGTTACCTTCCTCTAACTTTCTTTTCAAGATCACTCTCCTTTTAGTCACGAGTGCCGCATTAGACGAAAAAAATACCATGCAAGTACCCCTGCAGTCACGTCATGATGAGACAAACCCTGCACGGAGCAATTCAACAGCAGTTCCCCGGCAAGAAGATTCAGCCGCAGCCTCCAACCATCCATCCACAAAAGCGTCACGTTCCACCGGACTGTACCAGTGGCGATTGAAATCGATATCCAACCCCATACCGTAGACCTTCCGGCCAACTTCCTTGGCCATGATGAGAAGCATGGCATCATTTTGACAGTTGGTTGTCGCCATAAAAGTTCCCTCCTGCGCTACCGGCTCAATATACCGACATCTTTCGAACTCTCCGTCAACGTGGCGTCAATGATGGTCGCCACCACTCTCGGATTACGGCATACAGATACATAAATCATGCCAAGGCTCCCGTCAACCCCGGCACAAACTGTTGATTGCCGTTTTTTATATCTGTTGACAAGAGCCTCAGGAAAGAAGTAGATTAAACCTACGAGACAACCTATCCCGACGTTGAAAGGAGATACGCCAATGTGGACTGCTAGATTCCGTATTCGCCCTGTATCCCGCTGCAAAGAGGGATGCATGCTGTAGCCCGCCAAAAACTTGGCGGGCGGAACGAAACGAAGCCTCTGTGAAACTGCAGGGGCTTTTTTTGTATCACCCCGGAGAACTCCGGTACAGAGACCCAAAAGGAGTTACAGATGCCGGAGTTACCCGAGCTCATCGGTTCAGAGAAACAGGTCAGGTGGGCAAAGAGCATCAGAAAACAGAAAAGCGCGGAGTGGAGCGGGGGAGTCGGAGAGAATACTCTCCACCAGGAACTGCTGGAGAAGATCTTACGAAGTGAATCGGCAGCCTGGTGGATCAGTTACCGCGACTCCGACCTGAGGAGCGTACTGAACCAGACAGAGTACGGGGTCGACAAGGTAAAGCAGGAACTGGAGGAGTACCGAAAGGGGACAAAAAGTAATGCGAGGAAAAGCTCTACGCCCGTAACCGCTCCGGCAAACGGGAAAGCACCGGCACCCCTCACCCGGGCGGATGCCGGCGAAAAGTTCATGATGATCGGGCCGACGAGGGACAGATTCACAGGAGAAGTGGTGGAAGTGGAGGAGTGCCCCTTCTGAACGTCACCCCTC
Organism: uncultured Geobacter sp.; assembly: GCA_903902855.1. GTDB lineage: Bacteria > Desulfobacterota > Desulfuromonadia > Geobacterales > CAIOGM01 > CAIOGM01. Next base: position 20,327 of record CAIUWK010000021.1, on the reverse strand, counting down.
AGGGAGACCGAAGGCTGAAGGTTAAACCCGTCTCGTATGGGACGCCTTTATTAATCTTGCAGAGTTTTTCCTAATACTCTTCAGCCTTCAGTCTATCAACCTGAGTAGTTACGTTTTCAAGATCAATTCTTTTTCACGAAGACGACATCGGCGCCGTCCACTGAAAAGGAAAGGATATTTTCTTTGACCTCCGCGGTATAGCTACCTGACTCCATCTTGAGAAGCACTTTACAGCTATCAATTTTTTGCCATGTACCATTGTTATCGCCAAAACGCAGCGTGCAATCTTTTGCCAGCACCATTTCAGCCGAAGCCATATCCTCACGCATAATCCATGAACCCACCAAGGGGTCTCTTTTACCGCACCCCACCATACACATTGAAAACAGTATGCAACATAAAACTACCCTCACCTCGTTTTCTCCCCTCTGAGATTTCGTCCCCCAACGGGGTCTCTTCACGCCGGTCTAATAAATTCGACTCATCATCCCGTTCATATGAAAGTAAAAGGAAAAGGTATAACCAGCCAACCTACTGTTAGTATTAGCATATAACACTACTTGGATAATATTGGCAACCGAATTATCACACGATTGCATCTAGTTGTGCGCGCCCTATAACTGCCCCAACAACCCCAAGGCATCGGCAAGCTTGTGCGCACCGTCTATCGGCTTGTTGTCGAACACCAGCATATAGCGGAGTTCTGCAATGACCGACGAACAAACCGCCATGTTTCTCTATCCACCGGGCCTTAGCGATGATGAGGCTTTCGCCGTCGGTGAGTTCCTGCACGAACTTACCACCTCCTTTGAAAGGAACTACGCCAACCAATTGAAACGACACTATGCCGCCATGGAACAGTGGCAGCGAGACCAACGGCCCGACAAACGGCGGGATGAGTGGAATTGAAGAGCAGGAAGTGGCCTTCATGAGTGAAAACAGCTCATTTTCCAAAACTTCTGCATGCAGAAGTTTTGGTTCAAGTCGTTGATTTACAACGGAACAGTACCGCCAAAAGACCGAAAAACAGGAATTTTCATTTCGATTTACCGGTTACCGGCAGCGGGTTGAGGAAGGGTATTTCCGGCATTCACCCCCTTGACGGTCAGTAGTTCCGCTATCCGCTCCCCCTCCCCTTGCTCCGGAACCACCGGCGGCATGACCGCCAGCGGTCGCACCTTTCTCGGATTCTTCAGCCACTCCCGGAGCCGCTGGGGGTTCCATGGCTCCCCCTCACGGTACTGGCGAGGATAGAAGGGGGTGAAGAGTGCCGACAGGTTCGGCCCCATGGCTCCTCTCCCCAGACCACCCAGGCTCTCGGTCAATCCCTTGTGGCACCCCCCGCACCGCTTCACAAAGGGATGTTCATCGTCTTGCTCCTTTCCGACGAAATGGATGACCAGCGGCGTCTCCTTCCCCCCTCCCCTGATGTCGCGTCCCAGCCAAAGAAGATAATTCACCAGATCATCCCGCTCCGTTTCGGCAAAACGGAATCGGGGCATATGCATGGCCGGATGGTCGATGGCCCAGGCCAGCTCCTCGGGGCTTTTTTCCCGCAAACGATCAAGGGAGGCGGCAAGGGTCGTCCCCTGCCTATCCGCGGTGTGACAGCGACGGCAGCCGAACCGCTCCAGCAGCCTCTTCCCCCGTGCCACCCGGTCACTCCCCGGCAGGGTAAACGCCGCGTACCGGGCACGAATGAGCCCATTGTGGGCAATCCGCTTCCGGTCGGTGCGGTCATCTCCCCGGTGACAGGAGCAACAGCTCCCCTCTCCCGAGTAGTGCGGAGGGTGACAGCGGAGGCATCCCTGGGTGGCAGCCCGGGAAACAGCCGTGGTCAGCAGGAGCAGCAGGATCAGAAGGGGGAGACGAGAGACCAATTTTCACCCCGAAAAAAGAAGGCAACCAGGGTCAGAATGACAATGGCGAGGAAAACGACACTAGCTGCTCCGGTTATGAGCCGCTGATTCCGAGGAAACCAGACGGCTCTGTGGGAAGGTGCAGCGAGGGGAAGCCAGGGGAGGAGGAGAAAGAAGAGGGCGCCGGCCATGACCGGATAGATCATCAGAGCGCTGTAGCTGACCAGTTCCTGAATCCAGAGGAGAAACCAGGCGGACTTCACCGGGTTCGGCACGACACTCAGGGTGGCCGGTTCCTGGAGCGGCGCGGGAAACAGGAGGGCCAGGACAATCAGCCCCACCACCCCCACTATCATGGCAATCCCGATGAGCCGAAAAAAATAAGGAGAACTCTTGACGTACCCTTTCATAGGTAGGGGAGCACCCCCTTGTTTTTTCGTATCCGGTAAAAGTGGAGAAACGACAGGAGCAGGACCGCCACGGGGAGGAGCACCACGTGGAGAGCATAGAAGCGCAAGAGCGACAGGGGGAGCCCCACTCCGTCGGGAACCAGGATCGCCCGGAACTCTTTCCCCAGGGGGGCCACGGTCAACAGCTCCATACCGGTCTGGGTGGCCCAGAGGGAGAGCTGGTCCATGGGGAGGAGGTAGCCGGTATAGCCGGCAAAAACCGCAAGAGCCAGGAGCGCGCACCCCACCAGCCAGTTCATCTCTCGGGGCTTGCCATAGGCTCCGGTGAGAATCACTCGAAGGGTATGGAGAAAGATCAGGATCAGCAGGAGATGGGACGAGAGTCGGTGGAGGCTCCGGATGAACCTCCCTCCCCAGACCGACGACTCCAGGAAGAGAATTGAGGAAAAGGCCCGATCAGGTGTGGGCTGGTAGTAGAAGATCAGGAGGAACCCAGTGGCCATGAGGAGGAGAAATGCCGTGAAGGCGAGTCCCCCCAGACAGAAGGTGTAGGTAAACCCCAGATTTTCCCGGAGCAGCACCCGGGGGAAAAGATGCCTGAGGAAGTCGAAGGCTAGCTCTCTCTGTTTGCTCACAGCTGTATCACCAGATTTTCTCCCTCCCTCTCCACCCGGTAGCGGGTAAGCGGCCGGGTGGCCGGCCCCTTGAGGACCCTCCCCTGCCGGTCATAAACGCTGCCGTGACAGGGGCAGAGCAGATCAGTGGGGGTGACCGTGACGGTGCACCCCAGATGGGTGCAGAGGAGGCTCAGGGCATAGAGTTCCTCCCTCTCGCGGATGATCACCACCCGCGCCTCCCGGTAGACCAGCGCCCCGGACCGGGGGACCTCTGCCGCGGCTACGGTGAACAGGATTTTGCCCCCCTTGACCCGTGGCGAGAGGAAACGACCGACCCCCATGACCGCGCCACAGGCGGCAGCCAGGGCGGTCAGGGTGACGAGGAACTGTCGACGCGATTGACGAACTGTTGCCATTTTTTCACATAAGCCTTCTGGTAGGCGGGGGTGCGGGCCGTCATGGCCCGGTACCGCTCTGCCGGGAGAAATGCGCCGTTTTCCACCCGCTGCCCGGTCCGGTCCCAGAAGGAGTTCAGGGTCATCCCCTCCTCCCGGAGCCGGTAGATCCGGTCCTGGGGAGGTTCCAGCAGGAACCGGCGCGGGTCATCGTGACAGGCGTCGCAAAAGGGGGTCCCCCGCCGGATCGTGTGCGGGGCATACGCCTTCCACTCCGCGGCCAGGAGCCGGTTCTCCCCCCCCACGGGGCGATCATTTCTGATGTCCGAGAGGTAGGCGATGAACTGGGGGCGGATGGGTGAGACCTTCCCTCCCCGGTTCAGCCCCAAGGGGGGGAGATCCTGTTTCTTCAAATAAACGCTCTTCACCCATTCCCGATCAATAGTCCGGAGATCATACTCCTCCCGGGACGGGCTGTCCACCAGGCGGAGGAAAAAGGTCCCGTACTCCTGCGCCCCCCAGGCGGCGTGACAGGCCGCGCACTCCAGCTTCTCCAGATGGGCGGCTATCCCATGCTCGATGACCTTCGGATCAGGACGATGGCAGTCGCGGCACTTTTTGGCCGACCTCTCCCCCGCCACCAGACTCTTCATGGAGTGACAGGTAACGCACCCCATCCCCTTTTCGGCGTGGATATCCGGGAGCATCTTGAGAAAGGGCTCCCCATAGGGGGCCGGACCCCGCTGATAACGCCGATGCTCCTCCCGGGGGGCCATCCCCAGATAATCGCTCCCTACGAAGTAGCCGCGATGACAGGCCAGACAGTCCCGATCCACGGGGCGCCGGAACGCGTGCCCGCTCTTGCCGTGGCAGTCGCCGCACCCCTTCACGTGGCATCCGTCGCAGCTCTTCTCGAAGAAGCTCGGATCCCCCTTCCCCCAGCTCCGGGCCGAAAAACGGCGTTCCGGCGTCCGGGTCGCCATGGCCTGATCAAAAAACCGGTCGTATCCCTTGTGACAGGGGGTGCAGCCGCTGGCCCGGTGCCAGGCCGCCGCCGGATCGGCCAGGGTCCGCCCTTCGTCCAGGTGACAGGCGAGACAGGGGAGCGCGGCATGAATGCCGCTCAGCTGGACCCGGTGGCAGACCCTGCAGCTCTCAGCCGCCAGGGAGCTGAGAACGCTACCGGCCAGAAAGCAGACGACGGTGCAGAGTATCCTGAAGAACACGAAAGTCGATTCCTTTCCGATAGATGGGATCTTTGGCCGAAGGGTGGCAAACCAGACAGCTGTTCAGCGCCAGAGTCCGTTTCACCTCGGCGCCGTTGAGGGGACGGGAATGTTCCCGGGTGATGGCGGAATAGGCCCGGACTTTCCCCTCCTTCATGGTGAGAAAACCGTCCAGCGGCTTCTCTTCGGACTTCTCGCAGATGAGGGTAGCGCTGATCTCCCCTGCTGCGGCCACATGCTGGCCGAAGCCGAGAAAGGCCGGGTTGGCGTGACACTCCGAACAGCCCACCGACCTGGTACCGGTATTATGGGAGTAAAAGGGGGCGAACCGGAGCTGCGGCTTCCCTTTGAAACGGGCGACATACTCATCCCGGGAGAGGGTGCCGTCCCCTTCCACCACCGTGATGAAGGTCTGGCAGCCGGGGGTCACCGGCGAGATCTTCCCTCGCTGGTTGAGAGCCAGGGGAAAGGGGTAGAGCATCCGGTAATCTTCGCTCTCGCTGAAAGCGCCGGGTGTCTCCACCCCCTTGATAGAGTCCATCCCCGGCTGGGTTTTATCGTAACGGGTATGGCAGCCGTAGCACTGGACCACGGTGCGGGAGTGGCAGGCATAGCACTCCAGCCGGCCATGCCCCACGATGGTATGCTCCGGAGTGCCGGTGATAACCTTGACCAGGTGGAGCTTGCCGCTCCTCTTCCCCTGGAGCCGGATTTGCCCCTCCTGGACAAAGACGTTGGAGTAGGGGCGCCCCTTGGCGGTGAGGATCATCCTCATCCCCGGCCGCATGGGAGCCCGGTAGTTCCGGGAGTCACGCAGCGCCTCGTCGTTTTCCCGGTCGATCTCCCGCCACCGGGGGGGCTCCAGAGGTCCGCCATGACAATCCTCGCAGCTGACCTCGGTCTGGAGATACATATTGGCGTAGGCATAGCCGTCCCCCATGACGTCCCGGGAGGTGTGGCAGTCGATGCACTCCATCCCCTTGGCGAAGTGGATATCCGGGGCGATCCGTACTCCGTTTCTCGAGCCGCTGAGCATCACCGGCCCGGGGAGGCCGTTGCGAGTGGGAACCAGCCCGGAGTTGCCGTCGGAGAGCCCCTGATAGGAGAGGGCGATCCGACCGCTCCGGTTATGGCAGCGGACGCAGACCTTGATGCCGGGGAGCGGTTCCAGCGTGTGGGTCAAGGAGTGAGGACTCTTCCCCCGCACCGTCAGATCCGTCCCCTCATAGCTGCTCTTGTCGTTGTAGGGGAAATGGCAGGCGGCGCAGCCGGAGGCATGACCGGCGGCAAAGACATCCCCCACGGCATTCCCCACGTGACAGCGGGAACAAAACTTCCGGTAGAGCTCCCCCGAGAGGTTGTTCAGCTCCGCTACCGGTTTCAACTCCAGGGGGTTCCCCTTTGCATCGAAGCTCTTCCCCCCCCGGGAGGAGTAGCTTCTGCCGTCCCCCCCTTCCCAGGTGAGCTGGATGTTCCGGATCATCCCGGCGGCGGTGTACATGAGAGTGGAGCGGAGCCGTTCCAGCTGGTACGGATGACACGCGCCGCAGCTCTTGTCCCAGCTCTGCCAAGCTGAAGGATTCCCCGCCCCATGCATGGCGGCATGGGCCTTCTCCTTGTCCCGAGTCACGCCATCCCCCCCGTGGCAGGAGCGGCAGGAGGGGTGGCTGGCCGAGACCGGCTCGATCTCCCCATGGCACGACCGGCAACCGGCGGAATCAACCGGCTGCGGAGTACAGCCGCCGGGAAACAGGAGAAACAGCAGCAGAGGGAGCAGGGAGCAATAACGCGACAGGGGAGGATTTGGGGAGAGAGACATACGGATCACTCAGGGGTTCCTGATCTTCCAGAGCAGATACAGCTCCTCAACCTTCTCCCTGGCCCAGGGGGTTCTCCTCAGGAATTTCAGGCTGGAGGGGAGTGTGGGGTTATGGGTAAAACAGCGGATGTCGATACGCCGCCCCAACTCCTCCCAGCCATGCAGCTCCACCAGCTTCTCCAGGATCATCTGCAACGTGACGCCATGGAGAGGATCGGTGGTGGTTTGTTGTTCGCTCATCCGGCACCTCGCTCGTTGATTATTCCGAATGGTCGTTACTATACACCAGGAAAGCCCGCCATGACACGCATTTTCCCGACTCTTTCCCGTTGTCCCGAAGCAGGCCGTCGCCGACATGAACAATAATGATGAGTCACGATGACCGTGGCGGACAGATTCCCACTCTCTCTTTTTCTGGAGATGAAAAACGAGAATCGTGATAGAGTTTGCACATCTGCGCCCTGCCCGGGTCCTTGAGTAAGAGCCCGGCAGGTCGCCACCTCAGGAGGAATACCATGGCACCCACCGTTTACTTTGCCGATCTCCGTACCGGATCCCAGGAGAACCTGTTCGACAAGATCAGCCGGCTCATGCAGCAATGCGGCATTGATAACTGTCTCTCCCCCGGAGACCTGGTGGCAGTGAAGGTCCATTTCGGCGAACGGGGCAATCACAGCTTCATCAGGCCGGTCTTTCTCCGGAGGGTGGTTGAAGAGCTGACGAAGCGGAACAGCCGCCCCTTTCTCACCGACTCCTCGACGCTTTATCCGGGCGAGCGAAAAGAGGCGGTCTCGGCCCTTTCCTGCGCCATCGAAAACGGCTTTGCCTATGCAGTGGTCAACGCCCCCTTGGTCATGCTTGACGGGCTCCGGGGGCATACCTCCGTGGAGGTTCCCATCCAGGGAGAGCTGCTGAAAAAGGTCTCCATCGGCGCCGCCATCGTGGAGGCCGACGCCCTGGTGACCGTCTCCCATTTCAAGTGCCACGAACTCACCGGTTTCGGCGGGGCTCTCAAGAACCTGGGAATGGGATGCGCCAGCCGTGAGGGGAAGATGCAGCAGCACTCCACCCTGGGTCCCAAGGTCTCGGCGAAAAGGTGCACCGCCTGCGGCCGCTGCGTCACATCCTGCGCCCATGACGCCATCTCCTTTCCCGAGGGAACCGCCTTCATCGACCAACAACGGTGCATCGGGTGCGCCCACTGCGTCACCGCCTGCCCGGAACGAGCCATCAACATCCAGTGGAACGAAGCAAGCGAACTGGTCATGAGAAAAATGGCCGAATACGCCCTGGGTGCGGTCACGGGGAAAGCAGGGAAATGCCTGCATCTCAATTTCATCACCCAGGTCTCGCCGGCCTGCGACTGCTACGGATATTCCGACGCCCCCATCGTCAACGATATCGGCATCTGCGCCTCCCTGGACCCGGTGGCTCTGGATCAGGCCTGCGCCGACCTGGTGAACCGGGCCAGAGGGAATCAGGATACCGCCCTTCAGAGCGGCTTCGAACCGGGGGGGGATAAATTTCGTGGGGTCTACCCGGAGATCAACTGGGAGGTACAACTGGAACAGGGGGAAAAAGTAGGGCTCGGGACGAGGAAGTATGAACTGGTAAACCTGTGACGCAACAAAGGCCGGAGGGATAACTCTCCGGCCTTTAGTCATGACTGCACTTGTTGTAATACTCAGGTATTGAGGCTGAAGGCTGAAGGTTAAACCCGTCTCGTATGGGTCGCCTTTATTGATCGGCAAAGGTTTTCCTAAGAGTCTTCAGCCTATCAACCATAGCAGTTACAATAAGTTACTGCTACGGTATCGGCGCTATGGCCGGATGACGATCCAGTTCCTGCCCTTTGGCATGCCCCTTCACCGCTCGCATCAACGCCTTGACCTCCTCCGGCATGTCCTTGCCGCTCTGCATGGCAGCCTTCATCTGTCCCGCCAGATACGAGTGGTTGATGAAAATGTCCAGCACCGACAGCATGAACTCCTGCTTCCAGGGGGTAAGCTCGTGTAGATGCTTGAATTTATGCATATAGAATTTCTGCGCAGCCTTGCCCAACTCCCTTTCAAGCTCTTCCACCGTCATATTCTTCGGCTTTATGACCGGCTCCACCAGATTGTATTTACTGTAATCCTTGGTAAAGACGTATGGCTCAAGCTGCGGGTAAAGATCAGCGTAGGGCCAAGGGGCAATGGCCAGAAAGAACGCCATATCCGGATTATAATGTATGGCAAGTTCCACTGTCTGGGCAATGGACTCGGAGGTATCGTCGGGGAGGCCGAGAACAAGGGATGTCTCTGAAACGATATCAGCGCCATTGATTATGTCGATGGCCTGCTTTGAATTGGAGGCTTCCGTTTCCTTGTTAAAGAGGTCCAGCGTCTCTTGGGACCCGGCTTCCACCCCCACATAGATATGTTCCACACCGGCTTTCTTGTATTTCCACATGATATCCGCATCGCGAAGAATATCGTCGACCCGGGTTTCCATGAGCAGTTTCACCGGAACCTGGCGCTCGATCATAAGATCGAGAATCTTCACCCAGCGGTCACGGTCATACGTCGGCAATTCATCGGCAAGCATCGCCACTTCGACGCCGTAGCTCTTGCTCAGCATCTCAAGCTCGTCAACGACGTTCTCGGGAGAGCGGGCACGCCAGGTCTGCGCCCAGAAAAGCTGTTGCGAACAGAAGGAACACTGGGACTTACAACCGCGAGCCGTGGAGATAATCGCCAACCGGGCGTTTTTCTTGGCGCGATAGGTGTAAATCGGCCACTCCACCAGATCCCAGGCGGTGGGAAGATTATCCAGATCATGGATATAAGGGGCCTTGGGGGTAACCACCACCGCCTCATCCCGCCAGAACGCAAGCCCTTTGACGGTGGAAGGATCACCGGAAACATTAAGACAGTCCAGCAATTCCACCAGAGTCACCTCCCCTTCACCACGAACGATGTAGTCAAGGGTTGCGTTATTCTCCTGGAGAAGTTCATCATAACAGAAGGAAGCGTGGACATTTCCCAGGACCGTCACGACTGAAGGGTTAACCTGTTTGGCCAGATCGCACAACTCCAAAGCCTTGCAAATGGAGGCGGTATAGGCCGTGGTAGCAACGACATCCGGCTTGAACGCCTCCATGCGAGCCTTTATCTCCGGCCACTTGTGCCAGAGTGACATGGCGTCGTAATAGTCGACCTCGTACCCGGCGGCGCGCAGGGAACCGGCCATATAGACGAAACCCACATTGAGCCAGGTTCCGGCCGATTCCACTACACCGGAATGATACGGAGGGGTGATAAGGGCTACTCTCTTGATCTTGTTCATTTCTATCCCCTTGGTGCCTCACGCGGCCGAAACCGCGGACATGGGTCACACACTCTTTACTTCTTCATGAGGAGTTTAAACCGGCATATCGTAAAGGAAATAACCGGGTAAGTCCAGAAAAAAGGGGAAATCTCTCCGGCGGGGAGTCAAGGAAACAACAGAATTTTGACAAAGGTCAACAACGACGAAACCCGCGGAAAGAGCTCTCCGCGGGTTTCGTTCCGGATAAATCAAAAGTTACCGGCTCTTCAGATTTTTCCGCCGCTTGAGAAAACCGAGTCCGGCGATACCGGCCCCGAAGAGGAGGAAGGTGGAGGGCTCGGGAACCGGTTGACCGCCATTGGGGTCACCCAGAAAGGATATCTGAGATACTGCCCCACCAGGGAGTGTTATATCGAAGTATCCCAGGATCACTCCCGAGGCATTGATCATCTCTACGAAGCTGTTGTCCACGGTATAGGTGGTCCCCGCCACATCGGTTAACGTGTCGGGAAATATCCAGGTATCACCGTTCACGTACTGAACAAAACCACGGGTGACGTTGGTGGCGTTGGTGCTCATGTATCCAACCATGTCTCCGTTGACGTTCATCCGCTCCAGTTCGGTCTCATCATACCCTGGGATAGCAACCTCCTGCCAATCCTGAGTTATCGGTTTGCTGAGATCGTACACGAAACCTGTGGTATTCGATCCGAAGGTATGCCCTGCAACAATGTTGCCGTTTATGTAGTCAAGCTGCGTGTCCAAGTAGGTTCCAGGGACTGTCTTGGATGGAAGAGTGAACTCCGTGTGGACCCCCCCCTTATTATAGAAACTACGGAAAGCGGTGTCGCCATTGAGCGTGTAGTGTCCGGTGAAGTCACCATTATTGCTGATATGATCGAGGAGCGAAGAGGTAATGGTACGTCCAGGATACGTCGGCATCACATACTGTGTCATGACCCCGCTGGTGGTATAGGAGGCGGCAACCCTGGCGCCGTTATCCAGGTATCCCCCCACTATCTGACCGGAGTTATTGATGGACTCCAGCCAGGTATTCGTGCGCGTACCGCCAAGGGAGGTATCGATGAAAGAAATGGACCCCGTGGGACTGCGAAGAAAGCCGCGCTCCGTGCCATTGTCGTAATAAATACCGACGACTTCACCCTTGTCGTTGAGTCCGAAACCCCTTGTGGAAAGGCCCGGCGACGCCTGAAAAGTGGTGAAGGTATAGTCCGCCCATGCCGGAGAAGAACCAATAAGGCCTACCGTAACCAGCGCCATTCCGAACAATACTTTTTTTAATCTACATTGTTTCATTGGACACCTCCATGATATATTGATACCTGACTAATTACTGCGATCAGGACTGTAAAGATATCCGACATATTTCAGAACGATCTGTAAAGGTTTTCGACAACACAGTGAAGTATTCGGCGTCAGGACCTGCTGCAACCACTCAATTTACTTGGGATAATTGAGGCACCAACTCGCGTCCTATTGGCCAGTTCCCCACTATTATCTACGTGTCTGCAAGTGGCGTTCCGGAACAGACATCGTTAACGGTTCGCAATCGTTATAAAATTCAAATACTACACTTAACATACGCAAATGTGGCACCATCTTAATGAAACACTTTCGCGTACACTACGAGGTAGCCGGCAGCAAAACAGCCGAAGAGAACGACATGCTTGATAATCAGCATCTTGCGCCGGACTCGCTCCGCATCGGCGCCATACCAGTTTTCCACGTAGGTAAAAGTACGCCCCGCCCCGGTAGCCGTAATGATGACCATTGCCACGACACTCCCCCAAAAGAAGAGCCGTTCCAGATGGTTGAGCACCGCAACCACCTCCGGATGCTCCAGGTGAGCGTTGTGCAGTAGAGTAATGGTCACGATGGCCGCAAGCCAGATCCCTGCGGCAAAATCATGAAGGAACCCATTGAAGATAATCGCGCTCTTTTTGATATCCATTGATCGTATCTCCATTCCGGTTAAAAATTTGTTGCGTCACCATGGCAAAAAAAAGGTAGCCGGACAAATCCGACTACCTTTAGCTTCGACTCTGCCGCCGGTAACGACTCAGGCTGATCCCCGTAACTTATTTCTTCGCCCCTTTGGGAACCTGGCCCGGCCCAGGCTTCTCCGACTGAAGACCCACCGGATGATCCGTCAACTCCTGCTTATCGGACTCCTCTTTGTACCACTCCATGGGGCGATCGGTCTGGTCCCTGAAGGTATTCAGAGCCTCATCCCGTAACTGGGCAGCCTCATCATCGGACTGAGCCATGAGAATCTCGTCCACGACTTGGGGGCAGGAGGCCACCGAACCGGGACGGGCCTCAATCTCTTCACGGATGCTTGGCGCCACCTTCTGATCCTTGGCGATACGCATCTTCAGATCGATGGAAAAATTGACATATGTCTCCAACATCCGGAATATGGCCGAGTCCCCCATGGCGCTGACGGGATTTTCATCGGGCAAAGGAGAGACCTTGCCGTTTTCGATCTTGGCCCTCCCCACCATCTCGCAACCGGTGCTGTTATCGGTCATGTACCCCAAGTTATCGGTGATGACCGCCAGGACCGTGGGGACATTGGCAAGATCCCAGTGCGCCAGGAGTCCTACCTCACCGTCGGGGAGCGGCGTAAGTTTATCGATATCCATGGCCAGCACCCGTGACCAAGGAGGAACCGGACGGGTTCGCTTGCGTGGGGGCAATCCTTTCACAAGACGACGCAGGGAGTCGTCAAAAAGGTTGGTGGCTGTCTCGGCCTCCCCCAAAACATTAACGCAGTGGGAATTGGGGATATCAAGGATCTCCTCCACCATGGCATAATAATCATCACGAGTCACGATGCCGAACCGCCCCCGATAACCGCCTCCGTCACAGACCCGACTGCCGGGAGGGAGATGGAACTTCATCTTTTTGCGCCGACAAGCCTGAAAGAAGTAGACATAGGCGGACGTAGCACCGATGAGCGCCACCGGCACACCGCTGGCCTCGGCTTCGCGCAGAGCCTTGATGAGCCCCTTAACGTCGATGCCGGTCCTCCCCAGGAGGAACATGCTGTCCGGTGTACCGAATGCCTGGCGCGTCTGTTCCATCCCGATGGCCATTCCCATGGAGGGGGCCATCTCCGGACTGGGGGCCAGGATCAGTATCCTGCACCGTTTTCCCTCCTCGAAATCTGGGAAGAGATAGGCGGCGGTCATGGCCCTATTGGCGGCAAACACGAGCTTTTTTCCATCTTCATCACGGAAGATTCTTCCCCGCTGCGTGAGACTGGTGGTGCCGCCAGTAAGACAGGCCATCACCGACTGCTCCAGCGGGAAGGAGGCCACCAGATGAGTCTTGAACATGTCATTATACACCAGAGGGACATCTTCCCACCGTGAGACATCCTCCTTTTTAACCTTTTTGGCGTCACAGAATTCGCGAAAAATCTTGTTGGTTTCAAAATGTTGGCCAAAGAGTCGCATGGCGTAGTCGTTGAAATTGGGAAGTTCAGCGTCCACCCCGGCTGCAATTATGGCGAGGATCTCTTCGGTCAGGCGATGGCTGTCACTGGTAGACATGAATTGACTCCTGTAGAACCTGCTGGTTTGACAACACGGAAAACCTACGCGGCTTAAAATCTGCACGTTACGTGCCAAGGCGGTGAAAGTCGTAACTACCCATACTATCGATCAGTTAACAACTCATCACCCGCTGATGCAGCAATATGCCGCTTTTCCCGGCAGGTTATTGCCCAAAAAAAGAACATACGCACTAGGAAGGTGAAGCAGCCATCACCCCGCAACGAAAGTGGCAGTAATCTCCGGGAACGTCTCTCTACCCAAGCCGTTGCTTGCAGCGCAACGCGGGGCTGTCCAACTTCCACTGCTCGTAGCAGATCTTCATCCCCTTGCGTACCGGGAGTTGGTTCATGAGCGAGATGATATGGGCATAGGGGAACCCGGAGAGGGGGACGTGACGCATATGCCCCAGGATTCTTCCCAGGCTCAATATCTCCAGCGAGCTTTTATAAAACTGCTCTTCCCGCACCTCCGGGGTCATGGCCGGGTCAGGATGTTCGAACAGGGCATAAGCGCCTGAGTAATACTCCCAACCCAGCTCCTTGTAGAGATAGGGTTCGTACTGGCGACGCAGTTCCGTCCCCGGATAGGGGACCAGGAGCGAGGGATGCATGCTGACCCCCAGACGATCCGCCACCTCCACGGAACGTTTGAAGTCATCAAGAGAATCGGTCCGCCCCCCCAGCATGTAAAAGAGGGAGACATCGATGCCGTGATCCCGCAGGGTCTTGATGGCCCGCTCCCGGTCCACCCCGATCTTGCCGTCAGCCTTGTACTCCGTCAGGGATGCGTCGGAAATAGAATCCCATCCCACCCAGACCGTGAGCATGCCGCACTCCCGAGCGGCCTTGAGCATGCGCGAACCGGCCGGGGTCATGACCGGACGGAGGCTGCCGAACCCCATCCACTTCTTGCCGCTCCCCTTCAGGGCCGTGAACATATCCGTGGCCCGCTGTTCGAACCCCTGCCACCAGATATTTTCATCGCCATTGATATACATTTTTTCCGGTATGGCCGCCACATCCCGCACTACATGATCTATGGGGCGAAAACGGATATCCGCTCCGTAGAACGGCTTGACGGAACAGAAGGTGCAGTTGTAGGGACAGCCGCGGGAGGTATTGAGGATGCGGAATTGATGCTTGTCCTGAAGCATGCCGTAGAGCGGGGTGGGAAGATCATCCAGGGGGATCTGCTCCCCCTTATAGAACGGCTTGAGGGTCCCGTTGTGATAATCCTGCAGCACCTGGGGCCAGGAGGTCTCAGCTTCGCCGATCACCACCGCATCGCCGTACTGCTTGGCCTCTTCCGGCATGGCCGAGGCGTGCATGCCGCCGAAAACCACCGTGATCCCCCGGGCCCGCAGCTTCTCCGCAATCCGGTATCCCGGCACGGAGGTGGGGGTCAGGATGCTGATGGCCGCCATATCGCACTCCAGGTCATCGAAAGCGTTTGGCGTGGCGCTGGCGCTGATCAGCTTGATTTCAATGGAGGGATCAAACCTGCGGGTCAGGGCGGCAAGATATTCGAGAATCGGCGGGGCAACCGGCGTCCAGCCGAAAGGGAGGGGGGGGAAAATAATGCAGAGTTTCATGGAGGGTATGCCTTCTCTTGAATGTCAAGACTGAGGATTAAATTTACCAAAACACCGGATATCGCAGGGACGAACAGCATTCGCCCCTACGAATATCGGTATTTTGAAATTTCAAATCCTTACGTGTGCTCGATCCTGAACCCTGAATGAAAGGTTTCCACACTGAAGGGAATACCCCAGTAACTTACAATCATCGCCACCAGAGCAATCAGGGCATACCATGCCAGTTTTCGCCCACGCCAACCGAACGTGATCCGCAGGTGCAAATAGATCCCGTAGGTGAGCCAGGAAACCAGAGACCAGACCTCGACGGGATCCCAGTTCCAGTAGTTCCCTTTCACCTGATTCGACCAGAAACAACCGGAGACTATCATGAGACCGTACAGGATAAAACCACCGGAAATAAATCGATACGATAAATCATCAATGGCCGCCAGGTCAGGAAGCTTTTCGTAGAGTCCTCCGGAATTTTTCTCCTTGAGTAAATAAAGGAGTCCCAGGCCTGCGGCAATGAGTACCGAGGCGAACCCGGCCGATGCCCCAACGATATGAACCCAGATCCAGCCGCTTTGCAGCGCCGGAGCCAGGGTGCTGGCAACGTCCTTCATGAGTGTCCCGGCCCACCCCAGGAGCACAAAGGCTACGGGCATGACCAGTACACCCAGCGGGCGCAGTTTTTTTGTGGAAAATTGAAAAATAAGAAAGATGAGCACGGTCATGAACGTGCCCAACGTGATGGATTCTGAAATCGAGATAAAGGGGCTGATTCCGGTAGCCGACCAACGGAGTGCGATCACCCCCACATGGGGCAAAAAGCCAGCCAGAGCGCTGAACAAGCCGAGGGTGAAAAGCTTCTCCTGCCGAGCGATCAGGCCGAAGATGTAGCTGAACGTACTGACGCCGTATAACCCGACGGCAATCCAGAATAGCTGTAGTTCCGGTTTCATGAGATATCCCCTTGAGAAAATATAGTTTGTAACATTACCATGACTGGACGACACCATGCAAGGTTTGCGTGTTTACGCCATAAGCGCCACTAGATCCGCTTGCGCCGCCCACGCAGTATCCTCCCGATTGTGGTGATCATCATTCCAGCCAAACCGACCCAGAGGCTGGGGAGGACGATGGCGTTGCCCGGTTCGTAGCGCACGGTCATTCCCACCCAGTAGCGCACCTCTTTCGCCAAGATTTGATAGTTGCCTGCGGCGAACTTATTTCCGATGGGTGACTTTCCCTCGGCTATTTTCATGTTAAATAGCGGCTTATCGTTCAGATCCAGGGGGAAAAGCGCAAACTCCGCATCTCCCGATCTCTCTTTCAGTTTTGAAAGAATGTAACCGAGTTGAAGAGCCACCAGGGGCTTATCCGGAGGTGGCGGAAAAAGGATAACGTCCTGCTTTACCGTTTCACCATCCCTGTAGCCGGTTGAATATTTAAAACTACCATTTTTTTGCCGGATGCTCTGGAGCGGGACATGACCTCCGTACAGTTCCCGCCCCTGATTATCCGAAAGAATAACCAGCAATGAATACCCCTCACGGTCATTAAAATAATCAACCCCATGATGTGAGAGCTTGTGAGTGATGTAGATGATTCCCTTGCTACGGTCACCCCCCTCCCCCACCGCAACCTCGTAGGCAGCCCGCTTATCTTCTCCACCGATCTTAAAGCCGGCATGCATCTTGATAAGGGTTGTCTCCCCCTTCAATCGTGAAAAGCTGAAAAAGCGCCCTTGCTCGTAGCTGTCATAACTGCGCGGATCACCGCTGGGAAGCGCCTCACCCTCCGTCAACCGGATAATCCCCCGGAAATAAAACAGACTGTTATAGACCACCCCCAAAAGGACGCTGACAAAGCAAAGGTGGAACAAGATCATACCAAAAGAGATGAGTGTAACCCGCCGACCCCAAATCCGGCCAAAAAAACAGCAGGCGATGTTCACCACCAGCAGCACCAGGATAGAGTTAAACCAGAGTGCGCCGAAAACCATTCGGCCGGCTTCGGCGCCGCGCCACAACGTGACGCCGGAAATGCAACAGGCGAGGATCGTCACCAGCAGCACCATTGCCAGACGGGCGGAGGCAAGGAAATCGTAGATTTTCCTCGGGATCTTATGGATCGGATGGTAGCGAGGTTCGACGGGGTATGCTTCCTGCTCCGGCTGATTATCGGCGGGTGACGGTGTGGGAGTATCCATGGATCGACTATCCTTTATGTCATGCTGTCAGAATTTTCAGGCAATCCTGAGTTTGTTACTGTCCGATTTCCTTCAGTGCTCGATTCGCAACTCCATACCCTGGATAAAGCACGAGTATCTGTTCATACACCTTTTTCGCGGCATCTAACCGGCCGCTGTTTCTATAGACGGTCGCCAACATGAGAAGAGACTCCAGATCGACGGGAGTAGATTCAGTTAATTTTTCAAGAGATAGCTGAGCGGCATGAGGATTGTTTGCCCGCAGATATACCTTGGAAGCGAACTTGAGGACATCGGGTGAAGAGGGAAAGTTATTGAGCAGTTTTTCGGCTACTTCCGTCAACCCCTTGACATCGCTCTGCAGAAAATATTGGTCCTGCAGAATCTTGAAATCGATCTGCTCACTGTTTTGAAAAATAATCTGACGATACAAGCTAAAACTATTTTGCCATGTTTTCGTCTGAAGATACGTCAGCCATGAGAGTGACAAGCAGATGACGACGCAGATGACCGTAACATATCTTCCGGTTTTAGGGTAGGTCTCATGTGTAAGCCTGATTCCGGCGGCACAAAATCCGGCGGCTCCAACCATAGGGAAATAAAGATATCTATCATTTATCAACGTTACAATCGGCACAATCTGAGAAACCGGGAGGAGTCCGACAAAAAAAATCGAATACCAACAAAAAAGCTCCTTATTTCTACGGAACAAGTAGACACCAAACAGCAGTAAACAGAGAGAAAAGATACCGGCCAGGAAGACCTCTTCATCAAAAAAACTCTTTGGAACTAAATTGCCGTAATAGGCTGACAATCCTGTTGGACAGAAGAGATTCCGGATATATCTTTGCAGCACAGGGAGCATGGTAAAGAAAGTGGCGAGAGGGGAACCGCCGTGGTACGTTGTCCGTCCACCCTGACGTGATGAATCCTGAGAATATAGTGTAAGACAGGCGCCTGCAAGAGCGACAGCAATGAAAGGTATCTTATCCTTTAGTCTGTTATCGTGCTTCCGGTACGCGGCATCATAGCATATGAGACATAGCGGCAAAATGACAGCCGTAGACTTGCTCAGTACTGCCGATACGAAGGTGATCAGAGAAAGGAGATAGCTTCTTCCGGCTCTTCCTCGAAGATACGTGAGGTAGAAGTGCGTTGCCGCTAAGAAGAACAGCATCGAAAGAACCGTCTTTCTTTCCGATATCCAGACGACAGACTCAACCTGCACAGGATGGAGCAGAAACAGATATGCGGCAAGAGATGCATAACGATGTGCGAATGAACTTCGCAACAGTAAAAGATAGATCAGTATCCCATTGATGATATGGAGTACTATATTGGTTAAAATATAATTTGAAGGATCAAGGCCTGACATCTCATAATTGAACATATACGAGATAATGTGAAAAGGAGCGTAGTTACCGCAATACAGACGAGTAAAGGCACTCCTGATATTGGCCGGTGATACTCCTTGCGCGCTGGGGTTGCACAGCACGTAAGGAGTATCGTCAAACAACGGGATGAACTCATGGTGTATCGAAGGCAGATAGACCAGAAGTGATGAAACAATGAGAAACAGACAGCAGAAGACAACCTTACCGTTTTTGATTCGTTCCATCCCCGCCCTGCCGTTCATGCCGAAGAGTCGTGCCGTAAGGAGATAATTACAGCGGGACTACTTTCCAAATCAGTTGCCGTTCATCCTTAACACCGTAAGCAACCGATTTGCCGTCGCCGGTAAACTTGACATCAAAAATCTGCTCATGGACCGGATGAGTAACGATTGTTTTTGCAAAATTGTCGGCTATTACGACAAAACGTTTGCCGTTCTTTCTGGCGCGATACGCAATGCGTTTGCCGTCCGGGCTAATTTGCGGCGCAACCACCTTGTCAAAGACAGGACCTTCCTTGCCGTTCACCACCACAAACCAGTCATCACCTTTGCGAGCAGCAAATGCATAGAGAAGGCTATCTTCACCATAGGTCAAACCGGCTGCCTCATCGTACTTATTTACCTGCCCGGGAGTGCTGTAAAATGCCTGGTAGAGACCGATAATTTTTTCCGAACCAAGCAAGATGCCCACACCCTTCTTATCAGGACGGACGAGGGGAAGCTCCGGCAGGAGACCTTTCGGAAGCGTTTCTTCTCTGTCATTCAACACAATAAGACGCTTTCCATCTTTCAGGGCACAGTAGGTTACGGAATCGCCGACGTCATTAATCGTCAGTCGTTCGATGAGATCATAAAGTGCTCCCGTGCGAACGAGTTCAGGCTTATCAATACTGAAATCTATCACTCGAAGCTTTTTACCGACTACCTCCGTTGCCGCAAGATGATTTTTATCCTTGTTCAGGATGAACAGCAGATCTCCGATGGACTTCTTGACCTGCTGCGTGCGGAACGTGAGGTCACTTATGATCAACTTCATCTCGGCGCTGGAAGCTGCCGTTTCAATATAAACGATCTTGGTTGAATCGGAACTGAATTCAGGCGTCGTATAACTCGCTATCGTCCCCGCATTCGGCATGCCGTCCACAACCAGATACCATCTATCCCCTTCTTTTGCCAGATATGCCACATGCCGCCCATCAGGACTGAATAGAGGCGTGAGTAAGGTCTCGTAACCCTTTCCCTCTTTGCCATCAACAACCATGGACCACTTGCCGCCCGTGAGCGCTCCGTAGGCGACGCGCCCCCCGTCACCACTGATGACGACGGTTCCTAGTGCAGAATATTCCTTACCCCTGCTCTGGTTATGCACAACAGACAGCTTATCGCCCTTTTGCACGAGGTAAGCCACACCCCTGCCTGATTCACTGAATATCACCTGAAATGAAGCCTGTTGCAGCTGTGGATCAGGCTTCTCCGAATGACTCACAGGTGGTGGCGGCGGCATGTCATTATCGGCAATCGTCGCCAGGATACGTGTCTCTGATGCAACATTGCTACCGGATCGGTGCTGGGCCTTGGTGCAACTGGCGACAGAAAGCAACAGGACCAGACAGATGCCTGCCTTTCGCATAAAATAAACTAACAATTTCCTCATAGTCGTATCTCTCAACGTATCAATCCGCAGTTTGGTGGTGGAAGTTACCCTGCTCCTAACAAAAAGCCCTGCCTGGGGAGGCAGGGCTTTTATACATCAAGGTTCAGACTTACGTGCTAGTACGAACCGCCCGGGGTGTAGGTTCGGGTTGAGCCGTCGCCGACCTGACCGCCATTGCCGCCGGTAGGACAGGTGCCCGCCCCGCAGGTGGCGCTACCCGTCGTGAATTCACTCGCCCGTAACGGACGGTGATAGGCGGTGCCGCCCCAGGCCCGG